>JAVKCM010000148.1:0-62703 GCA_040222735.1 Fuerstiella sp. | reverse complement strand
CGTCTGTGGCGTGAGCCGTAAAGATCAGCCGGCCTCCTTCATCGATCGATTTGTCGCCAATGATATCCAGTGTGGGCGGCTGGTTCGTGGCCGGAGCGAGACCGAAGACCGCTCGATAGTCGCCACCGGGGCGTCCGTCGCCGGAAGCCTTGTCAGGGTAAAGATTCCACCGCGAGGCGCCATTGATGCTGGAGTCCAGGTACTCGCCATCCAGCAGGTTGCCATGCAGGTCGGTAATGCCGCCGGGCTGCCCGATCAGTTCGACCAGATAGAACCCGTCCTGAAGAGGGACTGCTGGCTGAAACGTGGCCGTCAGTGTTGCGCCATCCCAGTCGATGACTCCGTCCGCCTCCTGAATCAAGACATCGTCGGTTTCAAAAAAACGCGTATCGGCCGAGTATCGTACCCGAAAGTTGTCCGGCGTCAGCGTAGCCCGGTCGATGCGATTGCTGAATCGAACCTCGATCGCATCACGCACGCTGGTCTCAGCTACCTGACCTGGTTGAAAACTCAGATCGACGACTGAGACACCGTGGTTCAATGTCATGGGCAGCACGTCCAGCGTTTCGGCTACGGTCACGCCAAAGCCGGCTTCATCGACGACTGTCCCATCCAGCCGATAGCGACCGGATTCGAGGAAGCCACGGGTCAGGACGTAAAAAACGCCGACGTTGTCGGGCAGATCGTACTGACGAGCGTAGAACAGATCCGTGGCCACCCTCCAGTCGTCGGCGGTTCCGAACACGTTATCGGGGCCGGCCGCTGTCAGTTCGAGATCGCTGAGTTGTGCCTGCCGCATGTCCAGATGATCAGAGAAGCGAAGTTGAAGCACGTGGGTGTTGTAGTCCGTGGCTTCAACAGAAAGTGAAGTCACGGTGGCAGCTTCGTTGACCGGCGAACTGATCTGAAACGAATAACTCAGCGAGCCCCCGGGTACACCGTCTCCGGAAACTCGTGGAAAACTGACGTCAGGCAGCTCTCCATCGAGACGATTCCCGCGTAAATCGACCAGTCCGTCCAGCGTGACCGAATAGTTATCCAGAGGCAGCAGGGTATCACTTTGCCAGATCAGCACGTTGAACAGCGGATCAAAATATGCGGTTCCCGATCTTACGCCGGACGAAGCACCGATCACACGAATGGTCTCTGACGAAAACGATTCCGGATCCAGCTTGTCGTTGAACCAGAACAGCAGCTGCCGCGTCTGTTCGATCGACTGGCCCTGCTGAGGGTAGGCCCGCAGAAGTCGAGGGCCGTCTGTGTCGAAGGCATCACCGTGAGTCACCTTCAGACGGTATTTTCCTGTGGTTTGCCGTTCAGAATGAACCTGCAGCCGGAAAGTGCCGCTTTGCTGAAATGTGTGAACCAGGTAAGGATCGACAGATGTGAATCCGCTTTCCCGGTCCATGGCAGTGGCGTTGGACGCGACGATATTCCCTGCGGGACCGGTCAGCGTCAAAGCGGCATTCAATGGATACTGAAATTCTGCCGCGTCGATATCAAAGGAAAACTGATCGCCCGCCACGACGGTCAGTTCAAATTCGTCCACATCGGCAGCCGCATCAATCTGGCCGTGAACAACGACACGGTCATCACGCAGATCGTTGTCTTTCCCCGTCAACAGCCTCAGTGTGTTCGTGCGATTGTCAACCAGCCAGATATCAGCATAGGAGTCGCCGTTCCAGTCGGTGACCAGAACACCCGATTCGCGGGCACCGCCCGCGTGAAACTGAACCGGGCGTGAAAACTGCGTGCCTTCTTTGTTGATCAGGATGTCCAGCGTAAGGCTGTCGCGCGCGGGGACAATCAGGTCGGTCCTTCCATCTCCGTTGACGTCCGCCGCTTCCATCGACCTCGCCCCGGGCGAAGCGGTCGCGGTGTCAGCGTGAATCAGGCCACCGCTGCCATCATTGAAATAAAGATCGACAGTACCCTGCAGGCTGTCAATTGTCGCCAGGTCCGGAAAGGCATCACCATTCAGGTCGAGCGTTCGCATATCCTGCGGCGATCCTGTCACCACATAGTCCGTGGCCGGACCAAACGATCCTTCAGGTTCACCGAAGAACGTGGTCAACGTTCCCCCCAGCTGATCGGCCAGAATGATATCCAGCAGACCATCGTTGGTCAGATCCGCCACCGCCACTTCGCTGCCGCGACGACCACCACTGACCAGGGTGGCGCTGAGGCTGAAAGTTCCGTCACCGTTACCGGACAACACCGACACGGTGTGGTTGAAGTAATTTGCAACCGCCAGATCCGGTCTTCCGTCGCCGTTGAAATCGGCAGCTGCCAGAGACGTCGCCCGACTGCCGGCGGCAGACGGCGTGACCGATTGGAATACCCGGTCGGTGGCTCCCAGCCAGACACTGACGGTTCCTGCGACGGCGTAATCGGCATGAACCAGGTCGTCAATCTGATCGCCATCAACATCTACTGCCGCCAGCGTGTTTCCAAAGTCAGCGTCCGGGCCGACATCCAGACGGATCGGATCTGACAGCTGGCCGTCCGGAGCTGAAAACAGCACGCTGATGGACCCCGTTCCCGAATTGGCAGTCGCCAGATCTTTCCACCCGTCACCATTAAAATCTCCTGACACCACGTGATGCGGAGCGGCGTCAACAGAGTACACCGGTCCGTCGGCGAACTCGATCTGAGTTTCGCGAAGCAGCGGATTCAGGTTCAGCACTCCGCCGGCGACGGGTTCTGTGATCTGGCTGCCGGACTGCAGCACCCAGTCGGCCTGGTCTGTGTGGTTGATCGTGTTGCCGGTGGCGACGGCGCCGTTGCCAGAGAAACCGAAACTGCTGCCGGGAAACAACCCTTTGCCGATGTTGCGCCAGGTCACCTGCTGCAGAATATCCCGAACGTGGTTCAGAGTGGTGGCGTGTCCGAATTCATGATTAATGGTGCCGGTATTGTAGGCATACTGCGAATCGGCCACTGAATCACCAGCCGCCGTTCGATAGCCGATGTGACCACTTCCGTTGTTGGTGGTCCCTTCGAACTGTCCGATCCCCTGAGCAATATAGTCGAGCTGCTCAAACGGTCGCAGTGTCGTGACGTCGACGTCAAAACGATCGTATAGCGTCTCGAACCAGCCCACCAGAAACGGAATGACATCAGTGTTCTGAAAGGCCTCTTCAAACTCACGACCCAGATGCTGTGGCAGCTGTTGGTCAAAGTCGAAGAAATACAGCGGCGTATCACGCTGATGAGCGAACATGCGTGTGGTGCTTCCGGCCAGCGAATAGGCGCCCAGCCCCAGCGGCGAAGTGGCCTGAATCGTCAACAGGTAGCGCCCCGGTGTCGACAGGGCGGGTAATTCGTCGTAGCGGAAGTCAGCGCCTTCGGCATACGCGATCAACTGACCATATTCATTCAGCAGACTGACGCGGCGACCTGCCATGGCAAGACTGTCTGCTGAGGCGGAACGCAGGTCGAACCGGAAGTGTTCCAGCCCGTTGCCATGGACAGCATACACGTCAACATCGTCCATGCTGCTCAGAACGCCGGCTCGTCGAGTGGCAGCCGATCCGAGTGTCCAGGTGCCGGTGGTTGTGGAAAGTGAGTCGCCGGATTCGGCGACAAGGATCGCGTCATCATCCACCGTCACGCTGGCGACATAGGCCAGAGGGGCGGTAGCCGAGTTCGCTCTTGAGAATTCAAGTGACCAGGTTCCGGTCTCGAAAGCTTCAACCGCCAGTCCGAGTCCATCGCTGTCGACGGCAACACGCGCGGCATCCGGTCCGAAAAGTTCTGTCTGAGGAAATTCTGCCGCCGTGGCCAGATCGACGGTGATCACCTGACCGGCCTGGACGTCGAAGGAAAACACGTCTCGATCCATTGCATTCTGCAGCTGCCCCCGCACGTAGAGCGGCGGCAAGGCGGCCGTCGCCTGGCCGCGAGTATCATTGGGTTCGACTTCCATGACGCCCGCAAATGAGGATAGCGTCACTCGCGCAGCGTAGTCCTGATTCACAGCACCAAACACACTGTCCGTGTGAAACCGTATGTAGTAATCGCCGGACGCTGCGGCAACAAAGCTTTGCTGCCATACGTCCCGAGATCGCACAATCAGCGTCCCGTCAGAATCCAGCAGGTCGAACGGCACAAAAAACTGTCGGTCCCCTGCCGCGGTCGCCGCATATGCCGGATCGATCGTAACGCTGTCTCCCTGCCCGAGCGAAAAAACGAACAGGTCCTGATCGCTTTCGGTCGCGAAGACACCACTCAGAATGCCGCTCTCACTGAAACGATTGGCGTCCTGCAGCACGTCATTGGGCTCCTGCTCCACAACGTCAGCGCTCAGCAGCAGACGTTGTTCCAGAGCCTCCACTTTGACAGTGCCGCGGCTTTTCCTGCGCTGCATGACCTGTGTTGATCCTGTGCAACATAATCTTAAGGAAGAAGGCGGGACGGCACGATCTGCAAACGGGAACAGAACTGAACACGCGGCAGAACAAAGGCACAAAGTCCCTGATGCCACAGGCCCAGGTTGCCCGACCCCACGTAAGAGCACTTATCCTACGTGTCGTGTTCACGCTTCGAAACAGCAGATCCAAGAAAATCATCCGGATGAAGTTTCTTTTGCGTTCAGCATCGCCAGTCTCCTTTTGTTGGGGGCGGTCTCCCGACCGCCCCTCACATCGGCGTGAAACGCACCGGGAGACCTTCGGTCGATCTTGTGGTCGGGTCAGGAGACCCGACCACAACCGGCGTGGGTTTCCATTAAATCAACAAGCTCTTGGCGAGCTCCGCTACGGTATCCGGACAGGTTGCCACAACCCGGTGACCGCTGCCGCAGTGCTGGCAGCCCAGCCTGCACCGGATTGCACCGATACGGGCGGGGCCGCACCGAGACGGGCTGGACCAGCTTGGGGAACCTCCCGGGCTACGGCAGGTTCTCCAGGTGTTCTCGGTACTGCTGATCAAGAGTCGCAAATTTCACTCCGCAGATTTCTTCCAGCGAAGGTTCTTTTGTGACGTCCCGCAGATCCGGGCGATACACGGCAGACAGCAGGCGGACCAGATCATCCCGGTACATGCCGTTTTCGTAGTGCAGCAGAAAATGTGCCACACCGGAAGACTGCGTATAGAACTGAGCAAAGTTGGGATGTCCCATGAAGTCGTCGTGGCCCAGACTGCAGAAGATCTGCAGCGGAACATAGAAATTGTCCTGAAGATATCTTTGTCGGGCGCCCACGAAGCGAATGTAGTCGGGACGTCCGACGGAAGCCCGGCCGTCGTGAACTTCAAACGACTCGAAATAGCTGGCGAGGCCTTCGATGATCCAGAAGTTCGAGTTTTCACACAACCGCCAGGGGACGGGGCGCGGCTGTCGCAGCACGAGTCTGCGTTTGCGGCTTGCGGCCAGTCGGTCGTCCAGCGTGGCAAGATCCAGAATCTGATGAGTCGCTTCGTGAAAGACGGTGCGGTGATCGGGATCTTCGGGATTGCGAAAGAAATAGCAGGTGCGGTCCGGTTCCCAGTACAGGCCGTTGGTGACCCGGTCAGGCGGAATCTTGCCTTTCAGACGCCGATTGTATTCATCCCGCGTGGCGTAGTAATGAATTTCCATGGGATTGGCTGAACGCGTGCTGCGGCGCCGCGTCTGAGCCAGTTCGAAGCGTTCTTCCAGTGCCTGCGGGGTATCAAAAAAGGCGGCAAAATTTGACTTCAGCCATGCATGAAAGGTCTCCAGCTTGCGGGAAATGACAACACCTTCTTCCAGACTGGTGTTTGTTTTCACCAGGAAATGTTCTGACGAAATCTCCCAGGCGTTCCGGAAATCCTGACGCAGCGCGGCTTCTTTCTGAACAGAAACCCAGTTGCCGCGCCACGGCCGCAGGCCTTCGTCGTAGCGAGCGACGTGGCTGACGGGTATCCAGCCATAGACCGGGTGATTGGTTTCCGGGTTGCTGCCGCTGCGCCGCCGTGCCTCAAACGGCGATACCCATTCGCCGGCATAGGCGGGGTCGTCTTCTCGCAGGCGATCAAAGAACAGTTGTTCGCCGCGGACGGACCGGCTGTGACTGTGGTCCGGATCAAGTCGCAGTACGTCTCCGATAATACTGTAGGCCAGTGAAGGCAGGTCGGCCCGCAGAGCCTGCCTGGCCAGGATGTACAGTTCTTTGGCCCTGTCCTCACGCAGTCGTTTCAGCTGTCTTCGCCAGTGGTTTTCGTCTTCGGCCACCCGCTGGCTCAACGGCAGCTGGACCAGCCGGGGGGGCTGATAGTCGGCTGTCGGCTGAGTCAGGTCCAGAGACAGGGCCGTGAGATCCAGAGCTGCCTGTCCCATGCCGTTTTCATGACAGTACGTGCTCAATGCCGAGATCTCGTGTCGCAGATTCAGCAGTATTTCCTGTCGACGAGTCTGGTACAGGTCTCGGCGCCGCTCTACGACAGACAGATTCTGAGCATTTGCCGAAGCTGAAAACAATAGCGGGCCCGCCAGCATCACGGTGGTCGGCAGCACAGTGAACAGAACTTTCAACATAGAAATCTCGTGCAGAACAGACTTCAGTTCAGTCAATCAGCGCCCCAGAATAACACGTCATCACGTACCGCGAAATAGGGCTTGCACGGGGACATCGGTGGTGGTTCTGATGGCCCGCGATTCCGTCGCCGTTCCGAGCGGCGGATCCTTGTTGCGTATACTGCGGTTCGGATCAGAAAACGCCCTTTTCTGCGCCTTGCGAAGACCGGACGACTGCGTCAGTCTGTCGGGCTGCTTGCACACCCTCTCACCCTGAATCAGCACCTCAGGTTGTGGAATTCGCCCGGATTTCCTGCGATGCTACCGCACCGGCGACGTCGGCGACGGCGTTCCGGCCTGATGCTCAACCACGGTGCGTTTCTGTGAAAGAAAAGTTTATGCGGCCGGACGAAGTTGCTGACGCTGTCAATTGCCCTCTGCCGCAGGACCGATCGATCGGCATCGGTTGTGTCGGGTCCGGATTTATCATGGCCGATTGCCATCTTGTGGCGTACAGAAATCACGGCCTGAATCCCGTGGCGATCACGTCCCGCACCAGGGAAAATGCAGAACGAGTCGCGGCTCGTCATCAGATTTCCCATGTCTGCAGCAGCGTCGAAGAACTGACCGCACGACAGGACGTGCGCGTTCTTGACGTCGCGGTTCCCCCCGACTGTCAGGCCGACGTCATTTACCGAGCCATTTCCGGTGAACATCATCTGAAGGGCATTCTGGCCCAGAAGCCGCTCGGACGCAGCTACGGCGAAGCACGACAGATCGTCGATCGCTGCGCTCAGGCGGGAGTCACGCTTTCTGTCAATCAGAATATGCGATTTGACCATTCGGTACGCGCCTGCCGGCACCTGCTGCAGTCCGGAACCCTGGGGGAACCGGTGCTGGCGACCATCGACATGCGTGCCATTCCGCACTGGATGCCCTGGCAGCAGCGGCAGGGATGGGTCACGCTGCGGATCATGAGTATTCACCATCTGGACACCTTCCGTTACTGGCTGGGCACACCGGATCGCATCTTTGCCAGTGTGCGGCCCGACCCACGCACCAGTCGGCAGTTCGCACACCATGACGGAATCGTGCTGTCGATTCTGGAATATGACAGCGGCGTCCGAGCATCCTCGTGGGATGACGTCTGGGCAGGCCCGGCCCGGGAAGGAGCGGCAGAAGATATTCGAATTCAGTGGCGCGTCGAGGGCACGGCCGGGCTGGCAAAAGGCACCATCGGCTGGCCCGGCTATCCGGAAAAAGTTCCGAGTACTCTGGATTACTCAACAATCAATGACGAGGGCCGGTGGCACCAGCCGCGCTGGCAGGACGCCTGGTTTCCCGACGCGTTCATTGGTCCGATGGCAGATCTGATGACAGCACTGGAATCGGGGACGGTTCCGTCCTGCGATGGTCGCGACAACCTGTGGACCATGGCGATGGTTGACGCTGCTTATCTTTCGGCAGACGAACACCGAGCCGTGTCGCCAAAGGAAATCGTGGACCGCCACGGCGGCTGAATGCTCAAAGCGTCCGATCACTGATTGGTCGCCGTTCGCGGAGCGAAAGAGCGTCCTTTCGCAGAGCGAAAGGCGACCAACCAGTCAGTTATTGATCGAACGTTTCTAAATCGCAGGATTCGTATCGGCAACAGAAGGCGGCCGATCACCATCGATCAATGATTAAACAGAAACGCGGGCGTGTTGATCAGCGCCCAGGCAAGGTCCTGAGCGGCCGTCAGTCGCCGCGATTCGAGCTGCCGGGCACTGTACTGCACGTCTTCGCGAAGGCGGACCAGTCGACCATCTACCGGAATTTCCTGACTGATGAACGCGATTCGTTCTTTTCGCTCGGTGACGCCCGGATCTTCCGGAAGCGGCTTCTTCGCTTCATTCAGAGCAGCCGTCTTTGCGATCAGTGTGGCGTCTGATTTTCGGAACCAGTCAGTCAGCAGCGTGGTCTGGCGTTCTGTCCGCTGGTCGGCCGGAATCCTGGCCACCGCATTCAGGCTTTCTGGCAGACTTAGTCCCGGCTGAGCATTCCGGGTGACTGAGATGCGAAAACGAGCCAGCAGGTGCTGTTTTGCGTTGTGGTTCTGATGAATTACAAACTTCAGAACGGTCCCGTCCTTGTGACCAACCGGCTGTTTCGTTTCGAAGGTCGCCCAGTGAGTCACGCCGCCAGCGTTGGCCACGGCCCATGCGTTCTGATTGCCCGCATTTCCGTCAATGGCAAGACTGATGTTGAAACCAGCCTGCAGAAAATCGGCTTTGGCATTCTGCAGCGGAACCTTCTGAAATTCGTCCGGCTTGCCGGCAGAAGCGGCCTGAACCTCGAATTCCGTCACCACAAAGTTGCCGTTTTCCGGCAGCCCCGGACCGTTGCCCTTTGTTGCCGGATCCTGCAGAGCTTCGACACGGAAACCGGTGATGTCGTTCAGCGACGTCTTGACGGTGATGGTGTAGGCTCCCTGATCAACAGCACCGGTGGCCCGGATGGACCGGTCTTCCAGAGCTTCCAGCGTGATACCACCGGGCGATGCAAGGCTGGCTGGTTCCATCAGAAACCATTCCACATCGGATTTGTTGGCCGTCAGGTAAGCGTCCGCATGAGTTGCCAGCTGGCTGTTGTAAGTATCAAAGTCGGCCTGAACCTGTGCCAGCTTTTCCTGCCGTGCTTTTTCCTCTGCGGCACGACGGGCGGCTATGGACTGTTCGTAGGCCGCCAGATCTGCGTTGGCATCTGCAATGGCCTGTTGCCGCGCCGCTTCCAGCTTCGGCTTTTCTTCAGACCACCACGCCTCGCGTTCGGCCAGCATCTTCTGTACCTGCTGATTATCGTTTTCAATCTCGCTCATCGTCGCCAGCGCGGCGTCAATTTCGGAATCCATCGCCGGGCGATTCAGAATACGGACAAACAGTTCATCAACCAGCTGGCGGTCGTCGGTGATGTTCTTGACCAGACGAGTCAGGTCGCTGTCGGGATCGTCGAGGGCGGCACCGACGGTCGGACCACCGATCAATGCCATGATGGGCCCCAGCTGCAGGTCTGCCGATCGTTCGCATTCGCACGCACTTTCACGCACCGGACGCCCCAGATTGGCAAGAAACCCGTCCGGGGTGGTGACGCCGGCATCCGGAATGGCCGCAGCCCGAGTTCCTTCGGGCACGCCCGGAATCTTCGATTTGGCCCCCAGCACCTGATGAATCGTGTCGTACAGAACTTCTGCGGGCAGCCGACGGGCGATGGCATGCGAATAATTCTGAGTGTCGTCTTCATTCCATTTGTTGGTTTCCAGCGACAGCTGGTATGTCCGTGATTTGCAGATCAGCTGCATCACGTGGCGGACGTTGAAACCGCTGCTCAGAAATTCCTGTTCCAGATGATCCAGCAGTTCGGGATTGGTGGGCGGATTGCCGGCTCGCAGATCGTCAATCGGTTCTCTGATTCCGACCCCCAGCATATATCCCCACAGCCGGTTCACATAACTTCGAGCGAAGTAGCGATTGTCCGGTGATGTGATCCATGCGGCCAGCTGCTGCCGACGAGTCGCGTTTTCCGGTGACTTGTGTTCACAATTGTACGGAAATTCGGGCGGCGTAACGGAGCCGGTACGATCATGAGTCACTTCGCCGTCCGGTTTTTCGAAGACGACTTCATAGTACGGCTTGGCTCCTTCCACTGCCGTGCCGCCGATCTTCTTGTTTCCGCCGGCGGGATCGGCCTTCAGCCCGACCCGGGCGAACCAGGCGGCGGTCTGGTAGTACTGGTCCTGTGTCCACTTTTCAAACGGATGGTCGTGACACTTGTTGCAGTTGAACCGCACGCCCAGAAACAGGTGTGTGGTATTCTCCATGATGTCCACGGGGTCACGCAGGATCTTGAAATACGAGGCGGCCGGGTTTTCTTTGTTCGAGCCGTCGGCTGTGATCACCTTCTGCACAAACTGATCATAAGGCGTGTTGGCCTGTACTTCGTTACGAATCCATGCTCGAAACGCCGCTGCGCCTTCCGGTCCCAGAAACTTGCGATTGACCTGCAACAGATCGGCCCACTTGTTGGTCCAGTATTCCACAAACGCATCGCTGCCGATCAGCTGATCCACGACTTCAGCCCGTTTAACCCGGGTGTCGCGGTCATCAGCCAGAAATCCGCGAACCTGCTCGGCCGTCGGAGGCAGTCCGGTCAGGTCCAGATGAACGCGGCGCAGAAACTCGGCATCGGTGCAAAGCCCCGACGGTTCTATCTTCATCCGTTCCCATTTGGCCGCAACAAGATCGTCGATCGGGCTCCATGTTTCCGGCGGCTTCCATTCGAAGCCCGTACGATCGCCCATCACGGTCAGCGTGGTGGCCGCATAGGCACCTTCATAGCGAGCCAGAATCGGTGCCTCACCGCGGCGGACAGCCGTCATCAGGCCCCAGCGGTTGGTGACGGCAACCTCTGTGTTTCCGCTTTCAATGAAGGCTTCGCGCGTGACATCCTGTGTCGATCCGTCGGCGTAGGTGGCCATAATCCGGACCTGTTGCGTGGAATTCAGCCGCTGAATCACGGGCTTTTCAGGAGCGATCGTAATTGACACGACTCGTGGCGTATTAAGATCCAGCCTGGCGCCGGAGGCGATCCAGTTTCTTAGAATTTCGTAGTAGTTGCTGTTGCGGCGGAACAGCTGGCCGCCGACGTGCGGCACGACACCCGTGGCTTTCAGCAGCATCAGACTGTCGGCCGGAGAAGCAATATTGGTCCGGCGTGAGGCAAGGTCATCGGTGAACGCTCGGATGTCCAGAATCGGATCATAGCCCCGCAGGGACAGCTTGAATCCGTTCTTGCCCTTGGCCGCTCCGTGACACGTTCCCTGGTTACAGCCAACGCGCGACAGAACTGGATTGACATGTCGTCTGAAATCAGCAGTGAATGGCTGATCCAGCCCTGATACCGTGACTGGAATCCGGGCCGTGCTGTCTCCGACCTGAACGGACAGTGTCGCCTGCCCATCCTGCCGGGCCCGCACAAAGCCGGAGCCGGTCACTTCAACAGCCTCACCCTGCAGCTGCAGCTTCGCCAGCCGCGTGACATCGACGACATCGCCGGTGTCCAGTGAAGCCGACACCAGCAGCTGGGTGTAATCAAACGGACCATGCAGCGTGATGGACTCAGGCTGCACCTGCAGGCCGGTAACGGTGGCTCCTTCAGGCAGCGATTCCGGATTCAGCAGCGGAGAATCAGTCCAGACAAGATCGTCCACACTGGTCGGCTGTCGCTGTTCACTGTGTTCACCAACCGGAGCGGCGGCGAAGGTTGAAATCGGCTGCCCTGTCTCTGTGTCGATCAGGCGAATAGTGCCGTCACTTCCCGCCGCGGCCACCTGTCGACCGCCGGGATGGAAGGCGACGGCGTACATCGAACTTTCATCAAACTTCATGTCCACGATACGCTGAATATCCTTCGACCGATATTCATCCAGCTTCTGCTGTTCTTCCGGTTTTCGATCGCGCACACGTTTAGCGCTGATGGCTTTCAGGTCGGCCGGCAGATCGGTGTCGAATTCGTAACTGTAGACCGACAGTTCGCCCCGGCCGTCCAGAGAACTGACGGCCGCGATGCGGCTGCCGTCCCGGCTGACGGCCACACCAAACACACGCCCCGCCATGGGCTGCAGCGTCTTGATCAGGTTGGCATCGTCACCGATCTTGCGGGCGGTAATTCGAAATACACGGTACACCTTGGGCACACCATCCGCTCCACCGACCACGATTTCATCTCGATCGGGATGACGGGCGATGCTGTTGACGCCGCCCTTCAGGGCTTTCGGCGTGATCGAGGTCACGTTGTCGATAAAACGATTCGTTTCCACTTCAGTCAGCTTCACTGTCATATCCCGAGAGACCGACAGCAGGTGCGGGCTTTCTGCTTCTACGGTGAAGACCGTGTCGCGAACCCAGTCATCATGAGCCCCCTGGAACAGGACCTGTTCCCCGGTTTCGGTGTTGATCGCCCGTACCGTGTTGTCAGAACAACCGAAGGCGATCAGCGTCCCGTCTGGTGACCAGCTGGCCCCGTAAACCGTGTCAAAGGTCACACTGTGCGACAACAGCAGTTCCCGCTTCGCAACATCCCAGACCTGCACCTCACCCAGTCGTCCGGGCTGTCCACCGGTGACAGCCAGACGTGTCCCGTCCGGTGAGAACCGAACCGATTCGATGCGCTCGGACAGTCCCACCAGTCGATCCGCAATCGCGGACCCGTCGGCCTTGTGCAGCAGCACTTCATTGAAACCGGCAACGGCCAGCAGTTCACCGTCGGGAGAAAAATCAAGTGAGGTGACGACCGGAGGCAGAGCATACACCGGAGGATTGTCGCGCGTGTACTGCACCTTCGACGACGGTGGTGTATCGTCCTTCGCGCCTTCGGCAATCCACCGCCGTATCAGGTTGATCTCCACGTCCGATAAAGGTTTGCCCTTCTGCGGCATGGCCGCAGAACCGTCCGTCGGCGTAATCTGACTCACCAGATAGCTTTCGTCCGGTTTGCCCGGCACGATTGCGGCGTCACCGCTTTCACCGGCGCCCGACAGACTGGCGAAATCTGTCATGATGTAGGCACCGCCCGCTCGAGCTGGCTGATGGCAGCCCAGGCAGTTCGCCTGCAGGATGGGTTTCACCTGTTTGTGAAAGCTGACCGGAGCATCCGTCGCGGCCGCTTCATCAGCCATCAGGGAACCGCTGAAACAAAACGCCGCGAGAACACCGAAAATGCGAAGGGTGTGCATAAGCCCGTGATTCCAGATTCCGGAATTGTGTGGTGGGGCCGGAGACGCTGCGTGTAACACAGCGAGCAGACGGCAACAGGTGGAAGGCAGACGCCATCGAGCGTCGAAAAACAACGCTCGATCATCCGAAGACGGTACCAGCCAGCAGGCTCAGAAGCAAGTTTTCGCCTCGCCTGGTCGTGCCTGTGCACGTGGTTTTCCCGTTTTTCTTCGGCGGTAGGCCGCTTCACGAACCACTCGGCAGGTCACCAGGCAAGACTTGAAGTAGTCTACCTCGGAAGGTGCCGACAATTACCCAGGATGCTTCCACTTGTTACCCGGGCTCGGGAATAATGACGCCCGGCGACATGGCCGGCAGATCAATGAGTTCGGCCTGCCGCGTCTGAGAATCCAGAACGACCACCGTCGGCCGTCGAAACATCCAGCCGCCCACTTCGCCGGGATTGATAAACAGACGCCCATGTTTATCTTCCACGATGCTGGGGCGGTGCGTGTGCGCAAATACCACCACGTTGGCGTCTCCAAGACAGTCCCGAAGTTCATTCAGCTGATGAGCCATCACAATTTTCAGGCCATCTTTGGTCTGGTGGCAGAACGGGCCGTAACCCAGGGTTCCCACAATTTTCATGCCACCAATGATGCCTCGCTGGTTGCCGTCGTTGTCGCCGAAACAAGCCACCACCCGGCCAGTCAGCTTTCTCATGGAAGGAACCACCAGCGGCGACACGAAGTCTCCGGCCAGCAGGATGAGTTCACACTTCAGGGCGTTGAACAGACTGATGGCGTGACGCAGATTATCCACATTGTCGTGGATATCTGCCAGAATTCCGATTTTCATCTGATCAGCTTTGTCTGAAGTGTTGCTATGGTCGCTGCCCGAGTGGCACCCGCCGCCGCAGAACGATACCTTCCCGGCACACCGCGGGACAGAGGCAAACGGCGTCGCGACAGCGTAGTGGTCACAGACCGTGTTCCTCAACATCCAGCCATGTCTTCCCCGCCAATTAGATTCATTTCCGTGCGGACGCAGTCCCGGAATCAATAGAAAGAAACATGATGGCCGATTCCTTCCTTTCCGCGGGGGATACCACGATCCTGATCTTCGGAGCGTCCGGCGACCTGACGGCACGGAAGCTGATTCCGGCGCTGTTCCGGCTGTCTCAGAAGGGATACCTGAACGAACGCAGTGCCGTGATCGGCGTCGCTCGTCGCGACAAGTCGGACGACCAGTTTCGCGAAGAACTGCGGCAGTCGGTATTGGGCGAGAACGCCGACGCTGAGACGACCGAGGCGTGGAATACCTTCGCGAAACAACTGTTCTATCGCCGCGTTGATATCAGCACGGAAGCCGACTTTCAGCAGCTGCACGATGCCACACGTCAGCTTGAGCAACAGCTGGGGACGGCGTCCGGGGCGCCCCGCGTGGTCTACCTGGCCACCGCCCCGGCCCTGTTCGACAACGCGGTGCGAGGACTAAGCGCCGCGGACATGATTCCGACCGAACGGAAAAACCGGGATCGTCTGCGAGTCGTGGTGGAAAAACCCTTCGGTCACGACCTGAACTCGGCCGAGATTCTCAACGAACAGCTCAGGAACCATCTGACGGAAGACCAGATCTACCGCATTGACCACTATCTGGGCAAGGAAACCGTTCAGAACATCCTGTTGTTTCGCTTCGGCAACGCGTTCTTCGAACCACTGCTGAATCGAAATCACGTGGACAATGTTCAGATCACCGTGGCCGAATCAATCGGTATGGAAGGAGAACGTGGCGCTTACTATGACACGTCCGGTGCTCTGCGCGATGTACTGCAGAATCACGTGCTTCAGCTGCTGTGTCTGATCGCCATGGATCCACCGGCCCTGTTTCAGGGGCGGGAAATCCGGGACGAAAAGATGAAGGTCCTGCAGGCTCTGCGCCCGGGATCGACCGGCAGCGGCCAGTCCTGGGCCATTCGAGGACAGTATTCGGAAGGACTGGTCAACAAGAAACCAGCACTGGCCTACCGGGAAGAAGAACGCGTGCCGTCGAATTCCAGCCGGGAAACCTACGTGGCCATGCATCTGGGAATCGACAACTGGCGGTGGGCCGGCGTGCCGTTTTATCTGAGAACCGGAAAACGACTGCCACAGCGCGTCACCGAAATCGCCATCCAGTTCAAGCATCCTCCGCTGAATCTGTTCAGCACCGTCGAATGCGATGGCAACCTGTGTGACATCGTGGAAGCACGGCCCAACGAACTTGTGCTGCGCATTCAGCCGGAAGAATCCATCTTTCTGCGATTTTCCACCAAACGTCCCGGTATGCAGTATCACGTGCAGCCGGTGGCCATGGAGTTCGACTACGAAGATCACTTCAGCGGAGAACTGCCGGAAGCCTACGAACGACTGCTGCTGGATGTGATCCGCGGTGATTCCACGCTGTTCACCCGCAGCGACGAACTGCTGGCCGCGTGGAAGTTTGTCGATCCCGTGCTCAGGCACTGGGAATCGACGGCCGCCGGCCTGGAATTCTATCCGGCCGGCACCTGGGGCCCGGCCGCCGCAGATCGCCTGCTGTCAGCCACCGAGCGAAAGTGGCGACAACCTCGGTTCTGATTTCCGGAAGATGCAACATGGCGACGTGGCCGCAGAGATAGCAGAGATGCAGCGCTGTGGGATTCTGCGTGTTCGAACGGCGGGGAATCGCTGAATCGATGTCATCGATGAAAACGAGTACTATTTTTTGGTGTGGAGCGGATATACTGCAGAAACCTGTCGAAAAATCACCGACGTTGCCGTTAAGTACCGGGGCTGCCTGCCGCAGACGCCAGATTCGGGCATCGTCCCTTTCTGATTCGCCATTCACCGCATCCGGTTCTGCCCGACAGTATGGAACCCGGCATCTTTCAATCTGCTGCTCAGCCAGGCGGCGGCAGCGAAATAGAATCGCCGACGGCCGCGCCCGCGGAGTCGGAACAGGCGGCGTCTGTCCTGGCTCAGGTGAAGCAACGGCGCCGTCGTCCGCGCGGACGTCGGCCGCCCGGATGGACTCGGTGGGTGGCGAAGCAGGCCGGGCGCAGTCGTAGCTTTCTTACACACTCGGTCCCGATCTGGATGATGTTTCATCGGGAAGAGCTGATCAGTTACGTGGCCAGCCTGATGTTTCTGGCTCTGACAGCGCTGCTGATGGCGCTGTGGGTGCTTCCCCCGGATGCCGGTGAAAGGCTGTTCGGGATCATTGTCACTCGCGCCGAACCGACCACTGAGGATGTTGAAATATTGACAATTGAAGAGATCGTGCAGCCCGAAAAGATCCGGGAACTGGATGCCAACAGCAACATGAAGCAGTTGATTTCCGATCTGGACGACGGTCTCACGTCTCTTGAAATCACCGACCTGGCAGACCGGGACTTCACACTGGAACTGGATCCCACCGATTCCGACATGGAGCTGTTGTACCGGAAGGGAGAATTCGGCGGGCGATCGAAAGCCGGCCGCCAGGCGGCCGTGAAGCGTTATGGCGGGACGGTCGAAAGTGAACAGGCCGTCAACGCCGGTCTGGTCTGGCTGCAGAGTATTCAGCAGTCGGACGGATCATGGCACTTTGCCCGAGTCGGACCGGAGGCTGCGGCCGGACGTTTCAGCCGAACAGAAGTCGGTGCCACGTCGCTGGCGCTGTTGTGCTTTCTGGGGGCCGGTCATACGCATGCGAACGACGGACCTTATCGCGAAACCGTCGAGAAAGGGCTGAGTTACATCGGCAGTCAGGCGGAAATTGTGCAGGGCACGGCCGACCTGCGGGGGCAGTACGAAGGCAACGCAGGCATGTACGTGCAGGGGCTTGCCACCATCTGTATCAGCGAAGCGCACGCGCTGGATCGGCAGAACAAGGACCTTGAGAAGCTGACCGACATGGCAGTCAACTTCATCGAAAAGGCTCAGGATCCGGTTGGTGGAGGATGGCGTTATCAGCCCCGGGATTCTCCCGGTGACACGTCTGTTGTGGGCTGGCAGGTCATGGCGCTGCAGAGTGCCCGTGCCGGGCGAATACGGGTCTCCAGCAGCGTCCTGCGCAATGCTCGTCTGTTTCTGCGCAGTGCTCAGGCCGATACCGACGGCTCGCAGTACAAATATATTCCGGACCGCGGAGGAGCAAAGGATTCAATGACGGCGGTCGCCCTGCTATGTCGCATGTATCTGGGCTGGGGACGTGATTTCGAGCCGTTGAAGAAAGGCGTCCATTATCTGGCCAGCCGAGGCCCCAGCCCATCAGATATGTACTACAACTATTATGCGACGCAGGTGCTGCATCACTGGGGCGACGAACTGTGGGATCAGTGGAATCTGAAGATGCGCACACGCCTGGTGACGACTCAGGTGCGTGAAGGTCCTGCCGCCGGCAGCTGGCGGCCGACCGATGGTCATGGCCAGACGGGTGGGCAGCTTTATCAGACGGCTTTGAGTGTGCTGACGCTGGAAGTGTACTATCGGCATCTGCCGATCTATCAGCGTCTGGAACAGGGTTCGACGGACTCGACCGTGACTGACTGAGGTAAACCGGAGGCCGGGTTGGCTGAGTCAGCTCGGCCGCCTACAATTGGCTGCCTCAGCAGGCGGTTCCGGTCTGCCGAACAGGATCGCCGGCTTCCATCGCTGAATTCCGGGGCCGATCATCGGCGGAGAACGGAACGCTGTGCTCAGTTTTCCGGTCAGTTCCTCAACTCCCTGCAATCGTCCTGAAATTCTTCATGAAGCTGGCCTTCGAACCTGTCTGGCCGTGGCCACTGCTGATTCTTGCGTGCCTTGCCATGCTGGGCGTGGTGGCCATGGGTTATCCTCGGCAGGTGCGACACCTGCCGGTGCTGTGGCAACGAATTCTGCTGGGACTGCGACTGGCACTGGTGGCGTTGATGACGCTGTGGCTGCTGCGTCCCGCGGCCATTCTGGAGTCCGATGACCGCTCTGACGCCTCCCTGTACGTCGTACTCGATGCCAGCGGCAGCATGTCCACACCGGATGCTCCCGGTGGGATCACGCGGCGGGCGGCGCTGCTGCAGCTGTTTGAGGCCGCCAAACCGCTGCTGGATGAACTGGGCGATTCGCTGGAAGTACGGATCCGCGACCTGTCCGAGGGGCTGGTTCCTGTTCAGACGCCGCCACCTGAGGCGACCGGCCGATTGACGACAATCGGTGCCAGTCTGGAGGATCTGGCGCGTGAAGCGACTCAGGAAAAAATCGCCGCCATCCTTTTCTGGAGTGACGGCAGGCAGGCGGCCATCGGCAGCAGCAATGTTGACCCGGTGCAGGCCGCTCGTCTGCTCGGGCGACAGCACCGGCCCGTCTATGCCGTTGGCTTCGGCAGCTCTGAAGTGTCGGAAACCACGGTCGATGTGTCCCTCAGCGAACTGGATGTGGCGCGCGACGTCTTCATTCGAAACGTGGTGCCGATCAAAGTCCGATTTCGGGGCTACGGCGCCGAAGGCCGCGACGTGAGACTGAGGGTGCTGGTGGAACAGCGAGGCAATCTGCCGAACGGAGAATCCGGTCCGATGAGTCCGATTCCGCTGGATGCCGACAATGTCACCGTGAAGACAATTCGACCGACCGGCAGGGCTGAAGACCTGACGGTCGACCTGCAGTTCGTTCCCACCGAAGTCGGCGAAATCAAGATCGCGGTTGAAGCTCAGCCGCTGGACGATGAGGTTCGACGTACCAACAATCGCGTCGAAACGGTCATTCGAGTGCGGTCCGGCGGTATCCGAGTCGCTTATTTCGATCGTATCCGCCCGGAGCTGAAGTGGCTGAAAAGAATCAATGTCAGCAGCCGGGTTCAGCTGGACGCGATGCCGATCCGCACGGGGCAGTTTGCGAATCGAAATGAATTTAACGAGGACTGGTTTGCCCCCGGAAATTACGATGCCTTCATCATCGGCGATGTGCCGGCGGCTGTCTTCGGCGACGAACGCCTTCGCCGAATCTACGTCTGCTGCGAACAGGGAGCCGGACTGATGATGATCGGCGGGCAGAACAGTTTTGGCGCCGGAGGCTATCAGCGCACACCACTGGCCGGTCTGCTGCCGATCGTGATGTCTGATGCAGACGAGCAGTTGACGGATGCGGTCGCCATGATTCCGACTCGGGCAGCACTGAACAACCCGATTCTGCAGATTGCTTCACCCGATCAGAACAGCAATCGCTGGAACGAACTGCCGCCGCTTGAAGGCGCCAATGTGTTCCGGCTGAAGGCGGGCACTGCCGCGCAGGTACTGGCCGAATCCAAGACGCGGATGCCGCTGCTGGTCGGTCAGAGCACCGGCTCGGCCCGCGTTCTGGTCTTCGCCGGCGACACCACGTGGCAGTGGGCGGTGCGCGAAGACTGGGCCGTGGAAGCTCATCAGCGTTTCTGGCGTCAGGTGATCTTCTGGCTGACAAAAATGGAAAATGACGGTGAGTCTCCGGCATGGATCAATGTTGAACCGCGTGACCTGAATCCCGGCGGTCGAGCTGAACTGCACTTCGGTCTCCGCGACGCCGACGGACTCCCGCTGGCCAACGTAAACTACGACGTGACCGTGCAGGCACCGGAGGGCGATCCGCAAAAAGTACCCACCAGAGAAGTGGATGCTCACGGCGCCGGCGAATTTCAGAATACCGCTCAGCCCGGTGATTACTGGGTCACGGTGGCCGCGGAAGGAGCCGACGGGACGCTGAATTATGCCAGTACCCGCTTTCTGGTCAGCCAGCGGGACCCGGAACTCGACAATCCGGCCGCCGACCCCGGACTGTTGCGCGAACTGGCGCACGTGAGTGGAGGTGACTATCTGGAGGCAGACGCAATGCTGGCGAGGCTGCAGCAGTGGGTTTCTTCCGGGATGCCCAGCCTGGAACTGAAACGTTCTCGACGCGTCACTCTGTGGGACAACTGGTACAGCCTGCTGCTGTTTGTGATCCTGATGACGCTGGAGTGGTTTCTGCGGAAAAAACGCGGCCTGGTGTGACGTGTCCCTGCCTTGGGGGGCAACCGCGTGTTCAAGACAGCGAAAACACAGGTTCTGCGGCCGCTGAGTCGTCAAAGCGTCGACAGGTCCTCTTGTCGTTCGGACGTCCATGTCCGAATGGCCCTGCAGAACAGAGGAAAACGAAATGCGTTTGCCCTGTCCCCGCCTTGCTACCGCTTGCGCAATACAAACACCACGTCTTCAGATGTGGCTTCGATAGTGTGCGGTTCGTTGATGTCATAGCCGAAGTCGTAAACTTCAGCGATCTCCAGTGATGGCACCTTCTTCAGCAGCGACCGGAACTGAGCGTGCTTGTACGTGCGATAGTCCATGTGGTCGACAATCCGCCGGTGGCTGGTCGGCGTATAGATGTCCAGCGTGATTCCCAGGTGTTCCATCCGCTTTCGGCGGTCGATTCCCCTGGACCACATATAAGACGTGATCGCCAGGTTTCCGCGGCGGGCCGACCAGCTTTCCTCTTCCATCCGCGTTCCTTCCGTTGGTTCCAGATGAATGCCGAGCGCATACAGACCGCCTTTTTTTAGAGCTGCTGACATGCATTCGAGGTGCGCCTGAGCCGACTTTTCATCCGGCAGGTGTCGGAAGGTGTTGATCAGATTGAAGGCCGCGTCAAATTTTTTCTTCACCCGGAAGTCGGCCATGTCCTGCACGCTGGTGCTGCGGGCAAACCCGAATCGCTGCAGACGATCATTGCAGAAATCGATGGCCTTTTCGTTCAGATCATTGCCCGCGACTTCGTAGCCGGCCTGAGCCAGTTTGATCAGCAGCCGCCCGGTACCGCAGGCCGGTTCAAACACGCGTTTTACGTTGCTGCCGTGCTTCTGGAAACAGGCCTCCAGAAAATCAAACTCGGCCTTCCAGTCAGAACCGAACAGCAGGTCATAGTACTTCGGGAAATCATAAATACTTCCCTGCACAATCTCAGTCATCTTACGCTCGGCTTTCTGTTCATCACTTCGGCAGAGTCAGCCCGGCCGAACGTGTCCGCGGCCCGGCTCTTCTCACCGGCGTTGCTGCGATTCGGTTTGATTAGGACGGAGCGGAAAATAAGTGGCGTAAGCTTCCAGCTTGCGATGCAGAAAAACGCAGGCTGGAAGCCTACGCCACGTTTCGACGCGACAGTAATTTTCCGTTTGATCCTTAGTTTCGGTTTGACTAGTTTCGGTTTAGTTTGGTGCGGTTCGAACGTCTGTCAGCGCATTTGAGATGCAGCAGATGACAGCGAGCCGCCCAGACATGGTGCCGCCGAGGACGTCAGGAACTGTTCCGGTACTGCCCGGCCGTGGTTTTCCGGAGGCTCTACCTGACAGACCGGATGCTCCTGTATGACGGCCTTTCAAGGTCGTCACCGGAGAAAACGTCCGTATTTCCGACGGGCCCGGCAGGCCATCGTCTAAAAATCATCGTTATCCGGACAGGCTCCCGGATCCCGGTCCCGGTCAGACGCCGTCACAGAGTCTACCGTGCAGAAGCATCAGGGGAATTGCTGACCGTGTCTGTGGAACAGATTTCCAACAGCCGGGACACTGGTCGGGCCTTGATTGAGTCGCGGTTGGGGCCCAGCGGGCGGCGCCAGCAGTTTGTCCGGAGACTCCTGTCCGACGGACTTCCAGGACGCGATCGACGTGCACGCCGGACTTCCAGGTCCGGCATTGGTGTGTACGCCGGACTTCCAAGCCCGGCATTGGTGTGTACGACGGACTTCCAGGTCCGTCATTACCGAAACCGTCCATATACTCAACGCGTTTGTCAGACCGGCGTACCAAACGTGTCCGTATTCGGCCCCCCAAGGTTCAAACTCGCGCTGATGCCGACCACAGCCAGGATGCAGCCAGCAGACGATCAGCGCCGTCGGCGCGGCCCGGCCAGAGGCTGAGACCCGTCCCCGTGACGAGTTGTCCCGGGCACGGGTAGCCGCGGATCGTGCGGTCTTCACCCGGGGTGCCGGGGTGCTGTCGCAGTGCCTTGTCCAGCTTCGGCGACACCCGGGTTTGTGCTTTAACCGGCAGCGTGGGCTATCCGATTTTCAACGGTTCGGTGCTGTCACCAAGTTCGCTGATGGGAGCGCCCACGCGTTCTGACATGGCCAGAAACAGGTTATTGAGCGGCGTTTCGTTCGGGAGGTTCAGCACGCGCCCGGAATCGATCGTCCCACCTCCGCGGCCGGCCAGTACGATGGGCAGGTCGTGATGCTGGTGACGGTTCCCGTCAGAAATGGCACTCCCGTACAAAATCATGCTGTTGTGCAGCAGATTCGACTCGCCTTCCTTCACGTTCTTAAGACGCGTCAGAAAACTGGCAAACTGATCGACCAGATACCGGTCGATCCGGGCGATCTGATCCTTCTTTTCCTGGTCATCACGATGGTGAGACAGTTCGTGATGGCCGTTCTTCACATCGACCTCGTGGTAGCTGCGATTGCAGCCGGCGTCACCCACCATGAAGGTGGCAATCCGGGTGGAATCCGTCTGAAACGCCAGCAGCATGATGTCGTACATCAGTCGCAGATGTTCTGACAGCTGAGGCGGCACACCTTCCGGCAGGTCCATTTCGGGGATCTCAACCGGACGAAGATGATTCGCACGATCGATTCTTTGCTCAATTTCCCGGACGCTGGTGAAATATTCGTCCAGCTTCTGTCGGTCGTTTCCGCCGAGTTTCTGCTGCAGACGAGCGGCATCATCGCCCACAAAGTCAAGAATGCTTTTGCGGAAACGGTTGCGACGTTCCAGCTGGGCGGCGGCGTCCGGCGTTCCAAAGATGCGTTCGAAGGCAAGTCGAGGATTGATTTCCTTGGCGTTCGGCGTGTTGGGCGCCTTCCAGCTGATGTTTGTTGAGTAGGCACAGCTGTAGCCGGAATCGCAGCTGCCGGCATTTCGCCCGCGTTCGATGCCCAGTTCCAGCGACGGCAGACGTGTCCGGTCGCCGACAATTTTTGCGGCGGCCTGGTCAATCGATATGCCGACTTCAATATCTGCTCCGGCCGTCTTCCGCGGCTGAGCTCCCGTCAGAAAGGCGCTCGCATTTCGGGCGTGGTCTCCGCCGCCATCTCCGTTGGCTCGAGCATGGTGCTGCGTCAGACCGGACATGATCAACAGATCTTCGCGGTGCTGCTGAAGTGACTGCATGGAATCGCTGAGCTGAAAATCCTTTCCTTCACCCTGAGGCTTCCAGCGGTCCATGATGGCACCGTTGGGGAAGAAGATGAACGCCATGCGTGTGGGAGGCGTGGCCGCGTTTTTGGCCGCAGCAGCCGCGGGCTGCATGATGTCCAGCATAGGCAGTGCCATGGCAGCACCAGCACCGCGCAGAACGGTTCGACGTGGGATGAAGGCAGATTTCATTGAGGTAGGCTCCGGAGTGGATTATCGGACAGGGGGGCTATCTGATAAACATCGTGAAGAAAGAGGCGGGACTGTGTATTTTTATGGGGCGAGGGCAAAAAAGCAAATTCTTTGCGTTGGCATTAACGAGCGATGTTCGGGGGCGCTGGCGCCGCACGTTTTCGGAACGGGTCCGACAGAACA
The DNA here is from genome assembly GCA_040222735.1 of Fuerstiella sp. Taxonomy (GTDB): domain Bacteria; phylum Planctomycetota; class Planctomycetia; order Planctomycetales; family Planctomycetaceae; genus Fuerstiella. The sequence goes on along the minus strand of JAVKCM010000148.1, from coordinate 38,931 downwards.
ATTCCTTCGACCAGCGCCGAGAAGTGATTCTGTCTTTCGGCCAGTAGTTTCAGACACTGGTCTACGGCACATTTGTCGTAGTACTCGGTGCCCCGGCCGACGGCGTAAATCAACATGCGATCTGCGAGTGTTCGGAAGAACTTGTCTTTTCTTGTCTGAATCACGCCGATCAGCTGCAGCGGTCCATTGAAGGATTCGCCGGACGGCAGCACACCGGACGCGTCGACCGGTTTTCCGTCGTCCTGCTCCCGCCACTGGCCGATGGCATTGAAGTTTTCCAGCCCCAGCCCCAGCGGGTCCATGACTTTGTGGCAGGCCGCGCAACCGGGGTCTTCGCGATGCTTTGCCAGTTGTTCGCGAAGCGACGCATCGGGGGCCACTTTTGCGGTTTCCTCCAGTTCCGGAACATTGGGAGGCGGAGGTGGCGGGGCCTCGCCGAAAATGTTCTCCATAATCCATTTGCCGCGTTTCACGGGGCTGGTTCGTCCCGGATTCGACGTGAGTGTCAATATGCTGGCGTGAGTCAGGACGCCCGAACGATTTGAACCGTTGAGCGACACCCGCTGAAACTCATCGCCTTCGATTCCTTCCAGTCCGTAGTGGGCTGCCAGACGTTCGTTGACGAAGGTGAAATCAGCTGACAACAGGTCCTCCACGCTGCGATCTTCCTGCATGACGGTCTTGAACAACAGTTCAGTCTCGGTCCGCATGTCATGTTTCAGGTCTTTGTCAAACTTCCCGAAGACGTCAGGATTCGGCTGAACATCGTCAAGATTTCTCAGGTTCAGCCACTGAGCCGCAAAGTTCTGTACCAGGGCTTCGGCTTTTTCGTCCTTCAGCATGCGATGGACCTGCTGCCGCAGAACCTCAGAATCATTCAGCTGACCGGCCTCTGCCAGCTGCAGCAGCTGTTCGTCCGGCATGCTGCTCCAGAGAAAATACGAGAGGCGACTGGCCAGTTCAAAGTCGTTCAGCAACCGTTCTGACTGGCCCGGTGCCGGGTCCTGCTCAGGGCGAAACAGGAAATCGGGAGCGACCAGAATGGCCTGGACCGCCAGCGAAATCCCGCCTTCGTAGGTTTCCCCCATCTCTGTCACCGCCTGATCCACCAGCCCGGCATAGCGGTTGACTTCGGCCTCACTGACCGGACGGCGGAAGGCACGTCGCAGCAGCGGCTGCAGCACGCGGACGGCAGCTGCGTGCACACTGACCTCGGCATCTGGAACCGCAGTGATCAGCCGCTTGTGCACTTCGGACCTGATGGGCTGACCATTGGCCATTGGTCCACGCAAACGGATGCTGCCCACCGCAAAGTTGCGGTCCTGCTTTTTTTCGCCATCGTAGGCATCGTTCAGAAACGCCGCCGTGATCCTGACTCTTGGTTTCGTGACCGTGATCTGCCGAGCAAATTCTTCCGGCTTGCGATTGCTGATGACCTGCAGTTCTTCCAGACGTTTGTCGTCGACGGAAAGAGCAAACCGGGCTTTTTCGTCGCCCATCTGCTGAGCCTGGGCGTTGATGATCAGTTCGTATTCGCCGGTTGCCCCGAGATCGAACGTGCCGGAAATCTGGCCGTTGGTAGCCAGCCACAGGTAAGTGCCCGAGGCCCGACCGCCGCGCGATGATTTCAGCTGATCGGCGTTGAGTGTCAGTGTCCGAGGTTTGGAATAATCTGTCGTGTCAATGACCGCCTCAGCCACCTGTTCAGCGGCATTCAGGTATTTCTCCATCAGCAGCGGCGGCAAGGACAGAACGTCGCCGATGTTGTCAAAGCCTTCTCCGACATCGTCCGCGGGAAAATCATTTGCCGGCTCGATGCTGATACCGAACAAATCCTGAACCGTATTGTTGTACTCAGCCCGATTCAGACGCTGGACGGTGGGACGACCGGGATTGTAGACGTCGTCACAGTCGAAGTTGAACAGTTCCTCGTGCAGCAGTTCGGCGATGCGCTGCTGATCCTTCGGCGACGGAAGCGGGTCATAATCCGACGGAGGCATGGCGCCGGCATTGATCATGCGGTAAACGCGTTCCCAGCGGTCTCGTTCGCTTAAAAACTGATCGATCGACGTCAGGCTTTCCACGTTGATTCCGCCTTCTGGCGAATCTTTGCTGTGACAGTCGACACAATGCCGGGTCAGATACGGCTGAATCGTGTCGTGCAGCACCTTCTCGCGAGCGGCACGCTTTTCCAGTTCTTCTTTCGCGTGACGGGCTGCTTCTGACTGATCAGTAGACGCTTCCGGCACGGCCGTCAGCAGGTACGTACCCTGATCAGAACCGTCTGCCGCCTGCAGGGGCGTTTCAAACAGGCCGTCAGACGACATTGGCAACAACGGTCGGATGGCCGGAAACAGACAGATGCCGGATACCGCCAGAGTCAGTGTCAGGACCGTGAGCAGACCAGCTCTGGACCGCGATCGTTCCAGCAGCGTGCGACCACCGATCGCACGCGGTGCCACGCGCTGCCGCCGCGCCGTGCGAGCAGGCTTTGCAGTGCGGCCTGCCTTTGCAGTGCGGCCTGCCTTTGCATCGCGGCCGGGCTTTGCCGCTCCGGAATTCGCAGACAGACCAGCGACAGGTGTTGATCGGCGACGACGCTGCCGGGGCGCCGGCGGTTCGGCAGCGGAAACATCTGAAGCCGATGCACGCGGCGCCGAAGCAGACTTTAACCGAATTTTACGGGCGCAGTCCCGCTGCGGACACGCGATGATTCGACCGAGAAACCGGTCGTGCACGCGAAACCGAAATCCACACGACGGACATTGAAAGGCAGAGGTCATGGCAGGCAGATGAAGATTGGCGGGCAGCGGACGAGATCCGAAAGATCACGGCGCTGAGGTGTGTTGGCGAGACAGGCAATGATAGCAATTCCCGCCCTGAAAATCTCTTCAAAATTCAGTTTGCCCTTTCCAAACCCCGGTGCACGGGGGAAACACTGCTGAGTTTCGCCGGAGACATTCGTTTCCCGAAATTGATTCACCAGGAGAGGGCCGGCCCACGTCCACGCCGGAGCCCGCCCTTGAATTGCTTCGCCGGTATGGCGAAGCAATTCTGACCATGGTGTCTGCGATGTGCCCCACAAGGACGCCCGTCGTTCAGATGGTATCCAGAATCTCTCCGATGTTGGAAAAGATGACGTAGTCGCTGTTCTGGGGGAACGAGAATCGTCTGGCCGAAAGACCGGTGGCGCCGGACGTGGCCTGGATGTCGATCTGCAGCTGCGTATCTGAGGTAATGGAGGTCACCTGCACCAGCGAATTGCCGATTTCAATCAGATTTCCAACCTGAAGTTCGGTGGTGAACTGTGTTCCGGTGCCGGTCACCACAAAGCTGTCGACGGACAGGGCGATTGTCCCCGTCAGCGGCGTGAGTGGTGAATTCAGAAGTGGCACTTCACCCAGAGCACCCTGCCCGAAGGCGTCGTTCAGGTTGAAGATCGCCAAATCATTGATGTCGTCGACGACATTCATGCCGTCGCCGATCACACGACCGAAGACCGTGTGCTGCGGCGTGTCCAGAAACGCATTGTCAACGATGTTGATGAACCATTCGCTGCTGCCGCCGTTCGGCTGTCCGGACGGCAGTGCCATCGACAGCGTGCCGCGGAGATTCGAATTGTCGGAATCGAATTCATTCTGAATCGTGTCCGCCTGGCCGTTATCGTCGGCGTCTCGATCGACTTCAGTAATCGACTGTCCCGTCACATTGTACCGTCCGGCCTGCAGGATAAAGTCGTCATCGAGTCGCTGGGCCAGCAGGTTGTCGAAGCGTTCCGTACCAGTCGCCGCGTCCGTCGTGTAACTCAGAAAGTTGCTGACGGTGATCGGGGCGTCTGTATCCAGCAGTTCCGCATCAAAGAAGTCCGGATTGCCGTCGTTGTCGAAATCCTGATTGATTTCAAACCGGACAACCGATCCGATGGCTCGATGCACGTTGGTGATGGCAGAGGTCGTGTCAACTCCTTCACCCCCCACCACGGCCCGCAGCTGAATGATGTTGCGTCCCTGATTCGTGGAATTGTGAACCAGCGGCACCTGGATGGAATAATTGCCGTCCTGGTCGGCAGTGGTGGATCCTTCGTCGAATGCCGCATTGCCATCGGTGTCAATCTGCACCGTGGCGCCCGGTGCCGTGGTGCCGGTCACCGTCAGCGTGTCGCTTTTGGTGATCAGTGAGCCGACTGAAGCGACCGTGTCGTTGGCCGAAAAGTCGGTGGTCAGCGACAGAACATCGTCGTTGATCACCGAGATCGTTGATGTGACATCGGCGTGGCCGGTGCCGCTGGCGGTCACGTTGACATTTGCGTTGTTGGCAAACAGGTCGTTGTCGATCACCGTCAGAGCAACCGTTTTGATCGTCTCTCCGGCAGCAAACGTGATCGTCGCCGGCCCCGTCAGCAGCGACGGGTTGGAATACGTGAGCGAGACCGTTTCTTCGGCGGACGGATCCGTCCGAGACACCGTCATGGTGGCGGTGTTGCCGGCGTCTTCGTTGACCGAGAACGCATTCGGAGACAGCGAAATGGTGGCCGCATCGTCGTTCGTGATCGTCGCCGTTCCGGTCGCGCTGGTAAAGTTCTGAGCAGTGGCCGTGATGGTCGCCGTACCGTCCGCCGGCTGGTCCACGACGTTGTTGTCGATGGCATCAAAGGACACATTCACCGAACTCTGGCCGGCCGGAATCACCACTGAGGTCGGGCCGCTCAGACGGGGATCCCCGGTGACACTTAATGAAACTGTCAGGTCAGCGGAATTATCGACGGTGTTGCGAGACACGGTTGCCGTCAGGCTGCCCGTTCCGGCGTCCTCGGCCACGGTGCTGCCCGACGGGAAGCTGAGCGACAGGGCCGCGGCGTCGTCGTCGACCACAATGATCACGTCCGATCCTTCCGTGAATCCACCTGCTGTAGCCGTGACAGCAACCGCGATGTCGCCGTCGTCCAGTGATTCATCCACGCCACTGACCGACACCGTGACTGAGGCCTGGCCGGCGGGGATCTGCACGGTCTGACTGGTCGCGCCGTTGACCGTCAGACTGTCCGGATCGCCGGACGTGACGGTCACAGTCAGCGCGTCCGTTGTGTCGGTGTTGCGGGTGATTGTGAAGGATGAGTCAGCATTTGTGCCGGATTCGGTCACGGTCGGCGCCGCAAAGGCGACTGTCAGACGTGGCTCGTCGTTGTCCTGCACAACGATCGAATCGCTGCCGGACTGGAATCCCGCCGCCGTGGCGGTCAGCACGACGGTGACATCGCCTTCGGCATCTCCGTCGGCCACCGTTTGAGCATCGACCACTACGCTGCTCTGCCCTGCCGCTATAGTCACCTCAGTCGGAACCTGAATCTGGTTGCTGACCGAGGTAGCCAGAGTGACCGTCAGTGCGGCCGTTGTGTCACCGCTGCGCGTAATGGTGTAGGTGAATCCGTTGGGTGCTCCGATGGTGGAGACATTGCCGCTGTCTTCCACAATCTGACTCTGGCTGGCCGTGACCGTGAGCGTGTCGCCGTCATCGTCCGTCACACTCAGATCGATCGTGGCAGAGGAAACTCCGGTCGCCGTGGCTGTCACCGTCACCACGGTGGTACCATCCACGACGGTGTTGTCCTGCGGATTCAGCAGGACATTCACGGAACTCTGCCCGGCCGGGATCGTGACAGTCGTCTGTTCAAGCTGCAGCTTGTTCGTATTCGACGACGTCAGCGTGACCTCAAGCGCCGCATCCGTTTCGCCCGACCGTGTGATGGTCAGGGTCGCCGCACTGTCGCCGGCCCCTTCCGAGATTGTGGTATTGTCCACAGACAGTGTCAGCATCTGCCCCACAGCAGCCACGGCCGCTTCCGCTCGCGCCAGCGCGCCATTGGTGGAATCGGTGATGCGATTACTGACCGCAGTCGCGTCTGCGACCGTCCCGGCAAAGCTGTGTCGTCGGAATCCGTCAAAGACCACGCCGGCGTCCGCCTGCGTATTGTCGACACCCGCCCCGCCAAAGGCTCTCAGGCGATCGAAGAACTGCGTCGATCCCTGAAACAGCATGTTGTCTGAACCACCGCCGCCAAAGATCCAGCTCTTGTCTCCGACGGTTGAAGAATCCATGACAATAATGTCGTTGCCTCTGTTCCCGGAGATGCTCAGGTCGTCGACCAGTTCTGAATCCCGAATCACGATGTCATCATCGCCGCCAAGCCCCGCCAGATGTGTGTCACGCCCGATTCGTGTTTCGTCCAGCACGATGTCGTCGTTTCCGGCAGATCCCCAGATCCAGATGTTTCGGGCGACGTCTGACATTGAAACCACAATCAGGTCATCGCCCCGGTTGCCATTGATGCCGACGTTCCGGCCCACCGAAGAATTATGCACGGTGATCGTGTCAGCTCCGGCGGCACCGCTGATCGAAAGATCTCTGCCAATCGTCGATTCCCCTGTGATCGCGATCTGATCATCGCCCGCTCCTGCATCAATCGCGGCATTGCCGCCGATCTGCAGGCCATTTACTTCGAACGTATCATTACCGCCGCGCAGCACTGCCCGCAGGTTGCCCGGCAGCGCGGTCCCGACGGTCAGTACAAAGTCGTCCGTGGAACCATTGACGTTTGTCCCGTCCAGCCCCCGGACCAGCACGCTGCCGTCTTCCACCAGCAGTTCCACCGAATTGTCGGCGTCGTCGCCGCTGATGAAGGCAGTCTGCCCCCGCAGTTGAGCCGTAACGTTGCCAGCCAACAGAGTTCGCTGTTCCAGACGCTCAAGGCGAGCCGGAGCCAGACGATGCTCGCTGTGCGGACGGCTGCGAAATCGACGTGAGGAACTGCGGCGAGAAAAAAGTTTTCGGAGATTCATAGGGTCTGAGTTTCCATGGACTGTCGCTGTAAGCCGGCTCACGAGGAGGGCGTCGGGAAAAACCATAGGGTTTTCACATCTTCGACGCGAAGGTGTGCCGAATCTAACCCCGAGTTCACTTCCGGCAGGATTTGCCGAATTCTGAGTCTGGATAAATTGGGTAGTCGATGCGTGCAGCGTGTAGCGCCTACACCCATTACGTGATTCGGTTGAAAGAATTCCCCAGAATTGGCGTTTGGCGTTCACGAAATCGTTGGACAGCTGCAAAACAGCAGGTCCGCAAGGCAGAAATCAACGCGCTGCCGGCGGCGTCGGTTGTTCCCCGATGCCGGTCATCAGTGACGACGGAGTTCCGGCCTGCCCGACGGTAACTTCCTTCCCGGCTGGCAGGCCGTCCGGATACTTCTGCATGAAGGACTTCCAGGTCCGTCATTGGCAAAACCGACCATATTTCCAACGAGCCTCGCAGGCCGTCGTACGAAGAATTTCGGTATCCGGACAGGCTCCTGGAAGGCATCCCGGTTGGAAGCCTTCCCGGTCCACGGCGTTAACAGCAGCCGGATCACCGGGCGCTCAGTAAATGCTGGGCTCCGGATCCGTGCTGCCATCGGCGTGCAGAAAGCGGAAGTCGCAACCGACGTTGGCCTGCGTCGTTTCATCAAAGTACAGCTTGCCATAGCCGCGCGTAAATCGATTTTCCGGCTGCTTCCAGTCAGCCCGGCGGGCCGCCATTTCTTCGTCACTGATTTCCAGCTGCAGCATTCGAGCGTCCACGTCCAGTGAAATCATGTCTCCGTCCCGTACCAGCGCCAGCGGGCCGCCGACAAAGGATTCCGGAGCAACATGCAGCACACACGCTCCGTAGCTGGTGCCACTCATGCGGGCGTCACTGATCCGGACCATATCGCGAACTCCCTGTTCCAGCAGGTATTTCGGAATCGGCAGCATGCCCCATTCAGGTATCCCCGGAGCACCCAGCGGGCCGGCGTTCTGCAGCACAATGACATGATCTCTGGTCAATTGCAGAGCCGGGTCGTCGATCTGCGATTTCAACTCGGGATAGTTTCGGAATACCTTCGCCGGGCCACGGTGACGGTGCAGCTGAGTTTCCGCCGCGGCCGGTTTGATAACGGCCCCGTCCGGACACAGATTGCCTCGCAACACGGCCAGCGAATTGTTGGGGCAGATGGGATTGCTGCGGACCCGGATCACATCTTCATCGTAGACTTCAGCTCCTTCGATGGCCTCTTTCAGGCTGGTACCCGCCACGTTCGGCGCCTCAAGCTTCAGCAGATCAGCGATCTGAATAAGCAGGGCACGCAGACCGCCGGCTTCAAAAAAATCACCCATCACGTATTTACCGGCCGGCCGCAGGTTGCCCACCACCGGAGTCGTTCTGGAAATTTCATCGAAGCGTTCCAGCGTCAGCGATACACTGGCCCGACCGGCCAGCGCCATCAGGTGCACAATGGCGTTGGTAGAACCTCCCATTGCCATCAGGGCGGTAATGCCGTTGGTGAAGGCGTCCGGTGTCATAATCTCAGTCGGCTTCACGTCATACCATGCCAGTTCGACCGCCTGACGCCCGGTGGCCGAGGCCATCCGTGAATGAGACGAATGAGTGGCCGGGATGGACGCCGAACCTGGCAGACTCATTCCCATGGTTTCCGTAATCGACGTCATGGTGGACGCGGTCCCCATCGTCATGCAGTGCCCCGGTGAAGCGGCGATATGATCTTCCAGTTCGCACCACGCTTCACATCCCAGTCGACCGGCGCCGCGTTCGGCCCAGTATTTCCAGACGTCGCTGCCGCTGCCCAGCTGATCGCCCCGCCAGCTGGTCTTGTTCATCGGTCCGCCGGGCATGAAGATCGACGGAACATTGGCACTTAACGCCCCCATCAGCAGCGCCGGAGTTGTCTTGTCACAACCTCCCATCAGCACCGCCGCGTCAATCGGATACGTCCGCAGCACTTCTTCAGCTTCCATCGCCAGGAAGTTGCGGTAGTACATGGACGTCGGCTTCATGAACGTTTCCGACAGCCCCATGACCGGCACCTCCACCGGAAAACCTCCGGCCTGCCAGATGCCTCGTTTCACATCTTCCACACGCTGTTTGAAATGAGCATGACAGCTGATCAGATCGTTCCAGGTATTCAAAATCCCGATCACGGGCTTGTCCTGGAATTCTTCTGTCCCGAAGCCCGACTGTTTCTGGCGAGATCGGTGGCCAAACGAACGAAGGTCATCCGGGCCGAAGTAGCGATAACTGCGAAGCTGTTCGGGAGTGCGTTTCTGACGGGAAAACATAATCAGTGATCAATGGACCAGTGTGGGCAGAGTCAGGTGACAATTGTAGCGGGTTCTGCGTGATGAACCATCGGCCGGAATTCTCTGGGAAGATTTTGCATCGCCGTTGTGCCATAATCGCCGCGGTGTGCACCTTTCAGGACGGGCGCAGAACGCTGCTTTGAACTCGCTGGCAACCCGCACTGACAAGAAACGAAACATCTGTCCGCCCGTCAGCCGATTTACCCTGCCATCAACCAGGAACAGGACTGCCGTCGTGCTATCCTTCGACAATCTGACTAACGAACACCCCACCTTTGTGACTCATCTGGAATGCGGCCTGCAGGGTGACCGCTACGACGCGGACGTTGTTCAGACGCTTTCCTCTGCCGGCCGGCCGCTGCTGGTGAAATATGATCTGGCCTCGCTGCAGAAGGCGGTTTCCAGAGAAGTGCTGGCGTCCCGCCCGCCGGATATGTGGCGCTACCGCGAATTTCTGCCGGTGCGGCGGACGGAAAATATTGTGAGTCTGGGCGAATGTCAGACACCGCTGATTCGACTGCCGCAGCTGGAAGTCGGATCCGGACAGCTGATCGTCAAGGATGAAGGTCGGCTGCCGACCGGATCTTTCAAGGCCAGAGGACTGTGCATGGCGGTATCGATGGCCAAAGAACTGGGTATCACCCGAGTCGCCATGCCCACAAATGGCAACGCCGGAGCAGCGCTGGCGGCCTATGCCAGCCGAGCCGGGTTGGAAGCATTCGTCTTCTGCCCCGAAGACACCCCCGAAATCAATGTCCGGGAGATCGCGGCCCAGGGAGCAAAAGTCTGGCGCGTCAACGGCCTGATCAACGACTGCGGTCGCATCGTGGGTGAAGGAAAAGCTGCGATGAATTGGTTCGATTTCTCGACGCTGAAGGAACCCTATCGCATCGAAGGCAAGAAGACGATGGGGCTGGAACTGGCGGATCAGCTCGGCTGGAAAGTCCCGGATGTTATCTTCTATCCCACCGGCGGCGGCACCGGGCTGATCGGAATGTGGAAGGCGTTTCAGGAGCTGCAGGAAATCGGCTGGCTGACGGGCCGGCTTCCGCGCATGGTCGCCGTCCAGGCCTCCGGCTGTGCGCCGATTGTCAAAGCCTTTGAACAGGGAACGCCGCACGCCGAACTCTGGAAGAACGCGCACACGATCGCTTCCGGCATCAGAGTTCCCGTCGCCGTCGGTGATTTTCTGATTCTGAACGCCGTACGTGAAAGCAATGGTTTTGCCACGGCCGTCGACGATGACGCTATTATGGCGGGACTCACGGAAGTCAGTCAGCAACAGGGACTGCTGATGTGTCCGGAAGGGGCTGCTACTTACGCCGCATGGAAACAGGAACTGAAAACCGGCCGGATCGGCCCCGACGACACCTGCGTGCTGTTCAACTGCGCCAGTGGTCTGAAGTATCCACTGCCCGCCGCCGACCAGCGACTGGACTGCACTCGCCCCATCGACTTTGAAGCCCTGTCGACGTGATGAGCACACCTGGCGAGCGGCCGCAGATTCAGTTCTGCGCAAATCTTCGTCATCTGCGGACAGACACTGTCACTTCGTAAACGCAATGGCTCCGCAGCGTCGCTACTCGTCGGCGGATTCTGTGTGGTACTGAATCAGACTGCAGACGCTGTTCGAATCAAGTCGCTGTCGGCCGTTCAGAAATGCCAGTTCGATAACAAATGAGGCGCCTACTACGTCCGCCCCCTGTTTCTGCGCGAGCTTCATACAGGCTTCGATGGTGCCGCCCGTCGCCAGCAGATCGTCCACCAGAAGCACCCGATCGCCGCTTTCGATGGCATCCTTGTGAATCTCAAGTGAATCCGAACCATACTCAAGGTCGTAATGAAATGATTCTGTGGCGTACGGCAACTTCCCCGGTTTGCGGATCGGTACGAATGCGGCGCCCAGTTCCATCGCCAGCGGCGCCCCGAACACAAATCCACGAGCCTCCGCCGCCAGTACCGAGGTGACGCCGTGGTCGCGATACGGTTCGGCCATCTGCCGAATGACTTCCTTCATCGCGGTGGCTGACTTCAGCATCGGCGTGATGTCACGAAACATGATGCCGGGTTTGGGGAAGTCGGGTATCGAGCGGATGTACGATCTTAAGTCCACAGCCTGTGTTCCTGGAATCTGACAGTATCTGTTGTCTGTTTGCACGCGTCCCGCGAGCCGGCCGAAGCCATACTCACGCGTTTCAACGGCGTTGTCCGGGCCGAAGCTCGGCCTCCGGGGCCGCGACCAGCCAGTGAAGAGCGGGAACGCAGTCCGCGTTGCCGCGACGATCGCCAGCAGAACTCTACATTTCTGCAGCCGTCCTGTCACTGGCACTAAAACGACCAAAACCGATGGTCTTCCGGAAAACGAAAAACCCGACGCACCCCAGAAGCGATGAGTCGGGTTGATCTGGCTGAACCGGACACTGATCAGAATAGAAGGCCTGTGCGGCACGCCGGTTTCAACACGGCTGCCCGCAGATGCGGCCTGAAGGGAACCTGCGACATCGCCGGAACGCGTCTATTCTGCCGTTTTCTTTTTCTTCGGCTGGCCGTCGGCGCCGGCCTTTTTCCTGGCACCCGCTTTGCCTTTGGCGTTTCCACGCTGTTTGGGCAGCTGAGCCTGCTGTTCAGCCGTCAGCACCTTTTTCAGGGCGACAACGACTTCAGCATTCAACGCCTGCTGAGCCTTGTTCAGCTCTTTTTGCTGTGCTTTCTGAGCTTCGGTCAGATTCAACGCGGCATCGACGGCCTTGCGTGCCTCCGCACCCTTCTGCCCCGCTTCTTTGGCTGCCTTCTGAGCTGCGACCTGAGCTTTTCGCTGATCTGCCGTCAGAATGTCGCGACGCTTTCCAGCCAGTTCCTTTGCCCGTGCGGCGAACTGCTTGTCGATGGCAGCGACCTGTTCCTTCTGCTCGTCAGAAAGTTCGATTTTCGCCACCAGCCGCTGGGTGACAGACGGCGTGCGGGCACCCCTTTTTCCTTTTCCCTTCTTTTGCTTCTCATCAGCGACGCCCACGCCACTGATGACCGCGATCAGCGTCAGACACACCAAATTGCGAAATGTTTTCATCCAGGGGACTCCAGTCGTTTTTCATCGCACACAAGCGGTTCGCTCCGTAAATGCCACGACGGCAGCTCCGGGCACTTCTGGATGAATCTCGCGTGCGTCTTATTTCAGCATCTTCGGGTTTTGCCGGAAAACAAATCAAATCCGGTTGTGCGGCTGGCAAGAGTCGTGCGGGTGGCCAGGGCCGGACCAGCGCTGCATTTCTATCGCGCTGGGGTCCGGTGCTTCGCTCTTATCGCCGACCGTCCGCATCGCGGAATCGCTGTCCCAGCCACGGGTCGCCGACGTCGTGATATCCCAGGCGTTCCCAGTGACCAGGCTCGTCTTCAGCCTGAATCGTGATTCGATTGACCCACTTGGCACTTTTCCATGCGAACAGACGAGGCACAACCAGACGTACGGGACCACCGTGGTCCGGATCCAGAGGCCGTCCATCGTGCGTGTCTGCCAGCAGGACGTCCTCTTCCTGCAGGGCCGCCAGTGGCAGATTGGTTGTCCAGTCTCCGTCGCACGCACCGATCGTGGCAAACTTCCCGCCGTCCTGCAGACCCGCCTGTTGCAACAGCCATGCGGCTGAGACGCCTTCCCACAGATTGCCCAGTCGGGACCAGGCTGTGACGCAGTGAAAATCTGCGAAGACCCTGATCCGCGGCAGTTGCCTGAATTCATCCAGCGTGAAGCTCAGCTTTTGATCGACCAGCCCATCGATCGAAAGGTGCCACGTACCGGATTCGACAACCGGTACCGACGTCGCGTGCAGAACCGGCCACTTTCTGGTGCGATGCTGCCCCTCCGGGATTCGGTTGTCCCGACGCGTGTCTGAGGACACGACGACGTCGGAGGCAAGTTTATCCGCTCCGGGGACATCGCCGGTCTGATATTTGGGGTCTGTGCTCGGCTTGTAAAGGGCCATGACGCCGCCTTTTCTTCGTTCTGACCTGTTTCGCTTCCTGAGTTTCGCGGTGACAAAGCTGTCTGCGGATTATATGATCACCTCCGCAAGACTGTTTTTTAACTGACGGGCATTCTGAACCCGTCATTCAAGATCGGGTATGCCAACATGAAATTGATTTCGCTTATCGTTTGTGTATCTCTGGCGGGCTTTCTGCAGACCGACACTGTCCCGGACGACGTGCCGCCGCCGCCCCGATTTACCGCTCAGGGACATTCCCTGGATTCTCTGGACGTTGTAAAAAATCTGGTTCAAAAAAAGCAAGCGGTCCTGATCGACGTGCGAGAACAACGGGAATGGGACGCCGGCCATCTGAAGGCCGCGAAACTGGTACCGCTAAGTGCCGTGAAAGCGGATCAGCTCACGGCTGACATGCAGAAGTATCTGCCCATGGACAAGCCCATCTACTGCCATTGTGCCAGCGGAGGACGCGTGCTGATCGTTGCAGAGCTGCTGCAGGCCAAAGGCTATGATGTCCGACCGCTGCGACCCGGCTATGAAAAGCTGCTGGCAGAAGGGTTTCAGAAAGCCATGGTACCGGCGGACGGAAAAGAAAATCCAGACGCCGAAGACGAATAACGCAGCCGAATGACAAGGGCTCAGTGACCAGGAATCCGTGACTTGTCGTTACCCACAAATTCGGCGGGCAACACCGGTCGTTATCAGAGAACTCATGAGTGAGCCGAGTGCCGTAAGGCATCGGGCCGCTCACCGGGTGGCTTCCCGGTGTGACGTTGAAATCCACGGAATCGTCGCGCCCGAGGCCCGGCCGCTGACGCGTCGCGGCTCACGCAGCGAAAATACTCGATGTTCTCTGTCAAGTCGCGACGAAAATGTGGGTAACGAGAAGGCTCAGTCACCCGGAATCCGTGACAATGTTATGTTACCCAAGTCGTGACGCACACACATCCGGGGGCGTCCAGTCAGTTATTGATCGAACGTTTCTTAGTTCCCGGCGCGCAGTTTCTTGTATCGCTCGAAGATTTCAGACTGTTTGGCCTGATCGTCATGCGCCAGTGCCATCAGCTGAAAAACAGCGGTCAGCGTATCGGCCACCTGTTTCGCGTGAGCACTGGAGCCAGCTTTCGGCATAAACTCGAGCGCGTATTTTCTCGCGGTCGGGCCGAATTCCAGCTGGAATTTCTTCCAGTCTTCCTGAGAAATACTTCCGGCAGAAATCGAGGCGTACTTCTTCTCGAATTCTGTGAAGAACGGATCCGTGTCCGTGCTGAATCCGGGGAAGGAAATGACGCCCGTCGCGGCCAGTGCGATCACCAGAACCACGACCAGTCCCCCGCCAGCGATTCCCAGCACCTTCGGTTCGGGCAACTGAAACCCGGCTCCGGAACTTTTCTTCGTCTTCTTCGGCGTATAAGCCGGGGGACGCGGCGCCGCGGCTGCTGCTCCATAACCGGCCGTTGAACCATAGGGCGTTTGAGCGGCTCCCGATGACATCGCGGCGGCGGCAGCGTTGGCGGCAGATGCCGCATCCTGCGGAGGTGCCATCTGGGGTGGTGCCATTTGAGGTGGCGCCATTTGCGGTGGCGCCATTTGCGGCGGCGCTGCGGCCATCGGTTGACCAGGTGTCTGGGCCTGCGGATAGGCTGGCTGGGCAGAAGAAGCTCCTGCCGCTGCGACCGGCGGCACGCCGTCCGCAGGCAGCGGTGCCACGGCTGCGGCGGCACCCGCCGCTGGTTGTTCGGGTGGCTGGCGGACCTGTCCGTCTTCATCGAACAGCTCGGTGAAGATTTCCTTCAGTAACAGGTCTTCCTTCTTCTTTTTCTTTCTCTTCTTTCTGCCAACCGACTTTTCTTTAACCCCGCTGCTCCGCTTTCGACCTGGCCGGGAACTGGTTTCTGAGTTCCTGTCGGTTCGCTTCTGGCCGGCTGTCCCGGCAGCAGCAGTTTCTGAGTCTTCGGTCGGCGGCAACTCGCTGACCAGATCCCGCATTCCTCCGATCGATACCCATCGACCATCGGCGCCCTGCCGGATTTCGTCCCGAGCCGACAACGTTCCGGCACGTACCATTTCGATCACTTCGTCGAACGGCATCGGGCCGAACAGTTCCCCCAGTGATTCGACATACCACTGTTCTTCAGCGTCATCGGGATCATTGTCGACATTGCCAGCTGGTTCGCGCGGTCGCTCCGGAACCTCCGGCAGCGGTGAGTCTGAATCACCCTGAAGGTTGAATGAATCGATCTCCAGATCCAGGTGCCGCTCATCCGCTGCCGCAGTGTCGTCCGACTCAGCAGTGGATTCCTCGAAATGAAACGACAGTTCGGATAAATCTGTCAGGTCACCCGGGTCCGACGAAGATGGTAAATCGGCTTCGTCGACGCGGTCCTGGTGCCCATCATGCTCGTGCCCATCAAGCTCGTGCTCATCATCCGAGTCGTCACCTTCGTCGAGCTGTCGACTGAAGGCCGTGAGCTGTTCAACCGTGATCCACGTCGCGTCGGATTCTCGACGCACGCGGTCGGTTGGATCCAGAGTTCCATCAGATATCAGCTGCTGGATCTGCTCCACGGGCACGGGCCCGAATTCTTCCGTGAGCATTTCATAAAACCACTGATCATTCTTCATGCCACCGGATCCGAACAGCGTCAGATTTCCGCTCTACATCGTGGAAGAGCGGATTTCAGGTTTCGAAGCCCGTCCGGAGACACGCGGGTCTCCGACAGGCACAACGTCATCAGATTCTTCAGCTTTTTCAGCTTCGGAATCCCCTTGTCTGTGATGTTGCAGTTCCGCAGACTCAGGCTTTCCAGTTCCTTCAGTGGTTCCAGGTGGACCAGCCCTTTGTCGGTCACCTCGGTTTCATTCAGCTCCAGCCACCGCATTTCAGTCATTTTGGCCAGATGAACCAAGCCATCGTCTGTGATTTTTGTTCCTCGCAGCCACAGGCGAACCAGCTTTTTGAGCCCCTTGAGCTGTTTCAGCCCTTCATCTGTGATGTTGGAGTTGTCGCGCAGCAGCAACACTTCCAGTTTTCTGAGCTTCTTCAGATGGGCCAGACCCGCGTCTGTCACTTCCGTTCCGCTCAGACCCAATGCCGTCAACTGCGTCAGGGCCGACAGGTGCTCAAGCCCGTCGTCCGAGACGCTGGTATTGGCCAGATAAAGCTCTTCCAACGTGGTCAGCTTCTTCAGGTACGCCAGCCCGTCGTCCGTCACCTTGCCTTTTGACAGAACCAGGACCCGAAGATTCTTCAGCGTCTTCAGATGAGCCAGCCCATTGTCGGTGACCATGGTGCCGGTCAGCGTTAGATGCTTAAGATTCTTAACTTTCTTCAGGTGGATCAGGCCTGCGTCGGAAACCTTTGTACCGTTGAGGTTTACCTCACGAAGATCTTCCAGATTGGGAAGATGAACCATTTCAGCATCGCCGAATTTGGTGCCACCAAAAACGACTTTGGTGATGCGACCACCAAGACCGGTGCCCAAGGACCCGCCCGCATCTTTCAGTGCTGATTTCGCCAGGTCGGCCTTTGAGCTCGCAGTCGTGGTTTCATCACTCATTTCAGAGACCCTGTGTTCAGATTCACCAACAAAAACACTCTACGCTATTTGAGCCCCGGTCTCAAACAATTGAGGCGTAATACACCGGGGAATTCAACCGCTACGGGACAAACGTACAGTAGTTTTGTTGTCAACGTCGGAGCATGCAGGTTCTCGGCTTCCTGGTCACAAGTGTTTTTGCAGCAATAACTTATGCCGTTTCCTGTGGTCTGGTAGACGGACGTACGTGGCGCACCGCCTGATTCATCTCTGCACAGAAACTCTGCACCGCTGAGGCCGCTGCGGCCGGACTGTCGGCCTCAGACACGCGGCGCACCACGGCCGAACCGACTATAACCCCGTCGGCCACGCCGTTCAGGACAGCCACCTGATCCGGACCGCTGATGCCAAAACCGACCGCCAGAGGCAGGTCTGTGCCGGTTCTCAGCTGTCGCAGCTGCTCAGACAGTTCTGCCGGCAATTCCTGACGGACGCCGGTTGTTCCCGCGACCGAAACGCAATAGACGAAGCCGGTTGAAGCCTGCAGTATCTGCTGTGTGCGGGCACTGGTTGTGGTCGGCGCAATCAACTGCACCAGATCCAGCTCACTGGCTTTGGCCGCCGCAGCCATTTCCTCGGCTTCGTCGGCTGGCAGATCCGGAATGATCAGACCGCTGAAGCCTGCTGCGGCGGCTTTTGCAGTAAATTTCTGAATGCCATAGCGGAAAATAATGGCGTATGAGACCATTGCCAATACCGGCGGCAGCCCTTCGTCTTTGAGCGACGCCATGGTGTCCAGAATCTGCTGAACGGTAATGCCATTGTCCAGAGCACGCGTGTACGACGCCTGAATGACCGGTCCGTCGGCAATCGGGTCGCTGTAGGGAAACCCGAGTTCAATCAGGTCGACTTCTGCGTCTCGCAGAGCCTTCAGCACCGAGGCCGTGGTTTCCATAGACGGATCGCCCGCCGTTATAAAGGGCATGAAAGTCATGCGACCGTCCTGGGCCGCCTGGGCAAATACCGTTGAGATCCGAGACATCTGGTTGGCTGTGTGCAAGGTGAGAAAAGTTTCGTCACTGGCCGCAGGTTAGCGGCTGCCCGACGCTGGTCCAAATGACGGAGCGGTTTCCGGATCAAGATGCACCGTCTTTTCGCCGTCGCATCCGGAAAGGCGTCAGCTTCGTCCGAATCGGGCGGCAATCAGGTTCAATTCCCGGCGTGCACCGTGATGATGTTTGATAAGCGTTGAATGGCCGCCTGACTGTCTTCGTAGGGAGTTGTCGTCAGAATCACGGCATACCTGCCGGCTACCGGATCCATCCACATCATCGTTCCCGTAGCCCCCCAATGTCCCACTGTTTCCGGCGACAGAAAGTCGCCAAAGACAGCCGCATGAGCCGTCCAGTGGCGCCGCCAGCCAAATCCCCACGGACGCGGCTGTCCGCCCGTGACGTTCGGCGGCAACCCCATATTGCTGGTCTGGTCACTTGTGGCCTCACGAATCACGGCCGCCGACAGAATCTGCTGACCAGTCAATGAGCAGCCTTCGGCCAGCATCATGGATGCGAAGCGGCCAAGGTCGCTGGCAGTCGAGATCATGCCACCCCATGGCGCTCCCAGCGTACGCCAGTAGCGACTGTTCCAGCCCCAGTCGTGAGCTTCCGGCTGCCATGCCGGCAGAATCGACGGCAGGACGGTGGGCAGCAGCCTGTCGGCCTCGTCTTCCGGAATTCCCAGCCAGGTCTCATTCATCTGCAACGGTTCAAGAAACGTCTGGCGCAGAAACGCCGGCAGGTGCTGACCGGTCACCTGTTCAATAACAGCGCCCAGCAGCAGAAAGCCCACACTGGAATAACGACAATCTGCGGAAGGCGCGAAGTCCGGTTCTACACTGGCGGCGCGTTGCTGAAAGTCTTTCAGCGATGCATGAGCGGCCCGCAGTTCGGCATTCTCCGGCAGCATGTCCGGGAAACCGGAAGTATGAGTCAGCAGATGTCTCACGGTAATCCGCCGAAAGGCAGCCTTCCCGAAGTCTGGCAGAAATCGGGACAGGCGTTCTGCCAGACTGAACTCACCGTCCGCGGCCAGTTTTAACGCGGCCATCGCCACAATCGGCTTGGTTATTGAAGCAACCAGGTAGCGGCGAGCCGCCTCAGGTCCGCCGGGATCTTCGGACGGCGACGGGCCGCCGACCTGGCGCAGCTGTGCACTCCGGCCATCACCGCAGGACACGTCCAGGTAAGTCAGGTCGGCTGAAGAGGCCGCCTTTTGAATCAGATTCTGCACAGGCATGGAACCGAAACCAGAGATGTTGTTGTCGATCAGCGAGGCTCAGCAGTAGAGCCGACCTGTGCTGAATTGGAAACCATTGACCTGGGCAGACGGCCACATTCTGCAATGGTCTGGGAAAAACACGCTCAATCTGACCCGTTTAACATGACCGATCTTTGCTGATGTTCTGCGCGTGGATTCCCGAAGAGCGGTGGCGGGGGGCTCTGAGATTATCGAATTCGAGACCCGGCCGGCGGCTTTGAACCCCGCGGCGGTGCCGGATTAGAATCCCGCCTGCATGAAAATGTCGGCAGCCGTTCTGAATTGGCCCGGCGTTTTGCTTTCAGATCTGATCACCATCCCGTGGAAGGACGACACAATGTCAACGCCTGTTCGAGTTGCCGTGACTGGTGCGGCTGGCCAGATTGGCTATTCGCTGCTGTTTAGAATCGCCTCCGGCCAGGTTTTCGGCCCGGATCAGCCGGTTATTCTGCACCTGGTCGAAATTCCTCCGGCCATGTCGGCTCTGGACGGCGTGCAGATGGAACTGGAAGACTGTGCCTTCCCCACGCTGGCGGGCGTGGTCAAAGCCGACAGCGATCATCTGGAAGACGGCTTCCGAGACTGCAACTGGGTTTTATGTGTGGGCAGTGTGCCCCGCAAAAAGGGGATGGAACGCGGGGACCTGATTCGCATTAACGGACCGATCTTCACCAGCACCGGCCGAGCCATCTCTGAAGCCGCTGCCTCTGACGTCCGCGTGCTGGTGGTTGGAAACCCCTGCAATACAAACTGCCTGATCGCGATGAACAATTCGCCCAACGTACCGAACGATCGCTGGTACGCCATGACGATGCTCGACCAGAACCGAGCCGTCTCTCAACTCGCTCAGAAGTCCGGTCGTCCAGTGACCTCCATCAGCAACACCACGATCTGGGGAAATCATTCCGCCACTCAGTATCCGGACTTCTACAACGCCAGGATTGACGGAAAACCGGCAACCGAAGTCATTACAGACGAAGCCTGGCTGCAGGGAGACTTTATCTCGACCGTGCAGAAACGCGGTGCCGCGATTATTGAAGCACGAGGAGCCTCGAGCGCCGCGTCTGCCGCCAACGCGGTTATTGATACGGTGAAGGCTGTGGTTAGTCCCACCGCTGCCGGGACCACGTTCAGCGCTGCTGTCTGCAGCGATGGCAGCTACGGTGTGGATGAAGGACTGATCAGCAGTTTTCCGCTCACCAGCGACGGAAAATCATGGTCGATCGTTCAGGGACTGTCTCACAACGAGTTTGCTCAGGCCAAAATCGCCGCGACCATTGCCGAACTCAAAGAAGAACGTGACACGGTCAAAGACCTGCTGAAGTAACCTCCGCAGCGAAGGCCTCCAGCCTGCGACGCCCAGGGTGGCGTAAGCTGGAGGCCAAAACCGTTCGGCTCGCCCCCTGTTCGGCCAGCGGAACCCTGCACAGACGAACAGTGCCTTCGAACGATATCCGGCACGACGACGGAGGCCTGAACGGACCTCTCTGGCTCGACTTGCGGCGTCGAGCCAGTCCTCGTTCCCCCCGACCGTGCGCTACGTTCGGTCAAATGGCCGTCCCGATTCCGTGCCGCGGTGTGCCGTTTCCGTACCGCGCTGTCGCAGCTACATCTGCGTAGCTGGGGCTTCCAGCCGCAGCGCCACCGATACCGAGCGGGACGGCACGCGAAACGCGCCATCAACAGCGGCTAGACGCCCAGTTAGGTTTCGTCACCTTCGGATTGTGCCTGTCCCCTTTCCGTGCCTCTTCAATCTGGAAAAACCTCGTCCTGTAGGCAATCGTCCCAATGAACGGATGCACCCACGCGTCAGCGGCCGGGCCCCGGGCGCGACGATTCCTTGGATTTCAACGTCACACCGGGAAGCCACCCGGTGAGCGGCCCGGTGCCTTACGGCACTCGGCTCACACCAGGGTTCTCAGATAACGAACGGTGTTGCTACCCCGAATTTGAGGGTAACGACAAGGTTGGAAGCCGCAACGCCACCGATACCGAGCAGGACGGGACGCGAAACCCGGCGTGAACTGCGGCTGGAAGCCCCAGTTACGTTTCGTCACCTTCGGATTGTGCCTGTCCCCTTTCCGTGCCACCCCCCAGTTAGGTTTCGTCACCTTCGGATTGTGCCTGTCCCCTTTCCGTGCCTTCCCTTTCCGTGCCTTACGGCACTCGGCTCACTCCTGAGTTCTCTCAACAACCGATGCCAGCCATTGGGCATCCTTCCGTGAGCCGCGACGCGTCAGCGGCCGGGCCCCGGGCGCGACGATTCCTTGGATTTCAACGTCACACCGGGAAGCCACCCGGTGAGCGGCCCGGCACGCTCGGAATATGCCTGTCCCCTTTTCGTGCCGACGCTCGGATTATGCCTGTCCCTTTTCCGTGCCGCGGTCCCCTTTCCGTGCCGCGACTCGGCTCACAGCCGACGAATCGGCTCAGCGAGTGAGCGGTTTGAAGCGGCCGCCGGCTGGCCGGTCGGCGGCTTCACCGAGCCGTTCCCTGCGTTCTCGCTCGTACGTTTCATAGTTGCCTTCGCACCAGACCACGCTGCCGTCGCCTTCGAACGACAGGATGTGAGTTGCGACGCGGTCCAGGAACCAGCGGTCGTGGCTGACCACCACAGCGCAACCACCGAAGTTATTCAGGCCTTCCTCCAGAGCTCGCAGCGTATCGACGTCCAGGTCGTTGGTGGGTTCGTCCAGCAGCAGCAGGTTGCCGCCGGAACGCAGAAGTTTGGCCATGTGCACGCGGT
This sequence comes from Fuerstiella sp., assembly GCA_040222735.1. Taxonomy (GTDB): domain Bacteria; phylum Planctomycetota; class Planctomycetia; order Planctomycetales; family Planctomycetaceae; genus Fuerstiella. Next base: position 17,186 of record JAVKCM010000148.1, on the reverse strand, counting down.
TTCGTTCACCGCCGGACAGGTCTCCGACAAACTTCTGCTGATCCTTTCCTTTGAAGTTGAAACGGCCGCAGTATGCACGGGCGTGAATCCGGGTCTTTCCGACTTCCAGAATGTCGGCTCCGCCCGAGATCTCTTCGTAGACCGTCTTTTTCGGGTCGAGTGAATCCCGGCTCTGATCGACATATGAAATGTCAACCGTTTCTCCGATGGTGATCGTTCCGGAATCCGGCTGTTCACTTCCCATGATGATCCTGAACAGCGTCGTCTTGCCGGCGCCGTTGGGACCAATGACACCCACGATGCCGCCCGGAGGAAGATCGAAGGTCATGTGTTCGAAAATCGTCCGACCGTCAAATGATTTCGACAGATCTTCCGTGATCACCACCTTCTGCCCCAGCGGACGCGTTGTGGGAATCTGTATCTGAGCAGCTCCTTCCCGCGTGTCGTATTCCCGGGCGGCCAGTTCCTGATAGCGGGCCAGTCGCGCCTTGTTCTTGGTAGAACGCGCTTTGGGCGACATGCGAACCCATTCCAGTTCCTGCTTCAGTTCCTTCTGCCGGCGGGACTCGGTGCGTTCTTCCTGTTCCAGTCGCTTCTGCTTCTGCTCCAGCCAGGAAGAATAATTGCCCTCGTAAGGAATCCCCTTGCCGCGATCCAGTTCCAGAATCCAGCCCGCCACGTTGTCCAGAAAATAGCGGTCGTGTGTAATTGCGACGACGGTACCCGGGAACGAATGCAGAAACTTCTCCAGCCACGAAACGGACGCTGCATCCAGATGATTGGTCGGTTCGTCCAGCAGCAGGATGTCCGGATTCATCAGCAGCAGCTGGCACAGGGCGACGCGGCGTTTTTCTCCACCCGACAGGGTCTTTACCACGGCTGAGGCTTCCGGCAGCCGCATGGCATCGACGGCGATGTCCAGCGTCCGGTCCAGTTCCCACAGATTGGCGGCTTCTATCTGGTCCTGAACCTTCGCCTGAGCTTCCAGCGTCTTTTCCATTTCTTCCGGCGACATGTCCTCACCCAGCTTCATGCTGAGTTCGTTAAATCGATCCAGAATCGCTCGTGATTCCGCCACCGCTTCTTCCACACATTCGCCGACGGTCTTGTCGGGATCCAGACGCGGTTCCTGCGGGAAGTACCCGATCCTGATGCCTTTGGCCGGGCGGACGGTGCCCATGAAATCCGTGTCTTCGCCGGCCATGATCCGCAACAGCGTACTCTTGCCGGCGCCGTTGTTGCCCAGCACGCCGATTTTGGCACCCGGATAAAAAGCCAGCCAGATGTCACTCAGCACCTCTTTCTCGTCGTACATGCGAGTCAGGTGCTCAATGGTCATGATGTACTGTTCAGACATTGTTCTGTTGCTCTTGCGAAATTGAAAGAATCTGATTCTGCCCGATTCACCTTCCAGCCCGGCCGCGCCGGAAGAATTCGGAAGAAGGTGCGGCGGTCGGCCCGCCTGCGTCTGTCTCTGCCCGCCTGCCTGCCCTGAGTCTGAGCCCGCCGTAGTAAGCAGCCCCTGCCACGACGTTCCCGGGGGGGACCGACTCAGACATCCTCGGACCGGTGACAGCGCCCGGCCGACCACTTTCGATCAGGAAAGACCGGAGCCTTGTTCTGAATCTGACAGGCGTTGAAGCAGCCGACTGACAAACCGCCGCGCCTCAGGATAAACATCGCGATGCGAACTCCCTCGTGGCCCGGCAATGTTCAGGACGCGGATTCTATGATCGCGAATCCAGTCCACAACTGATTCGATCTGATCATTCACGGAATTCCCGTCCGAAAACAGTTCTCCGGACGCTGCGGGCCAAAGATGCACCACCCGGCAGGGTTTTTGCTGGTTCTGAGCTGTCTGCAGCGTCAGACGCGTGCCGCTGCTGATATCGTCCAGCACCACTATTAAAGTGCCGTCAGAATCGCGGACATTCCATTCCGTCCGCACGGCGTAAGACCGAGCTGCCGTTTCCTTCAACGGATATTTGACCGGGACGCGTCCGTCTTCGGCCCGGCGGCCCCGAGGACACCAGCCGCCCACCGGCACACGGGCTTCCAGCGCGGCATCCAGGGCCGCCCGATCCACGCCGGTCTGGCCGCCTGAAACCACTCGTTCTACTCCCGATCGGGCCATATTCTTCCTGTGTGCACGATGCTCAGTTTGATCCTAACGGCCGTCAGCTGCCTCGGATGCATGCGACCGGACAAGTTGTGCCAGTTTCCCAGTCCAGTTCTGCAGTCGACGGTCGCCCGGCCTCTCGCTCAGGAATGATTTTGCCTGAGCCAACAGCTGTTGCGCCTCCGTCAGGTTTTCCTGCTCAGCAGCAATGCATCCTCGAATTGCACTGTCGACAGCAACGGGAAATCGACGGGCGGCCTGAGCATATTCGATTGCCGTTCGGGCTTCCGGAAGTCGGTGCTGTGCCAGCTGGGCCACGGCTGTCAGCTGATGCACGCGCGCCGGAACTGACGGACTGGCGTTCAGGTCCAGCAAAAGCCGGACCGTTCGGACCGTACCGTCCTTGGCCGGGACACGTTCCAGCAGCGCCTGAATCAGACACACGGTCGCAGAATCACGGTGGCTGCGCTGTGCCGGTGATTCTTTGTCAGACAGCTGCCGCAGTTGCTGAATCGCTGCATTTCGATGAGCTGCCGCGTCTGCAGGACTGCCAGTATCTGCCAGAACATCCGCCAGGTCAAGCGTCGTCAGCGCCACGCAAAGACGTGCTTCGTCGTTCGACTGTTCAGGCTGAGTCGTCTTCAACAGATCGACAGAGGCTCGCAGCTGGCATTGAGCGACCTGCAGTGTCAAATGCGGATCTCCGGCTATGGATTCGGAAAGGCCGTGATAGTGCGTGATTCCCTTTCGGATCAGATCATTGCGGACTGGTTCCAGGACGGGAAAATGCTGCAGCGTGCCGCTGAGATCAATCAGCCATGTGTCAAAGGCGGTCCGACATTCCTGCAGATGGTGCACGGTTCGCTGACGCGCTGCTTCGGCTACCTCACGTGCCTTTTTCTCCTGAGCGTGGGCAGCACTGACTTCCGCCCGCGCGTATTGTTCTGCCTGGTGGGCCTGACGGACCACGGTGCTGACGATGATGCTGGCGACGGTCACAACCACGGCCCCGAGCAACAGCCCGGTGGTCAGCGCCGGGTGGCGTCGACAGAAACGCGCGGCGCGCTCCGGCCAGTTGTCGCGGTGGGCGGTGACCGATTCGCCCGCCAGGTATCGAGTCATGTCGGCGGCCAGCTCTGCTGCGGTCGGGTACCGCAGCGCCGGATCGCGCGACATGGCTTTGCGGCAGATGGAGGCCAGCGGAGCCGGAATCTGCCGATCCAGTTTCCGCGGGTCCGGCAGGTTGCCCCGGAACACCTGCCGCAGGAGTTCCAGCAGCGTGTCGGCATGAAACGGTGGTCGGCCGGTCAGCAGCACATACAGTGTTGCTCCGAGTGAATAGGTGTCGCTGGCTGCATCGACTTCCTGCAGCGCTCCACGAGCCTGCTCGGGTGACATGAAGGCGGGCGTGCCGAGCACATCCCCCTGTTGCGTCAGCGCTGGCTGCAGCAGTGACTGAGCAGTGCTGTCGGAATTCTCTGACGGCTGCGCTCGCGAAATGCCAGCCGGTACGGTGGCTTCACTGCCCGGCACTTCCGGTGTGTCGTCGTCCAGTCGTCTGGCCAGTCCCCAGTCAACCACAACCGTTTCACCATAGGTGCCCACCACGACGTTGGCGGGTTTCAGATCGCGATGAATGATGCCCCGACTATGGGCGAAGGAAACCACGTGGCAGACATCGGTGAAACAGTTCAGCAGCCGATGCAGCTGCTCGCGTTTTTTCGGTCCCGGCGGCAGGTCGTGGTAGTCGCGGATTTCCTCCCGCAGCGTCCGGCCCTCCAGCAGTTTCATGCCGTAAAAGGGGCTGTCGCGTCGCGCTGTTGATTCCGCGTTCATAGACCGGCACGATGCCGGGATGCTGCAGTTGCCCGGTGATCTGCGCTTCGCGCAGGAAACGCAGGCTGGAAGCCTACGCCACATTTCGACGCGACAGTAATTTTCCGTTTGGTCCTTACCCGTCCCGACCGCCCACCGTGTGGATCGTTGTTCTAAGGCGAACGGTTGATTTCGTCAGGCGGCACGTTATCTCTCACAGGGACATAAAAACAGTGCACGACTTATGCCCCGACTCAGAAAACGCTGTTTCGGGCCGAACCGATCTTCGATCAGGAAATCTGCCATGAAGTCAGACATCATCACGCTGTCGTCCTGCCTTGCCATACTGATGGCGGGCGAGACAGCTGTTTCAGTCGAGGAATTTTCACCGCCGCGCTGTGAAGTTCTGCCGCTGCCGGATCATCAGGTTTCGTTTCGCATTGATGGCGAAGAGAAACTGAAGTGGCACTTCGGTCCGCAGTACCCTCGACCGTTTTTCTATCCCTTCAACGGTCCTTCCGGTGTTTCTCTGACGCGGATGGGGCATCCGGGGGCTCAGAATCATGACCACCATCGTTCTGTCTGGTTTGCTCATCAGAAGCTTGGTGGTACGGACTTCTGGAGCGATCTGAGCGGCTCACGAATTCGTCAGGTGCACTGGTACGCCTATCAGGACGGGGACGAAGAGGCCATCATGTCCTGCCTCCTGAGCTGGCAGGACGCGGAGGGCAACGAACTGATGCAACAGGACGTCGTGGCGGCCATCCGGCCACTGCCGGAGCGTGAGTTTGCTCTGGAGCTTCAGCTGACGTTCCGCCCACCGAAGCACGCAGCCTCTGTGATGCTTGAAAAGACCAACTTCGGGCTGCTTGCCGTCCGTGTGTCCCGCTCATTGTCTGCATTTTTCGGCGGTGGTGAGCTGACCAGCAGTGAGGGGCAGGTTGGTGAGTCCCGGATTTTTGGCCAGCGTGCTCGCTGGATGGACTACAGCGGCCCTGTTTCGGCCGGGTGCAATCAGTCTCGACAGGTGGTCCGTGAAGGAATCAGCTTCTTTGATCATCCGGATAATCCGCGATATCCGACGCGCTGGCACGTGCGCGAAGATGGGTGGATGGGGGCATCCTTCGGGATGGACGAATCCTGGCAGATTGATCAGCAGAATCCGCTGCTGCTGAGATATCTGCTGCACTCCCACGCCGGGGACTACGATGCCGAAACGGCAGACGCCGTCCACACTGCCTTTGCGGCACGGGAGGGGTTTGTGATTCGTGCGGCCACGTCAGAAGAGCGGCATCGTCAGTTTCTGGTGCATCGAGCATCAGATGTAGCCGCTTCCCGCGGCAGGTAATGAGACTCAGTCGCAAAGTGTTCGGACGGCTGGGCTTGCGAAGAATTGCGTAAGGACGGTCAGTTCGGGAAGATTACGTCGGCTGCACACTCTGTACGCTTGACAAGCCCTGTTTTGCTCGGTCACATAATACTTGAAAACGCGGGCAGATTTGGCGTTGATCCATTAGTTCAGCAGCCGAAGAATGGCGATGTCGCCGGCTCCGTGGTGACCTCATGTCGGACAATTATGAACCCTGGAGGCAATTGAATGCGTAGTCTGAAGAACCTCGGTCGTATCGTGATCGCTGGTGCCTGTATGTTTGCAATCGTGGTCCTGAGCGGTGACATCGCGTCTGCTCGGCCCAAATACGCTGCAGTCATGAGCACTGCTTATCCCGATCTGACCAAGAAACACGGCAAGAACAATAAACTGTCCTGTGCCGTCTGCCACCCCTCAAAAAGCAAGAAGAAACGCAACAACTACGGCGTTGAGGTTGGCAAGGGGCTGACCAAGAAGAATGAATCAGATGAAGAAAAGATCAAAGAAGCGCTGACAAAGGCCGAAGCTGGCAAGAGTCACGTGGAAGGCAAGACCTTTGGTGATCTGATCAAAGCTGGCGAACTGCCCGGCGATGACAAGGAAGCGAATTGAGGTCTGACTGGCACTGATCTCAGGACCACCAACGCGACCTGCTGATTTCGGCAGGTCGCGTTTTTTTGTGCGCTGATTTTCTTCCGTCGGCTTCTGCCAGTTGCCTTCAGCTGCAGAGAACGGCGCGGCCGGTTTCCCGGGTGGCTTCAGGAAAACAGCGGTCAACAGTTTCGTCGATCGCTGGCATTTCAGGGGCCCCACGCGGTAGAGTGTTGTGGCTCTGCCTGCCTTTACCACTCGAGACTTCCCGCCATGGTTGATCAGATGAATTCATTCCGTCTCTGCTGCCGTTACCTCTTCATTTTCATTGCCTGCCTGTTCTCTTCCGCTCCCGTTTGTTTCGGTGACGAGTCCGCTGCATCTGATGCGGACAGCAAGCCGTCGGAAGCGGCGGAAACACCTGAAGGACATTCGCTTCACGGTGAGGTCTTCAACGAAGGGCCGCGTCAGGCCGCCTATCTGATGGACGGCGTGGGCACTGTCCGTTTTGAAGTGACGACTGTCTCTGATGCGGCACGGGCCTTTGTGCGACAGGGAGTTGCGCAGCTGCATGGCTTCTGGTACTTTGAATCCGAGCGATCATTCCGACAGGCGGCGATGCTGGATCCGGACTGCGCCATCGCCTACTGGGGAATGGCCATGTCCAACCGCAAGAACGAATCCCGTGCAAAGGGCTTCATCAAGGAGGCCATGGACCGAAAAGACAAGGCGTCTCGGACGGAACAGTTATTCATTCAGGCATTCGACAAGTACATCAATGCGAAAGCCGGAAGCAGTGCCGAGAAAGAAAAGCGTTCCAAAGCCTACGTCAGTGCGCTTGAGGACCTGTTGTTCGAATTTCCGGACAATATCGAAGCGAAGGCTTTTCTGTGTGAGTTTCTCTGGTCAGCTCGACGCCAGGGCATCGACATGGTCAGTTACCTGGCAGTGGATGCGATGATTCAGGATGTTCTGGACGTCGAACCGCTGCATCCGATCCATCATTACCGGATCCATCTTTGGGACACGAAGAAGCCGGAGAAAGCTCTGGAATCCGCTGCTCGCTGTGGCCTCGCTGCCCCGGCCATTGCTCACATGTGGCACATGCCCGGACACATCTATTCGCGACTGAAACGCTATCACGATGCTGTGTATCAACAGGAGGCATCGGCCCGCGTTGACCATGCTCACATGATGAAGGATCTGGTGCTGCCGGATCAGATTCACAACTTTGCCCACAACAATGAATGGTGCATCCGAAATCTGATCCATATCGGACGCGTGAACGATGCCGTCGCGCTGGCGAAGAACATGATTCAGCTGCCGCGGCACCCGAAGTACAATCACATCGGAAAATTCGGCAGCTACAAATACGGTCGCCAGCGACTGCTGGGTGTGCTGCGGACTTATCAGCTGCACGACCGAATTGTGGCACTGTCCGAAACTCCTTACCTCGAAACCAGCGATGATGAAACCGAAGACCTGACTCGCGATCGCTACCTGGGAGCAGCCCTGGTGGCCGTCGGCGACGTGGACAAAGCAAACGCCATCCGAACGCGGCTGGAAGCCGACCTGGAAGAGCGGCGTACAAAGCAGAAGCAGGCGGGTGACGAAGCAGAGAAAAAAGCAACCGACGAAAAGAAGGACGAAAAACAGATCAAAAAAGCCCGCAGTGATGCGGAAGGAAAATTTCGCAGTCGGATCCGCGATCTCGAAAAGGCCATCCAGGAAATTGACGGACGACTGGCTCTTCGCAACGGCGACCTGGATCAGGCGATCAAGCTGCTGGATGAAGCCGGCGGAGTACCGGTGGAAGAACAGGTGGCCGTGCTGCTGCAGGCTGGCCGGACTGATGATGCCATCAAGAAAATCAACGATCACGTGCGCAGCAACAACAACGAAGTGCGTCCTCTGGCGGCTCAGGTTGAAACGCTGTGGGCTGCTGACCGAAAAGACGAAGCTCGTAAAGCCATGGAAGAGCTGCGAAAGATCTCCGCCACCATCGATCCAGAGATCCCGGCTTTTGCCCGTTTGAATCCTATCGCTGCCGAACTGGGATTCACCGACGACTGGCGGGTTCCGCAGACGACCGCTGACGACATCGGCGCCCGGCCGCCGCTGGATGCTTTGGGGCCGTTCCGATGGCAGCCGGTGGCCGCTCCGGACTGGTCTCTGCCCGGAGTCGATGGTCAGCCACGTTCACTGGCTCAGTACCGCGGCAAACCGGTCGTGGCGATCTTTTATCTCGGGGCCGGCTGTCTGCACTGTGCCGAACAGCTGCAGAAATTCGCTCCGAAGACAGAAGAGTTTCGGAAGGCCGGATTTGAAGTCGTCGCCATCAGCACCGACAAACAGGAAATTCTGCATCTGGCCTACGAAGATCTGGAAGAAGAGTTTCCGTTTCCCCTGGTGTCTGATGCCGAGCTGAACACGTTCAAAGCCTATCGATGCTACGACGACTTCGAAGCTCAGCCGCTGCATGGCACCTTTGTGATCGATGCAAACGGCATGATTCGCTGGCAGGACATCAGCTACGAACCGTTCATGGATCCGGATTTCGTGCTGAAAGAAGCCGTCCGGCTGCTCGCACAGGACCAGCCGGAATCAAAGTCCGGAGAATCTGAACTGACGGTAAACCGCTGATCGCGGTCGGCCGCCGTCTGCACATCCGAGTAAATTCCCACGACAGGTATTCACGGTGTCAGCGGACGCCGTGGGTGGGGAATCTGCCCGCGCATGACATCGGAACCTGACGTCGCGGAACGCGTAAGGATCAAACGGAAAATTACTGTCGCGTCGAAATGTGGCGTAGGCTGCCAGCCTGCGTTTTTCTGCATCGCAAGCTGGAAGCTTACGCCACTTATTTTCCGCTCGGTCCTAAGCTGTCTGTGGTGACCGCGGCATCTTCAGCCACCGCGGCGTCCATGGGATTCGGGCTGATTTTGATCGACAGGGTGTCTGACTGGCATGGAGCTGCGACATACCGTGCGCTGCGGACCGCCTGACCACATCCACGAAATGGCCGTGCACGGCCAGTGCACGGCCACTGCCAGTGGCACTGATATCGCGGCCACACCTGAAACACCGGCAGGAACTGCTGCCCGGTCCGGCGCCCCGTTCTCTTTGGCAACTTCAGGGGAACGCCCGGTGTGCCGCCGCCCGCTGAGGGTGCGGCGGCGGGGCTTCGTATATTGACGTCACCGCTGATGCCGGACACAGTGATCACGTTCACTGTATCTGTCCTGCGCATGGGGTATGTCATGTTCCTGATTATCCGTCCGATTCGTCTGGCCATGAAGGCGCTGATCAAAGAAGCCACGCCCGGACAGATGGCGTTCGGCTTCGCGCTGGGCGTTCTGATCGGGCTGGTTCCGAAGGGGAATCTGCTGGCGGTGGTGCTGGGAATCATTCTGGCTGCCTCACGAGCAAATCTTGGAATCGCAGCCGCGACGATTCTGATCTTCAGTTTTCTGTCGCCCTGCGTCGACCCGCTGTCGGACGTGATCGGCGGCTGGCTGCTGAGTCAGCCCCGGCTGCAGAGCCTGTGGACGGACCTGTACAACACTCCGTTCATGCCCTGGACGGCCTTTTACAACACCATTGTGCTGGGAAGTTTTGTTCTGGGGCTGGCACTGCTTTACCCGACGTATCGGCTGTCCCGACCGGTGTTTGCCAGATACACCATCAAGCTGTCGCGGTGGGCGAAACGACTCTGGCTCACCCGCGTGCTTCTGGGCGTGGAATGGGCGGATCGCCTCGGCACATCGGGATCGTCCTGAAGACCGGACCGCATTTGATTCTGATCACATTCCGATCGTTACCGTTTCTCGCCCCATCCTGTCGCTGCCTGCAAACCTTCTGCGAAACATCGCAGACTGAGTATCTGTGACAGGATCTGAACACTGCTCTTTATCAAGCGTCGCACACGGAGGTGCCCATGCGCTGGACCTACCTGATTCCACGGCTGATCATTCTCGGAATGATCTGGGCCTTTATGGCATTCGGATTCGATCCGTTGCTTCGCTATTCCGCCACTCAGACGGTCCAGTCAATTACCGGCGCCAGGGCGGATATCGCTCACCTGCAGACGGGCTTTTTTCCGCCGGCCGTTTCAGTTCGAAGCGTGGCGCTCGCCAGCCATCGGAAACCTGGCACCAACCTGATGCAGTTTGATGAAATGCGGCTGACCCTGGCCGGTGATCCGCTGTTGCGAAAATCGTTTGTGGTGGATGAAGCGGTGGTTACCGGCGTGCGTTTCGGAACGTCCCGGAACGACAATGGCCAGCTTGATATTGAGGACGCTTCTGAGTCGGCGGAACCGACAATTCCACCATGGCTGACAGAGAAGCTGAAGGATGCCGGAGACCGGTGGCTGGAAGACTTCATGCAGCAGGCCGAACGTCAGCTCGATCCGAATGTTCTGGAATCCTATCGCGTGGGCAACGAACTGTATGCGAAATGGGATGCTCGGTTCGACGAAATGAATCAGCGCGTGTCCGCGGCCCGGGCTGAACTAGAGACGCTGCGACAACAGATTGACGCCGCCAGAAAGGGCGAAGCAATCGAACAGGTCGAAAAATATCTGGAAGTGGCTCGCCGGGCCGATCTGCTGGTTCGCCAGTCTCAGACGCTGCTTGAACAGTTCCAGACGAGCGTTCCGGTGGAGCTGCGGAGTGATTTTGCCAGGCTGGATCAGGCACAGAAAAACGACCGTGCCATGGCGGTCGACGCCATTCAGATGCTGAAACCGGATCCCCGGCGGATCACCGAATCACTGATCGGTGAGCAGATGTATCTTCAGCTGCAGCAAATGCTGTCATGGGTTGAGATGCTGAAGGCCTATCAGGATGACCTGAAGGCACCGCCGCCTCCGGAACGCAGTCGTGGACGTGATTTCAGTTTTCCTGTGCTGAATCCGACACCGCGCGTGCTGTGCCGCAGGATGCTGCTAAGCGGCGAACTGATGCTCAGCAAAACGCCCACTCCGTTTTCCGCGGTGCTGACCGACGTCACCAGTGATCCGAAAACGCATGGTCGCCCGGCGCTGCTGCAGGTTTCCACCTCCGGTGCACAACCGATTGAGCTGGTGGTCCGACATGACGCCACCACAGACATCAGCCGCACCGACCTTGGCGTCAACTACGTCGACAGCAAGACTCAACGGCTGACCGCCGGCAGACCTGAAGGTGATCACCTGGTTGCTGCGATCAGTAATCTGCACTGGACAGCTCGTCTGACACTGACCGAGGGCAACATCTCCGGCCAGATCGAAGTGCGTTCTGACTTTGAACGGCCGGAGGTTCAGGTCCGCAACAAACATGCCCAGTCACTGGCAGGGCTGGCTGAACAGACGCTGGCCGGCATTACGACCGTGAATGCGACACTGGCCGTCGACGGCCCGCTGCGTCGTCCGGACATAGCCGTCACGTCGAATCTGGGTGATCAGGTCGTTGCCGGATTCGAAACAGCCTTCTCGGCCTTTCTGCCCCAGCTTCAGGCCCAGCTGACTCAGGAGGTGGGAGCCTATGTTGACCGGCAGAAACAGGAATTTTCAGCAAAGTACGGAGCACGGTATTCCGAACTGCTGGCCCGCCACCAGAATATCATCGACGGACTGAACCAGGCTCAGTCGCTGGCCATGGAACTTCGTTCAGGCAATGTCGACCCGGAAAAGGTGTTTCGTCTGGCTTCGGAAACCGGTCTGCTGAAGGAAAACGACCAGAAGAAGGTGGACAGGTATATGGAACGCAGCAACGACGTATTGAAGGGACTGGAGCGTCCCGAACAGACGATTCAGGATGCGCTTCCGAGTCTGCGAAAAAAACTGTTCCGATGAAATGCCAACCTCTGCTGCAGTGCATCGCTCCTGCCAAGGTGAACGTGTTTCTTGAGGTGCTGGGTAAGCGTGACGACGGCTTTCATGAACTTGAAACCGTGATGCTGCGGACCACACTGTGCGACGTGCTGCAGTTTCAGGACACTGATCAGGGCCAGCTATCGCTTCAGACGGCCGACGACAGCCGGTCTCCTGAGCAGGCCGGTTTTCCGCTCGACAGTTCCAACCTGATTCTGAAGGCGGCGACGGCCCTGCAGCAGGCGACGGGCTGCAATCGTGGCGCACAGATCACCATCAGCAAGAAGATACCCGCAGAAGCCGGACTGGCCGGAGGATCCAGCGATGCGGCCACGACGCTGCTGGCGTTGAATCAGTTGTGGAATCTGAATCTGCCACGGGCAGCCCTGCATGAGATTGCGGCGACGCTCGGCAGTGACCTGAACTTCTTTGTCCAGAACTGCCGCGCCGCCGTCTGCCGTGGACGTGGCGAGCAGGTGCAGCCAGTCAGCATGAACGGTCGCCTGCATCTGGTGGTGGCTCGTCCGGCCCGAGGAAATTCGACGCCTCAGGTGTTTGCCGGCATGCATCCCGCAGCGTCCGTTCATTCCTCCATCGACATCGTCAAGGCCCTGGAAGGCGGCTCCGTCGACGCGCTGGTCCGCGCCGCCTTCAATCGGCTGACAGAACCGGCCCGGCGGCTGAATCCGGAAATGGCAGAGCTGTCAGATCATATGAGTCTGCTGTTCCATCGCCCGGTGTTTATGTCGGGTAGCGGATCAACGCTGTTTGCGTTTGCCCGGTCATCTCGGGAAGCCGGAAAACTGGCGCGACGGCTGCAGCGGGCTGATCTGCCGTTCGTGAGTTCCGTAGAAGTGTGACGCCGGACCAGCCACTTTGAAGCACTTAAGAACCTGGACAGCCGAGGCTGTACGGCTGCGGGTTCTGTCCTGAATCTAACGCGCCGCCTGTGGACCGATTCTTTACGACGGTCGGGTGTGCACCGGGCGTTTGGCGACTCTGGTGCGTTGGTCACTCAGAGCTGGCGCGAACGGTTTCGTGGCTGGCAATGATGGGGATCACGTTCTGTGCGACGAATCGTGAAGCTGTCCAGCCGAAGTGTCCACCGTAATGTCCCTGCATCAGCATCTTCGGATTGTACATGTGCTGACGAAGTTGGGGAGAATCGTGTCGGGCACCGACAAAGCCGATGGCTCCGGCGGCCGGCAGGTGCTGTCCGTCGACGGTTCCGACGACCGTCGTCAGCGCGACCAGAACCGGTACGTCCAGTGGTGAATGGAAGCTGTCGATGCCGTTTTGAGTACCGCGGAGGGCGGGACGCAGGTCATAGCCGGGTGACAGCGCCGGCCCCAGCAGAATCGCAGAATTCACGGATCGCTCGGGCGCCAGCCGTGCCAGGGCTTCACAGGCCGGACCGGCACCGGCACAGAGAGCGACCACATGGACCGGCCGGCCGGGAAAGCGATCCTGATAATCGACAATCCGCTGCAGGATGGCACCGGCGGCCACAGAATTTGGATCTTCCCGCCGCAGTCCGCGACGCTGGAACAGGGGAACGCCCCTGGTCCAGTCGAAATAATCCACAGCGGTCGGCGCGTCCTTCAACAGTCGGATCAGTTTCGTGTTGTACGGCGTGGTCCCCAGGACCCCCGGCAGGACCAGTGTATAACCTTCTGTCAGCCGTTCCGGGTAGCTCACCGAGCGATCGAACGACCTGTCGGGGCAGTCGACGCTGCAGCTGTTGAGTTTCTGTGACAGCCAGGAATGTCCGGCAGCAAGAGGCCGCCGGTTTGGTGGGGAGTCTTCAGCATGCACGGGCGCAACGGCAAATACTGCCGCCGCGACAACCACGGCGTTTAACAGAAATCGTCCGGACCCCCACAGTCCACTCATATCAGGTTCCCTCCTCGCAGATAGCGCAATCCTTGCTCCATGTCAGTTATCGATCACAGCGATTACGCGGCTGAACCCGAGATTGGGATCCGACCCGATCTGACCTGTGCCAGTCCGTCTGGGACAAATGGCCGAAGTCTGCCAGCGGGACGGCACAGGGATTCCGGGACGTGATTCGTGGCAGGGATGCCCTGAAGACGATAGTCTGCGCAGACTCTGGTGGTTTGTCACAGCCGGAAACGGGGTCCGGGACGAGTTGGCAGGTCCGTTGAGTGCCCTGAAAATCGAAGAGCTGTCGCCTCGGTCAGGAAACTCAACCCTGAATTCAGGCTGTAACACTGCATTAGTCAATCCGTTCCTTAGAAAGCAATACGAATGCCAGACGGTTTTTTAAAGGAATTACTCGCCACCCCGGGGACCTCGGGCTTTGAACAGAATATTCAGCAGGTTGTGCGCAGCTTTGTGTCGGATTTTGCTGACAGTGTGGAAACCGACGTTCACGGCAATGTCATTGCCGCGGTGAATCCGGCCGGGGGCACGCGAATTCTGCTGGACGCACATTGCGATCAGATTGGTCTGATTGTGCGCCATGTGGACGAACTGGGGTTTGTCCGAGTCAACGCCGTCGGGGGCTGGGACATGCAGATTCTGCTGGGGCAGAGAATGCTGGTGCACACGGCTCACGGATCGATTCCCGGTGTGATTGCACGGAAGCCGATCCATCTTCTGGACGAGTCAGAACGGAAGACCGTTCCGAAACTTTCTGAGCTCTGGATCGACATCGGTTCGGCGTCGCAGGCCGAAACGCTGGAAGTTGTGCGAATTGGTGATTCCGTTACTCCCGAACCCTGCCTGCGGGAACTGCGGAACGGCCGCCTGTCCGGAGTCGCCATGGATGACCGCACCGGTGTCTGGGTGGTGATGACGGCACTGAAGATCATTGCGGAACGTCGGAGCTCGGCGGCCGTGTTTGGTGTCTCGGCGGTCCAGGAAGAGATTGGTCTCCGCGGGGCTCAGACCAGTGCTTACAACGTCAATCCGAATGTGGCCATCGCTGTGGACGTGACGCACGCGACCGATTGCCCCGGGATCGATCAGAATGAATTCGGAAAGATTGAGATCGGGGCCGGACCGGTCGTTGTGCGAGGAGCCAACGCGAATCCTCGAGTGTTTGATCTGCTGATGGCGACAGCGGAGAAACACGAAATTCCCGTTCAGATCAATGCACTGGCCCGCGCCGCCAGCAATGACGGCGCCGCCATTCAGGTGAGTCGCGGAGGATGTGCCGCCGGCCTGGTGACGCTGCCGAATCGTTATATGCACAGTCCCGTCGAAGTCGTCGCCGAGTCCGACCTGCAGAACGCCGCCCGTCTGCTGGCGGAATTCTGCCTGGCGATTGACGATGATACGGTCTTTATTCCATGACTGCCATGAACAGACCCAATCAGCCTGACCGCCGCCATCCGAACCGCCGGACCGCACTATGTCTGCTTGGCGGCCTGGGAATCGGGACGACCGCTTTCCAGAGAGCTTTGGCGCAGGAAGTGGCAGACGGCCGCGAAGTCACGCCTGACATGGTGAAGAATGCTGAGTGGGTAGCCGGAATCACGCTGACCGAAGAACAGCGGGAAGAAGCCGTCCAGTCACTGCAGGGGGTTCTGCGAAAACGCGAGCAGCTGCGGCAGGCAACGGTTGATTATGATACGCTGCCAGCGCTGCGGTTCGATCCCGAGATGTTCGATCCTGACGTGCAGCGTCGGACGCAACAGGCTCCCTCATGGCTGAGGACCGATACCGTGCCGGAATCCGGTGACGTCGCCGCCGACGCTTCAGGCGATTCCGAAGGTGATCTGCTGTTCGCTTCCGTCCGGCAGCTCGGTGCGGCGCTGCGAGCGGGACGCACCACGTCTGTGCAGCTGGCGACACTTTGCCTTGAGCGGCTGAAAAAGCTCGATCCGATTCTGAAGTGTGTGGTCACGCTGACGGAAGATCTGGCGTATCAGCAGGCTGAATGCGCAGACACCGAGCTGGCGGCTGGCCACGATCGTGGTCCTCTGCACGGCATCCCGTGGGGCGCCAAGGATCTGATCGCTGTTGCCGGCTATCCGACCACATGGGGAGCGCCTCAGTTTCGGGAGCAGGTGCTGCCTGCGACGGCAACCGTGGCCAACCGGCTGGAAGCGGCCGGTGCGGTGCTGGTGGCGAAATTGTCGCTGGGTGCACTGGCGATGGGGGACCGGTGGTTTGGCGGCCAGACCCGCAATCCGTGGAATCCGGAACAGGGGTCCAGCGGATCGTCCGCCGGATCGGCGGCAGCTGTGGCCGCGGGGGCCGTACCGTTTGCCATCGGCAGCGAGACGCTGGGCAGCATCGTTTCTCCGTCCCGCCGGTGCGGCACAGCCGGGCTGCGTCCGACGTTCGGTCGGGTCAGCCGAAGAGGATGCATGGCGTTGTCATGGTCTATGGACAAACTGGGACCGCTGACCCGGTACGTCGATGACTGTGGACTTGTCTTCGACGCGATCCACGGAGCTGACTTCGGTGATCCCGTGTCCGTCGACCGTTGGTTTGACTGGCCGATGAATGCGGATCTCAGTGCGCTGCGGGTCGGATCAGTTGACGGTGCCGCGAAGTCAGCCGCGGAACAGCTGATGCTGGACGCGCTGGCGGAATTGGGCGCGAACATCGTTTCCATCAGCCTGCCGTCGGAACTGCCGGAATGGGCTATCAGCCTGATGCTGGATGCTGAAGCCGCCACCGTATTTCATGACCTGACGGCGGCTGACCAGACCGAAGGCCTGAATCGCTGGCCATCCGTCTTTCGCAAGCTGCATTTCCTGTCAGCCGTGGACTATCTGCATGCCGCCCGACTGCGAACTCGTTTGATGCAGCAGATGACCGATTTGTTCCGGAACGTCGATCTGTATGTTGGAGGCGATGATCTGGGCATCTGCAACCTGACCGGGCACCCTACCGTGGTGATGCCGGTCATGATGAGCGAAGGTGATCATCCGCAGCCGGTCTGTGCCACGATGACGGGCCGGCTGCACGATGAGGCCACACTGCTGGCGGTGGGCTGTGCGGTAGAGAAGAAATTGAACGTGGCCGGCAACGCACCGACACTCTGATTTCGTGGCTTTCGTGCCGCCGCCTCTTGTCATTCGCCGCCAATGTTCTGCCTGAGCGTCGGTCACGTCTTCTTCTTCTTGTCGTCCAACGTTTCGCTCAACAGAAGGAACGCGCTCAACAGAAGGAACGAAGGGGACAGGCATCGATCGGCAAAATTTGGCACATTCCGCTTGAAGTCCACACGCCCACCCTGTTACCTTTACAGCAGTTAACACGTACGTGCGTACTCCCCAAACCCTCCAGCGTGGAGAATCGTCATGCCCAGGCTTGCTCGCGGTGAGTATCTGAATCCCGACGAAATTCAGGTGGTACATGCCAGCCAGCGGTGTGTTCGGCGGGCGTTCCTGTGCGGCACAGACCAGTTTTCCGGACAGTCCTACGAACACCGTCGGGAATGGATCCGACAGCGGCTGGAG
>JAVKCM010000147.1:0-31849 GCA_040222735.1 Fuerstiella sp. | reverse complement strand
CAAACGTCAGCGAATCCGCTGTCGGTCAGCACGTCGACATACTGCTGTGGCGAGCGATAGGATCGAAAAAACAGCAGGACTGGCAACAGACCGTAGGGCGTTGCTTCGGTACTGAAGTCCCAGCGCTGACGTTCAAAGATCAGTATTCGACCACCGGCAGGCAGAGCCTCATATGACTTCTGCAGAAGCTCCGGCAGGTGCTGGTCAGGCCAGTCATGCAGCACCGACTTCCACGTGATCAGATCACAGTCGTCCGGAAACGGGTCATCCAGCATATTGCCGGCACAGAAACAGATCCGTTCTGCTTCCGGTTCTTCTCCGACGTGACGTGCGCCGACATGACACACTACCGGCAGATCCATGACTTTCGCCGTCAGGCCCGGCGTGCGTCGGCAGATCTGCAGGGCAAATTCGCCGCTGTTACCGCCAACATCCAGCATGCGTGAATGACGACCGAAGTTGAAGTGCTCATGACACACCACCGCTTCGTAGCGTGTGAGCATTGTGGTCAGCTGCATCCACCGCGAGGCGTGCATGCAGTTTGCCGTCGTAATGTCCAGACACCGGCCGTAGTCGAACAGTTCGAACAGCCGCGATGACGCCATAAAGTCCTGTTCGGATTGCAATAACACCGGCAGGTTCGAGAAATAATCGGCGGCGACCAGCGTCGCGAAGCTGAGCTTCGTGGTCAGCAGATCTCGAAAGGCAAACGCTTTGCGAAACGCATCGGTCAGACGGATCCCGCCGGAATCACTTTGAACGACGTTCGCCCGGATCAGCATCTGCAGCAGAAACTGACCACTATCCTGATCGCATCGGCGTCCCCGCAGCAGGTCGTCCATTGCCATGCCGGGCACGGCGGCCAGCGCATCAATGATTCCCAGATCAAACGCGGCCTGCAGCGCACGAGCCTGAAGAGCGTCCGCGAGAAACTGTTCGATGATCAGATAATCACGTGACATTCTGGTTCACTGTCTGAAAGGCGACCGTCTGCCGACTACAAATCATTAAATTGACAGCCTGATTCATCCGGTGGCGTGGTCAGCTCGGAACGCACTCGGCAATTCCCGGGCATCATCGGATTCAGGCTGGTCGTGTCTGTTGTTTTCCACTTTGCTGAAACGGACCGGTGTGGATCCAGTCGAGCAGTTCTTCATGCAGAGGCAGGTCGTTCACCAGGGCTTCATTCGTCGTGACCATCTGCCGCAGTGCGGCCTGAATTCGACCGGGATCGATGGACCGAACCGCAAGAGAGGGTCGGGCCGGCAGACGACCGCATCCGGCCAGCAATGAGCGGATTTCTTCCACCGGCGTTGATTCCGCATGGCGGACCTCAACCGCTCCGCAGGCATCGTAGACATCCAGCACTGTTTGCAGATTGTCTGACACCCCCAAGCCCCGACATTCCGCGGCCGATTCGCTTCTGCCAACCCTGCCTGATCTCGCCTGCTTGGTTCTTGTCAGCACATGGTGCAGCTGAGCAACATCCCGAAATTCGTCGGCAATTGATGTCATCCGCCGATTGAACTCAGAGCGGGTTGCTCGACCGATGTTTCGATCGGGGAACAATTCCATCAGCAATTCGATGCCTGTCTGGATCAGATGCAACTGGGTCGATGCCACGGCATCAATCTGACACGCTGCATGACCCAGAAACACGACGTTATCCTTCCAGAATGCCGTGCGACGTCCATAATCGATGCTGCAAAATTCGACGTCCGACCGGAGACTGTCACCGGCAGTGACTCCGTTTTCAGTCATCGTTCGCAGCCGTTGGCCGGCCTGGTCGTCTGTTTCTGTATCGCTGGCGAAGACGTAGGTACTGTCGATTTCTTCGGCCAGCGGAATTGCACGCACCCAGCCGTTGTCGAGGCCGGTCAGATGCGTAAAGACCGGCACCGGACGACGGCCTGCCATCCGGATCTGAGCCGCCCGATCACCGCAGAAACAGTCGTGCCACGATGTCCAGTTTTTCCTCGGCCCTTTGCCGCTGAGACTGCTGATCGCTCGACAGTCCAGAAACAGATCTCCGGGCACCGCCTTTCCGCCGTCGGTGATCACCTGAGCCATTCCACCTCGACCGTTTGGCGCAACTTTCTGAATCGCCCCGCTAATTTCTTCGGCACCGAATTTCAGTGCTGTGGTCCGAAACCATGCTGCCAGGTCGTCCGTGTCCAGATGAAACCCGTACTGCCCTGATTCCGCAAACAACGATGGCGCGGAAAACGAATGAGGACTCTTGCCGGCCAGTGAGGCGGTCCAGTGCGGAGAATACGAATGCAGCGGTCGCAGCAGACGGCCCGCCTTTCTTTCCGACAACCAGGCATCGAACAGCGCAAGATTCTCTACGCGCAGAGAGGCTGTCCCAAACGGCTGCCAGAAATCGCGACCGTCGTGCACCCAGTCAGAGAACTGAGTGGCCAGTCGGTAGGTGCCACGACACGCTCGCAGCATGTCATGTTCATCCACCCCGATATTCTGCAACAACCCGACAAGAGCCGAAGAGGTTGCACAGGCTCGAAAGGCAGAGGCGTGGTTCGAATCGCCGGGGCACACAGTGACGCAGATTCCAAGGCGTCCGAAGTGGTGCGTCAGCATGGTGGCGGCCATCCACGCAGTCACGTCGCTGCCCAGAATAACCACGCGTTTCGGAAATCGAATGGTGGGAACATAAGACGGGTCATCGGTTGTGGACTGATTCATGGTGTCCTTTCCTGTGGTCTTGTCGACGGGCCATGGAATTCTGGTTTGCAGAGTAAGTTCATTTTTTCGACTGCCAGCACCGGCGCCAGCACGGCCTGCAGTCGGGCGCAGACGTCCTGAGGTGTGCCGCTGCCGTTGATCCGCTCGTCACACTGTCCGCCCACTTCCGTCCGCTGGCGGAAGAACAGTTTGCGAGTTGTCTGTAGATAGCTTTCGCAGAAACCTGCGATCCAGTTCAGAGATTCCTCAGCAGAGGCCGTCTCGGGGCTGTTCAGAAACTGCCGTGTCAGCTGAGCCACCTTGCGGGCGAACGCGATATCGGCGTCGACATCAATCCAGATCTGCAGGTCGATCCACGGACGCAGGGTCGCATGCAGCCGCCCGAACTGTGTTTCCAGCAGCACAAGGTTGTCCGGCACCGCGGTGCGCGCCTGCAGTTCGGCGGCCAGCAGCGACAGGTCAAATTCGTCTACCTGTCCGCCGCGTTCCTGCCACGCCTGAACCTCGGCCAGCGAGCGCAGTGGTGCGGGATTGTAGTCATCTTCTTCCAGCCGGACGCATCCCGGTATCTGCCGTGACAGCTGCTGCAGCACGGTTGTCTTTCCGCTGCCCATTGTCCCGCAGATGGCAATCACCTGACTCATGCCAGTCCTTTCGCGGCGGCCGATACATATTCGTAGCGCAGCAGATGGTTCGCATGCAGCCATTTCAGCAGCATCGCTGAACGAGCGGCGGTGTCCCCGGGGTCCCGATCATCGCGTACATTCGCAGGAACGATGAACTGATAGCTGGGCAGCGTATTCTGCGTGGCATCCTGCTGCCGGATATCATCCCACGCTTCGGATGTTGTCAGCAGCTTCGTCGCGTCGCCCTGATCACACCATGGATCAGGCCATGGACCGTAGCCATCATTCAGCACCGCGTCGAAACAGAACAGTGGCAGATGGGCCTGCCGCACCAGCACCACGTCCGTCAGCACCAGCCGACCGCCCGGCCTGAGCACTCGTCGCGCTTCGCTCAGAAATCGTTGTCGCGAATCAAAGTGAAACATTGCCTCGATGCAGAACACCGTGTCGAATGTGGCGTCAGCGAATGGAAGTTCGCAGGCATCCGCTTCCTGCCATCGCATTGCGTTGTCGTTGACGGAATGCAGGCGCTGGCAGATTTCCAGTTGCCGAACATCGATATTGATTCCAGTCAGGTCCAGCTCAGCGAATGATTTATCCAGCTGCTGAACCAGTCCGCCGAAACCGCACGCCACATCCAGTATGGTGGCTCCGTCGGAAACATGGGCCAGACGAATCATCTCTGCATTCAGTCGAAGCTGCGCCTGATCCAGTGCGTCCGCGTCTTCCGGTTGCGACGGCACTGGAGTTCCGTCCGGCTGCAGATCCCAGTGACCAAGGTGCGCATGGCGACCGGTCGCTCCCTCATGAAAAGCATCGATCATGCGGTCGAAGTACACCGGCAGACGCGGTGCGGCGGCAGTTTCACCGTACATTTTCTCATCCCCAGCAGTAAACAGCGTTGCGTTCCAGCGAATGGGCCATAAAGCTGCACGCCACCCAGCGGGTTGTCGCGCCCTGAACAGGAGTCACGCGATGCAGATAGCGGCCTGAATCAAGAATCACCATCTCACCGGCCCGCAGATGAAGCTTCGCCGATGGCAGCCCGGACAGATCGATCTTTCCGGCCAGTGCTCCGGTGTTGCCGGTGACTTCTGCTTCGCGGGCGGAAACTTCGATACGATGATCGAAAACCTCCAGTGCTCCACCACTGTCCGGAGCACCGATCATCAGAACCATTGAATACATATGGTCGGAAACCAGCGTTCGGAGATGTTCGTAGGCCGGCCGCACGGACTGCTCGTTGTCACAATGAGCCGGGATGTAGCCGCCTTGTGCATGGCCGCGAAACGTGGTCAGCATATATTCCTGGCCCGGTTCCGGTCCCGGCGCCGCACGATACGGCCGGCCGCCGTCCAGACGCGACAACAGCGGCATCACACATTCGCTGATGCCGCGATCTCCGGGAAACAGATCACGCATCTGAATATGAAACTCGGCTGCCTGAGCAAAATAGCTTTGCGGATCCGTTCCCATCAGGTTCAGGTTACGGCCGTAGAACCAGGACCGAAATTTCTCCGGAAACGACGTCTTCAGAAACGGCGGATCATGCCGTTCCAGTCGATTCGTAACATGGGTCATGAACTCAGAATCATAGACCTGGCGGACAATGATTGTCGTCAGCTGACCTGCCCGAAGCTGCTCGATGCATTCCGGATGGTCGCCCGCGCGAGTTCGGTCGAACTGCAACAGACGACAGAACGGCTCCGGGTGTCCGATCAGCGTTGATTCGCGGGCGACCGGTGCTCCGGCAGATGTGGTTGATATCGTCATGCGGCGTCTGACCTCCCTGATTGAACAGCAGGATTCTTCGGTGCGGAAAACACCCAGAAATAATCGCCGACCTGGCCGTTGTTTCCCCGGGCCTCAGCGTTCAGGAACTCACATTCGCGGCGAACAGCTTCTTCAGACCAGCCCAGGCAGGATTGAATCTTCAGCGACACCGGATCGTAGTTCAGCTGATGTTCGGGCGGTGACCTGACCATCAGAGCCGACGGCAGCACGCAGCAGTGATAAACTCGCAGCGCACAGGGAAACGATCTCGCACGGTAATAGCTTTCGCGGAACTGCTGAGGAGAATCTCCGGGCAGCCCCATAATGATTTCGATTGCCACTCGCGCCACTTCGGTCAGTTGCTGCACGTTGGAAATGAAACGAGCTTCTTCGAACGAACGTTCAACGTTGGCCAGCACATCGTTGTCGAAAGACTGCAGACCGATGCCTACCAGTGGATTTCCGATTCTTTGCAGAAACCGAAGGTGGATGTCCTTAATCTTTGCCGGATAGACTTCTGAAATCAGCTTGCGTTGCTGAAAGAAGCCGGTCTGCTCGGCGGCCAGATTCAGCTGTTCAAACGCTTTGGAATTCAGGTTCAGTCCGGCATCAACCAGCAGCGCTCCATCGACTCCCAGGGCTGACATCGCCTCGAATTCCTGAGCCAGATGATCAGCCGTGCGGACGCGTTTCGGCGATTCCATGGTGCCCCATTCGCAGAACGAACACGTGTACGGACAACCTCGATAGGTCTGCAGCACTCCAAGCCCTCCGGACGGGACCAGTTGCATCACGTACGGCGACGGAAGTTCGTTCAGATCAGCCAGCGGTCGCTTCTTTGTCCGATACCAGGACGTGCCGTCCCAGTGAGCGATGCCGCGAATCTGTCGCAGGTGTTCGGGCTGACGATCCTGCTTAGTGATAATTTCCAGAAAGGTCAGTTCACCTTCGCCGACAATCAGGGCATCAATCGCGTTGCGTGCGGCGTGAAACGGTGTCTGATCCAGCATGGCCGGCTGAGCCGACGGACCGCCAAACAGAATCAGTCGCGAAGGATCGTCCAGGTGCAGATGCACCGCCACGTCCGTGAACAGAGGAAAAGACCACAGATACGCGGAGAATCCGATCACATCCGGGTC
Source organism: Fuerstiella sp. (assembly GCA_040222735.1). Lineage (GTDB taxonomy): Bacteria > Planctomycetota > Planctomycetia > Planctomycetales > Planctomycetaceae > Fuerstiella. Next base: position 25,608 of record JAVKCM010000147.1, on the reverse strand, counting down.
CAGGTCCGTCAGCGCCTGAGTCAGTTCGTCGGCAGTGGCGTCATGCAGGTCAAAAACCACGACCTCCAGCCCATCCGGCTCGGCAGCGCGCAGGGTGGCTTCGACCATGCGTACGCCATGGTTCGAAATAAATTCCGGCATGGCCGGGTCGGGCGCCGGATACATGGCCACCAGAGCGACGCGACGCCCTCGGCGTTTTGGGGTGGTGGACGAACTCGCCGCAGCCTCAGGCACTTTTCCGTCCCCCGGAATCCGCTGCGGGAACAAAATGCTTCTGCGACAGATTGGGAATGGCGGTCCGCTTTGCCGCTGGTGGAAACGACCACCAGAAGTCGCCCGCTGTGCCGCCGCACAGCCGTGTTTCGCGCGTGAGCAGAGCACGCATGTCCAGCAGTTCCTGTTCTGTCCAGCCGACGCAGGACTGCATGGACAGCGTGTACGGATCGTACTTCATTTCCCATTCCGGCTGCCCGCGGGTCATCAGGGCGTCCGGCAGGACAAGCGTATGATAGACGCGGACTGTGACCGGCAGCGTCAGGGCGTAGCTGAGCGTTTCAATGAAGCCGTCCCACGAATCCGTCGGCAGCCCAAAAATGATCTGCACTTCGATGTTGGCCGCGACTGTGTGCAGTTTTTCGATCGCCGGGCCGAATTTTTCCCGACCGTAGGGACGCTGCAGCCGCTTCAACAGCTCGGGGTTGAACGATTGCAGTCCTACTCCGAGATACGACGGACCGCAGCGGGACAGAAAGTCGATATGTTCGTCCCGGATCATGGAAGGATAGATTTCGCACCACAGCTGGCTGTCCTTCAGAAATCCGACGGAACGTTCGGCATTCGCCAGATTCCGGAAAGCCGCGGCATTCAGGTTCAGTCCGGCGTCGACATTGAACACCGCCGGACAGTCGTGGGCCTGCAGCGCCGCAAGCTCACGCGTCAGATACTGCTCAGAGAAGCAGCCCTTCGAAATGTCCTTCGCGCCCCATTCACAAAACGTGCACGACATCGGACAGCCACGAAACGATTCAAGATACCCGACGGCCTGATAGTTCATCAGCCCCATCTGATAGGGCGAAGCGATCTCATCCAGGTTACCGGGCGGCGGCCGGAATCCGGTATTCTGCCAGCCCAGCGATGTGGGCAGTTCCAGACCCGGAACCTGCGCCAGCGCGTCAAACGAATCGACCGTGGCGGGTTTCTGCTGCAGGGCGATGGCAATGTCGCAGAAGGTTTCTTCGCCTTCCCGCGTCACGACCGCGTCCACGTAATCGATGGCCTGCCGGTACGGAGCAAGATCAAGCACCGGAGGGCGGGCCGACGGTCCGCCAAAGACAATCGCACAGCCGGACAAGCGTTGTTTGATCCGGCGAGCCACGCGAATCAGGCATCGAGTTGACCAGACGAACAGGGAAAACCCGACAATCTGCGGATCGAAAGCCAGCAGATCATCCACGTAACCGTCGACATCGTCTGACTCAAGATCAAACAGCTGCACTTCCACGTTCGCCAGCTTCGGATGAGCAACGACGGCGGCAAGAATTCGATGAATTCCGTACGACGGCAGCTCGGCCCCGTCGTGTTCATGACTGTCAACGGACGGAGTCAGGCAGACCAGGGCGATTCTTGAGATGTCTTTGTGAGCAATCGTCATCGTTATGCTCCGCTGCAGGTCGCCCGGAAATCAGGTTTTCGGACAGTGCCCGCTTTTCGTTGCCGCAGCCCGTGAAAACCGGCCATTTACCAGATCCGGCACTGACCAGACCGGCCATAAACGATCCAGGATCAAACGGAAAATTACTGTCGTGTCGAAACGTGGCCCAAGCTTCCAGCTTGCGTTTTTCTGCATCGCAAGCTTCCAGCTTGCGTTCTTCTGAATCGCAAGCTGGAAGCTTGCGCCACTTATCATGCGCTCGGTCCCTACGAAGCCCTGGCCACGGGAGCCGTGTGCAGCTGTTTCAACATCTCTTCCTGCAGAGGCAGTTGGCGAAGGGCGTTTTTGTTCTGTTCCAGAATGGCCTGCAGCACGAACTGAAGTCGTTCCCGATCGATCGCCAGCGACAGGGCTGCAGGCCGTTTCGGTAGTCGTTCGTTGCCAGCCAGCAGGTAGTAATAACTGGCGTCCGGAAACGCTTCCGGCTGCAGCACATCCAGCATGCCGATTTCGTCGTACAGCCGCAGCCGGTGCTGTAACTCCGGACCGATCGCTGCCTCCCGAGCGGCCTTCCAGAACGCTTCGTCACGGTCGCTCAGAAGATAGTGCAGCTGCACAAAATCCAGAACTTCGTCGAACAGCGCGGCCACGGTGTGGTTGTACGCGGATCGCAGCAAGGCCGCGTCTTCCGACGACGGGAAGTACTCCAGCAGACGTTCTACTGCTATCTGAACCAGATGCAGGCCACTTGATTCCAGCGGTTCCACAAACCCCGCCGACAGTCCGATGGCGATGACATTCATATTCCATGCCGCGGTCCGACGACCGGTCTTCATGCGGACAAATTTCGCCTCGCCAGCGGCCGCCTGATCGTTGCCGCCGACGTGCTGCAGCAGTTCAGTCAGTGCGTCGTCGTCCGACGTAAAACGGCTGCTGTAAACATAGCCGACACCGCGTCGATCCATCAACGGAATGTCCCACACCCAGCCGGCCGACAGGGCTCGTGCCGTCGTATACGGCTGAATGACTCGCGTCGCAGGCCGCCGGACAGCCACTGCCCGGTCACAAAGCAACTGATTGCTGCGGTCGATCCATGTGTCCTGCGGGCACTGACCGATCAGGCGGCCTTCGAATCCCGAACAGTCGATAAACAGATCTCCGCGGATGCTGGTGTTGTCTTCCAGAGTCACTGCCAGAACCTGCCCCGCGTCGTCCGTCAGTGCCTGGCCAGCGCGGCCGGAAACCAGCTGCGCACCACTGCTCAGAGCGCGACGCTGCAGCCATTCGGCAAGTCGCGCCGCATCAAGATGAAACGCGTACGCGCCGGTGGTGGCCATCGGCGAGCGGCCGTTGCGGGCATGAGGGCTTTTGCCGGCGAGCGATGCCGCCCAGTTCAGAGAATACGAATGATAGGGCCGCTGCCGGTCCGCCAGCCAATATGAAAACAGATCACGCTGATCAATCCGGGCGCCGCAGACACCAAACGGATGCCATGTGTTGTGACCGCCTTTGCGCCAGTCACAGAACTGGATCCCCAGTTTCCACGTGGCGTTGCAGGCGCGCATGAATTCCGCTTCGTCCGCCCCGAGTGTTCTGAGCAGTCGTATGATGGAAGGGATTGTGGCCTCGCCGACGCCGATACCACCGCCGCCAGCATCAATCACGGTGACCGAATATTCGGGTTCTGGCAGTGTGTGACTAAGCAGCGCCGCCGTCATCCAGCCGGCCGTGCCGCCGCCGACAATGACAATCCGTGAGGGCGGCTGACTGGCAGCGGCAGGCTGGTTCTGAAATGCTTGAGTAGACATGGTCGGTTGGTACCTGCATCAGGCAGAACGCGGTAAAGGCGACAGTCGGTCTTCGTGCCAGCCGAAATGATTCACGTAGGCCGTGTTCAGGCCCAGACACTGCTGTGAACCACAGACGTCGCGATAGGCGCACTGCTGAAATCCGTTGCGGTTGAATTCGTCCCAGAACCGGGGATCGATCCGCAGTTCGGGCTGATCGTTTCGGAGCGTCCGGGCGGTTTCGTCCATCAGGCAATGAGGAAAATTTTTGACTTCCACATGCCGTCCGTATTTTTGCGCCCGCAGGATCGCCTGCTTCAGCCAGGGCCGGACTTCGAAATGAGAAACCAGCAGTTCCGGATTGCCCTCTTCTTCCATCGGCCAGTAGTTCCAGAAATCCATCTGAACCAGTTGTCTGAGATCCTTCAGCAGTTCGACGACGCCTGGCAGGCACTGGTAGCTGAGACGCGTGACCACTGTATTCGTCATCAGGCGGACGTCTGGGATCGCGTCCAGGTTGTTCAGCGCCTGCAGTGTTCTGTGAAACGATCCGGGAACCTCGGTGATCAGATCGTGGCGTTCCGGGGTGTCTGCCGTGACACTGATGAAGTATTCATCGATGCCACTGTTGACCAGAGTCCTGCAATAGGCGGCATCGGCCAGCCGCATCGCGTGCGTCTGGATGCGAACATGCTGAAACCCGGCCTCGCGAGCACGCTCTGCCAGCTGTGGAAGATCCTTTCGCAGGGTGACTTCGGCGCCGGTCAGGATCAGTCCCTTCCATTTGCAGAGACGCCGATTTTCGTCCAGCAGCTGGTTCAGCTCGGTGTCGTCGGCCGGCTTCAGCCAGTGCATGCTGTCCAGAATCATGCAGTGGCGGCACTTCAGATTGCAGCGGAAGTGGACCGTCATTTCGACATAGTCAGAATGTTGAAACGGCGATCCCACCCGTGCCCCCTGTTCACAAAAAACGGAATCCGTCACGCCGCCTGATCAGTAGGTGAGTTCAGCCGAGACCATGGGCCCGGTCAGGCTCAGGTTGGAGCCGATTCCGTAGCTGTCATCTGAAAAGGTTTCGTTCAGCCAGAAATGAGTTTCCCATGCGGCCCGCACGGCAAGACCGACACGCTCAGAGATTTCCGGCTTCCACACAATCCCCAGCTGATTCTGATAGACCTGCATCATCTCATCCTTGATCTCCGCACGCGGCATATTGATCAGCAGCGCCCGATTCCTGACCGCTCCCATCAGAAAGGCGGCTCGCACAGATCCGAAGAACGACAGTGTGGTGCGGCCCAGTTCGTGTTCGGCGTTCATAGCGAACGCGGGGCCGACACCTTCAAACTGAGCCGAGCCAGCTCCGATAACGGCTGTGGCCACGTCGGCCGAATACTCCATGCTGGCATATTCAACGCCCGCCGACAGATCCAGATTCCAGCGGTGGAAGTCCTGATGGAAGACAAATTCCAGGTCCGCGGTTTCCAGCCGAATTCCCAGCTCGGCCGGCTGAAACGGAGGATCAAAGGCAGACGTGTGGTCGTAGCGAAAATAACGTCCCCGAATCCCCAGAGATTTCTCCGGGCGTATTTCCGCGACATAGCGAATGGCCGGATCGTAATTGGGATCCACCAGCCGCTCCGCCCCGGGCGATACGTTGAAGACCGGTGATGCTCCACTGATTCGAGCTCGCAGAAAGGGAACTTCGACCGCCCCGAAAAGCAGGGGGTAGTCATCACACCGGCACGATTCACCGCAGCCACAGTCAGCACAGACGGGCTGAGCACAATAGGCGTCCGCGACGCGACCGGGCACGATCGGCACGGAATGCTGCAGCTGCTGGATTTCGGACCGCAGACCGACGACTTCGTTCTGCAGCTGCTGGTAATGACTGAGCCTGACGAACGCGTTATCCGCACTTGATGCGGCAGCCGGAACAACGCCTTCGTCATGGACGGAACCCGGATCACCGAACAGCGCCGCGACAGACGTATCATCCGGTTGTTCGAAGCTGAGTACCGGAGTTTCGTCGAATTCAGGCGACACCGCTGGCCGGTCCTGTCCCTGAGTGACGACAGCCGATGCACACACGACCACGGCGCACAGATTTCGCATATTCACACTTTAGCCCCCGCTGAATCGACGGCACCGGTGGCAGGGTGAGCTCGTCATCGGACCGCTTCCGCCGTTCCTTCCGCTCACTCCTGCAGCGCACGGGATACCGTTTGTGTCGGTTGTATCGGTCGCCATGGTGATACCCTTCAACCTACTTCGCAGTCTGAACCTCGGGTAGTGCAAACCCCCAGAAAGCCAGACCGTGAAATCGCGGCGGCCGGCTACGTGGCCAAACCTGCAGGTCGAGTCAGAACATCAGAATATTGTTCAAGAGGACGCTGAAATTCATATAATCGCCGCGGCCGTGGACGGGATGTTTAGTGCACGCTGTTGGCTGCAGCTGCCTGACTTTTCTGTCGGTCGGTCGTGTCCACCGTAAAGCTCACCGCCAATGGTCCGCACGGTGAGGAACGTCCGTCAACATCTTCAGAGATCTGAACAATGCCCGAAGCGCACTCGTCGCCCGCAGGAATCCTTAAAACGATCTGGCGATATCCGGTGAAATCCATGACTGGAGAAGCATTGGACGCCGTCCAGGTGACGACGCACGGACTGGACGGTGATCGTGTTCTGGCTCTGGGGGGTTTGTCGAGGAGGGCTGGATCGGACAGACGCTGGCGATCGGAGACGTACGTCTGCAGATTGAACGACCATGTCCTCGCTGCATCATGACGACGCTGAGTCAGGATGAGCTGTCAAAGGATCCGAATATTCTGCGCACAGCGGTGCAACAGAATGCCGGAAACGTAGGCGTCTACGCCACGGTGACTTCTGCCGGGCAGGTTCGACGGGGAGACGGGGTTGTTCTGTCGGGTCCAGACGACTGAACGGAAAAGGACCTCTGAGGGACGAATGAGCGACGAAAGACCGGCTCGGCGGACCGAAAATCATCAGGGATAATTACCATGCCACAAATGAATCGACGCGACTGGCTGCGAATGACCGCGGGAGGAGCGTCGATCGCTCTGGGGGGCAGCCAGGTGCTGCAGGCCGCCGCCGGGCGAGCGGACGCCGGAAGAACGGCAAGGCTTCCCGTCGCAGCAATTGTGACTTCGTATTCTCCTGATTCGCATGCCGATGTGATCGTGGGCAAGGTCCTGAACGGATATCGTCAGAATGGCGGTCCGGGGCCCGACCTGAAGATCGTGTCCATGTATACCGACCAGGTACCGAAGAACGATCTGTCTCGCTCACTGGCAGAGCAGCACGGGTTTCAGATCTACAGCACAATTGACGAAGCGATCACTCTGGGAACTGGACGGCTGCAGGTTGCCGGTGTCCTGTGTATTGGAGAACATGGCAACTATGCTCTGACCGAACATACCGGGCAGAAAATGTATCCTCGTCGGCGATTCTTTGATGCTGTCGCGGCTGCTTTCCGCCGGGTGGACCAGGTCGCGCCGGTCTTTAATGACAAACATCTGTCGTATCGCTTCGCGGATGCAAAGTCTATGTACGACACGGCTCGTGAAATGCAGATTCCCCTGATGGCCGGTTCATCGGTTCCGGTGGCGGTTAGAAGTCCGGCTGTCACGCTGCCGAGGGGATGCGAGATTGAAGCGGCCATCGGTGTGGGCTTTGGCGGAGCTGAAGCCTATGGGTTTCATGCCATTGAAGGTCTGCAATGCATGATTGAACGCCGCCGGGGCGGCGAGTGCGGCGTTTCGTCTGTTCAGGCTGTCCGGGGAGAGGCGGTTTGGGAGGCCGAACGTCAGAAGCGCTGGTCGAAGGAACTGCTGGAAGCGGCACTGGCGGTGATGCCTGACGTTCCCGACGGCAGTTTTGAAGACAACCTGCGTCCGGACGCCCCTTTTTATCTGTTTCAGCACCGTGACGGACTAAGATCGGCGGTGGCGATGGCAAACGGAGTGGCGCGGCAGTTTGGCTTCGCTGCCCGGATCAAAGGACGCGCCGAGCCGGTTGCGGTCTGCTTCAGGCTCGAATACCAGAGACCGTTTGGCCACTTCGCCGATCTGCTGAAGGCGATTGACGCGATGTTTCACACGGGCCGACCGTCGTACCCGGTCGAGCGAACGCTGCTGACCACTGGTCTGCTCGATTCGGTGATGCATTCACTGGCCGACGACGGTCGAAAGGTGGCGACGCCCGAACTCAAGATTGCCTATCAGCCGGCCGACTGGCCGTTCGCCAATGCTGAGGAAGGCTGATTTATGAGCTCAGGCAATACGACGCTGCCGGCGTCTCACTTTCAATGCCGTTTCCAGGGAGTCACTGAGTATGAATCGTCGACGGATTCTGATGTTGCTGATCGCGGGTTGTCTGTACGGTTGCTCGCCCTGCGGCATTGCCCGTGAACCGCTGGTAGTCGGTTCGGATTTTGAAGGTGCGTCGGTGCGTGTGCTGGAAATCGATCAGGAATTACGCCGCATCAGCTTTATGCCGGGCGGTGATCCAGAACGTGGCTGGCCGTGCTGGTGGTATTTTCGCATCAGCGGAATGACGCCGGGTGAGACCGTAACGCTGAAACTGCAGCGATCGATGGCAACCACCGCCGGACAAAAACCGCTGGCCGCTTCGTGGGCCATGCCGACTCACGCGACATGGTCGGTCGACGGTGAGCTCTGGCAGACGACAGACGCGGGGCAGCGGCAGAACGAATGGATGATCTATACGCTGCAACCGGACAGCACATCGGTCTATGTCGCCTGGGGGCCTCCGTATACGCCATCCACGGCGGAACAGTTCGTCCGTGACATCAGTCATCAGTCTGCTCATGCCGAAGCCATGGAACTCTGCCGTTCGCGCGAAGGTCGGTCGGTGCCGCTGCTGTATGTGCGGGAAGGCGATCGAAACAACACAGAACGGTTTGGTGTGTGGGTGCAGGCCCGGCAGCATGCCTGGGAATGTGGTTCCAGCTGGGTGGCTCAGGGTTTTGGTGAATGGCTGCTGAGTGACGACAGGCAGGCGATATGGCTGCGTCAGCATGCAGAAATCTTTATCGTTCCCATCATGGACGTCGACAACACCGCGACAGGCAATGGCGGCAAGAATTCGATCCCTCATGACCATAATCGCGACTGGTCGGACAAGCCTTACTGGAACGAAGTGAGTGCCGCGAAGAAAAAGATCGGGGAATTGATTGAAGAAGGTCGCATGGACGTGTTTCTTGATCTGCACAACCCTGCTCCCGGCGATCCGACTTTCTTTTACGTTCTGCCGCGGGATCTGCTGCCGGAACAGATGCTGAGCCTGCGCGATCGATTCATCGAACTGGCTTACGGTCGGATCAGCCGCATCAAACCGCTGATTCCGATGAGCAACAAGCCGAAGGTGACAGGACCGAGCTATCACCCGCTCTGGAAACAGATAAGTTCAAACTGGGTCAGCATGAACGGCAACTCACACACGGTAAGTCTGTGTCTGGAAACCATCTGGAACTACGAAAACAGCACGACCTCAGGCTATCGAGCTGTCGGTGCCGGTCTTGCGGCGGCCGTTCAGGATTTTCTGGCGCAACGTGCTTCAGCCACCCCTGCAGAAGATCGCAACTGAAACTTTTTGAGTGATTCTCTGGATGCTTCAGTCATGGCAGCATCCTCACCCTGCGGTTGCGGTTGCGGCTGCCGCGGGGGATGTGACGAAAATTACTGGCAGGCATGCGGAGTGACTCGATCATTTCTCCCTCGTGAAAGAGTACCAACGATTCGGGCTCCGTCCGAAGGTCCCGCCCGGCAGGCACTCGTTGTGGGGCGGTCACAACTCGTTGTGGGGCGGTCTCCCGACCGCCCCACTTTGTGGATCAGTTGGACAGGCTCGACGTGACGCGGATTGGGAGACCTGCGGTCGGTCGGGTGGTGAAGCGAACACTGGCTGAGTGACTCCGCCGCCGGAGTCACTTTGGCTACGCAGCGACTCAGCCAACAGCTGGCTGATGACTGAGCGCCGTGGTCGCGCAACGGCCAGTGGTACCTGCACGGCCGGCCGAAAGAACGTGCCGATGGCCGCGGAAAACGTGAATCGCGTGGTCCGACTCGGTGTTCCCCTGTGGCACAGAACGTGCAACTGCTCTTTGTCCGGCCGGTTGTTTCATTCCGGCGGCACCAGCACACCAATAAGCATCAAGGGAGCATACAAGTGATTACGCAACAGGAACTTCAGGGCAACTGGAATCAACTGAAGGGAGTTCTTCAGGATAGATGGGGGCAGCTGACGGACGAAGATCTGTCGCGGGCAAAGGGCAGCGTGGATCAACTGGTCGGTGTGATCCAGCAGAAGACGGGAGCGACCCGGACTGATGTTGAATCCTGCTGTCAGAACGCGCTGCGGAACGGCGCTGCCGGTCTCGCCGATGCGGCCGAACAGGTACGTTCGTACGCCTCGGAACTGGAAACCGCAGCTCAGAAGCAGTACGACCATGCGTCTGAAGCTCTGAATGACGGTCTGGAATACGCTCAGGAAACCGTACGACGCCGTCCGACCGAGTCGGTGGTTGTCTGTTTTGGCGCTGGTCTGATCGCCGGCGCAGTACTCGGACTGATGTTGCGGAACCGCGCGTAGTGTCAGGCGCTGACACCGGCAGTTATTCATTTGAAGACTCTTCCGAACCACAGTGATTCAGGTCATGTACCCTGACAGGACAGATACAGAACAAATCGGCGACGAGGCATCTGCCATTCGCTGTGAAATGGCGGCCGTTCGACATGATCTACGGCAGGACATTGACGGCGTCGCGGCACAGGCAAAGCTTCTGGCCGACTGGCGTCACCATGTTCGGCAGGCTCCGTGGCTCAGCATGGCGGTGGCGGCGGCGGCAGCCTTTGCCGTCGTGCCATCCCGGGGCAGCCCACCGGCTGCCTCTGCTGAAAACACTCGAAAGCTGTCAGGACAGAATCGTGTTGTCGCGGAAAGCAGGCCGCAGGGCGCCGCTGGTCGCCGGGTTGGCAGTTCCGGAGTGGGCAGCTCCGGAGTAGGCGTCGGAGGGGTGGGCAGTTTTCTGATACGCCTGGCCACCACCGCGGTCGTCCGTGCGGCGGTCGGAATGGTCAGTGAGAAGATCGGACAGTTGTCTACCGGAGCCGATCCGAAGCGGCGGGCGTCTGACTCGAAAACGGAAGGTACAGCATGATCAATCGCATGACAGATTCTGATTCGTCCACCGAACGTTCTCTAAAACACAGGGGCGATGCCACGGCATCACCGGTCATGGGTAAATGTAATTTGTCCGCAGAAGGTCTGATTACGAAACACCCCGGACTCGTGCTGGCGGCCGGTGTGGCTCTGGGACTGGCTGTCGGATGGTGGGTGAAGCGACGATGATTCAGGAACACACACGAACCCGCGGAGAAAAGACCGCCGGTACGGCAGGCAGGCGGACCGCCCGGCCCGGACTGGGCTCGCTGCTCTATGATCTGACCTGCCTGACGGAACTGCAGGGGCGACTATTTGTTCACGACCTGCATGAACTAAGAACCGGCGTCACGATCGCGATCGCCATGCTGGCCGTCGGAGTGGTACTGGCCTTTGCCACCATCCCGGTTCTGCTGATGGGGGCTGGATGGCTGCTGGCGGAATTCCTGCAGTGGCCTGTCTGGGCCGGGCTGCTGACGTGTGCCGCAGCGGCCGGGATCGTTCCTGGCGCACTGCTGCTTTACCTTGGCTGGCGCAGGCTGCTGAAGAAGTCGACGGTGATGACAAGGTCGACCGCTGAACTGCGTGAGAACGCTCGGTGGCTGAAGCGACGACTGAAGACGGCCTTGTGACTGAACCATTGAAACTCGATCACGGTTCTGCCCGTGGTCGCACAACCTTTGAAAGGAACAACAAGATGGCGAATACAGAAACCACTGATTCCGGTCGGTCCGGTTCGAACAAATCCGCTCAGCAATCGCCGGCAAAGCAATCGTCCGGCAGCGGACACTCAGGACGGACGTCGGGGCGCCCGGGAACGGCAGGACAAGAGATGCGTCCGGCGCACGACCTGATGGATTATGTCCGGCGCTATGCCCGCGAAAAACCGGATGTCGCCGCTCTCTGGTGTTTCGGTCTGGGCGTTATTGTCGGCTGGAAAGCCAAACCCTGGTAGGTGCGGCAATGATTTCATGTCCGTTACGGTGACACGGAAACGCGAGTGTGATCGTGATTTCAGAATCGAAGCATCGCTCTGATTCCCGTGCTGGCACAGTGGAGGACGTGATGAAGCGACTTGAGGCGAAGACAGTGGAAAATGCGGCGGCTGCCGCCGAGAGCATTCCTGAGGCTCGTCGGCTGGAACGATGGCGGACCGCCGCACTGGTTCTGATTGCATTTATTCTGGTGAGTCACGCTTTGTACGTGACGGCGGCCGTGATGATGCCCGTGACCTCGGCGATGGTCATCGCACTCGCACTTCGTCCGGCCGTGCGAAAGATGAATCAATTTGGCATTCCGCCGATGGTCAGCGCTGGAATTGCGGTGGCTGCCGTCATGGGAGTGACGCTGTTTCTGCTCTCACGACTTGTCACACCGGCGTCTGAATGGCTTGGCAGAACGCCGGTCAGTTTCAAACTCAGGCAGCTGCAGCAAAAGCTGGAACCGCTGCAGGAGCCTTTGCAGAACGTCAGCGAAGCGTCGAGACAGATTTCGGAAATTGCGTCGACTTCGGGGCAGAAGACGGACTCAGAACAGGACGTCCAGCAAGTTGTTGTGCGGCCTCCATCACTGATCGCCGCCGTTGTCAGTTCGACGTCTCAGCTTGCGGCCGGGGCTCTGTTGTGTGTCGTGCTCACGTTCTTTTTTCTGGCCCGGGGCGATGTGCTGATTTCCCGCCTGTCGGCCGCCCTGCATGGTCGCCGCCCGGACCACGAAAACGGCGTCATTCTGGAGGCCGTTGAACACAGCGTGTCCACCTATCTGATGACCGTGAGCGTCATCAATGCCTGCCTTGGGGCGGCCATCGGGCTGGCCTGCTGGCTGATCGGAGTGCCGAACCCCATGTTGTGGGGCGTCATGGCGGCCGCCCTGAATTTTCTGCCGTACGTCGGCGGACTGATCGGAGCCGCCGTCCTGCTGATGGTTTCGCTGTTCAGCTTCGATTCTGTCGGCTACGCCTCAGTCGCTCCCTGTGTTTATCTGACGCTGACCACTCTGGAAGGAAATCTGATCACGCCTTCTGTCCTCGGAAAATCGATGAGTCTGAACCCGCTGATTGTGATTCTGTCACTCACCTACTGGACGTGGATCTGGGGGCCTGCCGGAGCCATTCTGGCCGTGCCGCTGCTGGCCGTCTTCGCCGCTGCCTGTCGACAGCTGAAACAGACTCAGCCGCTGGCTGCGATTCTGAGCGAATGATCGACGCAGAGCGAACGGAATGAAGCAGGCAGAAGGACAAAAGGTCCGGCAGGACGTCGTCTGCACGCTTCCTGCTTTCCTGCCCTCCCTGTTCAGCTTGCCCGAGGTCGAACGCTGAACGTCCAGCGCGAATGATCTCAGATCGGACTGACCATCCTGAGTCTTTCAATGGCCTGCAAAACAGGGCTCTCTGTTGTCTCCTTGATTTTGACAGAACCTGGCACAATCCGTGCAGAGAAAGTCAGGTAACAACAAACGCTGGGTACGGATGAGAGTGGTCCCATCCGTCCGACATCCAGACTTCACAGATTACAGGGAGACACTCATGTTGGGTTACGCATTGACTTTTCTGATTATCGCGCTGATCGCCGGAGCACTGGGCTTTGGCATCGTGGGCGGCATGGCTTACGGAGCGGCCAAGATCTTCTTCTTCATCTTTCTGGTGCTGGCTGTGGTCTCACTGCTCCGCGGCCGAAGTGTTCGGGTCTGACGGGCCTGCAACAAGGGCGACGGCACATCGGTGACCGATTGTCCCGCCGTCGTTGTCGTTCAAAACACTGACGCAACGGCCCCTGCACGACTTTCAACGTGAATACGCAGCTTCGCAGCGGCCGTTGCGTCTTCTTCATGAACAAAGGAAGCACCACACCATGGCTTATGTTGAACCACTGGACAAACTCAGCGCCCCGAACGCAGCTCATGATCTGCTGAACGCCATCGAAGAAAAGTACGGGAAGGTGCTGAACATCTTCGGCACTCTGGCCTATCAGCCGGATGTCCTGAGGGGCGTTGTGTCCATCAACGAAGGTCTGCAGAACAACCTGCCGGCCAGACTCAGAGAACTCGCCTACTTCAAGGCATCGCAGGTCAACAACTGCGAATACTGCTCGCACTACCACTCGAAGGCAGCGTTGAACGCCGGGCTGACAACAGAGCAGCTGCGGGCGTCCGCCGATTTTGCGGACAGTGACCAGTTCAGCGAGGCAGAAAAGAGCGTCCTGCAGTATACGGAAGAACTGACGGCCAAAGGCAACGTTTCAGCCGAGACCGTGGCCGCCGTGAAAGAGCATATCGGAGACACGGAACTGGTTACGCTGGCCGCCACCGTCGCCATGGCCAACTTCACCAACCGCTTCAATCACGGACTCGGCATTGCACTGCCGTAGCCCCCGGTACGCATGATTTGGCGTTCAGCGGAATCACGACGTGAGGGGCGGCCCGTACGAAGCCGGCGACCGTCCCTCCCCCTCCCGCTGGTGCGGGAAGATCGTCGTTGAAGCGGCGTTCAGCCGCTTCAACAAGGGGAGGGCGCGTGATGCGTGCCACGTCGCCCCGCCCTCAATTTCTCCACCTGAACATTGCTTCACCTGAACCACGCCGTCAGCTCGAGGCCGACGTCTTCGTCCTGGCCCAATACCAGCGCCGGCATTGCTTAACAGCAACTCTGATCGCGGCGGCGTCACGGATGCTTGTGTTGCTGTTCCGTCTTCCACTGCGTCAGCGCTTCTGACAGGCGACGGATCAGGTTGCTTAGTTCTGGCAGCAGGGGGCCGACGTCGGACAGACGTCCCTGGTAGCATCTGGCTTCGATGTCGCGGGCCAGTTTTGTGGTGTCTCTCGCCTCGAAGTTCGCGCATAATCCCTTCAGGCTGTGAGCCAGCCGAGTTGCTTCGGTGGCATCCCCGTTGGCAACCTTTTTTTGAAGCTGCTGCAGCAGTTCGGGCACATCCTGCAGAAAGTATTCGATCATGCTGGCCAGAATCTCTGTATCTTCGCCCATCCGTTTCAGAGCGACGTCGGGCTGCCAAAGCTGATCGTCGCAGGTTTCTGCAGCAGTGGTTTCCGGCGAATCGGGGGGGGGGGGAGCGGGCTTGCGAAGCTTCCAGATTCCGGATCGGCGAGCCAGAGTTTCCATATTAGCGTCTTCCGGGTGAGTCCGCTGGACCAGCTGTTCCACCGTCCGCAGCAACAACTGGGCATCCAGTGGTTTGGCGATATACGCATCCATCCCGGCTGCCATACAGGCTTCGCGGTCTCCGCGCATGGCATGAGCCGTCATGGCGACAACGGGAATGTGCTGCGGTGTACCGTTGCTGGTTGTCTCAGCTTCCAGCTCACGAATGGCTTTGGTCGCCTGCAGGCCGTCCAGAATCGGCATCTGCACGTCCATCAAAATGGCATCAAAGCGGCTGCGTTCGTGCTGGTCGATCGCTTCCCGGCCATTGTGGGCGATTGTCACCCGGTGGCCGCGGCGGCGCAGAATGGCCGAAACCACCTTCTGATTGGCGGCGATATCCTCGGCCACCAGAATACTCAGACGACGCTCGGCCGGTTCGATTGTCTGTTCGGGAGTCCGGACAACGGCCACGTCACCCACCGCTTCCTGAATACCGTTCAGCAGACCGGACTGTGACACCGGCTTTTCCACAAACGCGCCGATGGAAAGCCTGGCGGATCGATGGCGGAACAGGTGCTGGTCGGCCGGCGACAACATCAGAATGCTGGCACCGACGGAATCCGTCGACCGTTCGATGCGTTCCAGCAGTTCGATGCCATCGGTCCCCGGCATGACCGCATCAACCAGCAGCAGTGGAAAGCCTTCCCCGTTTTCGGAAGCAGCTTCAAGTTCCCGGATCGCGACCTCAGCGCTTTCGGCCACCGTCGGGATCATCGACCACGATTCCAGCATCTCTTTCAGAATACCGCGGGTTGTGTCATTGTCATCGACGACCAGCACTCGTGTTCCGGCAAGTTCCTCAACTTTCAGGGAAACAGCGCGTTCGAGCGTGCTGCTGGCAGGTGCCACTTCCAGGCTGACCGTAAAACAGAATCGGCTGCCGCGTCCCTGTTCGCTCTCCACCCAGATCCGACCGCCCTGCAGCTTTGCCAGCTCCTGACAGATCGACAGCCCCAGTCCGGTGCCCGCGTGCGTTCTGGTCATCGACGCGTCAGCCTGCGTGAAAGGAGCAAAGATTCTCTGCTGGTCGGCATCACTGATGCCGATGCCGGTGTCAGCCACGCAGAACTTGAGCTTCACGACATCGCCCACACTCCATTCCGATTCATCGGCGGCATCGTATTCAACCGGTTCGACCGTCACGACAACTTCACCGCTGTCCGTGAACTTGATCGCATTGCCGACCAGATTCGTCAGCATCTGCCGTAGTCTCAGCGCGTCACCCACCATGCGCAGGGGAACGTCGGGATGCACGCTGGCCGCCAGTTCCAGCCCCTTTTCATGAGCCCGCAGCGACAGCGTTCTCATTGTTTCGTCCAGCATCCGCCGAATGTCGAACGGGGCCGGGTCCAGTTCAAAACGGTCGGCTTCCAGCCGCGAAAAGTCCAGAATGTCGTTGATCAGGATCAGCATCGTGTCGGCTGAGTCCTTGACCGTCTGCAGATATTCGCGAACCACGTCCGGCAGTTCTTCATTCAGCGACAGTTCCGTCATCCCCAGAATGGCGTTCATCGGCGTTCTCAGTTCGTGGCTGATATTCGCCATGAATTCGCTCTTGGCTCGATTCGCCTGTTCCGCCTCGGCAATAGCTTCCTGCAGCTGCAGCTGTGCCTTCCGGCGACGCGTGACGTCACGATCAATCGAGGTGGCCCCTGTCATCCGTCCGCACGCATCGCGAAGCGGAGAAACCGTCAGCGAAACATCGATGAGTTCGCCGGTCTTTCGCCGCCGGGTGGTTTCGAACTGTTCCAGCCGCGATCCATTGCCGAGGGCGTCCAGAACTTCGCGCTCCTCGCCGGACATGTGCTCGGGAAGGATCAGCCGGATACTGCGTCCGATCGCCTCCTGCGTTGTGTAGCCGTACAGACGCTCGGCCCCGGCGTTCCAGCTGTTGATGGTGCCGTCAGCCGTCCTGCTGATGATCGCGTCAAAGGACGACTCGACGATGGCTTCGAATAGATTCATTGATTCGTGCGAGGCACGTCGCCACAGAAGGCAATGATCAGAAAGGTGATCGACCAGCGACGCACGATTCTGTCTCGCTTGCGTTGAAAAGGGACTGATGGCGCAGCTGCGATGCGTTCCAGAATTGGACGGTGCTGACGGGGGCCGGCTCTCAGGACTCAGCGTTGTCTGACGTTCCATTCAAGCATTTCTTGTGCCGATCCGGCCAAATGCGGAAGTCGGCGGATGGACACGCTGCCCGCGCTGTCGGCTCACGACAAATCGCCCCTGCTCCGGCGATCCGCGGCCCGCGTTTCTGATGGCCCGGAGCTCTGCCGGGTTGCCGCCACGAAGGTGTTGATGGCCATCAATCGATCCCGGCTGTCCCGAATTCAACAGCAGATTCTGTTCGCTGACTCAGGGGCCCTTCTGCCGGCGATGGGCGGCGAATCTGGCAGCTGGGCGTGCAGACTGGTCGCTGACCGACCGTCGGGTATCGGCCGCTTCCACTCAGGTCCGTCGACACCAGGGCGCCCCGTTCCGACCAACGGCCGGTCTGTGCTGGGATTTGCTGATGTGTCACCACGGCACGCCTTTGAGGCTCTTGGCATGCTATGAATGGCACGGAAACTGCTGCACTGATTCCTCGGCTCAGCCATCAAAGCAAGGCTCAGTACACAGTGTCTGGAAAGTTAATCCTCTGTCACAACTTGATCCCGAAGTTCGATTCCTCAGGCACAGGCTTCCGGTTTGCGATGGGAAAACAGCAGAAAACATGACGGGCCGGATGCTGACCCGCTTCCGGCGGTGATCAGGCATCCGGGATTCAGAGCTGTGACGAGAGCAGGATCAGGTGACGCGAAAGAAGGTGGACATGATTTCACGGTACACCGGTCTTGGGCTGGATGCCGAAGCGACTCGATATCTGAAGCAGCTGGTCCAGGCGAACGTTGACAGTCGCGACAGCTACCGACAGGCCGCGGAACACAGTCGAAACCGAAAATTACAGGTCACATTCACGCGTCTCGCTGACGAGCGAGACCACCAGGCCAGGGCGCTGCGAAGCGTTTTGTGGAGCAGCCTTGAAGAGACTGACCCTGAACGATCGGTTCTCTCGTCTGCTTACGGTGTCTGGATGAACCTGAGAGCAAAGTTTGGCGATGTGAATTCAGCACTGCTGGCCGAGGCGGGCCGGATGGAAAAATCGATCAGGCAACACTATGTCGATACGCTGGAAGTGATCCGAGGACGGGCGATTCGCCAGCTGCTGCAGGAGCAGCTTCAGGCCGTGATCGCGTCAAACGAACGTATTCAATCGCTGAAGAAAATCTTCAGCGAAAGTGAAACGGCAGAATCCGGTCCGACGTGACAACTCAGCCGTTGTCGATCGTTCTCTGAAGTGCGAGCGGCTCAAGAGACGCCTTGCTGCTTAGTCGGAGCTTTGTGTTCAGGACAGCCGGGATTCTGACTGCTGCCTGAGACCATCTACTACGACAGATGAAGAAAAGACTGAATCATGAGAGCCATTCTTATTTCCGGCGTTTTGATTGCCGTCATGGTATTTCTGGGCTGGCTGACGTTTGCCAGCGGAGACGGGTCTGCTTCAGTCACACTCGACACCGACGAAGTAAAAAAAGACACCGCAGCGGCCGTTGAAAAGAGCAAAGAACTGGTCGAGGAAGGCAAGCAGCTGCTGCAGGAAGTGCAGGAGGAAACTCAGCCTGAGGAAGCGCCCGCCGACAAACAGCAGTAGCCGACACGTCCAGTGGGCCGCCTTAACACGAGGCCCATTGGCGTCCGAACCCTGTCTTGATGTGCGGCCCGATGGTGATGGGGCAAGGTTTCGCGTTCAGTCTTCGAGCGTGACTTTCTTGTCCAGCGAAATGCCGAACTGGTTGACTCGATCACGCACTTTGCCGCGGGTGACTCCCAGAATCTGAGCCGCTTTTGTCTGATTTCCTTCCGCTGCCTGTAGCACCCGGGTCATCAGGTAGCGTTCCATCTGTTCCAGTGTTTCCGCATACAGGTCGTTTGATTCAGCCGCGAGCCGTTGATTAACGAATGGTGCCAGATCAGACTCGACCCCCGTGGGATTTCTGGTCACCGGGACGGCCGTCATTGCACCGGTAATTTCGGGCGGCAGAAACGAAGGCACGATGACCGGGCCTGTGGCATTCAGCAGCGCCTGTCGCACCACGCTCTGCATTTCCCGGACATTGCCCGGCCAGGAATAGTCCTTCAGCAGTTTCAGCGCCTCGGGCGAAATGCCTTCGCAGTCATGTTTGCCCATCTGGCTGGCGCAGACTTTCAGATAATGTTCCAGCAGCAGCGAGATATCACCCTCTCGATCCCGCAGCGGCGGAAGCGTGATGGTAATGCCGTTCAGGCGGTAGAACAGATCTTCACGGAACTCGCCGTCTTCCACCATCCGGTCCAGATCGAGGTTGGTGGCGGTGATGATTCTTACATCGGTTTTGATGGTCTTGTTGCCGCCGACACGCTCGAATTCCTGCTGCTGCAGCAGTCGCAGCACCTTGCCCTGGACCAGGGGAGACATGTCCCCGATTTCATCCAGAAAAATGGTTCCCCCGTTGCAGGCTTCAAACTTGCCGATCCGCTGCTTATCGGCCCCGGTGAACGAACCTTTTTCATGGCCGAACAGTTCACTTTCAAGCAAAGAATCCGGCAGCGCCGCACAGTTGACGGCCATGAAGCATTCGTCAGAACGATTGCTGTTGTGATAGACGGCTCGGGCAACCAGTTCTTTGCCGGTACCACTTTCTCCGCGAATCAGCACGGGCACATTCTGAGCGGCCACACGACCGATCAGCTTGAATACCTCCAGCATGGCCGGGCTGCGACCGACAAACGATTCGGCGTCCGCGGACTCACCACCCGGCAGCGGCAGAGCCACCGGGGTTTTCATCATGCGGCGCGTCGACAGCGCCTGTTCCACAAGTTCATTCAGATGCGGCAGATCCAGCGGCTTTGTCACATAGTCGAAGCCCCCCAATTGCATCGCTTTGATGGCCGTGGAACTGTCCGTGCCGGACGTGATGAAAATGATCGGCAGCTTGCGATCCGTGTCTCGAATCTGCTGAAAGACCTCAAGGCCGGATACCTGCGGCAGCATGATATCCAGCAGTACGACATCCGGTGACACCGATTCGATCGCCCGGAGGCCGTCTTCGGCCGTCATCGCCGATACCACGTCGATGTCCATCTTTTCTAGCGACTGTCGCACCAGTTGACACACGGAACGATCGTCATCGATTACCACAACGCTTGTCATGAATGATCCTGTGATCTGATTCGCCACGACCGTACGGTCGGCCGGATTTCTGCAATAGAGTCAAGGTCAGGGAAATGGAAAACTTCAACCCGGCATATCCCTGTTGCAGGCACACGCCCGTCAGACTGCATCGAAATCCGGCTGTCCGAACCAGGCCGCAGAGTCTAAAGCAATGCCATGCCCTGCGGAAGTTACACAAGCCTGCAACTTGTTGCTCTGGTGGACGTTCTCTCGTCAGACAGCGGTCCACTGGTTCTTAGAGACGTTCGATTCAATAACTGACTGGCTGGTCGCCTTTCGCCCCGCGAAAGATCACTCTTTCGCGGATTCGCGGAGCGAAAGGCGACAATAACTGAACAAACACTCCTTGGCGGCCGTCCAGCGCCGAAGTCGCTGTCTGCCCTGACCGCCGAAGCAGCTGTTCGAAGCACGCTGGCCGTCCCGCATGCAGGTCCTGCATGCGGGAACAGGAGTTACGATCGACCAGCGTGCAGCCTGGTCGATGATCCTTCAGGCGTCTACGCTGACGCCGCCCTGAAACGTCGATTTCCGGCCCGAATCCTTTTGGCACACGCCTTGCTTCTCCTGATACGGGGAGACTGTCGATTCAGTCGTATCGGCGGTTATCTGCCGCCGTTCGCTGTCGAAAAAAACCGGACGTGTGTGGTGGCCGGAAGCTGCCGCTACGGAACAAATGACTGAATCGACAGCTTCACAGAACGTATGGACGTAAACTTCACGAACACTGCCCCTGGAAATCTGATCATGGCCATCTCGACACTCGAAAAAAACAGTAACCTGCAGCACGAGCATTCTCGCCCGCACCCGGAAAACGACCGCGTGGTCGTACACATCGCGGGCTCAGAAGCCGGTCTGATGCGGCTCGATATTGAACTGACTGATGTTCAGTCAGCAGAAGACGTGTCCCGTTTCCTGCGGCTGAATATTCCGGGTGAGGAATCTCCACTGAAGCCCACCGGTGTAATGCGTGAGCATGATCACTTCGTTGTTTCATTCTTTTCTTCGGATATCGCCAACGCCGGGCACCTGCCGGCTCGGGCTGTGGCCACATGGAAGGCCCCGGATCAGGCGATCCGCTCCTTTCCGGTCGCTGTCGAGTCTGCTGACAAGGTCAGTCACGCCGAAGGAAACGACGCCGTGGAAATTCCCGGCGGTGATCCTGTTGTCGTTTACCCGGCCACGGTGGGGCTGATGGCGATTCTGGCCCTCGCGATTGGCGTCATCGCCGCCTTTGCCGCACTGTTGATCAACTAGGAATCCCCCATAAACCCGAATGGACTGATCGATCAACAAGATGCCATCGCTGGCACTCGTGTTTGTGGCGGTCCTGACTACAGGCTGCCATGACGAACCGGCCGTGGGCGATATGATTCGAGATGTCGATGATGGCAACCGCGATGCCGTCGAACACGTGGGCGATGGGCAGCGGCGCACCAAGTTCAAAGCAGTCGACCAGGCACGTCGATCAGCGTCGATAAGCGACGATCGTAAAGGCGGTTTGTTTTTCGGATTACAGCATTCCCTTGTGGATCAGCCAGTTGATGACGTTCCAGGAAAACAGAGCCCAGACGATGCCCACAATCCAGCCGGCCAGTACATCCGTCGGATAATGAACTCCCATGAAGACACGGCTCAGCCCGATCAGAATGACGATTGTGAACGCGACGCCAAACACGTAGACCTTCATGGATCGCTTTCTGAGCGTGACGGAGACGATTGCTGCCAGAGTCAGATAGACAACGGCTGACATCATCGAATGCCCGCTGGGAAAGCTGGTGGTGTAGACGTTCGACAAGTGCGGAACGACGTCCGGACGCGGACGGTTGAACAACTGTTTCAACAACAGACTAAGCAGAATGCCGGTGCTGGTCGCGACCAGCAACACCTTCAGCATCGGATATGCCCGACTGACCCACAAGAATCCTGCCACGCCCAGTGTCACAAGAACCAGCACGGAAACGCCGCCCAGTCCGGTCACGTCCCGTCCGGCTTCGGCCAGCCAGTGTGGCCCGAGCGGCTGACTCGGGTCGTCCGCTTTTCTGAGACTGCGCACCATCCATTCGTCAATGGCCTGGGTATCTCCTTCCAGTACATTCTCTGCCACCTCAATAAATCCCCACGTGCCGACCGCCACCACCAGAGCCGCAAACAGCAACAGTGGTTCTCGCGGCACGTTGCGCAACAGTATCTGAATTGCGCGTTTCATCTGGAACACTTCATCAGGTGCAGGCAGTCCGGAACACGTCCTTTGGACGTAACGCGACATGTTCTATGTCTGTGGCCAAGCTGATTCAACCGCGTCACCGCAGCGTCCCGGCATCCTGGATGAACGCAAACTGGCCCACGAGAATTCGATGCGACCAGGCAGCCATCACGTCGGCATCTCAGCCGGCCGAGTGGGTAACTCAATGGATGTCCGGTTTTCAAGTCCGCCCGAGGTGGAATCAACCTGCAAAGGACGCGAACGAGAACTCAGTGCGCCAGAAGTGGTACAGGCTTTGCATCATAGTCCCTGGCAGCCTTGAATTCCTGGAAATTCGCACCACCGGCCGCTCGGCGGACACAGCGGTGCGATTTCGTTGACGGAAAGACAATCATGACGATGCTCACAACCACCAATCGCGAAATACACCTTGTCTCCAGACCGGACGGTGTGCCCACCGAAGACAACTTCAGGCTGGTGGAACACGACATCGGTGAGCCGAACCACGGCGAGTTTCTGGTCCGCAACGAATGGATCTCGGTGGATCCCTACATGCGGGGCCGGATGCGCGGAGGCGACAGCTATGTTCCGCCGTTTGAACTGAACAGCCCGATGGAAGGCGGCTGCGTCGGTCGCGTCATTCAGTCGCTGTGTCCTGATTTTGCTGAAGGCGATTATGTCCTGGGCAATCAGGGCTGGCGAGAATACTGGTTCTCTGATGGCGAAGGCGTGGTCAGGCTCAACCCGGACCTCGCTCCCGTGCAGTCTTACCTCGGTGTTCTCGGCATGACCGGCATGACCGCCTGGGTCGGCCTGAACGCAATTGGAAACCTGCAATCCGGCGACCATGTCTTTGTTTCCGCCGCTTCCGGTGCCGTTGGATCGATCGTCTGCCAGATTGCCAAGATCAAAGGCTGCTACGTGGTCGGAAGTTCGGGAGCCGAGAAGAAAATCCGGTGGCTGAAATCAGAAGCCGGCATTGACGCCGCCCTGAACTACCACGAGGTCGATGACCTGTCCGCCGAACTGGGCAGACTTTGTCCCGACGGCATTGACCTGTATTTCGACAATGTCGGAGGCGATCACCTGGAGGCTGCCATTGAGCACATGAATGACTTCGGCCGTATCGTGTGCTGCGGGATGATCTCATCCTACAACGATACGGAACCGCAGCCCGGGCCGCGAAATCTGTTCAAAATCATCGGCAAACGTCTCCGCGTTCAGGGCTTCATCGTCCGTGATCACATGAAACTGAAGGACGACTTTCTGCGGGAAATGGGAGACTGGATCCGGTCAGATCGTATCGCGTGGGAAGAAACCGTCACGGAAGGACTGGAAAATGCCCCCGTGGCCTTCATCAACCTGTTCCACGGTGACAAGATGGGCAAATCACTCGTGAAGGTGTCGTGAACAAAATCCTCTTCGCTGCCCTTCATGTGGCCGACAGGACAGGTTGAGGTTCAGACGTCGGAACCACCCGTTTTGTCCAGCGATACACGTGCAGAGGAGGGAAGTTCAGGGGCACAAACGATATCTCCGGTTCACCAAAATATTGCTGAGCCAGCCCGTTGATCTGGTCGCGGAACTGGTAAGCAATAAACATGCCTCCGGGCTTCAGTGCCTGGAAGACAGCTTCCATAATCTGATGAGCCTGTTCGGTGTCAAGATTGGAAAAGGGAATGCCCGAGACAATAACGTCGGCGCGGTCGATTCCATGTTTCGTCCGCAGCGTCGTGAGGGCCTGAGCGTCAGCGTGTTCCACGATGAGTCGATCATCATCGATTGCCTGTAGCACCTCAGCCATTTCTGCCACCAGTTCGACGGCCAGCACCCGAGCAATGGGCGGCATTTCACTAAGCAGGCGACGTGTGATGCTACCGTCGCCGGGCCCGAGTTCGATAATGCAGTCAGCCAGTTCGATCTGCGTCATGTCACAAATTCTGCGAGCCAGAAAGCGGGAACTCGGGGCGAGCGATGCGACATGAGCCGGCCGCTTCAGAAACAGAATCACGTAACGCCACAGGCGACATAGCAGCGTGGGGTAGGCGTTGGTATCAGACACGAATCAGATATCCCGGACATGTAGAAAGAGCCGGAGGACGAATCAGGATCGCCACCGGCTGGAACGCCAGCGCCGCTTAAATCAAATGGCTGCGGAACAAATCATGGCAAACCGCGTGCCAGTGCGAAGGCACGCGCATCTCACCAGTGACCGACTCACGGAGAGGCAGGATTGCGTCTGCGGCTGAGTCCTGTCCGCGCAGACGGGCGAGCGAATACGTCGGAAATGCGATCGGTCAGTGTTTCTTCACGCAAAATTCGAGCCTCGTGCACCCCGGGATCAGGTGGAGTTCGCGAACAGGCATCGCCGCCACGGTTGGACATTCAGCAATACGGGCATCGCGCGGTTTCCCAGACATCACGGCGGTCGCTCAGCCACCAATCCAGACGGCGTGGAAACGCGTAAAGAAAGCCTGAAACGAGAACGGGGTGAAACGGGGACAAGGGGTGAAACGGGGACAGGCATGAAATGAAACGGGGACAGGCATAGAACGAGTGGGAAAAGAAATGAAACGGGGGTGAAACGGGGACAGGCATGAAATGAAACGGGGACAGGCATAGAACGAGTGGTGCGCACGTTGGGTGCAGTCGGGTTTGTGTTCCCGTCTGGCGGCACGGTCCCGCCCCGTGACGCCCGGGCTTCATTTCCGTAGCTGGAGCTTCCAGCCGCAGCAAGACGTGATAGCAGGAAAAGCCTGAGACGGGACAGCCTGAAACGGAGCCTGAAACGGGACAGCCTGAAACGGGACAGGCCTAAACCGAGCGATGCGCACGTTCCGCGGAAAGGGAACAGGCATCAACCGAGAGCCTGGAAGGGCAGGGTTCAGAAGGGGACAGTCAGTTCCGGGTTCATAGAGTGCCGATTAATGCCCGTCCCCTCCGCTGGCGTCCCCTCCGCTGGCGGGAAAATTCGATCTCAGCAAGGGGTCCAGGGCTATGGAATCCGCTGCTTCAACGCTGGTGGGCGCGCAGATTCGCCTCGAAGCAACTTCATGCCGGGTGCGCAGGCTCGTTTCCGGGCTTTCACCGCGCAGCGCGGTGCACGGAACAAACCATCAATGGGCAGCGATGTCTGACAGGCCTGCCATGCTGCTGGCTGTGGCGACGCTCATAGCGACAGGCTTCTGTGGTTTGATGCACAGTTGAGGAACATGTTACCGTTCAGCTGCTGGCGGACAGCAGGCGGGCTCCCGGAGCGTTCAGACGTGTCTGCTGGCGGCGATCCGCTTCCTTCGCCAGACTTGAAGACGTGCCGGCCGCTCGTTTGAACACGCGGCCGAACTTTTCCACCAC
>JAVKCM010000146.1:0-9449 GCA_040222735.1 Fuerstiella sp. | reverse complement strand
CGCACATTGTTCTATGGTTTTACGCTGGCTTCTACCATAACGCAAAACTTGCATTTTTAAATATAGGGCTAAAAAAAAACGTCCGGTACTTCCTCTTCAGCTGCGTCTGTTCCCGGAAGCGACACAACACCCACTGGTCTGGCGTCCGCCGTCCTGCCTCAAATGACCGGCCGCATCCCGGTCACTACCCGCTGCCGCCCCGATGTCGCCACCGCGATCAAACGAGTCTCGCTGCAACGCCAACTCGCAGGCGTCGAACCCTACACCGTCCAGGACATCATGGAACAAGCCCTCGAACAATGGCTTGAGCTGAATGGATACGCTTAACTGAGGTTCCGAAAGCTGTCAGCAGTCCGTGTTTCGTCGTTGGTCATTCAGGGATTCGATGCGACGCGTTGGAATTGCCTACGATGAAGCAGAAATATCCGCAGAACGAAGTCATTTAGCTTAGATCGAGCGGCATCACTCCCGGAGAACCAAGGGCGCATTGAGACAGGGGGCGTCAACTCAGACCGAATGCGAATCCTCTCCAAACGCATCGCATCCCAATGAGTGCCCGTCAACATCGCGCGGATACCGTGAAGTGTTGACAATTTCAAAGGAAGAGATCTTGGCAGACGCTCTTCCATCCATATCCAAACCGCCAATAGTTACGCTGAAAAACTTCCCGTGCCACACCCGGAAGGCGCTGGACATTCTCAGCCCGCAAACTTAGTCGAGCCGCAGCGTGGTCTCGACTTGCCTGCAACAAACGGAGAGAATTATCATTCGTCAGATCCTTCTGCCATTGCTTCACTCGATCGAGCGCATGGACGGTTCGTCGCTCCATCTTTTTAAAATACAAGAGGCCCATTTGAGCCCGCGCATAGCGGTATTGCTGCAAAATGCCGTAAGGACGCACACCGATCAATTGCGTGGAATGTTGCCTCCAGTCCACCAACACACGGTCGACCAGTGCAACATCGCTGAACGCTGAGGCGATCAGGGCAATCCACTCGTCGTGCATCCATTCGGGAGCAACCGGGAGTACGTATTTTCGCAACGATGAACGGAAGGCCATAGCCTTACCACTGATCACGCTGTACCTCAGGAGTAAATCCATCGTTTTCCCGGCAGCGACCAATCGCCGCATCGATCGACCAAGACCGACAGAATTCCATTGGGTGTAGCCGAGTGGTTTCAGCGAATTGTCAACGACGTTCATATTACAGAAAGTCAGACCAATTTCCGGGGAGCGGCGAAAGGGTTCGGTCAGTTGTTCCAGCTTCTCCGCGTGCCACACGTCGTCCTGATCCGCCGGAAGAATAAGACTTCCCTGACATTCATGCATGGCCTGTTCGAAGTTTGGAGCGACTCCGAGTTGTTTCCAGTTCAGGAAGACACGAACGCTGAACGGGGCAGAACTCGCAAAGCGATCCAGAATTAATCGGGTGGAATCGGTTGAACAGTCATCGCAAATGACGAGTTCGTCAGGAAGTCGTGTCTGGGCGGAGATACTCTCAAGCTGCTGCGGCAGAAAGCGGGCTCCGTTAAACGTACACATCGCGACGGAGACAGTTAAATCGCTCATGGTCCGGCTCAACAGGAAAGTCTCATTCGTCAGGCAAAAAGTCCTTTCAACGCCGCTTCTCCGATGCCCGGATCATCCGGCCGAATGCCAAGCCGCCGATCACGACGACAGCGTCACACCACAGCAGTACATATTCCAAAGTCGACCACGGGCCCGTTCCGAAAAAGAAGTGCCCTTGTTGAGCGGGGCCTCCCATCCGGATCGGGAGCGGAAATCGCACATTTTCAGGTGTTCCCCAGACGGAATAAACAACACCCACCATCAACAACGCGACGGCAACGTACGCTTCCCAGCCTACATGACTGTGCCACCATAAAACTGATCGCCCTTGCCGACGCGACTGCTCCGCCCGTTCACGTGCCCCGCTTCGAAGAGCTTCCAACTGTGCGTCGTAGGCCGCTCGCCGGGCATCGTCCGAGTCCATCGCCGGCTTCTCCGCCGCCTCGCCGCGAAACAGCCCCTTGATATGACAGGCACCCACCCACAGCGTACTTTCCTTAGCCCGCACCGCGTCGTCTTCGGTGAGGTCTCCAGACAATGCCGCCGCACGCAGATCCTCATGTGTGAACAGCCCGGTCTCACTGCCGTCAGGTGCCTGTCTGAAAAACTGAGTGCTCATGTTTTCGTGCCATTCTGATTCTTACGGAGCAGTTGCCGACTGTGCCAGCGGTCCTGCGATCTGTCCTCCCTGAGGACTTAGCATTGCGGCATACACCATGCCATCTACGTCTTCTGACAGAAACTGAACGTGTCCATCAGCGAAAGCCGTAAAAACTCCGCCGACATGCCACGACGATGCCCACGGAGCTTCTCCTTCTGCCTGTTCGCGAGCCGAGTTGATGGCTTCAAGAGCGAAGCTCCCGCTGCGACTGTTGGCTCGGCCATAGTCTACTTTGCCTGCTCCGCAGTTCAGACCCTCGCACACATGACCGCTGAGATAAAACGCGCTGCGCTGAGCAATCGGGCACGCCCAGTTTGCAGGCAGGCCCGGCTGAGCATTGGGGTCCGTTCCACTGCGGATGCTTTCGGCGATCATGACTGTGTTCGACAAGCCATCACGAACCGAATTCAACGTGTGGTGCCGTGCTTTACCTGTTCCTAGTGGCCAGTTTTCATTGAAGAACAGACCGCACTTGTACATGAGATCGCGATCACTCGGTGACCCAGCATCCGCGTTTGGCTGGCCGTCGCTGTTCAGGTCAAACGGCCCACGAAGCTGTTCCAGGCCCCGAGCCGTCGTCCAGCCGAAACCACCGTTAACTGCGTAACTCAGGTCGCCGCCGCCAGTAGCGCTCACGTCATCCGGACAAACAAGCACAGGAATCTGAGTACTCGCCAGTTTCACATGTTCCGGAGCATCGTACGTCTGGTCTTTGTCCCAACGGTCGGCAAGGGTTCTCTGATCAATCCATGGGAGAAGGTCAACCACCCAGTTGTGGTAGAAACCAGATCGCTTGCCGAAGTAGCCCGAACCAGGGAAACGCTTCTGCGATTCGGCTTCGTTCACCATCGCCAAACCCATATTCTTCAGATTGTTCTGGCACTGAGTCCGCCGGGCTGCCCCGCGAGCATTCATGACCGCCGGAATAATCAAGGCCATCAACACGGCGATAATGGCAATCACCACCATCAATTCAATGACCGTGAAACCGCTACACGACGGTTTCACCGTTTTGTTACAATTAACGGGTCTTCTGCGTTCGTTGTGTTTCATGTGTATTCTCATTTCAGTCTCCGTACTGGCAGCGACTGTAGACTTTGCTCCACCCTTAAGAGTACCGACCGCAGGTTGACTTGTCTATTCTTGTTCGCTGATTCTTTCCGCAACGGGTACGCTCATGTAGTTCGATTTGTAGCGAAAATCGGGAAGACTTTCGGCGGCGGCCAGAAAGGCCAATTCCCTAGCGGGGTCTGCTACGATCTCCCCAGAGTCAGCAATCATGTTCGTTAAACTGGTGGACCAGTTCCGGACGACTCGTGCCGCCAAAGACGGAAGCAAAAGTTTCTGAGGAAACATTCTGAAGAACCGGATTCAGTTTGCTGAATAGGTACGGGCCATCCGTGACGAGTCGCGGATACCGCAGAAAAGTGACCGGCACGGACGTATCCGCCAAGGCGAGGACAAGGTTGTAAATTTGAACTGACAGGACACTTTCCTGTTCGCCGGGGACGGTTGAATGCGTACGCCACAACCCTCCCGGCGGTGGCCAGATTCCAAGGCGATAAATCAGGCGACGGACCAGCGGCAGATCCGTGGAGGCGGTTCGCTCGACGTGCCGACGACTTTCGGCAGCGGCACCTAGATCCCGAATTGGAATGAACATATGATCAATCACAATATCATCACGTCGAATGACTTCTTCGGCGTGATCGCAGAACTGGGGACTCTTGACGATATAAGGACAGCGGCTTGATCGAACATCGTGTTCCAAACCGGCCCGAGCATTCCGACATTTCTTCGACACAAGGTCGTTTGCACTAAATCCCGTGTCCTGCCCGAGTCGTGTCAGCAGTTCGACGAGAAACGATGTACCTGCTCGCCCCGTGCCAGTAACAATGACGTGATTGCGTGGGGACATAGCTATGTACCTGTGTTGTTAGGTGCGTTCTGCATTGACTACCTCAGCCTTGAGCTTTCAGCCGAATCGACTTTGTCACACTCAATTGCGTCGATTCCGAGCATTGCTCGCATTGCATTCGCTTGCTGACAGCTCAGATAGTAAATCCTAATGGAGTAACCAGCACAAGCATTCGACGGCCGATTCAGAAACTGTTCGACGTACTCGTACTCATCACGCTTCGCCTCATGCCACCATGATTGCCGCCATAATGATCCTCTCAAGACGTTTGCACTCAGAGCATACCAGCCCGGATCCGGCCCGAATTTCGGTATATCGGCGGCCTGAATTCCGACGACCATTGGTTTGAGGTAGTTTCCGCACTCAACGTACAGTGGCTGGGCTTCGGGATGCGCATCGATCCAGTCTCTGAGGAACAGAAAATCCTGACCATAGTCGTAACTCGGCCCTAACAGGTGAGCGTGTCCGTTGCGACTGCCGCCCACAGCTTCATTGAAATAGGACAGGCTATAGGGAAATATGAGTAAACTGCTGCCGACTGACCAGACGAGGCCCCCAGCAACGACCGCGCTGCGAATCCATCTGCCGTTGTGAGCCCACACGGTGACGCGGCCTGCCCAAATGAACAGAAATGGAAAAATGGGAAGAACATACCGCAAGAATTTGTCGGACGTTGCGCTACTCGCAAGTAACAGCACGGCCAGTGCAGGCAGCAACAGCATCAAACTCTCTTGCGTTGCTCGCGCAACCCTAGATGTTGTGAGCCACGCATAAACCGCGATGATGAATAATGCCCACGTGCCGAGTGGGATTTTGCACAGCAATCCATACACGTAGTAGTACCATACATTGTCATCGACGAACCGACCTCGAATGTATGTACGAGTATGTGTGAATTGCACCACACTGGCGATTGCGTCCACACCCATCACGTAGTGTCGTGGTAACGGCACTGGAATCTCCCCAATCCAATTACCGACGATGTTACTGGAATTCTCGTCCTGCCAGGGCGCTAACTTCATGAGAGCATTGCTCCGGAACTCGAACGTGCTGGCCTGCTGAAAGCTCTGATCAAAAAGAAAGCCTGCATTTACAACGAACAGCGTTGTAACTCCCATAGCCGCCGCTTGCCGTAATACCTTCGTGCAGCCGGTGCGAAACAGGAATGCTTGCTGAAGGAAGCACAGTGTGAAACACAACAACGGCAATACCACCCAGACATATTTCACTAAGAGTGCGATTCCCACAAGGAACCCGCCAGCGACTGCGGCGGACATTCGCGGGGCGTTTAACCAGCTGCGAAATGCGTACATCGCCGCGACCCCAACTGATGTTGCAGCCATATCTCCGGTGATCAGCGCGCCGTGGGCAAGAATCATCGGATCAAAGCACCACAGAACGAGAACAAACAAGCCCGCTGCTCGACCGAACAGATCCCGCGCCCACAGGAACGTCACCCAGCCACCCAACACTGAAAACGGGATCAGCGCTAACCGACCAACTCGAATGAAGTATATAAGATCCTCTGGATTCCAAGAGGCTTGCCGAAAGTCGTCCCTGTTGGCGGAGTTGGCCAACAAGATGATGGGAGCGGCTGCTACAAGATCGTTTAGGGGGGGATTACCAATATTACGACTGAAGTCACCGTACTCCCAGTGATCCAATCCGGCCCTGATTCGTAGGGTTTCATCCCAAAGCGGTGCATAACTCCAAGTGACCACGATCAGAAGTGAGGTATGTGTAAGCAACAAAACCCACGCAAAATGGCGAAAAGCAACGCCGGTAATTCCCTGTCGATCGTTATTGTCCATCTCATTCACGATCCACCAACATTATCCTTTTTTCATGTAAGGGACATCATCGTCAGTAGATCAGGGTGAGGCATTACATTTGTAACGGCGATACATCAGTGTTACGGCAGCTAACATGACGACATTGAACACAATTAACCTTAACCGGCCGTTGGAATTTGTCGCAGGGGCCTCGGCACGCTAGCTCGTGTGAACGCAGCCCCGACCATGAGCGGCGCTGTATCAATACGTTTTCCACCGTCTACTATGGTGTAGGCCAGTCCCTCGATGGCATCGATGACTTTGGTCCCCGGCGGAAACTCTATTTTGAGATCTTTGGGCACCACAGTACCGCGATCAATCGTCAGCACGGTGATGTCATAGACGGCAACGGCCTGCTTCGTGCTAATAATTTCCTGAAGCGTCGTGGGCATCCAGACGTCACCCACAAGTTGCGAGTCGCTCTGTGCCGAATGAGCCGTGGGGTGGCACTCATTGTGCGAAATCCGGTGTTCGAACAGAAAACACCATCACCATCCGTGGCACGTAAGTGAAGCGACCGTTGCCCTTTCCGGCAGCTTAACCTCACGTCGCGTCAGAGAGCAAGTGTGAGTTTGTGAGAATCCGCAAAAATCGTCATAACCGAATTGACCGGACTCGCCTTGTCTGCTACCGACTGACTCAGCCAGCCATGAACTCATGGGCTCGGCGGTACGTGCCTCGGCAAAAATGCAGGAGCAACACGGGACCAAGATAGCCACGCGGAATGAGCTCCGGACATGCCGATCTCGGTTCGCGCCTCCATCCTCTGAGCTGGCGCCAAGAACGAACCGGGTATCACAGAATCCGCACCAAACGCCAATAGGTTTCTTCCGCCAGCCACAGCCGCACTCGTGGGGTTTGCGTGTGGAGTTGGTAAACACTGAGATCGCAGAGGTGCAGAGACTGCGTGCGTCTAGTGCCGCAATTCGTAATTGACGGCCCACCAAGGTTTATGTCTACCCAGTTTGAACCCAAAATCACTGTGTCCAAACGTCCCATCTTTCCCGACCAAGTGACGACCTGCGGCCGACTTATGAAAACGTTGAATTTCAAGAAGTCGTTGCCCGTTCAACTGGGTAACTTGCAGGTGAGTTTGGCTCTCATGGGCCGTTATATGTGACTGGCGGCACTAGGCTTCTCTCTCCAAACGTCCTCACCTTTGCGATAAAACGGCAGTGGAAGCCACGCGCTGTGGCTCAGCTGCACTGAGCTTGCCACGTCGCCACCGAATAAACCCTGAGGCTTAAGAGACGGTGTGTGTAAGACATTCCTTCCGCATTCTCGATTTACCATTCTGTTTCGCCCAAAACATTCACAACTACAAAACGCAAGGCCTGCGAGTGGGGAATTCCTGCATGTCTCAAAAATAAGTGACGGTTGTTTCGGATTTGAGGAAGAATCTTCTTGACGACCAGCTCTTGCGGAATGTAAGTATAAGGATTGAAGACGCACTGCGTACCTGTGGAGTCCGATGTACAAGTGGAGTCCGATATGTTATCGGTGAAACTGAAATCAAACTGGCTTGAGTTGGTAAAACGGTTGGGCATTCATAGTTGCCATCGTTTCTTGGTTATATCCTGTGCAATCTTTTTGGCTGGCTGTAATAAGCCTGAGACGGTGCCGCCCACAGCCATTGAGTCGACGATCACTTGTGTGTCACCTGTCTGGGATTTCGGCACGATTGATCCAGTTGTCACTCGGGAAGTGGAGCATGAGTTTGTCATAAGCAACAATACGAGCAAACCTGTTCGAATCGCTGGGATTGAAACCTCTTGCGGATGTACGTCCGTCGACAGCACGGACAAGGTTATCGCCCCTCATTCGTCGTTGGGTATTAAAACAGTAACCAAGACTGCAGGTCAACCAGGGCCATTTCAGAAGTCCGCAACGGTCACACTGGCAACTAAGCCACCATCGAGCCTGCAGCTTGCCATCCAAGGGAAGCTGATCTCAACCCCCGCCTTGTTTTCGGTCCCACAAGATGTGGATTTCGGCACGGTTGCGGGCGATGAACGCCGGAGTCGCACACTAACACTTGGTCGATTCAATGGTCGCGAGTTGAAGATTCGCGAGCCCCGGCTTGATTGGGAAGGCCTTAGTGTAGAGGTTGTCAACAATTCAGCAACACGGGCAACACTGACGGTGCATGCCGATGGTGCCTTAATAGAGCCAAATCAAGTTGAGGCTTCTCTCACGGTGTACGAAGACGGACGTCAGGAACCCTCTTTACGGGTTCCCGTTCGGATTCGGGGCAGGCGGGATATGCACGGCCTAAAAGCGTCGTTGTTTGTTAGGCGTCTGGCTGTTGGTGAGGAGGCAATGATTGCGTTGACAGACGATAGTAACGTCGCACAGTCGATCAAGAGCGTTGAGTACTCCGGCAGTAGTGCTTTGAGAGTGGAGTTTGTTGCAGGTGCGGGTAGCAATGGAAAATTGCGAGTAGTTCGTGACGATTCATGGGCCGCAGAGGGTGTCGTGAAGGGGCGATTGCTGATTGCACTAAGAGGGACGAACGACGTTGTTCCGGTTCGGTTGGCGGCGTTCCTTCCGAAAACAAAGCGGGGCGGTTCGCCACCGTCTCAGTAGCACCGATCATAGCGTGCGGTCCAAGTTCTTTACGAATCAAGTTTTCTCTCATGCGAGTGCATGGAGCTTTTCAGTTCATTCGTTTTGGAGGTTAGTTACGATGCGACGAAATCTGCTTTTATTAAGTGCAACTCTCGTAGTTCTCGGAGGACCGTATTTACAGTTCGTGTTAGCGGGGAATATTCAAAATAGTAAATGTGTTGTAATGCTAAATCCATCAACATGTGATGCGTTGGGAAACTCAGGATGCAACGCAACGGCGCCGTGCGGAGGATCGTGTGCCTATTGTAGTTCAACGACTGGACTTCCAAGCAAGGTTTGCGTCGGTTGGAAGGGGGCAGTGTGCCCCGAAAATGGACAAGCAGCAATAAACTGCGGTTACGGCGTGCCGAGGATGGTGGGTGGATGCAAAGTGGTTGGGTCCTGCATTTGCGACAATCCCGTTCAACAAGGCGTTTGCGGTATTCACCACAATAATTTTGGTTGTTAACCCGGTGAACTGCCAGGGCGATTGCGCCACAATGGGGAAGATAGTATAACTGGCGGAAATCATTTTCTGCGTGACGTTGAGCGCAGGAAAACCTGAGGATTGAAAGGAGTCCCGCCATGTCTTCGCCTGCCAGTTTTGTCAATCATTTCTCCGAAGTGACAGATCCCCGACGCGGTGAACCGGTCTATCCGCTGGAGAATATTTTGTTCATTGCGGTGTGTGCCGTGATCAGTGGAGCGGATGATTTTGTAGCCATTGCAAAGTTTGGAAGAAGCAAACAGGACTGGCTGGCGAAGTATCTTGATCTATCGGCCGGCATTCCGTCGCATGATCGTTTCAACGCCATCCTTGCTCTGATTCGTCCGGCGGAATTTGAGAAGTGCCTGCTGAAC
>JAVKCM010000145.1:0-38778 GCA_040222735.1 Fuerstiella sp. | reverse complement strand
CAACGGAATCCGAAGACGCAGAAGAAGAAGAAGGAACGCACGCATCATTCCGTGTACCGCATTCTTGCCGAACACACTCGACCAATACCAAAGCGCAAGGCAAGATCGCCCTCCTGAAAGATGTATACAGCAGTGGTCTCCTGACCGCCCCACCCATTCGCGTGATACGCACCGGGAGACCTTCGGTCGGTCCGGTGGTCGGGTCGGGAGACCCGACCACAACCTGCGTCGGGAGACCCGACCACAACCCGCGCACGGAGACCCGGCCACAAACTGTGCGGGTCTTCATTGAATCAACAGGCCGCTGACGCGGCGTGGCTCACGAGGGTGGCTCTCAGCGAATTCGGAATTCGACTTCACCGCTGGTGATTTTGCCGCTGTTTCGGTCACGCAGTCTGAGTTCGATGCGGTAGCTGCCGGAATCCAGATGTGATGGCACGTTCAGCTCAAAGCTCTGGAAATAGTCGACGCGTTCCGACGTGGATTCGTCAGATATATCGGGCAGACTGATACTTTCTATGGGTTCGTCCCGGCCCTGGTGGAAAATTCGCAGCAGCGCTTCAAAGTTGGTTTCGTAGCTGCCGTTCATGGTCATGCGGCTGGTGAAATTTTCCAGTTCCACATACAGCAGGATCGGCTGACCGGGGTCAAAGCTGTTGGTGAGAAAGGTTTCGACCCGGCCGAAGCTGTAGATCTGACTACAGATGTCCATACGGCGAATCTTCAGGGCGGCCAGCGGCATCAGTCGTCGTACGGCCGACTGCATCTGCCCCACGGTGCTGGTGAACCGCTGTTCCTGCGACACGCCGTCGTCCCGTGACCGATACTGGGCCAGGGCCAGCATGATTTCCTGCCAGAATTCCTGTTCGGCCGGCGGCAGCACATGAATTGCCGTGAGAGCCGGTCCCGGCTGGTCGGCGATCAGGTACAGCAGTCTCAGGTCCTGTTCCCGCTGCTGAAAGGCTTCCACGTTCTGCGGAAGTCCGCTGGGCAGGCGAGGCCAGTTCTGCAATTCAGCAGTAGTGGCTTCAATGGTCTGCAGCAGCAGGGGGCGGACAGCCGATATTTCGGCATCACTGCTGCCGGGGACGGCAGCTGTCTGAGTTTCTGATGGCTGCGCGTCGGCGGCTGCCGCAGCAGCTTCGTCTCGGTCGCGAAACACGCTCCACGGGGACGGCAGCCGCTGAATCTGTCGCATCCAGCGTTGCCCCGTCTTTTCATCTGTCGACGGCCCATAGAACCCGCGCAGCCGATCCAGCATAGAAGGCTCGTCTTCTTTCGAGGATTCGGGCTTTGCAGATTCTGACATCGGAGGTTCGGTCCCGGGGGCGGTGGGGGCCCGGGCGGCGGACGGCGGCGTTTCCTGAGCCCCGGTGTGGTCTGATCGGACCGCACTCCGGACGGGTGGCTCAGCACCGATATCAGAGACGGTGCGGGTGTCCGGGCGGATGGTCGGCGCGACCGCCGCTTCATCGATCGTTGACGGCTGAACGACGCTCGACCCGGCCTGAGGCTTTTCCAGAACCTGCCATTGAGGCTTCAGGTCACTCAAAACCTGTCCCTCTGACATCGCATTGCTGGACCGCTGATTCATCAACTGCCGGATCTGGTCGGCCGTGATTCCGATGCTGTGACCAGATTCCGTTCCCGTTGCAGGTTCGGATGACAGCTGAGGCTGCGACAGTCGGATTGCACGATCGGACTGTGGCGCCGTTCTGGGGGCAATGACCAGACCGCCCACCGAGTTAAACTGGGGGTTCAGAAGCCGCGCCTTCGGCGGCGTGCCTGCGGTACCCGGCTGCCCGCCGCTCGGCTGTCCGAGGTTCGGCTGTCCGAGGTTCGGCTGTCCGGGGTTCGGCTGTCCGGGGGGGAACGCAGTGGTTCCGCCCGCAGACATGGTCACGGGAAGGTCTGTCCGAGTGTCCTGAAGAGAATGCCCCGAGGTCACAGGTCTGGCTGCACGAATCGTGAGTGGCGGGGCGGCTGTCGCCCGGACGTCCGTCGTGCCTGTCCCGGAAGACGACAGCAGTTGCAGAGAATCGTTCTGGGAACGAACAACGGAGGGATCGGTAATCGACAGAGCTGCGGTTCGGGGACGCAGCGAAGAATGTGGTCGCCCGAACATGCTGATACAGCCGCTGGCTGTCAGCGCTATTACAGCAGCCGGCAGCCACCGCGATCTGACAGTCAGGCATTTTCGGGATGACGGCATCTGGTTCGGCGTCCCTGCGCAAACCGAGAAGAATCAGGTCTGTGATCTGCCAGCCGTGACAGAACGTTCAGCCTGAGGAAAAACACTGACCGCATGGTAGGTGTCGTTTGCCGCCGGCAACAAGCCGAGAACCGATGCCGGCGGCCGCGGTAGCGTTGTTTGCCGGTCCGGCGAATCGCGAATCAGCGGAATCTGCCGAAGAAGAGTCCGTTTTGGTCCACGAACGGCATGGTCGGAACGCGTATTCACTCGAATTCGGGACATTGCGCCGGATAGGATACGACCCGCGCGGCTCGATTCATCTTCTTCCGCGGCACAGATGCGTCCGGTTACAGTTGCGGAATGTCGGGCATGAAAACCACCATCTTCTGTCTCCATTGGTCTATCTTTGCCGCCATGGCGGGGGTGGCCGGGATCTGCGGCTGCACATCGCAGAGTTCATCAGCGAAGACCCCGCCGGTTACCCGCAAAGACCCACCGAAGCCGCTGTCGTCGCCGGCTGAACTCCAGGACCGTGGTCCCGCTGCAGAGCTGCGGCCGGCCTCGGACGTCCCGGTTGAAGACTGGCAGCAGGTCGAAACGCTGCCGCTGGATATCGCGGTCTTTGACCATGTGTTCTGGCAGCCCGACGACACCGCCAGCCTGCGTCATCTGATTCGGGATACCACCCTTATCGAAGGAAAACGGGTCCTGGAAATCGGAACCGGTTCGGGTATTGTGGCGCTTTGGCACAGCATCTGAATCCGAATGGTCGGGCCTTTCTGGCCTATGGGTGCGTGACGGCTGTTCGGGAACTAAAACACAGCCTGACCGCCCGCGGACTTCGGTTCACCGTGCTGGACGACCGGAAGCTGGATAAACTGCCGGAAATCTTTCTGCCGGGAATGCTGATTGAAGTCCACGTTCCGGCGGCCATTCTGAACTGACATTCTTTTCCCCGGACGAATCCTGGTGCCTGGACCGTGCCGGTACCCGGAACGTGCCGGTTACCGGGACCGTGCTGTTGCCCGGCTGACACCGTCGGCCAGACTGACCGGGTATCCCGGCCGGGCGCATAAAATGAGAGCGATGAAAGACATGATGAGAAACATGATTGCCGGACTGCTGCTGCTGCCGATGCTGCTGTCGGTGTCGGTGATTGGCCAGGATCTGACGTGGCCTGATCCCGTGGCCAATCACGTGGTGCCGATGCAGAGTACACCTGTGACGCACGGCCCGCTTCTGGGAAACGTGACATCAAATTCGGTCCGCGTGTGGCTGCGGGCAGAGCGGGACATCGACTTCACCGTACTGGTTCAGGCTCATCGTCCGCCGTTTGATCAGGCTGCCGAAACGGTTGGGCGGACAGTGGCGGAACGCGACTTCACCGGATTTGCAGAAGTGTCCGGCCTGCAGCCGAACACGGAATACGCGTGGGCCGTGCGTGTGGGCGATGAGATTATTGATAGTCGTGAGAATCTGCGGGACCCGTGGCCGACGTTCCGAACGCTGCCGGATGCCAACAGCTACGCTCACGAATTCAATCCGGACGGACGATTCAATCTGACTTTCTCGATCGGGGCCTGTCAGCGTCAGCGTTCGCCCGGTGAAACCTATGGCATCTATCCGAACCCGCCCGCGTTTGACACGATCTGGGAGAAGCACCGCCACCACCTGGCCTTTCATATCGTCAACGGTGACTACACCTATGAAGAAACCATCGATGGGACGGTCAGCGGCATCGAAAACAATTACAAGCTGTATCTGAACCGCGGCCGTTCGCTGAACCGTCTGTTGAAGCATGTTCCGCTGTTTACCATGTATAACGACCACGAAGTGACGGACAATATTGATGGATCCGGTGAAGTCGGTCGTGGTGACGGAAACTATCTCGTGCGTGATCCGGCCGTTCGGGTCTGGCAGTACTATGCCGACTGGGCCAACGGTGATCGACCACAGACCGGCGTGGTGCGATTCGGTACGGCCGAGTTGAAGGAAGGCAGCAGCGTGCTGCATGACCCCGCTGCAGATTTTACGACTCTTGACCTGAACCAGATCAGCACGCTGCACATCGGTCCGTTTCTGAAGGGGGCTGCAAAGCCCGGAGCATCCGAACGAGGCGGTCAGAATGTGGGCGTTTATCGGGTTCGGAAGATTATTGACAGAACTCATCTGGAAATTGAGCCGCCGGCCAGGGCGACGAACACCGCGGCCTACAGCATCGGGACGCATCACTACTTTGATCGGGTCATCGGCAACTGTCACTTTCTGTTTCTGGACACTCGCGGCGAGCGGTCAAAGTGGCTGGGCGTGAAGAAGGCTCATGACGCCGATCGTTTTGTGCTGGGAGCAGCTCAGAAGGCGTGGTTTCTGGAGACGGTGCGGCAGTCATCTGCAGACTTCATCTTTGTGATTTCACCGGACCCCTGGTTCATCTATCACAGCGCTTATCATGTGCGGGGCGAAGACACCGAATCCAAAGGCGACGGCTACTGCGGGTTCGTGCACGAGCGCGAAGAACTGGCGGCCGTACTGGACGAAGTGCCGAAGCCCGTGCTGCTGCTGACCGGGGACGTCCATCATCCCGTGGCCGCTCAGATCACCGACAATGTCTGGGAGTTTCTGGTGTCGCCGGTGAATTCCGCCAACCATCCGCTGGGCACGGCCGGGCTGCCGCCGCTGGGGGGCTGGTTCGACAGCGAAGGACGTACGATCAAAATCAAATGGCTTGGCGGCTATCCTGACAATGTGCACTATCTGCGTCAGCGCCATACCGTGTATGCCGTGATCTCAGTCAATAATATCATCAAGGCCGGCCGCCGGTCGGGACCGGGATACCAGTTTCTGGCCTACGATGCTCCTCAGGTGGTGGTCAGCTTCCACGATGGTTACTCGGGCGAACTGCTCTACGGCGAAGGGATCTCAACGCTTGATGCCAGAGCTCCTGATCTGCCTGCGGAGAAGAAGAATCGGTTCGGCCACTGGAACCGGTGAGCGGTGGATCAAAGTTGTCCTGCCTCAGACAGCGGCATGAAAAAGACATACCGGCTTCCTGACCGTACTCGGCAGCAATGATCAGTCCGTCAGTTCGTCCGTGATCAGCCGGCCGATGTTCAGCGAAGCGGTCGCCGCCGGCGACGGAGCGTTGCAGACATTCAGCACCCGTTCGTTCCGCAGAATCAGGAAGTCATCAACCAGCCGACCTTCCGGTGCAAGTGCCTGAGCCCGGACGCCGGCCGGTGCGGGTACCAGATGCTCTGACCGGATTTCCGGGACCAGTTTCTGCAGCGCTTTGACAAACGCTTTTTTCGAAACGCTGCGCCACATTTCGCCCAGCCCGGTTTTCCAGTAGCGAAACGCGAGTTTCAGAAACCCGGGATAGGTGATCGATTCGAACAGGTCCCGGGGACTGATTTTTCCCCACGAATAGCCTTCACGAGAAAGCGCCAGCACGGCATTCGGACCGCATTCCACGCCACCGTCAATCATTCGGGTAAAGTGGACGCCCAGGAATGGGAACTCGGGGTCCGGGACCGGATAGATCAGGGTCCGGCACAGATGTTCTGCTGCGGGCTTCAGAGTGAAGTATTCGCCTCGAAACGGAACAATCTGTTCCTTCATCCGCTGGCCTCCGAGCCTCGCGATGCGGTCACTGTAAAGCCCCGTGCAGTTGACGACCTGAGCGGCTTCCACAGTTTCTTTGCTGGTGGTGACCGTTACGACATCGGTGGACTGGCGCAGTCCGGTGACGCGACATCCCAGCTGTATCTGTGCTTCTCGCGACTGCAGAATTTCTGCCAGTTTTGTGCATACACCCGGATAGTCGACGATTCCGGCGTCTGGTACGTGGATGGCCCTGATCCCGGCCGTATGAGGTTCCAGTTCCTTCAGTCGGTCCACGTCGATCAGCTCGCACCGAACTCCGTTCTGCTGACCGCGCTGCAGGATGTTGTCCAGAGCCGTCAGCTGCTTTTCGGCGGTGGCCACAATGACCTTGCCGGTCTGTTGCCAGGGCACCCCGTGCTGCGTGCAGAATTCTTCCAGAGCGATTCTGCCTTCGCGGCAGTTCCGAGCCCGCAGCGATCCCGGCTTATAGTAGATCCCCGAGTGAATCACCCCCGAATTGCGACCGGTCTGATGAGACGCCAGCTGGTTTTCTTTTTCCAGCAGCACAATCTTCCTGTCCGGATAGCGGTTGGAAATCTGCCAGGCCGTGGCAAGGCCCACGATTCCTCCACCCAGAACAGCGACATCATATCTCGGCATGATTTTCTCAGTCAGTGACTTCGGCTCGCCGGACAGTTCAGCACCACGGAGCACGTACCGCGCTGCAGGCTCGATCCCGGTCTGAGTTTCGTTATTTCAGATTCTTACGGGCCAGCGACCAGCGGGAGCGGCACAGGTCTTCCGAGCGTCAGCTCGTATTGGCCGGCGGGCCATCCCGCCCTGTCAGATGCGGAGGTGGTCCATGGTGTCCTGGGCGGAGGCCGCGTAGCTGACGTAGAAGGGACCGAACTCCGCGTATTTTGCAGAAGCGCGGTCAAATCGCATCGTGTATACAATTTCCTTGATATGTTCCGGAGCGCGGGCCCAGAGCGTGACTCCCCATTCCCAGTCGTCGAAACCGGTGGAGGCGGTGATCAGCTGGGACACGCGCCCGGCGAACTTGATTCCTGAGGTCGCATGTTCGGCCATCAGATCACTTCGTGCGCTGAACGGTTCGGTGTACCAGTTGGCGAGCGGGTGCCGAGCCTTGTTCATCGGGTAGAAGGCGATGACGGGAAAGGGAGGAATATCCGGGTACAGTCGCTGATTGTTCATTGCGGGCAGACGCTGACGATACGCGTTCAGCTTGACTTCGAAAGCCGGATCATCGGGTGACGTACCTTCGCGTCGCAGACGTTCCGCATACTGTTCAACCGTCGGAACGTATTCAGAAACTTCTGTGATTGAGACGAACGAATAAGACGGCTTCAGAGCTGCTCCGATGGCGGTATTCCGGATTTCCTGCGTGATCGCATCGATTTTCAGCGGGTCCGGGTCCATCATCATCAGGGCCATGTCGGCTCGGTGACCGGTGGCGATGGAAACCTGCAGTCGTTTCGGAGCGTGGTCTGCTTCTGCGCTGAGGACGCGGATCACATGTTCGCGGCCTTCGGCGCGGGCATTGGCCGACAATGACATCAGCGCCTGCTGATCAACCTTGTAATACTGATGCAGGCAGTGCCATCCTTCGGTCAGGCGAATCGTGGGGTCAGGAAGATTGGCGGGTGCGTGAGGTCGATTCACTTTATGGTCTCAGCTGAACGGTGTTATCAGAACAAACAGATCGGCGTTGATTATCCTAAGGTGACCGGTGGGAAGTCGCCACCGGGCAGCCTGTGATTCCTGAATCGTCGGAATTCCGGATTCCGCGCTGCCAAACGCAGGAAAAACGGGCTGCGGATGGCACTGTCTGAGCCGATCCGCGGGAAGAACGGGGGCTGGCAGCGAGCAGTTCCGGCACGATCGCCGCCCGTTCTTCGAATGGGGGCAGCAGCGCCGTGGACGGCTTTTGTTGAAGACACGTGTGTGATCCGATATGGTCTCGCCCCGACGCTGACTGCTCAGACGCAGTTGGCTGAGTTTGTCTGTGGAATGCATCGTGCTTTGCCACCGTCGAAAAAGTGCGGCAGGTAATCTGCCTGCCATGCTTGCTGCGGTCTTTCGCAGGCTGGAAGCTGACGCCGCAGGAATCGCACCCAGAATCAACCTGTGATAAAAGCCGTAGCTGCTTCGCCCGCTGTCACTGTTCCGGATTGCCGCCATTTCCACCGAACCCCGCGTTGTTTCGGAGATCGCCCGGAGTCGCACACTGCGAAAAGTGGCCGTGTATGCGATCTGCATCACGTTGTATGCGCTGCTTCCGGTGTGGGCAAAAACCAGGTCTCGTTTCGGCGATGCCATCAGCCTGCCGTCGGACCCTCATGCACTGTTTGCTCTGGTGCTGGGCTGGCTGCTGGTGTTTCGCACCAACTCAGCCTACGCGCGGTGGTGGGAAGCTCGAAAACTGTGGGGCGGGCTTGTCAACATCAGCCGCAACATGGCCATCAAGGTGGCCGACCTGGTGCGTGCCGGCGACAGCGAACTCAACAAGTTTCGGATAGAAATCGTGGCGTTTGCCTATGGGCTGAAGGATCACCTGCGGAATGAATCGCATCTGCAGAAGCTGAGCGGCTTTGAAGCCTGCGGTGACCAGCCCAGTCACGTGCCATCGTACCTGATCACACGGATGTACGAAGAACTGGGGGCCTGGAAGACCAACGGCTACATCGACGGTGACGAACTGCGGGTGCTGGATGCCGAGGCCCGTCAGTTTCTGGACATCTGCGGCGGTTGCGAACGCATTCGCAATACTCGAGTGGTGCGTTCCTATCGAACGTTCACGCGGCAGTGTGTGGGGCTGTACCTGGTGACCTTTCCGTGGGGAATCGTCGACACGTTTCGCTGGTGGACGCTGCCGCTGACGGGAATAGTGGCGTACTTTATGCTCGGTCTGGAGGTCGTGGCAGAACACGTGGAAGAGCCCTTTGGTCACGATGACGACGACCTGGATCTGGACGGTCTGTGTCGTACGATCGAAGTGACCGTGCAGGAAGTCTTTGATCGTCGCTTAAATCGCCCGCCGTCCGAGCCTCTGCCGTCCGCCATTGTCCGGCCGCCGGAGAGCGGGCTGCCTGAATAGAAGAGTCTGTAACGGGCCGCTATCATGCGGCAGAGCGGGGCAACAGCCGGGAAGGCCGGTTATTGTACCGTTTCGCCGCAATTCCCCCACTCTTCCTGCCGAGGACGCAGACTCTTGGCCGAAAAACGAGACTTCGAAGACTTTCTGACCAAGTTCCGCAAGCACCACGAGGTCATGGTGGATGAACTCCACAAGGTGGTGATCGGCCAGGACGCCGTAATCGATCAGATTCTGGCCGCCATCTTTACGGGAGGGCATTGTCTGCTGGTCGGCGTGCCGGGCCTGGCAAAGACGCTGCTGGTCAGCACCATTGCTCGGCTGCTGGATGTCGAGTTCCGCCGCATTCAGTTCACGCCGGACCTGATGCCGTCGGATATTACCGGCACCAACGTGCTGGAGGAAAATGAGCAGGGGCGGCGGGAATTTCGATTTGTCGAAGGCCCCGTCTTCACGAACGTGCTGCTGGCGGATGAAATCAACCGGACACCTCCGAAAACTCAGGCGGCCCTGCTGCAGGCCATGCAGGAACGCGAAGTATCCGTGGGCCAGACCACCTATCAGCTGCCCGAGCCCTTTTTTGTGATTGCCACGCAGAACCCGATTGAACAGGAAGGCACCTATCCACTGCCGGAAGCGCAGCTGGACCGGTTCATGTTCAATGTCAAGGTAGACTATCCGACGCTGGACGAAGAGGAACGGATTCTGGAGGCGACGACGTCGGGCGAAAAGCCGGAGGTCCGCAAGGTGCTGTCCGGGAAGGCGATTCTGTACCTGCAGAAGCAGATCGGGCAGATCGTGGCATCGCCGTTTATTATCAGCTACGTCACCCGGCTGGTCAGAGCGACG
Source organism: Fuerstiella sp. (assembly GCA_040222735.1). Lineage (GTDB taxonomy): Bacteria > Planctomycetota > Planctomycetia > Planctomycetales > Planctomycetaceae > Fuerstiella. The sequence goes on along the minus strand of JAVKCM010000145.1, from coordinate 29,017 downwards.
CGACCGAATGATGAAGCCACGCCGGAATTTGTGAGAAAGCTGGTCGACTGGGGCGCGGGCCCGCGGGCGGGACAGTATCTGATTGCCGGAGCCAAGGCGATGGCGGCCATGGACGGTCGTCCGAATGTCACCACCAATGACGTGCGTCGCGTGGCCATTCCCGTGCTCAGGCACCGCGTGTCCACCAACTTTCAGGCTCAGGCGGAAGGCATGGCGTCAGAAGACATTATTGAAAAGCTGGTGGCCGAAGTTCCCGAGCCCAATGTGCCGAAGTACGAAGCCGTCTGACGAAGCCGTCCGGGCATTCTGTTACCAGCCCCGCCCGAACTCCCGTCTTTCCCTTGTTTGCCTGTAGCGGAAGTCGCCAGCGGAAGCGGTCAGCAGCAGCTGCTGGGATATCGAATATCCGGCTACGGCCCCGCGGCTGCCCTGCTTCACAAAGCTCGCTGCGCTGCCTCTGTCTTACCGGCTTCGCTGAAGTTCTCAACCGACCCTGTTGCTGTCTCTGCCCCGAGCTGCCTGCCCCGGACCACTTGCCGCGGTCTGCGTGTTTTGGGTTGCCTGCCGTGGTCTGTCGTGGTCTGTCGTGGTCTGCCTGCGGTGATCTGGCCCGATGGAATTCAGAATCGAGCCAGCCGGTGGTTACATTCTGAAGAACCGCTGCAGTTCATACCGATGAAAAAACCAGAAATGTTTATCTAACCGTCATCACATGACCGATGACAAGCACGTACCTCTCGTTGCGCTGCCTCACCTGGTAGTGTCATTGAGGTTTCTGATTATGGAACCAAGACGGGGCGGAGGCAGTCGGAAACGTGAGGCCGGGTGGTCTTGTTTTTTTCCGATGTACAAGGTCCGGTAAACATCTGGCAAACGGCTCGGAACTGCCCGAAGGCAGTTAAACGCTAGCTCAGGAGGAGAGCTTTCATGCGAAAGTACGGAAAATTGTTACTCGTGCTGGGCATTCTGGCAGCCCATCCTGCCTGGGTCAGCGCTGACGGATTGCTGGCAGGACTGCGGCAGAATCTGCCACAGTCCAGAAGTGCCCAGCAGCAGAAGAACCAGGAAAAAGCCCAGGAAGTGGCTGACGCACTGCGTCAGGCACGGATCAACGGTTACGACCTTTCGGTCGAAGTCCGGGGCGACGTCGTGAAAATCGACGGCAAGGTCCGCGATGTGACTCATCGGGCGCTGGCTGAACAGGCCTGTCGGCGAGTCACCGGTATCAGTCAGGTTGTCAACAATCTTCGCTATGTTCCCGGCGGAGAAATTGAACAGACTTCCGGTCGGATTACCGACGATTCGCTTCGTCCGGCCACTTACAATGTGGTTGCCGGCGAAACCGACGGCATCCGTCAGGTGCATTTTCAGAAGCCCGGTAAGCGGACTCCGTCGTCGTCATCATCGACATCGACATCGACGCGAACGAACAGCTACCAGCAGCGTCCCGTGCAGCAGCAGCGTCCAGTGCAGCAGCAGCGACCAGCACCGCAGTCGTCTGCGACCCAGACGCAGGCGGCAACGATGCCCTCCGGTGCTCAGCCGCTGATGCAGCAGACGTCGCCTGCTCCGCAGCCGGCCGCTTCACAGGCTCAGCTGGCCCCGGCAGCACCGAAGTCTGTCGAGACATCGACTCCGAAGCCACTGGTTCAGGCCGTGTCTGCACCAGCTCCGGCTGCGGGACCGAATAACCAGCAGGTTGCTCAGCAGATTGCAGGTTCTCTGGCTCAGGTCGGTCTGGTTGGCTACGACGTGGAAATTCGCTTCGAAGACGGAATCGCGACACTGCAGGGAGACGTTGCCACCACGCAGCAGATGCAGGAAGCTGCTCGGGCTGCTTCGCAGGTACCGGGTGTCCGCCATGTCAACAATCGACTGCGGGTCCAGGGGCCGATTTCTCAGGCTGGCTTCGGTGCCGGCATGGGAGGACAGGTTCGACCGGCTGCGATGAGCATGCCTCCGGCCATGATGACGGCCGGAATGGGTATGCAGTCCGGGGCCGCACCGATGCCGGTGGGCGGAGCGGGAAATTATTCCAACCCGAACCTGCCGAATCACGCATGGCCGGCCTACGCTGCTTATCCCAACTCAGCGGCCGTACAGTATCCGACTCAGTACAGTGCCAGTGCATGGCCGTACATCGGTCCGTTCTATCCGTACCCTCAGGTGCCGATGGGCTGGCGAGAAGTTTCTCTGCAGTGGGATGACGGCTACTGGCAGCTGGATTTTCAGAAGAAGCACAACGCCTGGTACTGGCTGTGGAATCCGAAGAACTGGGATTGAGAAGCAGGCGGGCAGGTCCGGCAGACCTGACAACCTGACATGAACACCCAAAGCGTTCCGATGGTCTTCCATCGGAACGCTTTTTTCTGCGCCGATGCCTGTCAAAAGAAGAATGTCTGCTCGGCAGTGTCCCGCAGCAGCTGGCGGCGTTCTGCGTCTGAGACAAAATCAATGGTGTCCCGGATCAGCGCGATCGATGATTCGTACGTGTTGTTGCCGTCCAGCTGATACGGACAGTCGCTGGCCCACATCAGTCGGTCTGCTCCGAAGGTTTCATACAGCCGCCGAATCATCGGAATCAGTTCATGATGAGGCGGCTGTTTCCGGCCGAGTGCGTAGTAGGCCGAGATCTTGACCTTCACATTCTTGTGGACCGCCAGTTTACACAGGCTGTTCAGGTCACTGTCCCGAATCGTTCCATCGATGCCGATACGGGCAAAGTGGTCAATCACCACCGGTGTGTCGGGATGACGGCGGCAGGCCGCATCAACCTGCGGCAGGTTCTCCGGGTTGATGAGGCAGCACATGGACTGACCGGTTTCGGCGGCGGTCTGCCACATTTCTGTCATGCCGTCCGTCTGCAGCCATTCCGAGATTCCCTTGCGCGGTGTGATGCGGAAGCCGGTTACTCCCTGCGGCAGCAGCTGCTTCATCGCCCTGCCGCAGTTGGGCCACAGGTCATCCACCATCCCGACAACACGAAACAGGTCGGGATGCCGCCGCCACGCATCGATCAGATACGCATTGTCGAAGCCGTGAAAATAGGTGTGCTGAATCAGCACGACCCGGCCGACACCCTGCGGCCGCGCGATGGCCATCAGTTCGGCGTCGGTGAAACTTCGTGGCTGAAGATCATCCACCGTCATTCCCGGCCGCAGCCCGAACTTACTGGTGTCAGGCGTCCAGATATGTGAATGAGCGTCTATCCACGGAGTGTTTTCGTCATCGGCCGCCAAACCGGTGCGCGTGCTGAGGGCGGTGCCCATGGCGGCCATGCCGCTCAGTAAGACGGTTCGTCGGGAAGTGGGAAGCTCTGTCGACATCGCTGCGATTCCTGGGGAGGGCTGAGTAAGAAGATCAGGGTCTGTCTGCACTCGGTTGAGTGTAGCGGTTCCCACAGCCATCATCCACAATCGGGCACATCATGTTCAGCCAGCCGTCGTGGCAATGTCAAAAACTGAATCGTACAGCGTCCCGACCAGCTTGCGAGGTTTCCCGCTGCAGACGAATATTCTGTGACGCGCCGATCTTGCTGCGCGCAGAGAGCTCACTGTCTGCCTGTCTGACAGATACCCGACGCCCATGCCCGCTGCTTCGACGTTATCTGATTCGCCGTTAAACGTGCTGTGGCTGTGTACGGATCAGCAGCGTTACGACACGATCCATTCGCTCGGCAACGATCTGATCCGAACGCCGCATCTTGACAGTCTGGTCCGCACCGGTGTCAGTTTCACTCAGGCGTTTTGTCAGAGTCCCGTCTGCACGCCCAGTCGCGCTTCGTTTCTGACCGGCCGGTATCCGCGCACGACTCGGTGTCGCCAGAACGGGCAGACGATTCCGGAAGACGAAGTACTGATCAGTCGGATGTCTGCGGACGCCGGGTACCTGAGCCGCTACGATCCGGCACAGATGCCGCTGCCGGGGACGCGGGTCGGTGAACCGGAAACGAAGACGACTTTTCAGCAGCTGGATGCCATCTGGGCTCACAACAGCCCCGGCGAATTTCACACCGCGGCCATGACGGACGATGATCGGCGGCAGGTGACGGCTGCTTACTACGCGATGTGCGAACTGATTGACGATCAGGTCGGCCGCATTCTGCAGGTTCTGGACGAAACCGGTCAGCGCGAAAACACGGTGGTCATTTTTATGTCGGATCAGGGCGAACTGTATGACCTGGTGGCGGATCCGGACGAATTCGTGAATCTGTGGAACTCACCGGCACATCAGAACATGAAGCTGCGTCTGATGAAGTCCTGTTTTGATGCCAGCGTTCTGAGTCTGGATCCATGCCCTCAGCGCCGCGGCCCGTTTTGACAATGCGGAAAAGGGGTCGGGTTTCTTTTTCCGCTGCGCGATGGATTTCTGACGGGTACCGATCTGGAAAAAGAAACCCGACCCCTTTTCCTTTGAGTCTGGATCCGTGTTAGATCAGTGCCGTCGCTCGTTTTAACGGAACAGCATCCTGTCTTTCGTGGCTGCCGCTTCCAGGTGGAAAAGGGGTCGGGTTTCTTTTTCCGCTGCGCGATGGATTTCTGACGGGTACCGATCAGGAAAAAGAAACCCGACCCCTTTTCCGGATCTGTTTTTGACGATGGCGTTTACGGTAGTCCGTTCACTTTCCGCAGGATCCACTCCGCTGTCAGCAGCGAGAAGAACACCACCAGCAGAGCCCAGTGGTCCCACAATGTTTTTTCCTGCACGATACTCCGGTTCAGGTCCTGCGGTCGCAGCAGCTCCGGCAGTTCAGGCAGCTGCCATGGTTCCATCAGTCGACCTCCGGAGGCCGTCGCCAGCTGCTGCAGGAACTCACGATTGCAGCTGATGTTGGCCAGTTCGGTCGACAGCCGTTTCTGCACAATCAGGTCTGATTCAATCGGGTCGTCGAGTTTCAGGTTCGAATTGCTGACCTGCAGGCTGACGCGATAACTGGCGGCATTCAGTCCTGTCAGGCGTGTTGTGAAACGTTCCGGAAAACCTTCGACTGCTTCCAGTCGCAGACGCCGTGGTTCCAGAGACGATTTTCCGCTGCCAGCAGAATCGTCGGCCGGCCCATCGATCGGTTCGACCACGATTTCCAGCAACGCATCCTGCAGCTGAGTGGCCAGTTTCGGATTCCAGCGAACGGCCACGTCAACCGCTTCGGATTCATCGATAATCACATCCGACATGGTCATTCGAACCTGGTCGTTACCGGCGGCCGATTTGTTCTGAGCCGCCCAGCGAACGACCTGCCCCCAGAAGCGGTGATGCCATCTGTCGCCGGCTCGTCGCCGCCAGCGCCATGTGCTGTCCACACCGAACCACACAACCTGACCAAAGCCGTAGTACTGATGTACGACGGCCGCTGTTTCTTCGGAATTAAGGTCCAGTCCGGGAATGACGATGTTGGCCCAGACGGTGGCGATGGGTTTTGCTTTGCCGGTACACGCCCACGGGTGCCCCGGCAGACCGGACAGCGTCATCTGACTGCCGCTGTCGCTGTCCTCGCCGGCCCCGCTGAAGTCGAACAGCGTCAGGTCTCTGGCCATCACGGTGGGTTCAAGACGAAACACGGTGGGGTCTGCATCCGGCAGCGACCGCTGATAACGTTCGGCCATCTGCGGGCGTGGGTCTCTTACCGGCAGCAGTCTGTCCAGCGCTGGCGAACTATACTGGTGCGGCATGTGTCGATGTCCGGGGACGACCAGCAGTGTCAGACCTTCGTCAGCAACGGCCTGCTCGACCGTCTGCCAGAAAGGTTCCGGCAGTTTTTCGGCCGCCACATCACCGATAATCAGAATATCGGTGTTGGCAAGTTGTTCCTGCAGTGCCGCGAGTTCCGGCAGTTCCCGATCCAGAAACGTGCGATTCAGCAGCTGCAGAAAGGGCTGACGAAACAGAATGGTGCTTAATTCAACACGGCTGTCGCGTTCCAGTGCGCTTTTCAGGTAGCGGAATTCCCAGCGTGCGTCTCCTTCCACCAGAAGTACGCGGGCCTTGTTGTCGACGACCGACACGGTGAAGTCCCGTGAATTATTGTCCTCGCGCAGTTCGCCGGGCTGTACCTCGGTCGACACCGAATATTCATGGTTTCCCGTTTCGTCCGTCGGAATTTCAAATCCGACTTCGAATGAATCGGCGGCCACCGGCACGGTCTGTTGATCCACCACATTGCCGTTGCGCTGCAGGTTGACGGTGATGCGATCACCGACAAAGCCACTGGATGTGACCGTGACCTGGACCTGAGCGTTGTCGTCCAGAAAGACACTCTGAGGAACCTGAACGGTGGCGATCGAAAGATCCCGAGGCGACAGGATGGAACCGATCGGCACCGCGTACACGGGGATTCCCAGACTGGCCAGTCGGCCGGCTTCGGCAGCCGCATCGGCCGGCACGGTCTGACGACCGTCAGAAAACAGGACAATGCCCTGAATCCGGTTGCCGCCTTCCTCGCCGATGCTGCCGGCCAGCAGGCCGACCGCGTCTGTGCCGCCGGGGCGAAGTTCCTGACGGTCCGAATTCAGCAGTTCCTGAAGCTGGTCGCTGCGGATACTCTGCTGGTGAACGCCGAAGACCTGCAGATCGACGTCGAGCTGTCTGCCGAGCTCGGCCAGCAGATCATTGGGTCTGGCCAGCAGCAGTCGCCGGACAAATTCTGTCCGGCTCATGCCGGACAGCTGGCTAAACACGCCCTCAATATGTCGACGGCGGGAATCGGCCAGATCCGGGTCTTCCGCCCCCCAGTCCGGCTGCTGCCCGGAATCATAGGCGGCAATCCAGGTGTCAATCAGCGAGCTGGTACGATCGTTGCCCAGCATTCCCAGCGCCTGAGCCCACCGCAGCATTTCTGCGGGTGTCGCATGGCGATCTGCCGTCTCCATACTCTCGGAAACGTCGATACCGACCACCAGCCGGCTGCGACGGTCTTCGTCCCATGCTCGGGTCAGCACCGGCTGCAGCAGAGTGGCCAGCAGCACCAGCAGCACCAGAATTCTCAGGGTCAGCAGGCTTCGGCTGACACGGGGTGAGACCAGACGAGCTTCGTATTTTCTGAGAAACAGAAACAGAGTGACGGCCAGCACGATCGCCAGGCAAACGCTGATCGACCACGTCAGTGACTGAGTTCCGGAAAAAATAAGCCGCCATTTCATGGCGGCATCTTACCGACACCGCCGCCAGTTCCGACCGTTTCCGCGTCTCAATTGTTCGACCTGTGGAAAAGTCCGCGGCCGGAGCCGCCTTGTCGAGCATCCGCTTGTCATCAAATTTGCGGAAATTTCGCGGGTCGGTGGAATTGCCGGCGATTTCCGGCAGTTCGATTTCTGACGTCTCCAAATTGACACTGGCATTCGCAAGTCGTTTGTGGGCAGACGGGGCGACGGTAACATGAGCACGGCAGATCTGTCCGAATTCGTCGGGACGATTGCTTTTTGAACTATCAGACAGGCAGCGTATCGTGAAAGCTCTTCTACTTTCGGAATACAAAAAACTTGAAGTCACGGACATCCCGAAGCCGGAGATCGGAGCAGACGATGTTCTTGTGCAGGTGCAGGCCTGCGGCATCTGCGGCAGCGATATTCACGGCTGGGATGGCAGCAGCGGGCGTCGCGTTCCACCGCTGGTCATGGGACACGAAGCCGCCGGCACCGTCGCCGCCGTGGGCAGCAATGTGACGGGGTACGCGGAAGGTGATCGAATCACCTTCGATTCGATGGTCTGGTGCGGGAAGTGTCACTTCTGTCTGAGCGGGCGTTCCAATCTGTGCGACAACCGGATGGTGCTGGGCGTCAGCTGCGGCGATTATCGACGATACGGCTGTTTTGCCGAATACGTCAGCGTGCCGGCTCGTATCTGCTGTCATCTGCCCGAATCTCTGTCGTTTGAACACGCTGCTTTGATTGAGGCCGTATCGGTGGCGGTTCATGCCGCCAACCGCACGCCGGTCACGCTGGGCGACACAGCCGTGGTGGTGGGCAGCGGGATGATCGGCCTGCTGGTGATTCAGGCGATCAAACAAAAGGGCTGCAGTCAGGTGATCGCCACGGACCTGAACCCCAGCCGCCTGGCCGTGGCAAAGAAACTGGGTGCCGATGTCACCATCAATGTGGCGGAAGAAGACGCCCCGGCACGGGTGGCGGAACTGACAAAAGGACGCGGAGCCGACGTGGCGCTGGAAGTCGTGGGAGCCACAGCGACCGTCAAATCAGCGATCGACTGCACCCGCAAAGGTGGCTCGGTCACGCTGGTCGGCAACCTCGCTCCGACGGTCGAGCTTCCCCTGCAGTCAGTTGTGACCCGCGAACTGAATGTCTTCGGCAGTTGTGCTTCCAGCGGCGAATATCCGGCCTGTGTGGATCTGCTGGCCAGCGGTCAGATCAGAGTGGAAGACATGATCACCGCCCGAGCGCCACTGGAACAGGGACACGAATGGTTCAGCCGGCTGTACGAAGGCGAACCGGACGCCATGAAAGTACTGTTGTGCCCGACCATGGCCTGAGCGAACAGTGGACCGGCCGTCACGCCGATCGCTGCTGGTTGTGCCGCTGAACACGTTTCTTCGTTGTTGAGGTTCAAATGTTGAAACCAATACCGACTGTTGTGGATAGGCCGGATCGAATCAAACTGAGTCTGACTTTCGAGGCGGGACCTCTGCAACAGGATCTTGTCCGACTGCAGGCCGGTGACTGGATCGACCATTTCGTGGCTCAGAAGTACGATAGGGAAACAGATTGTCGATGTGGAAACTGCTCAGCGGTCTGAACATTTGTGTCTTGTGCATTTTTTTCGCGTCGGTGGCCGCCGAGGTTACCGCGGATGACCTGGCGCCCTCGGTCGTGGCGATCCAGCCCGGTCCGGCGGCACAGTTTCAGCTCCAGGCGGCGCTGATCAACGCCGTGCCGGGTGATGTGATCGATCTGGCTGCGGGAACGTACCACTTCGATTCTGAACTGAACGTGGTCTGCGACAACGTGACCATCAGAGGACGCGGACATCAGCAGACGGTGCTGTCATTCAGGAATCAGAATGTCGGCAGCAACGGGATCGTGGCAACGGGAAACGCCTTTGTGATTCAGGATCTGGCCGTGGAGGACACGGTCGGAAACGCCATCAAGGTGCTTGGGGCGCGGGACGTCACGTTTCGCCGGGTGAGAGTGGAATGGACGGATGGTCCGAAGTCGACGAACGGTGCCTACGGCATCTATCCGGTGGAATGTTCGAATGTGCTGATTGAAGAATGTCTTTCCATTGCGGCATCTGACGCGGGAATCTACGTCGGGCAGTCACAGGACGTCGTTGTCAAAGGCTGCATGGCCCGGCAGAACGTGGCGGGGATTGAGATCGAAAATACGCTGCGGGCGGACGTCTATGACAATCATGTGACGGACAATACGGGCGGGCTGCTGGTGTTTGATCTGCCGGGGCTGAACCTGACGAACGGTGGCCAGATTCGACTGTTCAGAAATCGTATTGAAGCCAACAATCATTCGAATTTTGCCCCTCGCGGGACCATGGTGGCGGACGTGCCTTCCGGGACGGGCGTGATGGTCATGGCGACGGATCATGTGGAAATCTTTGACAATGATCTGCGCGACAATCAGACCAGCAACGTGCTGGTCGTCAGCTTTCTGATTACGGAACGGAAGATCAATGACGCCGGCTATGATCCGTACCCCGAAGCCTTTTCGATTCACGACAATCGCTTCTCTGGCGGAGGAACCCGGCCGTCCGGAGCGATCGGAACGCTGCTGGCGCCGGTGGTCGGCCTTCCGTTTCCCGACATCTTCTACGACGGGCTGACTGACGCAGCCAAACTGGTCGACGGCCGGCTGCCGCCGGAACTTCGTTCGCGCATCGCCGACAACGGAGATGCCACCTTTGCCAACGTGAACATTGGTGACTTTTCGCCGGCCAATGTGTTTTCCGGCAGGTATCAGATTGATCGGGACATCACGTCTTTAGGTGCTGACCGTCCTGCCCTGAAACCGGTCACGCTGACACCTCATCAGCCGCCTTCCGGCGGCGGGAATCCTGCCGTCACGGTGTACCGCAAAGCGCCACGGCGGCTTTCCGAATGGGGGTTATTTGCGGAAGTCGACGGTCGGTATGTGCCGGCTGACGATCTGGTGTCGTATGAACTGAATACGCCTCTGTTTTCTGACTACACCGCCAAGCATCGGTTTGTGCGTCTGCCCGCTGGCGGACACGCGACATGGGATGACGAAGAAGCGTTCGGGTTTCCGGTGGGAACGGTCATTGCCAAAACATTTGCCTATCCGGACACGTCTCGCGACCGGACACCGGACGAGCGTTTTCTGGAGACTCGCCTTGAAGTCCATGAGGCTTCCGGCTGGTATGGCTATTCCTACATCTGGAACGACCAGCAGACCGATGCCGATCTGCAGCTGGGGGGCGGTGCGGTGGATGTGTCATGGACCGACAGCGATGGCGACGTTCATCACAATAAGTATCAGGTGCCGAACGCGAATCAGTGCCTCAGTTGTCACAGCCGGGATGGAAAGTTTGTGCCGCTGGGGCCGACGGCCCGCAATCTGAATCGGCCAGCAGCCGACAACGATACCGAAAATCAGCTGACCAGCTGGGTTCGTCATGGAATTCTGCAGGGGGCACCGGCGGCTGATGAGCGGCCGGTGCTGGCGGCGTTTGACGACCCGGATTCCGGTTCCGTGGACGCACGTGCTCGAGCGTGGCTGGAGGTCAATTGTGCTCACTGCCACAACCCGCTGGGATCGGCCCGAACATCAGGTCTGGATCTGCGTACGGTACAGACGGACGCGGCGAAATATGGCGTGTTCAAGTCCCCGGTGGCGGCTGGCAAGGGATCGGGCGGCCGCCGCTACGACATTGTTCCCGGCAAGCCTGACGAATCGATTCTGCTGTATCGTCTTGAGACAGAGGAAGCCGGTGCCCGCATGCCGAATCTGGCGCGGAATCTGGTCCATGCGGAATCCGTCGCACTGATCCGGGAGTGGATTCGGGAGATGCCCGAATAGAATTCTGCTGGACCGCAGGAAATCGCAGATCGGTCGACGATTTGTGAGAAAACACTGCGAAAAACTCTGTCGGGCCGTCTCAGAAGTGAATTCTGCCGAAAATCCGTGATAACCGCTTAACGTCGGCGGTGTCCCCTGCCAAAAATACCGGCCCGCTGAAGCAATTCGCCGCCTGCTCAGGGAAGGGGCGAACAAGTGTGATCTGCCTCGCGCGGTGGGGACGATAACGTAAACCTCAAAGACGTTTGTCCGCCTGTCAATCGGCTGAGATGGCTCTCAGAGCTGCCTCAGTCGTTTTCGTTTTTTAGAACCTGGTGCCTGACTGAAAACCGGACGTATATCTGTACGCTGCTGCTGCCTGTTCAACTGTCAGCAGAGGAAAGAAACGGTGCAGGTTTTTGGGTAGGGGCCTGTTACGAGCCGTGTCTCGTGTGATTTTGGTGACAGATGACAAGACACCTGACTTCATTGTACGACCTTTCCCCGGATGAACTGCTGTCAGTTCTGGATACCGCTGCCGGTCTGAAGGCGAAATATCTTCAGGGCGAGCGTCCTCAGATGTATCCCGGGCGAGTGCTGGCTCAGCTGTTCGAAAAACCATCGCTAAGAACCCGCAACAGTTTCGAAGCGGCCATGATTCACCTCGGTGGATCCGGCATTTTTCTGACGACAGCTGAGGCTGGTTTAAACGGACGAGAATCACTGAAGGATGTGGCCACGGTTCTGAGTTCCTTCAGTGACGTGATCACCATGCGAACATTTTCGCAGCAGCTGATCGAAGACTTTGCGGCCTTCAGTCAGTGCCCGGTGGTCAACGCGCTGTCCGACGATCGACATCCGTGCCAGGCGCTGACGGACCTGCTGACCATTCGGGAAATCAGCGGGAAACTGGCCGGAATTCATCTGGTATTTGTCGGGGACGGCAATAACGTCGCGATGTCGCTGGCAATTGCCGCGGCCATGACGGGCATGAAGTTCACGCTGGCTGTCCCCGACGGGTTTGAAATGCCGGCTGAATTTCTGAAGAACCTGGCGAAGAGGTACCCAGGGGCTCAGGTCAGTCAGGTTTCCGACCCGGTGGCAGCCGTGAAAACCGCGGATTATGTCTACACGGACGTCTGGGCGAGCATGGGGCAGGAGGCGGAAGCCGAACGTCGCCTGAAGGCCTTTGCCGATTTTCAGGTCAATGGCAAGCTTCTGAAGCAGGCGCCTGAGACAGCTCGTTTTATGCATGATCTGCCCGCGAAGCGGGGGCTTGAGGTCACGGATGATGTGATGGATGGGCCGGCCAGCGTGGTGTATCAGCAGGCAGAAAACCGGATGCATCTGGCAAAAGGGCTGTTTGCGTGGCTGTTGTCGCAGTCGAACGGATAACGATGTTGGTGTGCGGCTGCTATTGCCGGGAACCAGCGAAAACATTGTCAATGCTGGCTTGATTCCGAGCGAAAAAGTCGTCATTCTTCCCCGCTTCGGTTTTTCGGGCGACTTTCCGGGAAGACCGCTTTTTCCGTCTTCGTTGATTCAGGCGTGGAATCTGGCCGATACATGGGTCATTCCCCTGAACTGTCAGCAGCGAATTCCTGTTCCGAGTGTGTGTGTTTAAACCTTTTTGGTTACGAGAGTTACGGAAATGAAGATCCGCAAGGGAGATACCGTCGAAGTTGTTGCCGGGGATGATGCGGGGACTCGTGGGACCGTTCTTTCCGTCGATCTGAAGAAGGGTAAAGTTGTCGTCGAAGGCGTCAACAAAGTTTACAAGCACGTACGCCGCGGACATCCGAAAAGCCCGCAGGGCGGCCGACTGCACATGGAATTGCCCATCGATGTGTCTAACTGCCAGCTGATCTGCCCGGAAACCAACAAGCCGACCCGCGTTGGTGTTCGCATCGCCGACGACGGCAGCAAAGAACTGTACGCCAAACGCAGCGGTGCTCGCCTGCGTCAGATTGCTCCAGCCAAGTCAAAATAAGACTGTCTGTCTGGCTGCCCGTCGGTACCACTCCGTTGGCGATCGGGCAGTCTTGTGACAGCCCGTGTCAGTCTTCATGACACGGGCTCGGAAACCGACGCTGCGGCCTCCAACCGTTAATCTCCGGGGGCCGACACCACGTCCGTCGCTCATTCCGTGAGTTGTCGAAAAACTTCCGCCGGTGCGCGCGATCGCTTCGTAAGCAGGATGGAATACCTCGTTCGCTGAACAGAGGTGACAACCACCGCGGAGTCGACGCATGAGCGAACCGGAGCAGCAGGACGCATCGCCAATCCCCTCGGCCAGCGCCGAGGGGATTCCTGAATCGCCCGACGGGCCGGTGATGGGATCACTGGGCGAGCCGGCGGTGCGAGGTCGGTTTGCCGTGATCCTGATCCTGCTGATGGTCGGACTGGCCGACGTGTCGCTGTACCACGCGGTTGGATACGCGGGGCCTGCAGTGTTTTTGGTCGGTGCAGCCGTGCTGCTGGCTGTCGGCATCCCGCGTCGATCCGTACGGCCAGGCTCATTGTGCCTGGCTGCTCTGCTGTCGCTGCTGTCGTGGCGACTGGCCTGGCAGGGCAGTTTTCTGCAGATCGTGGTGGGGTTCTGGCTGCTGCACGCGCTGGTTCTGGCATTCCGCCGACAGACGCCATTTGTTCTGGAAACACTGGTGTTTGCGGCACAAAGTATTCCGGGAGGCTACGACTTCTTCAGCCGCATCAATGATCGAGTGCATCAGACGCTGCTGGGCCCCGTCGACGAAGGGCGTACTTCGCGAATGGTCGACGTGCTGCTGCCGGTTGTGGCGGCAGTTGTGTTCGGAGGGATCTTTGTGATGGCCAATCCGGACATGGCGATCTGGGTGTCCGGGCGTCTCGGTGACATCGTGATGTCAGTCCGTGATTTTCTGTTTCAGTTTTCTGTGTACGAGGTGCTGTTCTGGTGCGTCGTTGCCTGGCTGACCGGCGGATTGCTGAGACCGGTGCTGGCACCGGTGCTGACATCGACCTCAGACCGGGATGCGGCCGCGTGGGGTGTTGAAGAATCGCCGCTGTATCAGGCATTTCGCAACACGCTGGTGACCGTGATTCTGCTGTTCGTGGTCTATCTGGTGTTTGAATTCCAGACCCTCTGGTTTCGTACCTTTCCGGAAGGATTTTATTACGCGGGCTATGCCCACGAAGGAGCGGCGTGGCTCACGGTGGCGCTGGCACTGGCGACGCTGATGCTTTCGCTCATGTTTCGAGGTCGGACTTTGTGTGATCCTCGCCTGGCTCGGTTGCGACGTCTGGCGTGGATCTGGTCGGTGCTGAACTTTGTGCTGGCCGCTGCGGTGTACAACCGGATGGTGATCTACATCGACTTCAACGGCATGACGCGGATGAGAACCGTGGGGTTGCTGGGCATTACCTCGGTGGTGGGCGGGTTTGTGCTGGTGCTGGTGAAGATCAATCGCAGTCGGGATTTTCTCTGGCTGATTCGCCGACAGTTGTGGGTGGCTGGCCTGGCTGTTTATCTGTTTGTCGTTCTGCCGGTAGACACGCTGATCCATGAATACAATGTCCGGCGGGTGATGTCGGGAGACCTGCCGCCGATTGTGCAGGTCACCGGACATCCGGTCAGCGACGAGGCGCTGACCGTTCTGCTGCCCCTGTGCAACAGCAGTGACGAACGGATTCGCAGCGGAATTCAGGCCCTGCTGTCTCGGCGATTGCCTCAGCTGCGCACGGCTTCCGAGATGGCTGCGCAGCAGGGCTGGACGGCGCGGCAGTGGTCGCGCGAGCAGGCTCTGGCTGTGCTGGCGGCGGAACGGGAGGCATCGGAGGTGTTTACGTCGGTTGCCGAGCGTGACGCTGCCTGGCAGCGACTGCAGGAATACGCCTACCAGAACTGGTGGTAATTCTGAACATTCATCAGGCAGGTTGACGACATCGTCGGAAGAAGATTCATTACAGGCGATGGCTGAGCACCGGCGGTAGCCGGCCGTTGGCGTTTCTGTGTCAGAATCTGGTTGGTCCCCGTCACAGTCCGGTGCGGCGGACCGCGTCTGCCAGGCCTTCACGCACGTCGTCGAATCGAAAGCTGACGTTCAGGGTGTCGCGGTAAATCGATACGACTCGGCGGTTGCCGCCGCGGGCACGCCCGGTTGTGGATGCGGCGGCGTCGGTGAAGACCGGCGGCGGAGCGCCGACCAGCTCGGCCAGCCGGGTGTAGTACTGCCTTCGTGTCAGCGTCTGACTGTTGACAACGTTGACCACATCGGGAACGCCATCCTGCGTCGACACGCGGTCGACCATGCGGACGGCGTCATCGACATGAATCAGATTCAGCCAGTGATCCGGGTGCCCCGGCAACGGCGTCCTGGTCTGCAGATCGGAAACTCGACGCAGCAGGCGGTCCGGTCCATAGATTCCGGCCAGTCGCAGCACGATGACCTGTGTTTCCGGAAACCGCCGGGCGAATTCTGTTCTGGCCAGTTGTTCGGCCTTCACGCAGCATTGCCCACCATCGGTTTCCGGATCGACCTTTGTTTCTTCGGTGACGGAAGCACCATCATGGTTTCCGCCGTAGACACTGGTGCTGGAGGTGTAAATAAATCGCTTCGGCGCTGTCGGAAGGTGATTGATCAGCCATGCCAGGCCGTCCAGCCACACCCGTTCCCGGGGCACACCGGCGGTACGATCGAAACCGACCGACCACAACACAACATCGGCATCCGGTACCGGATCACCATCGTCAGGGCGGGCCAGATCCAGCTGCACAGGCAGAAGTCCTGCGGCACGGAATTCTGCGGCACGCTCAGCAAGTCGAGTTACCGCGCTCGTCATACGGCCCTGGTCCGCCCACGCAGCTGCCACTTGAGAACCCAGGTAGCCACAGCCAACGATGAGGGAACGCTCAGAATTCGGCATGGTCTTTTCTTTAGATCAGATGTTCACCCGCATGGGTGAGTAGTGTTCGAAAGTATCACCGATCAGCGTTCTTAAGGGGCGGCGATGGCTTGTTAGTGTTCCTGATTACGGATACATCGGTTGTACGAACAACCCGTCGATCTTCCGCAGCGCATTGTTGCATTCAGTCGATGCGCTATCGATAGCGGGTATGAGTTTAGGGATGAGAGTATCAGGGCAACAGACTTGCTTTGTACCCAAACTGCCAGCTTTTCCTGTTCTGACAGACGGTTGTGAAAAGGTGCCCGACTGTTTCCCAAACGGTGCATCAGGCTCGTTGTCAGTGCTATGGTCGGGTGTTATAAGTTTCGCGTATTCGCGTCTCATCGCACTTACAGCGACGCCGACCAGCTTTTGGACGCAAGGCTTCAGACATGAAAAAGGTTAGGAGAAAAAAAGTGAGCGACGAAGAGAACAAAGAAGACACTCCGGCAGGAGCATCTGCCCCGCCCGAACAGCCTGCCGCGGCCGCCCCGGCGCAAGCGCAGCAGACTCAGGAAGTCGTGGTCGATGATACTTCAGCCAATGCCGGTTACGCCAACTTCTGTCGCGTCTCCAGCACTCCGGAAGAATTGATTCTGGATCTGGGGCTGAATCCGACTCCCTACGCGACGGGCAAAGTCAACGTCCACGTCAATCAGCGTATCATTCTGAATCATTTCACCGCGAAGCGACTGTGGCAGGCGCTGTCAATGGCACTGCAGCGCCACGAACAGGCCTTCGGTGTGCTGGAAACAGACGTCCGCAAGCGCGTAAAGACGGCTCCGGTAGACAGCCCCGGCGCATAATCTGTCAGCCGACCGGTGAGTACAGATCAGGGGATCGAGGACTGCTCGATCCCTTTTTCATGCGCTGCCGGATTTTTTCAGGGTCTGCAGGATGGTGCGGCTGAGCGGCCCCGTTGCTGAAATGCGAAACCCGCGACTGGTTTCGCCGGTCTGCGTGATGCGGATTTCCAGGCGGTCTGCCGGCAGCACCGGCTGAACGATTTCGGCCCATTCAATCAGGCAGACGATGGATTCATCATTGAGATATTCTTCGGCACCGAGGGCCAGAAATTCGTCGACGTCGCCGAGTCGGTAGGTGTCGAAGTGGCACACCGTCAGTCGGCCGCCTGTGTAGGTCTGCATCAGCACGAAGGTGGGGCTGTTGACCTGGTTGACATCGATGTCCAGGCCTTCGCAGATTGAGCGAGTCAGGTTGGTTTTGCCCGACCCGAGCTGACCGTCCAGCGCGATGGTCAGTCCGGTGGTGAGCAGCCGTCCGAGCTGCTGCCCGAGTTTTCTGGTGTCATCTTCCGAGTGGCTGATGAATTCGAACACGTCAGACATTGCAGCGGGCAGAGTGTCACAAAGAAGTATGGCGATCAGTGGTCTTCCGGCAGCCGCGGCTCAGGATCAAACGGAAAATTACTGTCGTGTCGAAACGTGGCGTAAGCTTCCAGCTTGCGTTTTTTGCATCGCAACGCTGTAAGCTTCCAGCCTGCGTTTTTCTGCATCGCAATGCTGTATGCTTCCAGCCTGCGTTTGTCTGCATCGCAAGCTGGAAGCTTACGCCACTTATTCTTCGCTCGGTCCTTACGGCTGCAGACCGAGCAGATAGCTGAGATTGGTTGGCGACGGCGGCCCGAAGCGGGGTTCGACAGCCAGCGCCACGCCCACATTGTCCTTGCTGGTATCGATCCCGAAGCCGACGTGCAGAATCCAGTCCAGTCCGATCCGGCTGAATGTCAGCGACGAGCCTCGTGATTCTCCGGCTGCGACATCATAGGCAACGGCACCGGTCGAAATCCACTTGGGGCTCATCTGGTAACTGTAGCTGGCGACGAGTGTCTGACTGTCCAGGAAGTTCTGAGCTTTCACCTGTCTGAATCCGACGTACAGGCTGCCTCGTGTGCTGCGCTGGGAGAGCACGCCGATGCTCCAGACATCCTGTGAATTTTCGAACAGGTCCAGGATACCGTCGGCCAGAATGCTGGTCCGGTCGTTGATGTTCCAGCGGTAGTTGCCAAAGATCAGTCCGAAGTCTTCGCCGAAGTTGTCGGCAGCTGCGTTCGGGAAATAACTGAGACCGGTTTCCCAGATGAGCCAGTCGCGAATCCGCCGGGCTCCTGGTGGTCCGACCTTGGTCTGCAGGCGATTTCTGGAAACCAGGCGGACGACCTGCTGGTCTTCCGCCAGTTCGTGATAAGGAGCGCTGACCCACAGGCCGGCTCCGTTGCGCACGGCGTAGAACCGCGGATCGAATTCTGCGGGAACCAGGCCACCGAAGTCCTGTATGGTATAGCGAATCCGTCCGCGTTCGTTGGCGTTGTCATCGATTTCGTTCATCTGAGGAATCTCATTCAGATTCCTTGATACATCGGTGATGCGGTATTCCACAAAATTATCGCTCTTGTGAGCCAGGCCGTGCAGATTCCAGAGATCGCTGCGGATGAACGGCATGATTTTCGTCGCCGACAGGCTGGCCCGGACACCGGTGCTGACAAGGTAGCGGTCCACGTCCTCTTCCATCAGTCCCTGATCCCAGAAGGCTGCTTCCCCCATGACAAACGGAGTAACACTGAGCGGACCGAGCAGAAATGGGGCGTCGATCTGATGACGGGTCATCGCGACCAGCCCGGACACATCACTGACACCGCTGATGGCCCCCGGCACAAACGGATCAGAGGGATTCTCGGGCGGAGCTCCTGGTTCCAGGTCACCGTAGCCCACGCTGGAATGTGAGGACCAGTAGGCGAGGCCATTGAGCAGCGGCTGAGAGAACGCGTACACATCGCCACGTGGCAGCCAGTCGGTCGATGTTTCAAATTCATTCAGCTCAGTCCGGGCCCAGAACATGCCGCTGTACAGTCCGTCGTCCCGGCGGATGCCGGCCAGTGTTTCGACGTCTTTGTCGTTGTCAAAGTCAGGTTCGTGGAATGATTCCCGATAGTTGCGATCGGTCAGGTAGCCTATTTCTCCGAACAGTGTCGTGTTGCCGGGCAACTGCTGCCGATGGCGCCAGATCAGCTGTCCGCGATTTTCTGATTCCGGAACCAGCGACTTGCGGTCCAGTCCGAGGTTATCTTCACCGTAGTCGAGCTGCCAGATCATGCTGGAGGTACCCACGGCAGGTCCCAGCACGGTCTGGATATCATAGTCGCCTTCGATACCCAGTGCCGGTCCGCGCTGACTGAGATAATCTGCCAGCAGATCCCACTGCATCCCCTGCTGTTTCGGCTGTCCCAGAATCCTGGTCAGGTTCCAGACCGTCTTGACCTGAGCTCCAAAGATTCGATCGTGCTTCACGACGGCGCGGCGAATCGGAATATTCGGGTCTTCCGCGGGAGCCGTCACTCGAGGCAGTGAGAGGACCGGAACGTCGCCGATCAGCAACTGTGAATTGACGGCCGTCACCCACAGCGGCGGACCGTTGACAGGCAGTCCGGTGGACGGATCCAGCTTCGTGAACGGCGAGATCGGCCCGGGTTCTACAAAGATGTCTGATGCCTGCAGCCGGTATCCCGGCTTTCCGTACGGACTGGTGGTTGTCCATGCGTTCTGAGCGTGAAAGCGATTTTCCGAAACCTGTCGCAGGCGTTCCGCCCGCACGCGGAAGGTTCCGTCGCTGGTGGGCAGCAGCGACCGTAATTCCGCATTCATCAACAGGGCTCGATCATTATTGGCGTCGAAGAACGCATGGCTGGCGGTCACGGTATTGCGCCCCTGACGCACCAGAATATTGCCTTCCAGGTAAACCTGAAACCGTGTCATGCCGGACTGAATGATGGTGCCGGTGCCGGCCGGATCCAGACCGTCGGAATCATTCGGCTGAGTCCAGATCACGACGCGGTCTGCAGACAGATCCAGAACGCCGGGCTGCATCATCTGTCCCGCGACATCCGTCTGCAGGCCTTCGATAAGAACATTGACGCCTCCGGTAAAGCTGTATACCTGTTCTTCCGGCACGGTGTCTCGTGAAATAAACGAATCGAACTGCAGCGGCTGGCTCGACCGGGGCCGCACCTGAATGCGCCGTGCCAGAGGCGGGGAGTCCGGCACAAAGGGCGCGGCCTGCGGTGGTACAAACGAATCTTCACTAACCTGCAGACTGGCCGGAGCCACCGGTGGTGTGGCGGACGGGTTGATGCGCCGCATGGCTCGGTTCATCAGTTCAGTCGGCGCTTCGGCCGGCGAGGAGATCGGGGCTGAGATCTGTACCGGCTGCAGGGCCTGGATTCTCATCAGATGAGAACCCATATTCCGCCAGTGCCCGTAGTTGGCAAAATGGACGCTGCCTTCCGCGTAGACTCGTACATCATTCACGCCGTCGACCATGGTCTCCACGATCACCATCCGCTGCCCCTGCAGCTGCAGTTCACCCTGCTGCAGCTTCGCGCGTCCGTCAGCGTGGCTGCCGCCGTGAAGAGCCGTCACCCGGGTCTGTCCCTGCTGCCAGTGTTCGGCAAAAGCCGCTTCGGCCTGAGCGGGAACCCGGATGTCGTTGTCCTCTGCCCGTGTGTCTTCCGCCGCCACCAGCTGTTGCTGTTGCGCACAGGCAGGCAGCACCGTGAGCCAGGCACAGGCCACAGCGATCATGCCAATCAGTGCGCGGTAAGCGAGCGTCATGCAGATGCCGCACTGGAAGGACAGACCAGGGGTCAGTCAGTCAGGAGGGATGGGTACCGGTCGCGGACGAAGCGGCGTGATTTGTGCACCGCCTGATCCGATGAACCTGACTTCTGTTTCTGCACCAGATGCGGTGCCGTTGCAGAAGCCTTCGAAGCTGACGAAAGCAGAATGCTTCGTAAGATGTGAATCAACGACAGGCCGGTGAAGACCGTCCAACCGGAGTCTGAGTCGCCGGCTCGTCCTGAGCCGACGCCACATTTCAAACAGGATGTTACGAGGAGTTGTCCGCCGAGGTCAATATCAGCCGGTGGATCGAAGACCGCCGTAAGTGTTGCCAGTAACGACGTTTAGGTTCTGTTGTTCCGCAATGGCGAGAGGTTCTGAAAAAGATGTTTCCGGATCGTGTGGCCGGCCGCTCTACCCGGAAGGCCGCCGCTGTCTGTCATGCAGAATCAGGTTCAAGGTATCTGCCGGACAAGGCGCAACAGGACGCCCGCGCAGGTGAAACCGGCGCGGGCGTTCAGTTCTTCAGTGCGACAGTCTTAACCTGTAAATGCTCAAGGCAGAGACCGCGACGCGTTAGGGCCGAGCGGAAAATCAGTGGCGTAATCTTACAGCGTGCGATGCAGGAAAACGCAGGCTGGAAGCTTACGCCACGTTTCGACACGACTGTAGTTTTCCGTTTGATCCTTAGTTTGTCCGTCGGGCCGGTGTCACACCGGTTCCCGGAACGGCGGTCGACGACGTCTGCTGCACCGGCTGATGAGTCTCGCCGGTCAGATAGTTGTCGATACGGGCCGTCTTCTTCAGTTTTTCAAAGGTCTCAGCCACCAGCGTCTGAACCTCTCGTTCACGCAGTTCCTCAACCAGTGTCGCTTCGACGTGTTCGCGTTCATGAGGGACGGGGTCTGTCTTGCCTTCAAACTTCAGAATGACGTACTGATTGACATCCGTCTGGATGATGCCGGACATTTCGCCGGGCGTCGTCATCTTGAAGGCCGCCTTGCGAATTTCTTCGTGGGCGCCTGAGTATCTGCGAATCGGAGGCACGGTACCGCCGAGTGCCCGGCTGTTGGGTTCGACGGAATAGTCGCGTGCGTAGTTTTCAAACTCTTCCGGCTTCTCCTTGACCTTCTCCCAGATTTCTGTGGCCCGGCGCAGATTGTCCAGCACCATCATGCGGACTTTGGCTCTTGGTCCGTACGTATCCTCGTAGGCTTCAAACAACTGTTCCCGTGTGATCTGAACTTCCTTGCCGGCCAGCTTTCTGAGTGCCAGCATGGGCCAGATCACATCGCGGCGGTACTGGATCGGAGTCAGGCCGCGTTCTGCCAGCAGCATCTTTTCCCACTGGTCCTGAGCCAGACCGAACTTTTTTGAAATCCGGACGATCTCCTGGTTTACTTCCGCAGCGGAAACCGTGACTCCGGCTTCACTGCAGGACTGCTGGATCAGGGTGCGGTTGATCAGGCTTTCCAGCACTTCCTTGCCGTGTCGTTCAATGCATTCGTTCGCCAATTCGTCGTACGAAATCGCCTGGCCGTTCACTCGGCTGACCGGCTTGCCCTGAGCTTCCACGCGAGCCACGCCGGCGGCTCCGGGGCCAACCTGTTCGGCGGCCTTGCCATCCTTCACGCGAGCCACCTGCATGCCGATAGCTCCGGCAAGCACGGCGATCAGCGTGCCACTGATGACGGTGGTGATACGACCGGATACTTTTTTCTTTTTCTTGTCTGACGGATCCAGCATGGTTTCGACTCCCGAAACATCAGCTGCAGGGCAGCATCATCCCTGTCGGAAATGTGCGGTGCAGCGGCGGTGAAGAGAAAGGTGAGAGGTGAAGTGTGACGTGAGTGGAGGAGAGGATTGATCACGGCCGCGTGATGCCTTCGGACAGGACCGGCGGCAGAATGCCGCTGAGGCGGAACAACCAGCAGAGCAAACTCTGCTGAGGACAGGCCGAGATCGAGATGCCGCGGTTGTATGCGATTTTCAGAAAACGGGTCAAGTTCTGTTTCCGGCAGGTAACGCCACTTCAGTTCCGGCGGCCACGCCCCGTTTTTGCGGCCAGGACAGCTGGTTTCCGGGTGTCCGGCCGTTCAACGCCTGGTTTTCCGGTCCCGGCGGTATTTCAGATACTGCTTCAGATCCGGCAGGCCGTATTCAGAATTCGGCGGAATCTGCCGGTGCGGCTGTCGCGGAATGACGCCCGTGCGGTCATATTCCCGGATCGCGTGCGCCTGAGCCTGGGCGATCTGTTTCATGCCCCGCCAGTTCAGAGTCATGTAACTGTCATCCGGCTGTATCTGTAGCCGTCCCTGCACAATGACGTCTCCGCTGTCCACACCTTTGTCCACATGGAAGGCCGTCCAGCCGATCATGTCCGGCTGATTATTCAGCAGCGCCCAGAACGGCGAATGGCTGCCGCGATAGTAAGGAGTGATGCCGGGGTGTCCGCCGATCACCAGCCCGGAGGCGGCCGTATCACGCACTTTCTTCGTCACCCACGCCTGAGAATGAACCACCAGAATGTCCGGCCTCAGCTGCTGCAGCTGTTCCAGTGCAGCCGGTTCGGCATAAGATCGGCACCGAATGACGGGGCCATTCCATTCCCGCAGTGTCTGTTCGATAAGAACTCGGTTGTAGAGCTGCCGGTAGCGGTCCTGATCGGCTCTGCGATGTTCAGCCAGATAGGCCAGGCGGGCAGCCACCTGTGATGCTGTCAGACTCAGCCCCTGCTTCTTCAGCAGTCGACGAAACGTGGCCAGCGGCAGTCCGCGGCGTTTGGTTTCGGCTTCGACGATACCGACAAGGTGGATCCCCTGCCGGATCAGTTCTGCGCAGGTGGCGCGGCAGTGAAGGACCGGATTGATCAGAGCGACGACACGGCTGCGCCGTTCTGAATCGTGGTCCGGGGCTGACTCAGGGGGCTTCATGCAGCGCTCTCCGCCGTTGCATCAGTTTCAGATACATGGGACCCATCAGCTGTTTCACACCGGACTTGGTGAATCTAAGCAGCCGTTCCGGCAGAACTCCAATGGTGGGATGACGCAGCCACCGCTGCAGTGTCTCAACCGATGTGCTGTCCACCATCATCAGACGGCCGTAGCATAGTGCCGGCGGATGCGTCCACGGCCGTGTCTGTTGTTCAGACGTGAAGATATGCTGAAACCCGGCGGCAGCCGCTTCCGCCAGCGTGGTCCTGTCGATATCTCCGCCGGGCACGCTGGCCGCTGTAATGTCGGCGCCCAGCAACTGTGCCAATACATCCCGGCTGTGGGACCATTCCCGCTGCATCTGCGCTCGACTGAGTCGACGAAAGACGTCCGGGTGACTGCAGGAATGGCTGCCGATCAGGTGGCCCCGCCGATGCAGATCCTGCACTTCATGAGCGGACAGGAACCCGGGCGTTCCGATCAGGTCGGTGGTGATGAAGAACAGGCCCCGCCAGCCTTTGTCTTCCAGCAACCCGGCCGCGACCGGAGCGGACGCCCCGCCGTCGTCAAACGTGAAATTCACGGAAATGTCGGGCCGCACGCGAGCAGACGGATCGGTCAGATCGGACGGATCGGTCAGATCGGTCGGATCGGTCGGATCGGTCGGAATGGTGACGGGAAGGCCGGAGGCTTCGACGGCCTCAAGATAACGGCGGAACTGAGCAGTCGTGTGCTTGTAGCGGAAGGCCGTCGGCTGCATAAAGCCGCTGGTTTCCGGCTGATCCGTGACATCGTGCAGCAGCAGACTGATCACGGTCGATGACGTTGCGGCAGAATTGTCCACGCGGGCCTCGCGAAGCGGTAGATCCGAAGTTCCGACAGATCTGATCGCGACACGCGGCGACGGCAGGGCGAGCGCCGGCAGGTCCCTGTACCGCAGGGATCTGCCGGTGGCGACTGCCGATATCGTACCGTCGTCTGAGTGACCTCGGCGATCCTTGTTCCGTCGTTCCGAGTTTCGATCAGAGCCGAAAACTAGCGGATTTCCGGAGATTGCCGCAATATCAGCTCGACGTCAGGCACCCAGTTCCCGGGCGACCTCAGAGACAAACGTGTGGAGCAGATTCAGGGACTCGGTCGCCTGTTCATCCGTCATGCACATTGGCGGAGCAATGCGAATCACGCAGCCGGCGAGTGGCCCCAGCAGATGAATTCCGACGTTGTTGTCATCTCCTCGGTAACAGCGTTCGACGATGGCATTGGCCACCTGGGCGGGAGTCATCGTGCCGACGGCTCCGGCTTCGATGCCGAACACCATGCCTTCACCGCGGACTCGGGCAATAATTCCGGTGTCCTTCAGACGCCGCAGACCGTCTACGAAAATGGCACTCAGGTGGCGTGTGCGACCGATCACATCAGACGATTCGAATTCGTCCAGCGTGGCCAGCACGGCGGCTGAGGAGATCGGGTTGGCGCTCCAGGTGTCCGACGTTTCTCCGTAGCCCATGCGTTCGCAGATATCTCGTCGACCAACGGCCGCACTGACGGGTACGCCGTTGCCGAGTCCCTTGCCGAGGCACACAAAATCGGGTTCAAGACCGTAGGTTTCGAACGCGTACAGACTGCCGGTGCGTCCGAAATTCGCCTGAACTTCGTCCAGAATGAACAGAATATCCCGCTCGCGGCAGAAATCCTGCAGCAGTTGCAGGTATTCCTTCGGCGGATGATAGCTGCCGCCGCCGCCGAGATAGGGTTCCGTAATCAGACAGCCGATCGGATGTTCGGCCGTGTCGCAGACCTGCTGCAGTTCGGCCCGGCAGGCCTCGGCATCGAACGCCTTGTCCGATCCGTCCATGTCGGCACATTCTTCCCGGGGAAAGCTGATAAAGCGGACGCGGGGATCACGTTCGGCGTCCTTTTCGCTGCCCGTGACGGCCCCGGACAACCCTTTCTTGCCGTGGAATCCATGTCGTGTTGCCAGCACGCCAGGACGCTCAGGATCCCGACGCATGCAGGCCCAGAGTGCTTTCTGGACGGCTTCTGACCCGGAAGCGGACCACATGACGCTGTCCAGGCGACTGCCACCCGGACGACTCTGCAGACTCCGAACCAGCCGGCGACTGGCTTCTGCTTCCAGTTCGGTGATCGCATTGTAGGCCGTCATCGACACGGCCTGGAAGAATCCGTCGTCGGGGCCGGACAGAGCTTCCGGCGTCCATCCCAGATAACGCTGGAAGCGTTTCATCCAGCCGATGGGGTTGTGTCCCAGGTTGGCGACCAGAACGCCAGAAGTGTAATCGTAGAGCTGTCGCCCTTCGGGGGTCCAGTGAAATACACCGGCGGACTTTGCCAGTACGGCCTGGCTGGGGGTAAATGTTCTGAGAGAATGAGGCTCGGCAGCGCCGATCGTCTGCCGAACGGCGTTGGACTTTTCTTCGCCCGGGAATTCGATGACAAAGGCTTCGTGGACCTGACTCATGAAATCGTCTTTCTACAGCACTGAATAAGCGGCGGGTGGTCAGCGAGGACCGGTGAGAAGGCTAGTGGTGCGGATTCCGGAGATATTCACCGACGGCAGCGGACACTGGCCAGCCTGCCGGTTGTGACACAGCGGTGGGAGAGAAAGTATATACATTACCGAAATTTTCACTGCGAACCGGGCACGGGAAAATGAGTGCTTTTTCAGCGAATCACCGAACCCTGGAAAGACGGCCTTCCGTGCGGCACGCCACGCTCCAAATCAACGCCGGGCACGGAACCGAGCGGGCATTTTGCCGGCCTCGCACGCCTGTCCCCTTCCTGCACCCGCCTTCCTGCACCCGGGCTGGGCCGGCGGCCGTAACAGACGCCGGATCCGGCGGATGGCGTAAGAGCCCGCTGGTTTGGCTGAGAAACCGGCCGGATCTGCCTGTCAGAGTTTACCGATTGTTCGGACTGAAACAGTTCCGACCTTCGTGCAAAGTTTGGCGGTTGAACTGACGATATCGCTTATGACGAGCGGGATCGCCGTCCGTCAACATGAAGTACCGACAGAATCAACCGTGCCGCTGACGCTATCGGTCAGCGGGCCATCACAGCAGTGCCGGGGGACGTGCCGTCAACGGATGGCACATTGGGGGACAGTTCGAGTGCAGACGCCGCATAACAGAATGACAGCAATGATTCTGCTGGCATCGATGCTGCTTCAGGGATGTGCGACCGGCCCTTTCCGGCTGCAGTACCTGTGGCAGAACGACGGCGGGCTCGCCTACTACACGGATAAGGCCACAGCCATTGAATACCCGGTGGAAAGCAATCCTGATCCGACCGATCCCGAGCTGTTCAACGCTCCGCGAAACATCCGCAGTCTGGATGAAGTGACGCCGCGTGAAATTTCGCTGCAGGAATGTCTGCGTCTGGCGCTGGCTGAGACGACCGTGATTCTGGATGACAGTTCATTCGGTTCGCCGGGAAACCCCGTGTTGTCGCGGCCCGCTCAGGTCGCTTCGATGCTGGATCCGGCGATTCAGAATACCGGGTTTCTGTTCGGCAATCGAGGTGTTGAAGCGGCCCTGGCCGACTTTGATGCGCTTGCCACCAGCAGTATCACCTGGGGACGCGATGAAGTTCCTCAGAATGTGAGCAACAGCGGCATCAATCCCGGATCCACGTTGACGCAGGAAACTGCCGCATGGTCCTCACGGCTGGAAAAGCCACTCGCCAACGGCGGCGTCGTGGCTCTGCAGAGTGACATGAACTACGACGGTAACAACCGAAATCCGGCCTTCAATTCCCAGCTGTTTCAGTCATCCTATTCCGGGCTGATTCAGGCCGAATACCGGCAGCCGCTGCTGTCGGGGGCGGGTGTGGAGTTCAACCGGATTGCCGGGCCGCAGAGTCAGAGTCTTCGCGGTGTCTCCGGGGTGTCTCAGGGGGTCCTGATTTCCCGAATCAACAACGATATCTCGCTCACTCAGTTCGAGCAGTCGGTGGCAACCCTGGTTCGAGATGTGGAACAGAAGTACTGGGACCTGGACCTGGCGCTGCGGCTGTACAAATCTGAAAAAGAAGCGTTTGAACAGCTGCTCAACTACTACAACATCCTGCGGGACCGTCGGGAAAGTGGTGTGCCGATCCTGCAGGCCGAATCGCGCGTCTATGAAGCGGACGCCCGGTTGCGTGGTTCACTGGCTGACGTGCTGGACGCTGAAGCACGCGTCCGAAGACTCTGCCACCTGTCGCTCAGCGATGGTACCTTTCTGTATCCGTCAGATGCGCCGGTGGAAGCACAGTTCCAGCCGGCCTGGGAAGCGACGCTGCATGAAGCGCTGGTTCATCGCGTGGAACTGCGGCGGCAGAAGTGGGAAATCAAGAGTCTGGAACTGCAGTTGACGGCAGCTCGCAATCTGACGCGGCCACGACTGGATATGGTATCGCAGTACCGCCGCAACGGACTCGGAGATCACTGGCTCGGCAACGGTTCGACCCTCGGCGACAGTATCGGCAGCGGGCAGAACGAAGGCTGGAGCATCGGTTTCCAGTGGTCCATGCCCGTCGGACTTCGCCTGGCCCGAATTCAGGAACGCAACTACGAACTGCGACTGCGAAAAGCGCGGGCCGTGCTGGGCGAACAGGAACGCGAAATCGCCTACGAACTGTCCAGCGCCATCCTGAACATGCAACGCTGGTACGAACTGGCCGACAGCACCACACGCCGCATCGCGTCGTCTGAAAATTACGTGATCGCCTCCCGCGAACTGGTACTTGGAAACGAAAATGCCAACTCAGAGCTGTTCAATCTGCTGCTGCAGGCACAGATTCAGCAGCGTGATGCAGAACAGGCCTACATGCGCAGTATCGTGGAATACAACAAGGCCATGACCGATCTGAAGTTCCGCAAGGGAACATTGCTGGTCGACAATGAAATCTACCTGGCAGAAGGAAACTGGCATCCTGCCGCCGCACCGTTCGCGATGCAGCGTGCCGTCGCCAGAACCCATGCCAAGGACGCCCACAAGCTGCGAACAGCACCGCTGGAATTTGTCGGACCACCGACTCCCGGCAGCTGGGAATCGCTCGACACCAACACCCGTCCGACCATCCCGGGAGCACTGGAAGAAATACCGACGGAACCAATGTACCACGGACCGAATGCGGTTCCTGCCATACCTCTGCCGAATGCCGTTCCGGCGCCGCTGATCCCGCCCGCGGAGGAAGCTCCCTTCCTGCCCGTTCCCGAGCCCGGCGAAGGCGACCCGGTTCCGCTGGACCCGCAGCCGCAACCGGCTGAATCGGACCGTGACACGATTACCGAACAGATGCGGTCGCTGAGAGACCACATTCGATCGGCTCAACTGGCCGTGCCCACCGAGTCGGAGCCCGATGCCGGCGTGCAGCCCGTCGGTCGCGTGGAACTGTAGCCGCCGCCGTACGCCTCGACATGGGCGTGTCGGACGTCACAGCCTGCCAGATGCCGGACCCGTGTTGTGGGCAAGTCTACCGACCTGTGTTGTGGCCGGGTCTCCCGACCCGACCACTGTGTTGTGGCCGGGTCTCCCGACCCGACCAC
>JAVKCM010000144.1:0-8602 GCA_040222735.1 Fuerstiella sp. | reverse complement strand
AGCGGCCGGGCCCCGGTGCGATGCTCGCATAGATCGAACGTCGCACATGGAAGCCACCCGGTGAGCGGCCCGGTGCCTTACGGCACTCGGCTCACAGCCGTGCGGTCGGGTGCATGCGCGAGAATGCTGTGTTACCGGGTCCGGATTCTTTCACCGTCATGACCGCTCCTCGTAGCTGGGGCTTCCATACGAATCCCGGACCCGGATGTGCAGCGGCAGGAAGCCCCAGCTAGGGAAGGGCAGCACGGAAACGGACAGGCATTACGCGGCGCGGGGCGGGATCACGACAGTGGTGGCCAGCTGTTGCTGAGGCCTTCACGCTCGATGGCGAGGACCTGATCCGACGACAGTGAGAACTGGTTTTCAATTTCGCTGCGCGACTGCTGAACGGGCGTTCCGTTGTCCTGCCGTTCGACAAGTTGACGAAAAGCTTCCTGTCGGGTTTCAAGCGGTGGCTGATCCAGGTCGTTCATGAAAGATTCCAGTCCGGCAGCAGCCTTGCAGCTGGCGGTGTGAGAGATTGGTTGCAGATCCCGACAGTTGATATCTGCAACGGGACTTCTCAGCAAGCCCGATGCCGGGCGATCAGAACAATGTTATAGCAAAAATGCGTCGTTTCGGCAGAACGCGGCAGTGGTGCCGCCACCGCGCCGCTATCAACGGTGCTGAAGGCGGCCTGAATGATCGTTGTGCACTACCTGCTTCTGAGAACTCGCTGCGGCGATGAAGCCCGGGGCGAGTCTGAAACGCTAGTCGTCGTCTTCGCCGTAGGTGTCTTCGTCAACTTCCGCGGCTGCCGTGGCGGCCGCTTTTGCTGCGGCTTCCAGCGCCTTCTGTTTGTCCCGATGAGCTTCGGCACAGCTGGCGCAGACCATCAGTTCCTTGACAATTTCATGTCCGCGACCCCCTCGATCCCGCTGCTTGGGAGCTTCACGAAACCGGCCGAATCGCCTGTGCGAGTAAACTTCGACGCTGCCCTTATATTCTTTTGGGCGCGACGCCACCGTAACCCGGTGAGATTTCGTCCCGGGCGCTGAGACTTTTCCACACATCTGGCAACAAAACACTAAGGTTGCTTTCTTTGATAGGGCAGGGCGTACGAATCGACTGATCTGCGGCAGTCTAGCTATAGAACGTCCGCAGGGGAACCGGCAATGAGACAATCGTTCAAATCACAGTCCGGATCAGCAAACAGGAAATCTAAACCGATCTCAGGAAATGAGCAAATATCCCTGCAGATTCCGGAGTTCCGCTCTGACCCGCCGCCTGGCAGCCTGTCCGGATACCGCAGCGGAGCTTGTCAGGAGCAGCGGCAGTCACAGAAAAACGTGGCCAAAAGTCCTGACGACTTCCGCGACAGCCGGGTTTCCGGACACCTGTTAATGCTGGAACAGAAATTCCTTGCTGTTAATCACGGCCCACGCCACATCTTCCAGAGCGGTCGTGCGGTTTTCACTGGCGGCGATATGCTTCAAGGCCGTTTCAAATTCCTGCTCTGCGGGCTCGCGGCTTAACGCGGTCAGGTACAGCTGTGAGATGATCTGCCGGTCGGACTGGCCGGCGGCGATCCAGCGATGAATATTTCCCTGCTCCGACCGCACTTTGTTGTGCACCACCGGACCGTTGATCAGCTGCAGCGCCTGACTCAGGTTGCTGTCAGAGGACCGTTCGCACTCGCACGCCAGTTCTCGCTGAGGCTGGCCGAACACCTGCAGAAACTTGTGTCCGTCCGGCGGGTCCACCAGATCGATTGCTTTGGTGCCGGCCGGCATTCCCTTGTACTGTTCCGGCACGCCTGTGACATCGCAGATGGCATCCAGCAGCTGTTCGGCCGTAAGCATCCGGGTGGTGGCGTGCGAAAAGTAGATTTCATCGTCCTGATTGAACGTATTCCGTTCCGAACTGAGCTGATAGACGCGGCTGTTCATGATGGTGCGGATCAGATGTTTGGCCGAATAATTGCTGGCTACCAGTTCCTGGACCAGAAAGTTCAGCAGTTCCGGATTGGATGGTGGATTCGAATCCCGGAAGTCGTCTACCGGTTCCACAATTCCCCGGCCCATGACGTGGCCCCAGATCCGGTTGGCAACGGACCGTGCGAAAAACGGGTTGGTGTCTGCCGTCAGCCAGTCAGCAAACACGGCTCGTCGGTCCTGATCGGCCGGCACATCCACGCTGCCCTGCAGCAGCAGCCGGACCTTCATGGTCTGACCGGTGCGTGGCTGAGTCACCTCTCCCGTGTCTTTCACAAAGATGAATTCATCTTGGGGCAGGGCGGTCGCTTTGCGGCCCACGCGATGAAACGCGGCGGCGATGCCGTAGTAATCGTCCTGCGTCCACTTTTCGAACGGGTGGTTATGGCACTTCGCACACTGGATGCGAATTCCCAGGAACAGCTGAGCCGTCGTTTCGGTGGCGTCGATTTCGTCACGACTGGCTCGCCAGTAGTTGGCCGCCGGATTGTGCTGAGTGCTGCCGCGAGCGGTCAGCAGTTCGTGAGCGAAACGGTTCAGCGGCATATCCGTTCTGACAACGTCAAACAGCCAGCGACGAAACTTGTGGACGCCCGTGCTGGTCAGGCGGCGACTGTTGCACCTCAGCAGGTCGGCCCATTTCAGGGACCAGAATCGAGCGTAATCATCGTGAGCCAGCAGGCGGTCGATAACCGCACTGCGGCGGGATTCTGTTGTGTCTTCCAAAAATGCTGTGGTCTCTTCAACCGTCGGCAGGCGTCCGGTCAGATCCAGTGTCGCTCGGCGAAGAAAATCTGAGTCACTGCAGAGGTCCGATGGCTGAATCTGAAGCTGATACAGTTTTTTGAAGACCAGCTGATCCACACTCTCGGCAATTTCAGGCGGCTGCCAGTCATAGCCTTCCCGATCCGTCAGAAATGTGATCTGAGAGGTGGACATGCGGTCGAGATAGCGGGCCAGAATTGTGGCTTCTCCCCGACCTTCCCGGCGAACCATGGCTGAGGCAGAGACGCTGGCGACGGCTTCGTCAGACGAATCGAACGCGGTCAGCGGCGTCACATCACGGACGCTGCCGTCGCTGAAGTAGCCCTGGACCACCAGCTGCTGGCGATCAGCGTCGTTGCGCAGCACGCGTGCTTCGGGCAGCAGCTTGATTCGTTCCAGCACCGGAGTGCCTTCCTGTTCAGCACGCATGCCTTCAGCAATCCAGTTCTTCAGCACATTGTAGACGGGCTGATTGGGCTGCAGACGCTGCCCGCCGCCGTGGGCAACGACCATCAGTGGTTTTCGCAGCAGCAGGCTTTCTTCCGGCTTCAACAGGTTGGAACGACGGTTGAAGAATTCCCCACGCAGGGTGAGCAGGTCCAGTTCCGGATCGTAGCCTCGAAGCGACAGCCGGAATCCGCCCTTGCCGGACGGGGAGCCATGACACGCGCCCATGTTACAGCCCGCCTTGGTCAGCGCCGCCAGCACTTCCGTACCAAAGACCACCGGCTCGTGCTTCGCCACCTCTCGGACGGTGACATGTGCCGACGCCGTCCGGCCACCCAATGTTGCTCTGATTTCTGTCTGCCCGTCGCCCACCGGATACACAATTCCATCGCGGACCACTGCCACCTTTTCGTTCAGCGACTGGAATTCAGCCGCCGCACTGGCATCAAAGATGGTTCTGGCTTCAGGATTCGCGGTAACAGCCAGCTGCTGATACGACCTGGCGGACACCAGCGTAAATTCTGCCGGACTGATTTTCAGAGCTTCCACGGCCGCGTCGGCGACGGCGGCAGAGGACGGCAGCGCGACCACGCAGCAGGTCAGAAGGGCATGGATGTATCGCATGGGGCAGAGCTTCCGTTTGTCGGGTGAGAGGATTTTCTTTGGCGGCCGTGGCCGGCGCGTCGGCGTGGAGAAGTCGCTATTCGTCGGTGGCCTTTTTTTCGGTGGCCTTTTTTTCGTCGGCTGTTCGAATCTCCAGTGTAATCGTGGGCACTGGCCGGACGATGGTGGTTTTGTCCTTTTTCAGAGTTCCCTGAAGACTGATGGAATAGCGGCCGGGCACTGCCTTGCCGTCGGCCTTGAGAACGACCTCGGCGGTGGTTTTCGGCATTTCGGGGGCACTGATGGTGATGCCGGTCGGCAGTTCGGCGGCCGGCACGGCAGAAGACAGTGTGATCGGCTGATTCCAGTCGCCGGTGCGGGTGGCCGTGATGGTGATTTTTGCTTCTCCGCCCGGTTCCACTGTGACCAGCGCGACATCCGGCAGCAGCGAATATTCAGCCGCCGCCGCAGCGTGAGCGAAGATACCCGTACGCAGGCGTGGGAGTTCATAGACCGGAGCGTTCTTTGCGGGCGCCGGCGGTGAGAACAGCACGGGTGTCTTCCGGTCACTGTGCAGATGGCGGGCGGACACGTGAAGCTGATGGTGGAAAGCGGTTGGAGCTGCAGCCGTGGACTGCAGCGCAACAAACGCCGTCTTCTGTTTGTCCGACACGACGACCGGTACTGAAACAATGCCGTCCGGCAACCCTTCGACTGTCAGTTCCACCGGATTTGATGATCCCAGGCGATTGACGGAAACCGGAATGGTGGCCGTGCCGCCCGCCGGAACCGCGACAGTATCGACGGTGGTGGTCACTTCGGTGCGGCCTGCCCATTCAAGGTCCAGGTCGTAAGTCCACGAACCACCACCCTGGCCGCTCAGTTCCCGGACGCTCAGAAAATAATGGCCGTCGGCCGGCAGCACGACGGACAGCTGAGCATCATGGCCCGCGCTGTCATCAGATTCCTGCAGTTTTTTGCCCGATGCGTCCTGAAGTTCAAGCACCACATCCGCCGGAGATCCCACGTTTCGCGTGTAGGCCGTGACGCACAGGTGCTGCTGCTGCCGACCTGAAAGTCTGAACCAGTCGATGTCTCCATCGGTCTGAAATCGACCCGCCACGGCCGGCAGGTCGGTTGCTACGGGCGTGGCCGATTCGCGATCATTATTTGGTTCCTGTTCCAGCGCCGGTCTGCCCGGGGCGACGGCCACCATCGCGAATCCACTGCCGAGTCCGCTGTTTGTGACGGCAGCACCGGACAGCGAAGTCCCGATGGGGCTGACGGCGGCGTCGATGGTCTCGCTGTCCGGCCCGACGCAGGCCACATTGTCAGCGATACTGGTTCGGCGAGGGTAACTGCCCTGAATCAGCGAAAAGCCACCAACTCGAAGGTGGAAATAATGGGTGCCGCCGCCACTGTACTGAACGTCGCGCAGCTCCAGCGTGTATGTTCCCGCGGTCGGAGCGGTGAAGCTTAGCTGAGCGTCGCCGGACAGGCCGGGCGTGTCATCGGCAAAAGCCAGCTCCCGTCCGTCTGCCGTGAGCAGTCTCAGGACCGGATCGAGTCTGGAATCCAGGCGGCGTGCGAACACGTCGATGTTCACCTGCTGGTCCTGTTGCAGCGACAGGCCGAACCGCTTCGGCTTCAGCGGATCGATGTGCCCGTCCAGGCAGCATGCCACCGGCAGAATTGTCGTGGGGGGATCGGCTTCGCACTTGTCCGTTGGGGTGAAAAACGGCAGATCATCCGCGACCAGAAAATGAGGTGCGGAAATTCCCCCGTCGGCCACGACGCGAACTTCATAAATTCCCGGTACCGCTTTGTCCGGCAGGGTACCTTCAAACGAAGCCTCGGTTTCACTCGGTTTATCTCCCGTCTGCTGGTACGGAATCCGACCCACGGGAGTCCACAGGTAGAGTATGTTTTTGAAGCCTTTTCCATACGCCGTCAGCTTCGCTGAACCGTTCGGAGCGAAACTGGTGCATTCAATTCGGTCCAGCGCCGGGGCCTGAGCATTCAGCGGAGACAGGCTTCCTGCGACAAGCGCTGCCGACAGCAGACGAATCGCGGACAAATGAGTGCGATGCATGAGGTTATGTTTGCTATGAGCCATGCTGCAACAGGTCGCTGCAGCGGCGTCTGGGGTGAGAGATTCGGAAGGAACGCCGTTCGCCGTGACGTTTTCTGATCGGCGGGGAGGGACTCGCGGTCTCCGGTCAGTCTATGCGGGCGGCTGCCCCAAGGTCAAAGTGCCAGCCGCAAGTCGCTGCCGGAATCTAAGTTCGCCAGAAATTCTTTCCCGCAGACTTGACTTGTTGGAGCCGTGTCGTCCACCCGGACCAGCGGCGTCACCGGTTGTATCGAGACGAAATCACGGATTGATGCGTTGGCCGGACTGGAATTGATTTGCGTCCGATCATAACTCCGGCTTAGGTTAGTGTTGTTCCCGGCCAGCGGCCGATTACAATGCTGCACTTCGTTTTCCCCGCCAGCTGGTTTGAACTGCTGGTCCGATCGGGCAGTCTGTCACAAGTGTTTACGCATACAGACTTTACGGGGACAAAGCCCGCTCCTGAAATTCGCTGCAAACAGAAAAGGCGAACACCGTTACATGGCGACAATTTCAAAAACAGACCTGAAGAAGCTCAGAAAACGCCGCGCACGTCTCAAGAAGAAGAAGATGACGTGTCCGTTTACCGGCGATGGTGTCGTGCCACGTCCGGTCTACGTCGACTACAAGGATATGAAGACGCTGAAGAACCTGATCGACCGCGAAGGCCGCATTTTGCCTCGTCGCCGTACCGGAACTTCCGCTCTCTACCAGCGTGCCGTCCGCACGGCCGTGTTGCGAGCTCGCTTTATCGGACTGCTGCCCTACGTTTCTGAGGACTAGTGATTTGCCAGGCGTGTGGCCACGGAAGTGCTTAACCCGTGGTCGCAGACCAGGCCCTCAGCAGAATCAACATCGAAGAGCCGGACAGGGCCGCTGCCTTCTCCGGCTTCTTTTATGCGCGGTCGGTATCGTCTGCGTCTGCTTCGGTGACCACAATGGATCACTGGGAAAAGACACCGCGCCATTGTCGCTCGGGACTTCCTGTGAGAAAGTCTTCGAATGCCCACATGGTCCAC
Organism: Fuerstiella sp.; assembly: GCA_040222735.1. Classification (GTDB taxonomy): domain Bacteria; phylum Planctomycetota; class Planctomycetia; order Planctomycetales; family Planctomycetaceae; genus Fuerstiella. Next base: position 1,682 of record JAVKCM010000144.1, on the reverse strand, counting down.
TGGAAGTACTGGTTGCGTTCTCGACCGCAGTTGAAGAAGCCGTGGCCGGCTCCGGGGTATTCGATGAATTCGCAGCGGTTGCCCGCCTGCTGCATGCGTTTCTGAAAGGCTTTGATCTGAGCGGGCGTGATCAACGGATCGGCACTGCCGCTCAGCACGAGTGTCGGCGGCAGGCCGGGGCGAACGTGATGTGCCGGCGAGAAGCTTTCAGGATCGGTGCCGGCTTTCTCACATTTTTTTCGCCCGCTGCTCCAGCCGTCCACCAGGTCGATGACCGGATTGAACAGTACATAACCTCGTGGCGGGTGCTGGATGATCGGGTCATCGTCCAGCGCGATCGTGCTGAGTGCCAGCGACAGGTGTCCGCCCGCGGATCCGCCGGAAACCACAACGCGGTCCGGATCGATGTGAAGGTCATGCGCATGTTCGATGATCCAGCGATAGGCGGTTCGAGCGTCTCTTAAAGTGTCTTTTGGCGTCAGCCGGCCGGATGGTGCGCGGAAGTGAATCGAAACCGTGGTGTAGCCGCGGCGCTGCAGATAAGCACTTTGAGCGGCCAGCATCCGCGGATGACCGCTCCAGCCGCCGCCGTGGATGAAGACAACACACGGTCTGAGTTCGCCATCGCTTCCGGCCGAGCCTTCCAGCATCGTGGGATTCGCGTAGCGGGAACCCTTGTCTTCTGTATGCAGGGCGTGAAACAGAGCAAATTCATCGAAGCCAGCGTCTTTGGGATGCATTCCGGTACCGCGGCGTGCGTCAGCATTTGGCAGATCCGGTGGGTCGTAAGATTGCAGCTGCCACTTGCCGAAGATGCCGGTGGCGTAGCCGGCGGCTTTCAGGTGGTGCCCGAACGTTCGCTCTTCCGGATCCAGAATGCCGAAGTACTTTCAGTTTCGGTGGTTGTACTTTCCTGTCATGATCTGCACGCGCGTCGGCGTGCACAGCGGCTGTGAATACGCGTGTGTAAACCGCAGCCCCTCGGCCGCCATCCGATCCAGGTGCGGCGTGCGGTAGGACGTGCCGCCGTAGCAGCCGAGCCCTTCGATGCCGATATCATCCGCCATGATCAGCAGGATGTTCGGCTGTTCCGAGGCGACAGCAGTGGCCTGAAACGTCAGCGCCAGAATGGCAATCATTACCAGTGATTTCATTGAGTCATCCAGATACAGCGACGGAAGTAAGGAGTGTCCGGTCAATTATTGTCGCCTTTCGCTCGGGATGTGACGCCAATTACTGGCCAGCATTCGGAGTGACTCGATCGTTTCTCCCTCGCGAAAGAGCACCAACGGTTCGTGCACCTGCTGTAGGTGCCGCCTGCCGGGCGGCACTTCGCGGCAAAGCCGCGACTGTGGTTGCAACACCCATGCCACTTCATCCACCCCACTGCCACCAACCCAACGCCCCACAATTCGAACGTGGGTCCTGCGCACAGTTCGGGCTCCGTGCGAAGGTCCAGCCCGGCAGGCAGGACCTACTGTAGGTGCCGCCTGCCGGGCGGCACTTCGCGGCAAAGCCGCGACTGTGGTTGCAACACCCATGCCACTTCATCCACCCCACTGCCACGAACCAAACGCCGCCACAATTCGAACGTGGGTCCTGCGCACAGTTCGGGCTCCGTGCGAAGGGCATGCGGTCCCAGGTGGAGCCTGGGACCGAGGCGGGACAACTGTCTGGTCGGA
>JAVKCM010000143.1:0-24935 GCA_040222735.1 Fuerstiella sp. | reverse complement strand
GTTCCGTCATGCGGCCTCCTTCTTCTTGCGTTTTGGTTTGCGTGGTTTCGCTTTCGTGGTCTTTGCTTCCGGCACGATCTCAGTAAAGAGGCGACGGACTTCTTTCGTTGCTTCTCGGGCACGCGCGCCGAGTTGCCAGACGACGGCTCCCTGACCGGGAGCGTCGGCATAGATTTGCCGCAGCACCATGGGCGTGTCAGCCAGTGGCATATTCAACGCCTTTGCTGCCTCGACCATGTCCTGCGTGAGTCGGTATTTGCGGCCGACCATGCTCAATACGATCACGGCCGTTGGTCTCCCCGGGTTCACGGTACGTGCCTGTTGGAGCACTTTGGTGGCTTTGGCAAGGGCACGGGCTTCGAGCATGGATGCCTTACAGGGAAAGATAGCCAGATCGGCGAACAGCAGCAGGGTTCGGCTGGTTTCGGTGTTGCTGCCCGGTCCGTCGGCGATGACGTAGTCGACATCCTTTGCCAGTTGAGGCAGTTCGTCGATGATCTCGTCAGGACTTTCAAGACAAACAGCCTCGACATCCCGGCAGGCTTCTTTGATCCACTCGGATGAACTGTGCTGTGTGTCGCAGTCAGCGAGGATCACGCGGTGGCCCTGCTCATGGAGCCAAACGGCCAGATGCACGGCCAGCGTGGATTTGCCGACTCCGCCTTTACTGTTGGTAACTGCAATGACTGTCATGTCATCAGCGTTACCGCACTTCCAATGGTCTGGCAAGTAGAATGTGCAGCATGACAACGTGTTGGGAGACAAGCTTCATCCTGTTGCTCGCCAACAGCGCGAGCAGAAGGTACGCATCAAATACAAGCGTGAGCCATCCGGCTCCTCGAAAAATGACTCTCATGTGCAACTCCCTCCCACGTCACGATGGTTTCGTGTTTGTTTATCGAGATAGCGTTCGGCGACTTATATACCCTTACTTTGAGCAACGGATCGCCAGTAGCGCCACTATGGTTGCGGCGAGCAACACATGTCCGATCACCATGATCAAGTTATGCGTGCTCCGCGATTTCCGATACCTGGCGGTATACAAGCCGACAAGTACGGCCGCCATGCCGAGCGTGATCCATATGATCGTCGTTTCCAACCTTTCCATCTGACTACCCTTTGCGGCACCCCTTCGTCGCCGAACGAAATGGCAATCTCCAAGTTATGATTCCTCGTTCGTCTCCCAATGTAATCCGCGCGTTTCAAGAGCAGCAATTCGTTCGTCGAAAACCTTGTCACTATGGCGTTTGTAGAGCAGGTGAGCCACGAAGAGAATGGCGAGGAGGGCGACAGCCAGCCATTGTGGCACGACATAGGTCCACAGTGATCCAACCAACGCCCCCATTAGGAGTGCGGCGGTAACGGCAGATCTCGAAAATCCACGCGGCACCGCCTCGATCAGATCGCGGTGAGTTTCTGGAATCAGCATCTGAATGTCGTCTCGTCTGTTCATGTCGCACCATCGTTTTCGGGTCAGGTTTCTCTTTCCTCCGATTTCGACTCCGGAGCAGTGGCGAGGTGGTCATCGCCGACTTATTCGACAGGCGATACCGGCCGAAGAGACTTCCCGGTTCCGGAATCGAAGAGGGTCTCGTTTCCCGACTTCGACACCCCAATCAATCGCTGGCCGTCCGGACTGAAATTCAGACGGTAGGGCACGCGTTTGCGGACCGCTTCCTCGTAGGCGGCCACCAGGGCATCCTTTGCCGCCTTGGCCCTATTGCTATCAGGCTCGTCGGCAAAGTCACGCTTCGTCTGTATCGTCTTCGCGGTGTATTCCGGCAGTTCGATATCGACTTTCAGCAGTTCGTCTCCGTTGGATACCTGCCAGACATGAATGCTGCCACCCGTTTGGACTCGATCTGCAGCGCCCCCACCTCCAGGGTTCCTGGTAATCGATCCGATTACGTTGAGATTCGAGGCTGCAGCCAGGCGGTTCCCGTCCGGGCTGAACGCGAAGTGGGTAGGGACCCCCAGGAATTGAGCGATCAACCGGCCCTCTCCCGTGGCGAGACTCCACAACTTGATGGTTGAGCGATATTCAAGATTCCCTTCACCGTCTGCCGTCACCAGGCTCCCGCCATCGGGACTGAAGGCGGCCGCCAGCGGCCTCCCGTCGAGAACAAACCGATGCAGTTTCCGTCTTTCCTCGACGGACCAGACCGTGACCACGTGTCGACCCAGATGGGCCAACAGTTTCTTGTCGGGGCTGTAGGTAAGCTGTCCCTCCTCCGCATCTTCCAGCACCTGATCCAGTTCGTTCCGCCCGTTCTCCAGAGCGACCTTTTCCTGTGTTCCTTCCGGTTTGGCCGGTTCACCCTGAACGTGCAGCAGACTTGTACTCACAAGAAGGAAACCACTGACGGCCACTGGCCAGTATGCAAGTCGTAATGAACTGTTCATGTATCTTTCTGCAAACGTTGCCTGGAATGGTCGCTGTGAGTCAAATGTATGTGAATGATTCCAGGCTTGAACGCATTACTCTATGGTTTCCTGTTTCCGCTGATGACTGATGAGCAGAAAGGCAAACAGTGCTACCGAACAAACAGAGAAAGCGACTCCGGGAAAGAGATATGCTTCTCCCGGAATGCCTTTGGAATTCAAATAGAGAAAGAGCGTAAAAGAACGGTAGGCCAGACCGGCACTGATCGCGACCGCAAACCAGCGATAAAACACGCTCCCTCGAACCACGAGAATCGCCAGGGCGGAACCGAAAGCGATCGAAAGCCAGGAGTAATGACCGAACGTCCAAAAGCGAGCAACGAACCAGGCTGCCACACCTGCAAGAAACGTTGACGCAATTGCGATTGAGATGATTCGTAAATGCATATCAATTGTTCTCAACATCCGCTTCCGTGTCTGTCGACCAGAGCCATCGGTGACATGCCAGCAGCATCAGGCTGACACCGAAGACAAAAACCAGCCGAGCATCCTGGTGGAGTTGATCGCGGGCTGCTTCGTCGACGGAAGTCCAACCTGGCCCCCTCTGCCGTGTCAGGATCCACTCGGCAGAATAACGCAGGACGATGCCAGCGATGGTAATGCCGGCGCCCGCGAAGACCGTGACCTTCATTCTTTTGCTTGCGCTCATGCGGAATCTCTCACCTAAGTTGTGAATGGTCTACTTTTTCTCGACCCTGGGACCTGGAATCTGCGACAGCCCGATGACCCCAGCCATCGCGGCGGCGATCCCAAACAGAAAACCCCGCCAGAAAGATGTCAACGATTCCACTACCAGTCCCATCACGCTGCTGGCGACACTGAAAACGCTGAATGCCAGCAGCGTGAAAGGAATGTCTCGCATCGAAAAGTCGCTGACTACGAACGAACGGTGCGGTTCGTTGGTCGTTTGTTGCTTATCGCTACCGGTCATGTCCGTTTCCTTCGGAATGCGTCTCTTTATCAGGCGACTGGACAGATCGGAGCCAGTAGAGGCTTCCGCGCTCGTCGCCCGGATCTGGCAGGAGTACCGTGCCACCACATTGAATGTGTTCACGCTGTAGAAGCAGTGCACCTGTTTCCTCGTCGACGATGAGAACTTACAGGGTGCCCTTTTCATGACTCAGGTCGATTCTTGGTATCGTCCCCGGAGGAAACCAAATCACAAACTGTGGGCCATTCGCTCGCCATGCGTGACCGAAGTTCATGAAGCCTTCCAGTTGTTTGCTCATGATCTTACCGTGCAGGTTTTTCTGCCTGCCTGATTGGACAGCGTTAGTTTTCTGCCGATAGTAACCCGAAGCGCCAGCGAGGAAATGAGTTACGTTAAGTTCCTCGCTGGCGCTTCGGGTTGCGAAAACACTGGCGTTTTGTAAGAAGTGGCGCTGTCCAACTAAGTGCATTGTGTACTCCTCATTTGGTTTCATCGCGTGTGGTCAGGGCTCGACTTCCATCTCAACTCGACCAAGGCCCACGGCTTGCTGTTCCTGATCGTCTCTGCTGTTTCTACTGAACCAGCACGTCCTCGAAGACTATTTCTTCGCCCCAGATCTCGAAAAGGTCGATTGATCTCTCGGCCTCGTCAGGGGCTGGCCGAAGGATCACGTCGATACGTTTGCCGCTCAGGTCGCCTGCGATGCCCGCCATGTTGATGCGGTGGACGTTTCCATCTCCCGCCGCGATTATGTGAGCGTACGATCCAGCGTCGTACTCAGTCTCACCATCCCTCAGGACGATGGTGAAGATGTTGTCGATCGGCCGTGGCTGGACGGCGAGTACGACTCTCGCAAAGTGCTGCTCACTGTTCGTCGGCTGTGAGATCGGGCCCGTCTCAACACGCTTGAGCGTAATGGCGCGTTCGACCTCGTGCTTCATTGCTGGGTCCACGTTGAGCTTGACCGTCGACTGGCCTGCCGGCAGGAATGTCGCCTCTGTCTTGAAGGTGGCCTTCCGAGAAGCGAAGACGTCTAACCCCTCACTCGCCTCCGGGCCGACGGATTCCAGGATGGCCAACTCGACATCGAAGGTGATCTTTTGTTTCCCAGGCTTGATGGGCTGCCACTGTTGCTCGGTGAGGGCACTTGAATTGGCCGAAGACGTCTCACTGTTGTCGTGCCCGATCTGTGTGGTCCCGGCAAGGTCGACACGCCCCACGATCGTGGAACCGACACGGGTAACCCCGTTGGTCTCTCGAAGCAGAAACTCGATGTACTTGCCGCTTCCGCACCGCAAGTCCCGAAAGTTCCGCTGAACAAGCACACCACTGGGTGAGCCGATCACGATCCGCGGCCGGACCTTGAGTTCGCAGATGTCGACGAGGAGCTGTGCGGTGTATTTTTCCCAGATGTCACGATCCAGCTTGCCATCGACCCAGCGTTTTTCGATCAGGTCGCCCATCCCGGTCCGCCAGGAGCGTTCCCGGTCGGTTTGGTGTTTGAGGATTACTTCAATCAGGTCGTTTAATTGATCGCTGTCCAACAGGCCTTCGTCTTCGCGGCGGAGCAATTCGTTGATCGCCACTTGACTGCCACGCCCAGGTTGATCGACTTTACGCAATAACTGCGAAACAGTCTGAAACTCGTTCGCTGCCATCGGACGGAACTCCACAAGTATCACATTGCTGTCAGCCGGAGATTCAAACGTCGTGGGGCGCTGCAAGGCTTTCGATCCGGGGATGCTTTCATCGACAGGGGCATCTGCCCCTCCTTGTTCGACCACGCAGATTTTCAGCACACCGTCTCGAAGCTCGTAGATGCCAGGACGTCGTTCGGCACGGCCAATGAAGTCAATGGTTTTGGGGGTCGTTGTGTTGTTAATCTCGATCCGGCCGGTGTCGATCTCGTTCATCTCACCGTTCGGCTGCTTTTCCGTGAGGATAAATGTGTCGTTCTTGATCTGCAGCAGGAGGCCACCGAATCCGTCCTCGGCGGAAAGAGTTTTTCCGCTTTCGGTGAGAGACACAGTTTCCCAATCTCCCTGGAGTTGTGTGTGATCGGTGGCCGCACTGTCGCTGGAATTACCGACCGAAACAAGTGCGATGCGGAAGCCCATCATGTGTGGTACCTCGCGACCGCCAACGACAAAACCCCGGATGAACGGCGAACCACAAGGTTCCGCGTAGCTGAGCCAGTCACCCCCGCGACGTGCATGAATGGGGAACGAAACGTCTACTTCCGGATCCTTCCCTCCAGTGAGTTTGCTTTGCCAGGCGTCCCGGACCCACTCGCTCACGTTCCCATGCATATCACACAGCCCCCACGCGTTCGGCTTTTTCTGGCCGCCTGGGTGCGGCGCGCCGTCGGAGTTTTCGCTATACCAAGCGTAGTCTCCCAGCTCACTGAGATCGTCTCCAAACGTGGACGGGTACACCAATTCTTTCTCATCGTCCCAGATTAGGGTCGTGCCTGCCCGGCACGCATACTCCCACTGAGCCTCGGTCGGTAGTCGATATTCCCAACCCTTAGGCAAGCGACCCGCTTTGCGTTCAAGCTCCGTGAACTTCTGGCAGAACTTCCTGGCCTTGGTCCACTCCACCTTCTCAACCGGCAGGGATTCGCCTTTGTTCTCGCTCGGATTTTCGCCCATCAACGCTTCATACTGCTCCTGCGTCACCTCGTATTTCCCCATCCAGAAGCCCCGGGTCAGTGTCACGGGTAGCTGCTTTCTACCCATCTTAAATTCTCCAGCGGGGCACCAGCACAGCGGCATGTCAAACTGATTGTCTGACCGCTGCTGACCAGCTTTATGGGTGGCGGCATCAGCATCTTGTTCTTGAGCCATGTGAGTCGGAGAATCTTTGCTGCCGAGGTCTGATCCTGGTAGCATGTTCGCACTAACATCGGCGGCTCGCGGAGCAGGCGGATCAAATTCGAGCATCTCGTCTGTGATCTTGCCATCGATCGTTGGATCGTAGGTCGTCGTCCGCTCGATGCTAACGTCGTCCGACTTGCGCCATTCGTCAATCCGTCGTACGAGATGGGACTGCTTATCGATCCAAAGTGTGATTTGCTCGTCGCGGAAGTTGTATTGCAAACGAAAGCACTCAACATTCTGAAGCTTGCCGTCCTCGATCTGTATCGGGTCAATGAGGTCCAAGTCGACCCAACCGTCAAGTTGTTTTGGCATGAGCAGGGCGGGAATTCGACCGACATCACCCCCAGTGAAACCAACCGCTTGAGCCATGGCGAGCTCGAGTGACTCCGGTTTTGGGAATCCCGGTTCAATGTCCCACGAGGTTTGCACGTCTTCCCCGTCGAGAGAGATCAGCAACTCATCATCATACTCGTCCATGATTTCGAATCGAAACCGGTCGGGACGTACAAACACTGTGATAAACGAATGCTCTATAATGACTTCAGCTGAGTCAGTGTCCTTAAAGATCACCGACTTGATGACGCCTGAATCGCGGTAGGATTTGCACTCGGCGTACGTTTTTGTCATCTGTTTGAGGATTTGCTCTGTGTCTTTGCCATTAATGGTGGGTACGAACGTTGGCGACCAGTCGAGTGTGACGAACAGGAATGTGACATTGCCGTCCTTTGTCGCTGCGGTCATCGACTCCATCGAGAGGTCGTGGGTCATGTCCCCTTTCCAGTAGCTCAAGGCGAGCAGCAATTCTGTCTGCCCGGGCTCGATTGGTTCCAGATCGGATCGTTCTATCTTGTTACTGAAGGGGGCTTCGACGTCGATCGAGAGCCCTTTGTCTTCATTGACAGTTGCACTACTCGAAGGGACAGGAGATTCGACAAAAAGAACCGCGTTCACCCTACGTCCTTTCGGACTTCTCGCAGCATCTTTAACTTCGAGGCGAACCTTATTGGCGAAATCAGCCGGAAGCTCTTCGAAATCGAATTCCTGCATGACTTCGGTCTTTCCATTCTGAGCGAGTAGTAATCGCACCTTCAGATCACCGACGTCACGGCCCTTGAAGTTCCAGTCATACACACTCGGCAGCCCAGACGTGCCCTTGTTGACCGTCTTGTCGGTGACTTTGAGTTCGGGCTGGCTGGTCAATGCTGAGGCAGTCACCGGTTGATTGCCGTCGGCAGGATGCTCGCGGACACCATCCGGTAGCGACGTAACTTGCGTGATTTCAACTCGGTCGTCCACGATACGAATCGCGTCGGTCGGATTCTCGAGCGTGTATTTTTTGCCGTTGACTGTCAGAACCTTGTCAACCAGCGTGATGCTGTATCGACCGTTGGCACTCTTGAAGGAATGGGTTGTGATTCCGGTGGCATCGTTCTGATGGGTACTGGATGTTCCGCCCAGCGGCTTCTTGCCGGAAGTATCAACGATCGTCAGGGAGTGTGTCCCCAGAGTCATGTGATCAGACTGCGGCGTGACCTCGATGTGCCCCTTACCGTCGCTCATGTGGTTTAAGATACCAAAGGCAGAAATGGCTAAGATGAGGATCATCAGGGCGGTTTGTCCCGTCGTCATCCCGTTCTTGCGCTGATCGTCACGATTGATGATCTGTGCGTGGTGTACACCTGCCACGACGCCGCCGATAGTGGACAGGGCAATCGATGTGAGCACGCAATACCAGAACCAATCAATTTCGTCGCTGAATATTCCCAGGGGCACAAACTCGTTCAGGACGAGGAGCCCGATGGGAATTAGCGAACTGTAGAGCAGCCATTTCGCCACCATAGGCAGCCGGCTGGGATTCGAATCGTCAGGCAGGTGTTTTTGCCCGCCTGTACCGGAATCGTTTCCACCATTTGAGGCACCTTGTCGAGGCGTATTTTCCTCACCCGGTTGCCACGTTCGCAGGAACGCCTCTAACGCTTCTGCAACCTCCTTCGGCGTGAGATACCGCGCATCGGCATCCTTGGCCATCATCCTGGACGCGATGGCCACAAGCTCTTCGGGCACGTCGTCACGCACTGAATCCAACGGGGCGGGTTCAACTTGTGAATGACTCTTGAGTTTGTGCATGACGCTGCCATCGTCAAACGGCACTCGGCCAGACAACAAGTAGTAGAGGGTCGCTCCGAGGCTGTAGATGTCGCTGCGAATATCGACTTGATGAGCATCTTCGGCTTGCTCGGGCGAAATGAAGTCGGGAGTCCCCATGATCGCGCCGGCTGCGGTTAAGTCAGAGCGCGATGCAACAGCGTCGGAGGCCTGGACCGCTTCAGGTGCGATTGACGCGAGGCCGAAATCGAGGATCTTGATCGTGCCATCCGCGGTCACCATCAAATTGTGCGGCTTGATATCGCGATGCACCATGCCGCGTTCGTGAGCGTGCTGCAATCCGATCGCAGCCTGCCGGATATAGTCACACGCCTCGGCGATGGGTAATGCACCTCGATCTTTGACGACGTGGGACAGGTCAATTCCATCAACGTATTCCATCACCATGAAGTGTTGTTCACCGGCCTGGTCCGCGTCATGCGAAGTCACGATGTTGGGATGCGAGAGCTGAGCAGCGGTCTTCACTTCACGGTGAAATCGATTCACCGCTTCGGACTTCTGGAACAGTTCGCGGTTGATGACCTTCAGCGCCACCCTGCGTTCCATTTTGCGATGAATGGCCTCGTAGACGTCCCCCATGCCTCCTTTGCCAATCAGCCTGACAATCTCGTACCGAGGATGCTCGGCCAACTCGGGAGGAATGTCTCTGCGAGAAGAAGACGATCGAGCGACCTGACTTTCGTCATCCAGGGTCTGATCGACCGGTAACTGCCGCGCTTCTTTCAGAAGGCCGACAAACGTGTCATCGGATGACAGACCGACGATCGTTTCGCAGCACGGTTGGCACTCGCTGATGTGACTGTCGATAGCGACCGCACGTTCCTGTGGCAATTGCCCCAGGCTGTATGCACTTAACTCTTCCGGGGTTGGGTGGAGCGACGGTTCGGACATGGCGATCTCGTGGAAATGTGGTTATCGACTCTGGTTGCCAGGGATCGCGGTCAAATCGCCCCCTTGCTGCTAACTACCAAGACCCGATCGCGCGAATTCCTGTCAGCTATTTGCGAAAAATCCCGAAGCGGACTCGACCAGACCTTCAGATTCCTGGCGCAAACGCCTGAGAACACGGGACTTAGCGAGGCACACGGCATTTAGTGAGATTGCCATTTCCTCGGCGACAACGTCGGGCTTTTTCCCGTCCAGTGCCACGCGGCAGAACGCCGTCCACGTGGCGGGCTCGAAGTGAGGCTCGGCAAGAGCCAGCAGTTGTCGCAGCACGTACTGGTCGTGCTCACGATTCCAGATCAGGCTCATTTCGCTGGTCTCGTCCTCCAATTGTGCCAGCCTGGCGTCGATGTCTGAGTCGCCGCGGGCTTGTGGATGACGGTCTCTGGCGCGCCAGAATTTGCGCAGCCGATTCACCAGGATCGCCTTGAGCCAACCGCGAAACGCACCCGCCTGCCCGGCATGCTCGAATTTGCTGAGATCCCTGGAGACGGCCAGCAGAACCTCCTGCACCAGGTCGTCCGCATCGTTGGGTTGCACCTCATACCGTCGCAACCAGGCTTTGATGAGCGGTGAATAAAGCTGAACCAGCCGATCCCAGCTTTCGGAATCGGGGGAGCGCCGGAGACAATTGAGTAAACTCAGCGATGTTTCATTCATGCTTGCGGCTCGCCATTGTATTCGTCAGCAATGAGTCGCGACAGTTCCAGGATTGTCTGTGCCGCGTCACTAACGTATCGGGGTTTGCACGGTAGCCCTGATCGGGCCTGATGACTTTGAGATCAGGCAACGTCGGCTACACAGCGAAGCCAACGTCCGGAACCAGATGTACCACCTCTGCAGCAAAGCGAAGATCGAACCCCGGCCCAGGATCTTTCAAAACCTTCGATCGACCCGGCAAACGATCCTCGAACAGTTCTACCCACGGGGAACCGTCTGCGCCTGGATGGGGAACACGGAAGAGATTACCGAAACCCACTACATTCAGGAAATGGAAGACTTCCGAGAACAGGCGGCTTCATGCCCAACGATCGCCCCTACCCTTACGCCGGATTCTGTACACCACCCTGGCACAAAAGCGGAAAATCCGACGCGCTTTCCGACGCGCGCACCAGAGGAACTGGCGAGAATTGGTAAGACTGCGGGATCAGAGTGACTCCAGCGGGAAGTGGCGAAATACCAGTCTTTTCCCGGCGGATTCGTTGACTTCGGCAGCTACCTCGCCAGCCGCCTGCCACCCGAAGCGGAAGAGGATGGGAATCGAACCCACCAGTGATGCGTTAACACCACTCAACGGTTTTGAAGACCGCGGCGGTCACCAGACCAGCAAACTCTTCCGGAAGCGTCATGCTAGGGACGGACACAGCGAGGCACAATATGGATGGGGCATTTTGGTCGCGATTCAAGGGTTCCCGCTGGGCGGCCGATCTGTCTGCGAGCTTTACCTGCCGAACGTTCCGTCGTCTGCTGTCTGGCCAGGAAGCGGTCGATCAATAACTGACTGGTTGGTCGCCTTTCGCTCCGCGAAAGGGCGTTCATTCGCGGAGCGAAAGCCGACAATCATTCACCGGACGCTCCTAAAGTCGACAGCAGTCCGTCAGCGTGGTCTGTTTGACCATCAGGCCGCGTGTTGTGTCAGCTGGGCCAGCAGGGCGGAGATTCTTGGCGGGTCGACCGGCTTGACAAGGTGTTCATCGATGCCGGCGTCGACAGAATTCTGGATGTCAGTCGGACTGCCCCACCCCGTGCAGGCCAGAATCAAAATGTCGGCCCCGTGCCGCAGTCGGCGAATGCGGCGAGCAACCTCATAGCCATCCATGCCCGGAAGGCCGATGTCCAGCAGGATGGCATCCGGTGGACTATCCGAAACGGCCTGAATGGCGGTCGGTCCGTCATCGAAACAGTGCACTTCATAACCGTCCAGCTGCAGCAGCATGGCCATGGTGACGGAGGCGTCCTGGTTGTCGTCCACGATGTACACGACCAGCGGCGCCGGTGCTGTTTCAGGCGAACCGCTGTCGGCATCGGAAGTATCGTTTTCGGCCATATCGCGAATGTCATCGTGATCGTGCATCGGCGAAGCTTCCGTTTCATGGTGGCGTGGCAGTTCCACCACGAACTGCGAACCGAGTCCGCGACCTTCACTGGCAACCGTGACCGTTCCCCCGTGTTTTTCCGTCAGTGCCCGCACAATGGCGAGTCCCAGCCCCAGTCCTCCCTGTTCCCGGGTCGCCACCGGATTCAGCTGGGCGAACAGTTCGAACACCCGAGGCTGGCAATCCGGATCGATACCGATGCCATTGTCCCGGACTTCCAGTTGAACGGTGTCCTGAGTAGCGTGGGTGAACAGCTGAATGCGGCCGCCTTCCGGAGTATATTTGGCGGCATTCAGCAGCAGGTTGGTCAGGATCTGCACCAACCGCACCCGGTCACCAAGCACAAGGGCGGACGAGTCTGCGACGGTGACATTGAAGCGGTGCTTTTTGGATTTCATTTCGCCCGTCACGGCATCGCGGGCGTCGTTCACCACCGTGCGGATATCAAGTACTTCGCAGGACAGCGTCAGTTCATCGCGGATGAACCGGGATACGTCCAGCAGGTCGTTGACAATATAGCTGATATGGCTGATCTGTCGGTTCAGCACGGCCGTCAGTTCCACGGCACGGGAGTCTGCATCGCACATCCGGCACAGCAGGGCCAGCCCGGATCTGATCGGAGCCAGCGGGTTTCGCAGTTCATGGGCCAGCATGGCCAGAAATTCGTCCTTGCGTCGATCGGTCAGCTGCAGTGCCTCTGACAATCGCCGATTTTCCTCCAGCTGGCGTTCTGCGTCCTGAGTCCGGCTCGCGACCTGAAAGAAAAGTCCGATGGAGGCGACACCCACCAGAAAGTAGATAGTGAGCGAAAACAGATCGGACGGGCTCTGGACCAGCAGCGATCCTTCCGGCGGAATAATAAAATGTGCGGCGCAGACGATTCCCAGGGCCAGCGAGACAATGGCCGGGCCGACTCCGCCCACCCAGGCGCTGACGATGACAGAACCAAAAAAGCAGCCAAAGGGGACTCGATCACCAACCAGAGGCGTCAACGCACACCGCAGCCATGTCGCAATCACTGTACACAGGATGGCGAATCCATAGGGCAGCAGAACGTGAGTACGAAAAGAAGCACGACTCAACGGCGGAATTCCTTTCCCAATCGAAGCTGACCGAATCCATGGCAGAGATCGTCCGGAAAACCGAAGATCTATGGGGCCACCATCTCAGGACCGAACGGAAAACAGGTGGCGCAGGCTTTCAGCCTGTGATGCAGAACAACGCAAGCTGGAAGCTTGCGCCACGTTTCGACACGACCGTGATTTTCCGTTTGATCCTTAACGCCACCGATCCTGCGGTCCGGTCCTTGCTGAGGATATCCTACGCTCGTGGGCTGTCAATATTGCATGGCAAAAATGACGACCAGTCGAGGGGAACGGCTATCGGGGCGTTTCGAGCCGAATGTCAGCTTTCATTTCCTTCACGTCGGGCTGCCGCTGTCGACAGTCACCGGCATTGTTTCTGATGCGCGGCCGTGCATCGCTTCGCGGCGGAATTGATCAATTGCTGAATCAATTGTCGATAGGTCATCTGCAGAGCCGTCGCCAGCAGCGGCAGCCCGGAGCGTGACGGATCCAGTCCGGCCAGCGGATTTGCTTCCAGAAACTGGGGGCAGCCTTTGGCATCACTGCGAAGGTCGATGACTCCGGCATCCCGGCATCCCAGAGACTGCCATGCGGCCAGCGCAATTTCTTCCGCTTTCCGGACCTCATGATCCGTCTCAGCACTGACAAGTCGGTATTCGACCATTTCGGCGCCGCGTTCTCTGTTCAGGTAGGTGACGGCGTCGGGTTCTGCTTCATCGCTGAGGACAATTTCCAGTGTTCCCAGCACGCGAGCCTCCGGGCCGGTTCCCAGCAGGCCGACGGCGAGTTCTCGACCGGGAAGAAATTCTTCCACCAGCACAGGCTGATGAAAACGCTTCAGCAGCTGCTGGCAGACAGATCTCAGTTCGTCCCGGTGGCTGACCCGTGACGTGGACGAAATGCCCTTGCCACTGCCCTCGGCAATCGGTTTGACAAACAGCGGAAACCGCAGTGCTTCAACGGCGGGCTGGGTGTCAAGGTCGTCACTGCAACGGATCACAACGCTGCGTGGTGTCGGCAGGCTGGCGCCGCGCACCACATGCTTGGTCATGGATTTGTTCAGACAAACCGCCATGACGCTCGCGTCTGAAAAGGTGCACGGGATATCGTAGGCTTCCAGAACGGCGGGTATCTGAGCTTCCCGTCCCGGTCCGCTCAGGCCTGCACTGATGTTGAACACCAGATCCCAGCGGTCACCGCAGGCCAGTCGTCCGACCAGGGTTCTGACCTGTCCGATGCGGTCGGTCTGATGCCCCAGCGCCTGCAGCGTGTGTTCAATGGCGTCAATCGTTTCCGGTCGATCAAATTCCGCCGTGTCTTCTTCGCTGTGACCGGCGGCCAGGTACTGGTCCCGCAGGTCGTACGTCAGTCCAATGTGCATTCAGATTACTCAAAGGCGGCAGACGCCGCCCGTTTATGGTCCACTTCAGCTGTCAGTTCAACGATGATGATCAGGTGTCCGCACCAGGCCGTCGGCAGCAGCAGTTATCGGCAGCCGGGCGCGCGGTATTCAATCACGTTTCCGGAAATCGTCAAGCTGAGAGAGCCGCGGATTCCGGAATTCCGTGCACCGCCCGGACGCAACGGCTTATTCCGACCCGACAGCCGTGGCCGCGTCGTGGACGACATCCGGCATCTGTGAGCCCCATGCGGCCGGGGCCTGTTTCTGCAGAACCTGCCACTGGTCGGGCGAATGCTCAGTCCAGACGGCTCGAATGTCGTCCGGACGCCCGTCATCGACAGCAAGAATCAGCCGGGCGACATCAATGCCTTCCGGAGGGCCAGCGGCCGAGTGTTCGCGCGACAGCTGATCCAGCAGCCAGCCGGATTCCAGCCGCCGCCCCTGGCGGAAGAATTCTGCCGCATGGATCAGCAGGCTGGCTGCCGCTTCGGCTTCGGCGTGAATGGCCTGCTGCAGGTAGCGCCCGGCTTCGTCAAAGTCGTGCAATTCGACGTGGCGAATGGCGGCGGCCACTGTGCCGCGGGAATCGGCCGGTCGAGTTTCTTCCAGCAGCCGATGTCGGCGGGCCCAGCCTTCCAGCCATCCGATGCGCCGCCGGCCATTGCTGAAGTAGGCGGTCCCCAGACTGTCCATGTGGGCGCGCAGAATCTGTCTTCGTTCCGGGCCGGAGACACTGCCTGATGGTATGAGTCCGATGTCCTGCAGAGTCGCGGCAATGGCGCTGCCGATCCGCTGGTGCATTCCGATATTCGGGTGCACGTGATCCACGTAGGACTCGAACCCGGGAATGCCATTCGGAGCCTTCGCTGCAATCAGTGCTTCGGCGTCGACCAGAGGAATGTTGTGCTGCTGAGCCAGCTCGTCCAGCTGGCGGCTGAGGTCTCTGATCATGCGCAGCGGACAGATGTCGCCGTCCAGCGCGATGCGATAGCCGTCGGCGGCGGCGTCAAAATTTCGCAGCTGGTCCTGGCAGCGAGCCATTCGAAAATGCAGCAGCGGATACTGGTCGTCGATCAGCTGTGCGGCACGATAGATTTCCAGCGCAGCCGCCGGATCATCCGGAGCCACGGCGGCGGCCTGGTCAAACAACGCCTGCCATTGCTGCTCATCGTCGACGCTAAGTCCAGCGCGGTGCTCTGATTTGAAGGGAGGGCAGTCGCGCAGATTGGATCCCAGACGCACCAGGACAACCGGCACATCGGCTCGCTGACACATCTGCAGCATTTCGGCAACTGAGTCGCCATACTGCTGACAGACACGGCGGCGCCACTGGTCATCGCGATGATACGACGCGTAGCCATCGCTGTCATCCAGTCGCGCTTCGACTTCTTCCGAAACAGTCGGTGTGTCCTGGGTGGGTTCAACGCGAGGTGCTCCGCCTGCCAGCTGTCGAAGCACCATGACCGTTCTGAGTGAGCCGGCCGCCCGCTCCAGCTGGATACGGGCCGGCGATCGGGTTTTCAGGTCGGCATAGGTACGGTCCTCCAGAAATTCATTATGACCGGTGGCCAGGATAATCAGATCGGGGTCATGGCCCAGTACTTCCTGAAGCACCGGACGCAGGCGGTAGCTGGCATATGAAATGCCGCCGCAGTTCACGGCTCGATAGGTTCTGGATGGATCCAGCGCGGTGAGTTCCAGCTGCAGCCATGTGGCGAAGGACGTTTCCGGTCGATAGGGGCGGCCCTGCACCGTCGAACCGCCAAGGCAGAAGATTCTGAATTCCCGCTCCGGCTTCACTGCGGGAAACTGCTGACTCACAAAAAAGCGTTCTTTAGCCAGACTGGTGCGGTAGACGCGTTCCGGCGAGGTGTCGACCGTGGTGCTGTCGCCAGCTCTGGTTGCCTCGAGATCACCTTCCGGCAACGCTTCGACGGCTTCAAACAGCGGCATGACTTTACCGAAGCCGTCGTGCAGATCTGACGGAGCGGCCGCGACACCCAGCAGTCTGAGCGTCAATTCCAGCAGGACCAGCGGCAGCAGCCCCGCCGCCACGGCCAGCAGTCGCCACAACCCGGTGCGCGGTGAGCGGCGGCCGCCGGTCGGTGGGCTGTGCGTCCGCGGCGGCGGAGATGCAGCATTGGCTGCAGCATCTTCGCGGTTGAGCTTCAAAGCCGCGTCATTCTGCGCTGGCTGACCGGCGGCGGAGGAGCGAATTTCTTTTTTTTCCATTCCGAGTCTGTTTCTTCTCGCAGGACACAACCTGCCGGAATGATAATCTGCGTTGGGTCTGAATGCTGCGTCTGTTCAAGTATTCCTGAAGCTCCCGACTATTTCGAAGCGGATTGTTCCATGACTGACCGGCAGGCCGCCGTCGAAGCGGCACCCGTCGATACGGCAGCTCCATCAGCCGGATTTCGCCAGCGTGACCGATTCCAGGTCGGCACGCTGGTGTTGATGCTGGCACTGGCCGGTATGGTGACGGTCAATGTCTGGCTGCTGAGTTCACAACTGCGTGAGATGGCCGCCCGAAGCCGCGAACGCGCATTCTGGGAACTCTGTCATCGCGGCAATACGCCTCGCCAGCGCGTCGAAGACTTTCTGCAGCTGGCCGCAGACGGTAACACCGAATGGCAAAGTGCTCAGCTGGACGGCCTCGATCTGACAGGGGCGGATCTGTCCGGTGCACAGCTGGAATCCGCGCGATTCCGTTCCTGCACCCTTACTGACGCCAACTTACGGGAAGCGGTGCTGAATCAGGCGAGTCTGGATAACTCAGATTTGACTCGAACCAGCTTCTCGAACGCCAAACTTCGCAACGCCACGCTGTTCAAGTCTGTGCTGACGGAGACGGACTTCCGAAACGCCGAGTTGCTGTCTGTGTCTCTTGAGCAGGCGAAGGCTCATGGTGCAGTGTTCGTCGCCGCCCGCATGGGAGACGCGTTTCTGGCCATGGCCGATCTGACCGGCGCGGACTTCACGGGCGCAGATCTGAGTGGTGCGAATCTTGAAGCCGCCGTTCTGAAGAACGCTGACCTCGCACTGGCCAATCTGTTCGGAGCCGGAATTGTTGATGTGGATTTCACGGACAGTAACTGGTGGCGTACCCGCGGCCTGACGTCGGCCCAGCTGGATCAACTCACGCTGGAGTTTCCTCCGACACCCAACGCGCCGGAATCGCGACGGCGGGATTTTGAAATCTGGCTGACAAAGCGGTTGGGGGACGCGGGAAATCAGACCCGGACGCCGCAACAGATACCGTAGCGGAGCTCACCGAGAGCTTCGGTTGCTGCAGGAGCCCGTGAGCGAAAGCCCTGGCGGCTTCCGCTACGACGGGGGTTCCGGACGGGCTGGTGCAGGCGTTTGGGTTCAGTCGCCGGAACCGATATCCAGCAGCATGGCGTCCAGCATCAGCGAGGCTTCGGCGCGATGCAGGTCCTTGAACAGCTGCATCCATTCGCGCAGTTCGCTGCTGACCTGGTCAGCCACGGCAACCCATGATGCTTCGTCGCGAATACGATTTCTGAGTTCTCGCAGGGCGTAGTCCAGATGCAGCTTTTTCAGATGCATCCGCATAACCTGACGATTCCAGCCGGGAAATTCTTCCAGCACTTCCACCATGTAGCCGCCGCC
This sequence comes from Fuerstiella sp., assembly GCA_040222735.1. GTDB lineage: Bacteria > Planctomycetota > Planctomycetia > Planctomycetales > Planctomycetaceae > Fuerstiella. Next base: position 7,356 of record JAVKCM010000143.1, on the reverse strand, counting down.
ATCTTCGTGCAGTCGCCGCTCACGGGGCATCAGGTCGATCAGTACATTCAGCACTTCCAGCAGCCAGCGCTTGGTGGATTCGTCCGGGGTTTCTTCAAGCAGGTCCAGAATGTCCCCGAGCAACAGGTACTGAAATTCGTTGCAATCCGCCAGACTGCGAATCTGCGAAGTATGGAATCGGTTGCTCATGGGGAATCCCTTTCGATGCGATGAATTGGAACACATCCACCGCAGAAGACGGTGGATTCTTCAGGACATGGACTGAACTCTCTGAATCAGAAAAGAAATGGGGGACCGACTCCCTGTCACAACAAGAGACTCTTCCCGGACCACTGGTGCGTGCGTCTGTGTCACACAGACACCAGACCTGACTCCCAAAGATAAGAATTAATACACAATCGTCAATCCCGATTTTGGCGTGCGGAACCGAAATTATGAAAGGTTTGCAATCGCCACAATTACCGCTTGCCAGACGTTCAAAAGCGCTTCAACGCAACTCTGGTGTGACCGCCAGGGTGCAAAAGCCATGGAATTTCCGCGGTAGAGGTACGGACATCAGGCCGTGGTTACAGCAGAAGGAGCGGCGTCAGCGGAGGGCCATATCGCTACGCCGCAGCTGTGTGCCGGCGGCAGCCGAATCGGACTGGCCCGCGTTTCGGGGTAAAACTGGCAGACCGGTGCGGGGGCGCTGTTGAACGTTTGATCGCACGACGATACTGTATGCGGCTTCCTGACTTACGGCTACGACGCTTCGTTTCAAGGGCGTGGCCTGGTAATCAGAGTCAGCAGATTTCTCTGTACGTATGTTCGGACGATTTTCCGAGCTGCCTGTCGGTGCTGCACCCGGGACAAGATTCCGGACTTGTTGCAGTCAGAGTTGACGGCCCGGCGTGTGTAGCGCCGTGGTGGTACAGAGCCACAAAATGTTTTTGGAGTTCATTCAGGAAATGGGTCGTTACACAGGTCCGAAGGGACGCATCAACCGTCGGTTGGGTGTCAATGTTTACGAATCAAATGGCGCGATCAAAGCACTGGAGCGGAAGGAATTTCCGCCCGGCATGCACAAGCGTCGCAAGAAACCAACCAACTACGGTCTGGGTCTGGCTGAAAAGCAGAAGATCAAGTTCTACTACGGTCTGCGTGACCGCCAGCTGAATCGATACTTCGACAAAGCTCGCCGGATCAAGGGCAATACCGGGGAACTGCTGCTGATCATCTGTGAACGTCGTCTGGACAACGTTGTTCGCCGAGCCGGATTTGCCGCCACGCGTCCTCAGGCACGACAGGGAATTGTGCATCGCCATTTCCAGCTGAACGGCCGAACCGTCAACAAGCCTGGCATTCTGGTCCGTCCCGGTGACGTGATCACTCTGCGAAATCGTCCGAACGTGCAGAAGCTGTACAAGAACGTCACCGAAGGTATTACGACTCCGCAGAATGAGTGGATCAGCTTCGACGAAAGCGGTCTGTCTGCCGTGGTCACCACCACTCCGACCTTCGACGATGTCGGTCTGATTGTGGATGCCAACCAGGTGGTGGCGTTCCTGTCCCGATAATCGGTCCGCACCATCCGCAAACACAAAAGCAGTGTCGGCTTGTCCGGCGCTGCTTTTTTTGTTGCGTCCTGTCTGGACAACAGACACCGGATTTTCTGTGAATGCAGAGTGGCCCGGCGCAGTTGCTTCGCCACCGGGCTCTGATGAACCCGGCAGTGCCGTGGGCCGCAGGCGGCAACGCCGGCCCAATGGACTCGCTACGACTGGCGTACGAGCTTCATGAGGTCTGCTCGGCCAATCGTCTTCAGTCAGCCACTGTGATGTCGTGCTTTGACGCCGTGTCTGTAAAGCCGTGTCTGTAAAGCGGTGTCTGTAAAGCGGTGTCAGCGGCGCCGTGTCTGGTGGTCACACTGTTGACTTCAGTCCACGAACATCATTTCATTTGAAGCCAGCAGCGCGTGAGCGTACTGCTGCCACGACTGCACGCGTTGCTCACCTTCACTGTCGCCCAGAAAGTTGAGCCCCAGTGCCGTTTCCTGTTCCGTCGGTGCCCGGGCATACAGCAGCGTATACGCCAGTTGGATCCGGGCCGTATCATCGGTAGCGGCCTGCTGGAGGCGGTTCACCAGGGCATCGGCCTCAGCCTGCAACAGAGGACCATTCAAAGCATAAAGTCCCTGCAGGGCCGTGGTGGTATGGACTCGCTGTTCACTGTGTGCGGTTGGCGCCGGAAAATCGTGCGTCAGCAGCACATTGGACATTTCGCGGCGATGAACGGTGGCGTACAGCGTGCGACGATGATTGCCTGCGGCATCCAGTGCGACTGAGGCACCTCCGATGGTCAGATCCAGTTGTCCGGACGCGGCCAGCATCGCATCGCGCCACTGTTCGAATTCCAGACGCCGACGGTTCATCCGTGAGAGCCATTGGTTTTCCGGATCCGTATTCGAGTTGGCCGATTCGATTCGGCTGGTCTGACGGTAGGTGGCCGACATGACAATTTCACGGTGCAGCTGCTTCAGTGACCAGTTTTGTTCGATCAGTCGGGCGGCCAGATCATCCAGCAGTTCCGGATGAGTCGGTCGTGCTCCCTGTTGGCCGAAGTTGCTGGGGGTGGTCACGATGCCACGCCCGAAGTAGATAGCCCAGATACGATTGACAATGACACGCGCTGTCAGTGATGCGGCTTCCCTGGTGATGGCGTCAGCCAGTTCCAGTCGTCCGCTGCCGTTGCGGAACGGTTTCGGTGTATTTTCGGACAGGACGGTCAGAAAACGTCGCGGGACCACATCGCCCAGGCGATTCGGATTTCCTCGAATGAACAGGTGCAGATCCTGAGGGCCCGGCTGATAATCCAGTTTCGTGCCCTGATCCGCTCGTTCCCCGGCCCGCTTCACGTACAGTGATTCTTCCAGAACGGCCGTGGCGACGCGGGCATCGTACCAGGGTGTCGCCGACTGAATGTCGCTGATCCGGGCTGTCAGTTCGTCAATCTTCTGCTGAGGCAGTGGCTTTTGTTTCTTCAGCTTCGCCAGTTCCTTCTGCAGGGTTTCAACTTCCGACTTCGCCTTGCGGACGGGCTGATAAAGTTCTTCCGCGATGGTCGGACGTTCACCGATGCGGCAGCTGGCGAAGACGCCGGCCAGGGCGTAGTAGTCTTCGGTGCTGATCGGGTCAAACTTATGATCGTGGCAGCGTGCGCAGGCGACGGTGAGTCCCAGAAAGGTGCGGGAAACGGCGTCCACGCGTTCTTCCCATTCATCAGCCACGATGACCTTGATGATTTCGGCCGGCAGTTTCAGTTCTTTCCAGTAGTTGGGACTCAGACCGATAAATCCCAGGGCCGGAATATCCTCGGGACCGGTTTCCTGCATCATGTCCGTGGCCAGCTGTCGTCGGATGAAATCATCGTACGGCATATCCTGATTCATGGCGTCGACCACCCAGTCGCGATACAGCCATGCTTCGCCGGTGGAGTCGAGCCATGACGCCGTCTTGTCGGTGTAACGAGCCAGGTCGAGCCAGAAACGTGCCCATCGTTCGCCGAAGTGGGGCGACTTCAGCAGTCGGTCGACCTGTGTCTGCCAGGCGTCCGGTGAATCATCGTTCAGAAAGTCCTGAACTTCCTGTGGCGTTGGAGGCAGCCCGGTCAGATCGAAAGAAAGTCGTCTGAGCAGCGTTGCCCGGTCAGCCTCGGTCGACGGCGACAGTCCCTGTCCTTCCATGGCCGCCAGCACAAAATGATCAAGTCGCTGCAGCGGCCACGATGCGTGCTGGACGGGCGGCAGCGGCTGAACGCTGACGGGCTGGAACGACCAGAACCGGCGTCCGGCCTCAAAGTTGATGCTGCCGTCGGGACGTTCTGCCGGTTTGTCGCCGGCGGGAAAGGGCGCTCCGCGTTCCACCCATTCGGTCAGCAGTGCGATTTCAGCGTCCGGCAGTCTGCCCTTCGGGGGCATCTGATAATCGCCGTCGTAGTGCAGCGCAGAAATCAGCAGGCTTTCCTGAGGCTTGTGCGGGACCACGGCGGGTCCGCTGTCACCACCCTTGCTCAGGGCGGCCGCAGAATCCAGCAGCAGGCTGCCATGAATTGTTTTGGCGCCGGACGAGTGGCACGAAAAGCAGTGTTCTGCCAGCAGCGGGCGGATCTTCTTTTCGAAGAATTCGATATCGCCGGCGGACGGTGGGTCGGCCGCCTGAGCGTGTGAGACGCCCCAGCAGGTGGTTGTCAGAAGAAGAATGAAGGTGAATCGAGAAACAGGACACATAGCGATCTCTGCATTGCCGGAAAGCGGGGCCGGCGGCCGGCGAGGGGTACACGGGACGTGTGGTAATGATAACGATGTTCCCCTGTCCTGCGAAAGGATGCAACTATTTTGGCGGACGATCGGCGATCGGCGGCAGCACCCAGATCTCGCCGTACATTTCCGGCTGCAGAGCTCGGTAGTCTTCGTGGCGGATCAGTTCCAGAATGGCCTGAAAGATGCCCACGATCCGCGACTGCAGTTTCTCACCCTCAAAAAATGAACTGAAGGCGACCGATTCTTCCGTGGCGAGGCGTTTGCGAATGCGGTCCTGATGGACCGAAATCGGCGTCTCGTCCATGCGGATGCTTGTTTCCTGAGCCACCTCGGGCAGACGCACAATCCTCGCCAGGGCACTTACCAGGTCCCAGAGTTCCACTTCACGAATCCGGTCGATGGAACGATCCCGTTTTTCGTCCGGCCGGTCGTCACTGAGCCGCGGATATCGTTCCAGCCATTCGGACGCCCGGTCGTCCAGTGACCTGGCTGCTTCCTTGTATCGCTTGTACTGCATCAGCTGCGCGATGAGGTCGCTGCTGGTTTCCTCCACAACCTCTTCTTCGACCGCCTCTTCGGGCTTCGGCAGCACCTCCCGACTTTTGATTTCCAGCAGCGTGCTGGCCACCACGACGAAGTCGCCCAGCAGGTCGTAGTCAAGCAGTTCCAGTACATCCAGAAACTGCTGAAAGTCGCGAGTAATGCGTGACAGCGAAATGGTGCAGATATCCAGTTCCTGTCGCCGCACCAGATACAGCAACAGGTCCAGCGGGCCACCGAATTGCCCCAGATCAACCCGAAAATCCATCAGCGTCATCAAACTCTCCGCTTACCGTCGCTGCCGCAACTCAGCCCGCCACGCGTGGTGATCGATGTGCTTCATCGATACCGTCTGATAGCGCATTCGGCGTCAGAACCGGACTGACTTCACAAAATCAGACCACGGTGGACGGTAACGGCTAAAGTCGAACGGTTCCGCTTTCAGCAGTACTGTTCCGTTCCGGCCAGTACTGGGACGACGTCCTGCCGCAGAGAAAACAGTTCGCTCCTGAAAACTCATCTTGTGCAGGTGAGCGCCGCGCCGTCACACTCGGCCGCCGTCGCCACGACGGTCGTGTCATGTCAGGATAATGTTCGGAACAGTTGTTGCAGTCCGTGCAAGGCGACTCGAGGCAAAACGTGATCGGCAAAATCCGCCGATTTTGCCGTCGCCGTTCAGCGGTGACTCCGATAGTCATTCGAAAAGGCACCGGAAAGTCCGGTTTCCCTGTCAGTCCTGTTTTCTTCAAGTACAACAGCCAGCCTATGCCAGCCGGAGCAACTCACCCTGTCCTGGGTCACGTCCTGCGGGTCGATCCGCAGCACCATACGCTTGAACTGATGCAGGCGGCAGTGGCCAGCATATCAGCCGGTCGCGTGAAGGTGCGTCTAAGTGACGAACAAGTGTTTCTGACCGGCGACGTCGCCAGCTGGCACCAGAAACAGCACGCGCAGGAATGCATCCGGAATCTGTCCTCCGGTCGCGTCATCTGCAACAGCCTGGAAGTCCGGCCGACGGCCATACTGGACTGACCGGACGTGTAATCACGACAATCGCCGTTGCAGCGTTTACAAAACGAGTCGTTCTGACCCCAGGTCACCGCGCCTGCTGTTGACAGGACACCGGAAGAATCACCGTTGCATCCGAGGATTCGATGCGATAAGCCGGTTCGTCGGCGTGGAACAGCGTGGTGAACGGATGTGGTGATCCGTGCTGAACGGCCTGGCAGCCCGAGATCAGCGTGGCCAGCAGAGCGGCGGCCGTGACGCGAATAAGTTTGTTGCTTCCGTGACGTGTCATAATTCACTCCTTGAGATACATCTTGCCTCCGAAACCTGCCATCCAGTGCAATTCCGTGGTGAGTCAAAGAACCGCGATCCTGCGGTTCACTATCTGTATTGACGCCGATACCGTCGAATCTTCCACGGCTTTCTGCGGGAAAATCTGCTGTTGACACCGTCGCTAAAATGTGTGCGATGCCGCGCAGGCGTAACCTGCCTGCCGTTGCGACACATCGGCGTCTTCTGCCAGTCTGTGCGGTATTTGCAGCGTTCGCAGAGAGTGTGTCTGCTGAAGCATTGTTTGCTGCGGGGCAGTGACGGCTGCGAATACGTCTACGGTGCGGCGACCGTGATCAGCAGCGGGCGGCTGCTGTAGGTGGCTTTCATCACGAAATTGATCGATACGTTCGCCATGACGCAGCACTGGTGCCGGCTGACGGGCGGAGCTCCGGCGGCAGCGACCAGCGTTACTGAACCTTTGCTGTTGGTGCCGGTCAGCAGAGTCTGGCTTTTTTTGGCGTCGATGGTTACTCCCTCAGGCAGCGTGTTGGCGAACTTGCTGGACAGGTGCTGAAACAGCAGGTCCAGCGTCACGTTCTTGTCGAAGCCTTCGGCACGCACGATTTCCACGTCGACGCGAGCCGCTTCACCGGGCTTCAACGTCAGTTCGTAAGTGCTGAGTCTGACATTCAGGATGTCGGCCGGTCGACCGACGGCCACCGTGTGCATGGACACCGGCCAGTGGCTGCGACCGCCGCCCGGCATATAGATTTCCTGCATGGCCTGTGCGACGGCGGCGACGGGTTCGGCAGCGTTACCAGGATCTGCGATTGCGGTCGCCGTGTCATTTACTGCTTCGCTCGGCGTTTCCGGATCCTGAACAACGGCGGTGCCCCATACGTGAATATTGGCCGCCTGCAGGTCAGCCTGCGGCGCAGCCGTCAGGATGATGCAGCCATCCTGACCTTTCCCTGCGAGAATACGACCACACGCCGCGGTCACACCGTCCGGCAGACCGTCCACGTGCAGCTGTATTTCCTGATCGAAGCCATTTTTCCGGACGGCACGCACAAACAGGGCGGCCGAGGTACCGGGCGTCAGCCATGATTTGTCAGAATCCAGCACCAGTTCGAATGCGGGTTCCGCCCGGGTCACTTCCAGCAGGTAGACAAAGTCGTCGCCGCCACGAAGATGCACGTCGCGGATTTCGATCACGTACTCGCCGTCTGCCGGAACCG
>JAVKCM010000142.1:0-51269 GCA_040222735.1 Fuerstiella sp. | reverse complement strand
CATACCGTGATGCACTTCGACGGCGTTCGGTATCTGCTGGAATACCGAGCGGCTCGTCGGGACCCGTCGTATCAGGTGCGCGTGATGTCACCCGAAGTTATCGACTCGGCTTCTGCGAGCAGCGAGACTATTTTTGCCAATGTCTTTAATGCCATGCCGGATGCAAAAGTCGAATGGAAGCTGAGTGCCGTCGACGGCTGGCGGGAAATGACTCGGACCGTGGAAGCCGATCCGCTGTTCCAGCGACGCTGGGAAGAAGAACAGGCGCTGAAGGCGGCCGGAAAGCTGGCCTGGCGAGCACTGACCAAACCGATGGCGTCACCACACCTCTGGAAGACCAGCCTGCCGCAGGCCCTGCCGGCCGGCACGCACACGATTCATGTCCGCTGCACAAATCCGAATGGGCAGGTACTGACCGGTCAGCGCATTATCCGGGTTCAGTAGCAGCAATTATCTGACGTGGATTCACGACACAGTTCTGTTCAGCTCGAAGACAGCAATATGACCTCGCCGGTGATTCGAATTGCCACCCGTTCCAGCAAACTGGCGCTCTGGCAGGCCGAGTATGTCAGGTCGCTGCTGCGCGCGGCTGTGCCTGACGTCGCGGTTGAGATCGTTCATGTGAAGACGGTTGGCGACAAAAACCAGACTGACGCCCTGCGGCAGTTTGGGGGAACCGGCGTCTTCACCAGGGAAGTGCAGAACTCTGTGCTGTCCGGTGACACGGAAATCGCGGTCCACAGTCTGAAAGATCTGCCGACAGAGTCAGCGGAAGGTCTGGTGCTGGGCGGTGTTCCAGAGCGGGCGCCCACGGCCGATGCCCTGTTGCTGCCGAATGCGGAAGGACTGGAATCATTGTCCGATCTGCCGCCCGGCGCCCGAATCGGAACCGGCAGCCCACGGCGGCAGGCACAGCTGCTGCACCTGCGCCCCGATCTGAAAATGCTGGAAATTCGGGGGAATGTTGAGACCCGGATTCGAAAACTGGACGACGGTGACTATGACGCTATCGTACTGGCGGAAGCCGGGCTACAGCGTCTGGGACTGACCGACCGGATTTCTCTGCTGCTGGCGCCGCCCGACGTGCTTCCGGCAGTCGGCCAGGGTGCCATCGGAATTGAGTGCCGCGAAAATGATGCTTCGACACTGAAGGCTCTGACGGCCATCACGGATGTTCATGTGCTGGACTGCGTGCGGGCCGAACGAGCATTGCTGAAGGAACTTCGCGCCGGTTGTCATGCCCCGCTGGGGGCATGGACCGAACTGTCGGCGGACCAGCTGAAGCTGACCGCCGTCCTGCTCAGTTCCGACGGGACTCAAAGGCTGTCGGCTGAAGCAACTGGCCCGCAGAAGGATCCGGAAAAACTGGGTGTGGACGTAGCCGGACAGCTGCTGAAGTCAGGTGGACAACAACTGGTGGATGCCATTTGACAAAGTGCCGAATACTCAACGGAAGGTAACCCGATGGATCGTGAGAATAAGAATCAGGTCGACGGGATACGAAGCAAACAACGCCTGATCGGTCAGATCGTGTGCGTGGCTGCTCTGCTACTGGGCCAATGTCACTCAGCTATCTCTGCCGGCAACACCGGTAAAGAATCGACTCTGAGTTTTGAAGCGCGGACGATCAGCGGCGAGCGGATTCAGGTTGCGCCGCGGGGCGCATCCGACGACAGTACTCCGCAGCTGACCGTTGTCTGTTTTCTGGGGGCGGAATGTCCGATGGCCCGGATCTACGGACCTCGCCTGACGGAGATTGCGGCGCAGTTTCCGGCCGGACAGGTGCAGGTGATCGGCATCGACAGCAACCGCCAGGATTCCTTTGCAGACATCCGTGACTACGTGGACGAACTTGGAATCAGTTTTCCATTCGTTCACGACAAAGACAACTTGATTGCCGATCAGTTCGGCGCGTCGCGAACACCGGAGGTCTTCCTGCTGGACCGACACCTTGCGGTGCGCTACCACGGCCGAATCGATGACCAGTACGCTCCGGGAATCAATCGTTCGAAGCCACAGCGCCGTGATCTGCTGATTGCCATTCAGGAGCTGCTGGCCGGTCGTGCCGTTTCAGTTCCGGAAACGACGGCCCTGGGGTGCCTGATCGGACGAGTGACGAAGAAAACGACCATCCCGCCCGTGCAGAACGATATCACCTATTCAAAGCACGTCGTACCGGTTTTGCAGAAGCATTGTGTGGAATGCCACCGAGCAGGTGAGATTGGTCCGTTTGCGATGGACAGCTACGGTGAGGTGGCCGGCTGGGCAGACACGATGCTGGAAACCATTGACAACGGACGGATGCCGCCCTGGCATGCCAATCCGAAGTATGGTCGCTTCCAGAACGCCCGTCACATGCCGGAAAGCGACAGGCAGATCCTGCGAGACTGGGTCGCCGGCGGCCTGAAACCCGGTGATCCGGCCAGGGTTCCTTCGCCGGTCGAAGTTGTGGACGGCTGGCAGCTGCAACGACAGCCTGACCTGGTGCTGGACATGCGTGATCGTCCCTACCTGGTTCCGAAGGACGGAGTGGTTGAATATCAGTATTTCGTGGTGGATCCAGGCTTCACTCAGGACAAATGGGTGACGGGAGCTCAGGTAGTACCGGGCAGTCGTTCGGTCGTGCATCACGCCATTGTGTTTGTGCGGCCACCGGACGGCGAACGGTTTCGCGGAGTGGGCTGGCTCAGTGCCTATGTGCCGGGGCAGCGAATGATGCCACTTCCGGAAGGTCGGGCACGCCGGATCCCCGCCGGTTCAAAACTCGTGTTTCAGATGCACTACACGCCGAATGGGAAGCCACAGCAGGACCTTTCCAGGGTCGGACTGGTGTTTACCCGCGACGAAGACGTGACGCATGAAATCTTCACGCTGATTGCGTTGAACCAGGAATTTGAGATTCCCCCGCACGCCGCGGAACACCCGGTTCGGGCGCGGGTCCGATCATTGCCTCGACAGGGAGAATTGCTGGCCGTCACGCCACATATGCATTACCGCGGCACATCGTTTCGATTATTTTCCGATCCCGAGGACACGTCGATTCTGCTGGATGTTCCGAATTATGATTTCAACTGGCAGCATACGTACGCGTTTGCTGAGCCGATACCGCTGGCCGGACTGGAACAGCTGCGATTCGAAGCGGTCTTCAACAATTCCGCGGACAACCCGTTCAATCCGGATGCTGACCAATGGGTGACGTGGGGAGATCAGACGTGGGAAGAAATGGCCGTGGCGTTTTTTGAAGTGGCCGAACCGCGGAATGCAGCAAAGGCCGCAGCATCGGTCGCCGTAACCGGCAGCACTGACGGTCCGGAACGCGAACGCGAGTTGAAACGTGAACGTGAACGTGAACAGAAGATCAACGCCTGGGTGACGCGTGCCCTGACAAGGATGGATGCGGACAATGATGGTCAGATTTCAAAGGACGAGGCACCGATCGTGGTGCGTCACTTCAACTTCCGGCGGTTCGATCTGAACGGCGACGACGTGGCCACCGAGGAAGAGCTGCGGGAAATTGCGGCCGGGCTGTACTGAATCGGCCGAGCTGTAATTTGTCCCTCGGTCAGCCGGCCCGCGGCGCTGCACCGTGCCAGCTTCTCAGGGTCACGCGGGACGGTCTTCTGCAGACCAGTTGTTGCAGGGCCGGTCACGTTCGCCTTCAGACAGCAGACAAATGAGCCAGACGTTCAACAAGCTTGCCCGATTCAGCGTGGATCGACCGGGAGTGGTGATTCTGCTGCTGGCGGCAGTCACGACACTGGCCGGAATCGGGTACCGCGATCCCCGGCTGCTGCTGCAACTGCTGCACGATTCCGCATCGGATGACGCATCCTCCGGGGACAACCGACATCCCGGCCGTGAGGCATCGCAGCGACAGCAGGTTCCTGATGTCAGTCCGTTCAGTCTGTCGCAGTCCGATGCCGTGGTCGTGGTGCGGGGACAGAATTTTTTTACGGCACACGGCGCGCAGGCGCTGCGTCAGGTGGTGACCGAGCTGGAGAAGCTGGATCAGGTCCACAGTATCATCTGGATGGACCGCGTTCCGATGTTGAACATCTTTGGTCTGCCCGAGCCTCTTTTTCCTCGTTCTGAGGCCTCGGAACAGCGTTTCCAGTCTGCCCGGCAGCAAGCGCTGGCGCACCCGCTGGTCGGCGGTCAGCTGTTGAGCGACGACGGGCAGACTCTGCTGCTGCTGGTGAATCTGAACTACCTGCATGTGTTTGATGATGCCGAAGCCACGACGCTGCTGCGTGACACAGCGCAGCGGGCGGCGGCCGATTTTCCGGACGTCGCTCTGTCGTTTCAGGTTACCGGACAGCTGCCGGCGGCACTGGCCGCCATTGAAGCTCATGAGTCGAATCAGATGAAGTATCAGCTGATCGGCTACAGCATGATTCTGATCATGACCATCATTTTGTTTCGCGGCCTGAGAGCGGTGGTGATCGTCGCGCTGGCACCCGCACTGGGCGTCTTCTGGACGCTGGGAATGATTCGCTTTCTGGATTATCAGCATAACCCGCTGGTGGATGTTATTGTGCCGATTCTGGTCAGTCTGGTCGGGCTGACGGACGGCGTTCATCTGATGGTCCAGATTCGCAAGCTTCGAGCCGGTGGACTGCCTGCAAAGGATGCGGCCCGTACCGGCATTCAGCAGGTGGGTATGGCCTGTTTTCTGACCTCCCTGACGACCGCTATCGGGTTTGGGTCACTGACAACCGCCAGCTCGGAATGGGTCCGGCAGTTCGGCACATGCAGCGTGATCGGCGTATGCCTGACATTTCTGTCGGTGGTTACCGTCATTCCTCTGTTGTGCTCCACATGGCTGGGTCACCGGATTCATGTGGGGCTGGAATCCAGCCTGATCGATCGAAATCTGAACCGCATCAGCGTCGTTATTGATGCTGTGCTGCGTCGGCGAACTCTGATCAGCAGACTGGCCATCGGCAGCACCGGGCTGCTGTTTCTGGCCTGCCTGACGCTGACCCCCGATCAGCGACGCAGCGACGGACTGCCGGAAAAGGCGGAAGCCACAATTGCTCTGCATCACATGGACCGGGCATTCGGGGGGCTTGAGTTTTCTCGCGTCGATGTGCGGTGGTCGTCAGACGTGCCGTCCGATTCGGCTCAGATTCTGACCGTTGTGACCGCTGTCGACGAGCTGCTGAATTCAGAAAAACTGATCGGGCATCCACTGTCCATTCGCAATCTGATCGATGCGCAGCCGGGCACCGGGCCTCCGGCCGAGCGAATGTCTATGCTGGAATTGCTGCCACCGCCGCTGAAACGGGCCTTCTTCACTCCCGAAACCAATTATGCGCAGGTCACATTTCGGGTTCAGGACCTGGGGATCGCCACCTACGGCCCGGTGTTTGAACGAGTGGAGGCGGGTCTGGCAGAGATTGTACGACAGCATCCGGAATTCCGCCTGAAGCTGGAAGGAGCAGCCGTCTGGCGCTGGAGAAATCTGTATCAGGTGGTCGTCGACCTGGCCAGAAGTCTGGGCACAGCATCCGTGATCATCTTTCTGGTCCTGTCCGTTGTGTACCGGTCCGTGCGTCTCGGGCTGATCTCGATCATTCCCAACCTGTTTCCGCTGGTACTGACCGGAGCCTATCTGGCTCTGGCCGGATACAATCTGGAAATCGTGATGGTCTGCAACTTCACGGTCTGTCTGGGAATTGCCGTCGATGACACGATTCATTTTCTGACGCGTTATCTGGAAGAAAGTCGGCAGTCGAACGATCAGGACCTGGCGATCAGGCGCGCCTTTACGAAGGTTGGCACGGCGCTGATCATGACCACGACCGTGCTGGTTGTGGGGTTCTCAACCGTGACGCTCAGCGAATCGCGGGATCACCGGATTTTTGCCACAATGGGGGCACTCACGATTGGCTCCGCACTCTTCGGCGATCTTGTCTTCCTGCCGGCACTGCTGGGGCGATATGCTTCCCCGACGGGCCGTGGCAGGCCCGCACCGAATCCGCAGCCCGCAGAGACAGATTCCGAAGAACAGACAATATGAAAATTGAACACGTTGCCTTCAATGTTGAAGATCCGGTCCTGATGGCTCGCTGGTATGTTGAGCATCTGGGGCTGACGGTCCGACGCAGAATCATGGAACCGCCGTACGCCCACTTTCTGGCCGATGACGGAAACGCCGTGATGATCGAAATCTATGGAAATAAACAGGCGCCGCTGCCGGACTACCGGTCGATGAACCCGGCCGAGCTGCATCTGGCATTCACTTCCCGCGATGTCGCGGCCGACACGGCTCGTCTGACGGCTGCAGGAGCCACCGTGGTCGCCGATGTGCATCAGTTGAACGACGATACATTTGCGATGCTGCGCGACCCGTGGGGCCTGCCGATTCAGCTGGTGGAACGCCGGTCGCCGATGATTCCATGAGCTTTATCAGCCGGCGCGACGCATCAGGAAAAACGCTGGCCAAAGTCACGGGCATGGCGTTGTCGGGTTAGAAACGGCGATTCGGCTCGTCGTGCCCCGATGGCAGTGATAGTCGACACGTAATTGCTCTGCCTCAGCGTGCCGGGATCTGTCAGAATGCGTCCTGAACCGAGTCCCGAAAAACAGACGGCTTAGAACAGACGAGCTGTCACTAAGGGGGCAGGGAAGGTCGCATCCGCGGAGGCAGGTCATTGAAGGAAGACCGATGGAGTTGCTGAAGGCGTGGTTTCGGAATCGCAGCAGCAGGGTTCGTCCCCGTCGTGGCCGCCTGCACAGGGCTCGTCCGGCGGCGGCAGAATGGCTGGAAGACCGGTTGCTGCTGGCCTTCGATATCGAGCTTGATTACCGCTATGACACAGGAGGATTCTTCAGCTCGCAGCAGCGCCGCGATGTGCTGGAGGCAGTGGCCGGCATCTACGAGTCCCGGATCACCGATGATCTGACGGCCATTACACCGGGCGGCGTCAACAGCTGGACGGCCGTGTTTGCAGATCCCACCACGGGAAGCCAGGTGAATCTGAATAACCTGAGTGTCGCGGCCGACACGGTGATCGTGTTTGTGGGTGCTCGAAATCTGGGGGGCAGCCTGGGGATCGGCGGGCCTGGTGGTTTCAACTCATTTGCTACGCCGGAGTTCAATCAGAATCTGCAGACGCGTGGTGAGTCTGGTGTGAATCCGAACGGCACCAACGACACTGATTTTGCACTCTGGGGCGGCACCATCACATTCACCACCAACACCACGTGGAATTCCAGTCTGGACCCACCGTCTGCCGGTCAGAACGATTTGTTTTCCGTAGCGCTGCATGAGATGGGGCATCTGCTCGGAGTAGGAACTTCCGAATCGTTCAGCAATCTAGTGAATGGATCCGGTCAGTTTACCGGCTCGGCCGCCGTCGCGGCGTTTGGTGGACCGGTGCCGCTGCACGGCGACCGGTCTCACCTGGCGTCCGGGACTCAGAGTACGCTGCCGGGAACCGCCATTGAACAGGAAGCGTCGATGGATCCTCAGATCACGACCGGAACGCGAAAACAGCACACAGTGCTGGACTGGGCCGTTCTGGAGGACGTTGGCTGGGACATCGTTCCCGTGGCAGGCCCGATCGATTATGGTGACGCACCCGACGCCTTGGCCGGCACGGGGCCCGGCAACTACAACACTCGCGAAGCCGACAACGGCCCTCGACATCAGGTGGTTCCCGGGTTGCTGATCGGGACGACGGTCGACGGTGACGACGGCAGCCTGCAGGACGCGAATGCCACTGCCGACGACCTGACCGGCTCTGCTGACGAAGATTTCACAGGCTCTGATCGACTGGCATTCGTCGAAGGAGTGGCCGCATCGATCAGTGTCAACGTGACGAATACCACGGCCAGTACGGCAACGCTGTACGGATGGATCGATTTCAACGGCGACGGTGTGTTCAGCAGTGGTACCGAATCGGCATCGGTCCCGGTCCCCGCCGGCACCAGCAACGGAACGGTGACACTCAGTTTTCCGGTGCCGCCGGTCGGTTCGGCAGGGACAACTTTCGCGCGCCTGCGTCTGAGTTCCGACGCGGCTGCCGCGGTACCGACGGGGTTGGCCACGAATGGCGAAGTGGAAGATCACAGCGTCACCATTCTGACTCAGACCACTGCGTACGACAGTCTGCCTCTGTTCACGTGGTCTCCGGTGGCAGGTGCCGTGCGGTACGAACTGGAAGTGAATAATCTTTCCACCGGACAGAACCAGGTGATTCTTCAGAGTCAACTGACGACCAGCAGCTTTCGTCCGCCGGCGGCACTGCCTGCGGGCACCTATTCGTGGAGATATCGTGCCCATGACGGCTCCGGCTTTCTGGCATGGAGCCCCTCTGCCACACTATTCATCTTTGCCACCTCGGGAACGCCCCCGATCACGGATCCTGTGGCCGGTTCCATCGACAGTCTGCCGACAATTGCCTGGTCTCCCGTTGCCGGAGCCACGCGGTATGAACTGTGGGTGAACGCAACAGGCCAGGACCGCGTGATACATCAGACCGGACTGACGGGGACATCCTTCACACCGAGTTCCGGACTGGCGGCGGATACGTACACGGCGTGGGTGCGCGCCTACAGCGGAGCGGCCGCAATTTCCGCATGGAGTCCTGCATTCACATTTGTTCTCGGCACCAGTACCACCAGCGTGCTCACTGACCCGATCGCCACCAGCAGCAACACGCTGCCGACGTTCGGATGGCTGCCCACGACTTCGCAGAGTTACACGCTGCGGATCGACAACCTGTCGACGGCCACCACCGATGTTCTGGTGGCCGATCAGCTGACGGGAACATCCTTCACACCATCGGTCAGCCTGCCGTCCGGCAGCTACTCGGCCACAATTCAGGCAGTCGGTACCGCCGAAAGTGCGGCCGTTCGGTTTCAGATTGAGCCCGTCAGCGGACAGGCAGAATTCACTCGTCCATCAGGCAATTCTGACAACCCTCTGCCGGTCTTTGCGTGGACCGAAGTGAGCGGGGCCACGCGTTACGAAATCTGGGTCGATGATGTGTCGCGGGGAATTTCCCGAATACTGCACAGCAGCAGTGTCTTTGAAACTTCATATGCGGCGCCACAGCCGCTGTCGCCGGGACTTTACCGGGCATGGGTGCGTGCCTTCGGCAGCTCCGGCTCGATCGGCACGTGGAGTACCGCGTTGGATTACCGCGTGACCGAAGCCTCCGCCCTGCCGAAGGTCTGGGAGCCTTCCGGCACCATTGACCAGGCGGCTCCCCGGTTCACCTGGAGTCAGGTGAGTGGTGCCACGCATTATCAGGTATCGTTTGCCTTTGGTCCGTCCGGCGGAACGGGCACGCTGCCGCTGACTCAGCAGAAAGTGACATCCAATTCACTAAGAATGACGGCCGCCTTTGAACCGGGTGATTATGTGGTCACCGTGACGGCTTATGGTGGCAGCAGCATTCTGGCAACGGCAGAGCAAAGATTTGTGGTCGCGCCGTCCGGCGGCGCGATTCAGATGTATGCTCCCGACTCAACCGTTTACAACACGCGCCCGATTTTCACATGGTCGGCTGTCGACAACGCCACACGCTACATTCTGTGGGTCAACGATGTCGGACGCAGCATCAATGCCGCCATTCTGCAGAATAAACTGGCCACGGCTGTTTATATTCCGGACTCACCACTGCCGCCCGGAGATTACCGGGTATGGGTACGAGCCTACAATGGCAGCACTCCGGTCAGCAGCTGGAGCGCGGGACTGAATTTCACCGTGGCCGAAGTGCCGGGGCCGCCACAGGTCACGCTGCCGCTTTCCAACATTACCAACAGCGTCCCCACGTTCACCTGGACCGCTGTCGCTGGAGCTGCCGGCTACGACATTGAACTGGACGACCTGACCACCGGTCAGAGCGCGTTTCAGACGGCCACCAGCATTGTGTCGACTTCCTTTCGTCCGACCGCGGCGATGCTGCCGGGAAATTATCTGGTCCGGGTGCGCAGCGTGGATTCCGGCGGGACACGGTCTGCATGGAGCGATGACCTGGAACTGACTGTGGAAGCTGCCACGTCGGCCAGCCTGGTCAGCCCGCTGGCCGGTTCGTCCACAGGGGCGGCCGACCTGCTGTTTGCATGGACGACGGATGCCACCGCCGTGCGCTATGAACTCTGGGTCAACAATCTCACCACCGGGCGGATTCAGCAGATCCACGAAACATCGCTGACCGAGATCTGGTTTGTCCCGTCCACCTCGCTGTCACCCGGCAGTTATCGGGCCTGGGTTCGCGGCATCGCAGCAGACAATTCATCCAGCGGATGGAGCGTCAATGTAGAGTTCACGGTGGTCGCAGCTGAGCTCGACTCAGCGTTCGACACAGAACTGCTGAACATCGGATCATGGCTGCTGGCGGAAGGCCGTCAGCCGGCCATGCAGATCTTCGGAGCCGAACCCACAAACGCCGCCCCGAACGCTGCCGAATCGACAACGGGAGAATCGGCAACGGGCGCATCGGCGGCGGCCGAATCGTGGACAGGGCCAGCGGACGGCGGTGGCGTGGCAATTGCGGCGTCAGCCATGTCAGCACGGCCGATGATGATCACCGGGGCTTCCAGGAAGACAGGTGTTCGCCGAAGAACGACGCCTGCAGACGGCCCGGGTGTACTGAAACGGATGCACGCCGCACCGCTCAGCGATGCGCCGCCGGCACACCCGGTTCAGCCAGGGTTTCTGGACGCCGTCCTGTCGAGCGTGGAAACCGTGCTGGACGCCGTGTAGCGAACGTCAGGGCGAAGAAAGCGGAATCCTCTGCCGGCTTGTTGATTTAACGGGAACCCACACCGGATGTGGGGCGGTCGGGAGACCGCCCCACAACACCGTTGTGGCCGGGGCTCCCGACCCGCCCACGAGATCGACCGACGGTCTCCCGATGCATATCACGCCGATGTGTGGGGCGGGCGGGAGACCGCCCCACAACACCGTTGTGGCCGGGTCTCCCGACCCGACCACGAGATCGACCGACGGTCTCCCGATGCATATCACGCCGATGTGTGGGGCGGTCGGGAGACCGCCCCACAGCGAAGAGCAATGTGTGGGGCGGTCGGGAGACCTCCCCACAACACCGTTGTGGCCGGGTCTCCCGACCCGACCACGAGATCGACCGAAGGTCTCCCGATGCATATCACGCCGATGCGTGGGGCGGTCGGGAGACCACCCCACAACGAGTCATGCGTCAGCGGGGGCCATCAAAGACGGCTGACTTTGGTGGACCGGTTGAAGACAGGGCATAATTTCGCTGTACTATCGGACCACATTTGTTTGAATCGTCCCATGGGAGCCTGAAGAGATGACTGAGACCAGACGTTCTTTTCTGCAGAAGTCGACCGCTACTGCCGCTGCGGCGTCGGTTCCGCTGTACTGGAACAAACGCACTCCGGGTGCTCAGGCCGCGAATGACCGCAAGACGGTCGCGTCGGTCGGCGTGGGCGGCAGTCGCGGCCGTTACAACCGCGGCGGGCAGGTGGCAATGCAGGCCTCGAAGCTCGGCCAGACGATCGCCGTCTGTGACGTCGACCAGCGGCACAATCATGAATTCAACAGCAGGTTCAACAACCAGCTGCACATGTACACGGACTACCGTGAAATGCTGGAAAAGGAATCTCCGGACGTCGTGACGATCGGGACGCCGGACCACTGGCATGTGCCGATTGCGATTGCGGCACTGCGTTCCGGGGCGGATGTTTACTGCGAGAAGCCGCTGACGCTGACCATTGACGAAGGCATTCAGATCAGCGACGTCGTCAGAGAAACCGGCCGCGTTTTTCAGGTGGGAACTCAGCAGCGTTCAGAGAATGGCAGAAAATTCCTGCAGGCGGTGGCGCTTGTGCAGGAAGGGTTCATCGGAGATGACGTCACGGCGCACGTGGCCATCGGCGGCGTTTCGAAGGGCGGTCCGTTTGAAGCAACGCAGGCCCCGGCCGACCTGGACTGGGATATGTGGCTGGGACCGGCACCGGAAACGCTGTATATGAACGAACGCCGTCGGATGTTCCGCTGGTTCTTCGAATATTCGGGCGGCAAGATGACGGACTGGGGCGCTCACCATATTGACATTGCCACCTGGGCGCTGGGGAAGCAGGACACGGGGCCGGTGAAGATCAGTGGCCGCGGCGACTTCACGCCCGCGGTTCCCGAAAATTTCGACTTCGTCCGCTGGTTTGCCGGTGAGGCTTATCTGCCCAACGCGTTCAACGTGGCCACAAAATTCAGTCTGGAACTGGAGTACGCCGACGGCCTGAAGATGACCGTGCAGGACGAATACGTGTCCGCCGATGGCAAGACAAAGTTTCCCAACGGAATTCTGTTTGAAGGCAGCCGTGGCCGCTTCTTTGTGAATCGCGGAAAACTTACCGGCAAACCGGTCGAAGATCTGACCGAAGCTGACCGGAAACGACTCGATGACCGGGTGGTCGAACTGTACGGCGGCGAACCCACCGGGCATATGCAGAACTTTTTCAACTGCATCGACAGTCGCCGCGATCCGGTGTCCGACGTCTACAGTCATCATCGCACGATGACCTCCTGCCATCTGTGCAATATCTCGCTGATGCTGGGACGCCCCCTCACCTGGGA
The DNA here is from genome assembly GCA_040222735.1 of Fuerstiella sp. Taxonomy (GTDB): domain Bacteria; phylum Planctomycetota; class Planctomycetia; order Planctomycetales; family Planctomycetaceae; genus Fuerstiella. The sequence goes on along the minus strand of JAVKCM010000142.1, from coordinate 38,695 downwards.
CCCGCAGAACGAGGTGTTCATCGGTGATGACCAGGCGAATGCGCTGAAGACACGACCTCAGCGTCCCGGCTATACCAGCTGAGTGATGTGGTGGTGATCTGACAGAATGTTCAGGTCAGTACGACGGTGACACGGTCGCGCCGCTCCGGAGAAGTTTAACGGTTCCAACCGTTTTGTCTGCCGGCATGCGGCTGCTTCCGTAATCGAGCCAACGCCTCAAAATGGCTCTGCAGGCCGGCCGTCGTGGGACGCGATGACAACAAAGGAGAATGCGGCTGCCGCATTTCCCGTGTCCATTTGCCGCCGTCGGGCGGTATCGCCTGCTCTCAGGGAGGAGTCTCCAGGTGAAACGTCGTCTTCAACTCGTATTTGCCGCCGGTTTTCTGTTCGCCGGTTTCGGCTGCCATTGCCTGCCCGTGACAGAACGATATTGCGACGCCATCGACCGCGTCGCGGATCACGAGGTTCATCTGGACCGGCATTATCGCCCGGCCTTCGACGTGACCCGCTGGGGCATGTGGAACGGTCCCGAATGTTGCCGGCCCAACTGTTGCCGCTGACGACTGCGGCGCTGACGACTGCGGCACTGACGACCGCCACGCTGACGACTCGTGTCGCCGGACATGGCTGAGGTTGAACTCTGCCTGCGTCGAACACAGCCGCTTCGGCAGAATCCGCCGGTGCCTGTTCTGCCTGGTGAGAAAGCGTCTCCGTCGTCCCGTGCGCCAGAGACTGTCGTCGTTTTCTGCAGCCCGGTCCGGCGGTGAAGAATCCGTGTCACGAAATCTGCCGTCGGTACAACCATTAGAGTGTGGTTGACCGGCACAGATTCCGATTTCACAAGAGTCGCGGGGCATCGTCCATGCCGGACACCCTGCGTTTAAGTCGGTGAGTGAGTGTTCTGATACGGATGGGCGTCCGTACAGGACAGGGTGAGGCAGCCATGCTGCTGATGAGGCGTCACGACACCGGCGAAACGGCGATTGGAACGACGACCAGTGAGGAGCTGCCGGCGTCATGGGGAACGATCAGGTGTTTGCGACAGCGTGGTTGCGCGCAGCCATTTTCTGTGCCGCCGTCGGTGCCGGCGTTGCGAACCAGGCCGCCGCGTCTGATTCGCTTCCAGAACTGGCGAAGCGCGTCGGCGTCCGTGTACTGGCCGAAGGCACCTCTGACGAAGATGTGCTGATGGCAACCAAAGCGCGTCTGCCGTGGAGCCGAATGTCTGCTTCTTCAAGACGCCGCGGCGCCGAAATCCTGAGTAACGTGTCGCAATATCGGCGCATGCCTCAGCTGCAGTATCAGGTCAACCCGGAAGTCTACCGGTACCTTGTCAGACACCCCGATGTGGCTGTCAGTACCTGGCGCGTCATGGGAATTTCAAAACTGGAGATGTGGCAGACCGGAGAATTCGAATACGAAGCCTCGGCAGCTGACGGTTCTGAGGGAATCGCCGATGTGCTGTATCAGGACCCCAACCAGTGTCTGTTTATCGTCCAGGGAAAATACACAAGCCCGCTGCTGCCCGCCGCCATTCAGGCGTCGGCACTGGTCTGGCTGCAGTACCGGATGGTCCATGCGCCCGACGGAACTCCGCTGGTGAATCAACAGGTGGAAGCGTTCATCCATTTCCCTTCAAACACCGTCGATGTCATCGCGCGACTGGCGTCCCGCGTGACCAACAGCATTCTGGACCGGAACGTGTTTGAGGTGTCACTGTATGCGAAAATGATGTCGAAGGCCGCAGAACAAGAGCCTGAATGGGTGGAGCATCTGGCCGGACGAATGGAAGGCGTACTTCCACAGCGACGTCAGGAACTCATCAACGTGGCCTGCGGTCAGGCGTTTCCCGCCGCTTCAATGATGGCAGCAGAACGACAGTCGGGAGGCCGAGCGACCATGTTGCTGCCGCATTCGCAGTCCCGCCGGCATCTGGATGTCTCGCTGCAGGAACTCCATCGGCACGCCCCGGTAGCGGTCGCAGAAAACGACGCTGCGAAGGCTGACAACGGCCGCGACGAAGTGGCGTTTCCCCTGATTCTGGAAGTCGTGACTTTCTCAAGAAACCAGGACGGATCTGTCAGTCAGACGACCAGCCGCCCCGGCAGCCACACGTCGGATGTTCCGTCGCTGTCCGGTTCTGAGCCGATGCTGCCCCCGCTCTCCGGCAGCCCATCGTCGGCAGACGGCGATCCGAGGCCTCTAAAGGAAGCAACCGTGATTCGTGCTCAGGAACAGGACGCGAACGCTGACGGAGCGCGGAAGCCCGCCGACACGAAGCCTCCGGCTGAATCCGCCAGTCCGTCCGAGCAGCCTCTGCGACCGGCGCAGCCGGAGCAGGCAGCGGGACCGCAGGTAGCGGCACCACAGGCCGGATAACAGCTCCGGCCCGGATTCCGGGGCTACCGCCAGGGTCGACTGACGTGGCGACAAAGCATAGGCTTCATGGCGTCCGGGGTCGCAGGCTGTTCGGCGTGGTCTTTGGCCGGACAAACGCCCTGACCGACCGCCACGAGTGAATTGACGTTCGGCTGTCCGCTTCCCGGACTGCGTTCTGACAACTCAGCACGCGCCACCAGTGTCAACGCCCTCAACCGCAGTATTCCATGCCTGACATCGTTCTGACGACCCTGAATGCCCGTTACTGGCACAGCTCATTCGGTCTGCGTTACCTGATGGCAAACATGGGAGAACTGACGTCGGCAACGACGATACTGGAATTCGGTATCAATGACCGTCAGGTCGACATCATCGCGGCGATCCTGTCACAGAACCCCAGAATTGTCGGTATTGGCGTCTACATCTGGAATGTCGAGCCGGCCACCAGCCTTGTCACGGATCTGAAACGACTGCGCCCCGATCTGACCATCGTCGTCGGCGGTCCCGAGGTCAGTTACGATCATGACGGTCAGGCGATCGTCGACGCTGCGGACTTTGTGATCACCGGTGAGGCAGACCTGGCCTTCCCGGAACTCTGCCGGCAGCTGCTTAATTCGCCTGATCCGGGGACTGGTGTCTTCAGTCACAATTCCGGCCAGATAGTACCACTGATATCCGGGACGTTTGGTTTCCGTGAAGACGTGGTTCTTCCGCCGCAGAACAATCCGTCCGCTGAGGGCACCAGATCGGACGAACGGGTATCGCCTGCGGCCAGTCCTTCAAAGGTGATTCACGGTGGTGCTCCGGCGCTGGATCACATCGCCCTTCCGTATCATTTGTACACAGAGGAAGACATCGCTCACCGGGTGATCTACGTTGAGGCCTCGCGGGGCTGCCCGTTTACGTGTGAGTTCTGTCTGTCGGCGCTGGAAATTCCCGTCAGACAGTTCGATCTCAGACTGTTTCTGGATGGGATGCAGGCACTGCTGGATCGCGGCGCACGACAGTTCAAGTTTGTCGACCGCACCTTCAATCTGAATCTGCGGATCAGCAGCGCCATTCTGCAGTTCTTTCTGGACCGTTTTGAACCCGGGATGTTTCTGCATTTTGAAATGATTCCTGACCGGTTGCCGGACTCACTGCGACAGCAGATCGCTGAATTTCCAGATGGCGCCCTGCAGTTTGAAATCGGCGTCCAGACATTCAACGATGATGTGGGCGAACTGATCAGTCGTCGTCAGGACAACGATCGCCTGGCGGAAAATTTTCGATTTCTGCGAGAACAGACGGGCGTCCACCTGCACGCCGACCTGATTGTGGGGCTGCCGGGTGAGTCGCTGGAAAGCTTTGCCGCCGGCGTCGACAGACTGGTGGGCCTTGACCCTCAGGAGATTCAGGTTGGGCTGCTGAAACGACTGAAGGGGACTCCGATCACGCGGCATGACGAATCGTGGCAGATGGTCTACAGCAGTCAGCCGCCGTTTGAAATCCTGAGCAACCGGCTGATTCCTTTTGCCACGATGCACCGACTGCGACGTTTTTCACGGTATTGGGATCTGGTGTCCAACAGCGGCAACTTTCTGGAATCCACGAAGCTGATCTGGCGACAGAGTTCACCGTTTGCCGCGTTTCTGGAGTTCAGCGACTGGATCTATTCGGTCGAACAGCGAACGCACGGAATTCCACTGGGCGTGCTGGTGCAGCGGGTGTTTGAATTCCTGACGACACAAAGAGGGCTGTCCGGACAGGACGTTGGGCCCGCGTTGTTGAGGGACTACGCGCGAAGCGGACGTCGTGACGTCCCGGCATTTCTGCGCGCCTATCATGACGCAGGCGTGGTTGCCAACCGTGAGGTCGGGGGCTCTTCGCCCCGCCTGCCGCGTCGACAGGCGCGACACGTGCCCCCGTCAAATCGTGCTGAGTCCGCAGACTAACGACGGACTGACCGCGCAAGAAAAAACGAACCCACATGACTGGATGCGCGTTCGCTTCGTGAGCTGATGATCAGCGACTGCTCAGCCGCCGATGGTGGGCTGACGTGAGGCACTGCGCGCCCGCATTTCCGCGCGACGGCGGTTGCGGCGACGTTCATCACTTGGCTTTTCGTAGAACTCGCGTTTGCGCATTTCGCGTTTGATTCCCGCATGCTCCACCAGTTTGCGGAATCTCTTGACCGCATCATTCACATTTTCATTGTCACGCAGACGCAACTTAACCACAAAATGCTCCGTAAGAAAAGAATGGGTTGTCGTACGAAATCGTCAGGCCTGAGGCGCGCAACGCTGCTGCCCGTGCCGGGAAGATAATAAATGTCGGTCCGTTTGCAAACCGGTCAGGGGGTAAATCCCCGCCTCGTTCCGATAACTATCGGCAAAATGGCAGCAAAATTTCCCCCGACAAGGATCAAACTCAGATTTTCAGGTATTTTTTGCGGAATCATGACACTCACGCCATGTTTCCCTGCCCTGTCGGCTTCAGCCTGGACCTGGCCTGGCCCCCCGGTCCGGCAACAGCTTCTGGTGCCGGCGGTCGTGCAGACGGATTCTTCAGGAATCCCTGCCATGGCTCACGCAACCGGCTTGTTTGCTCGGCAGGAATCAATCCCACGTGGCTGTCCGGATACCGCAGCGAAGCTCACCAGGAGCTTCGGTCGACGCCGGAGAACATAGCCGAAAGCCTCGGCCGCTTATTCCACAGCCGGGTTTCCGCACAGGCTTTTAACGCGAATGATTGCGTGAAAGGTCGACGACCGTCTTCTATTCGGAAAAATCGCGAGCGGTCAACAGATCCCGAATGGCGGGGCCGAGACCGTTGAGCAGGTCCTGAAGTGGCATCACGTTCTGCGGCATTCCATCCTGCTGATGGATGCGATCCGGGTCGATCACGACGAGGTCGACGCCGGCATCGACCGCGGCTACCAGCCATCGAAGCAGCGCCGCCGACTGCAACTCAGCCACCGTTTCGGTGGTGAGCCATTCGGCACTTTGCAGATAACGCCGGGCCTTCAGTTCACCGGTGAAGACCAGAATTGCTTCCTGGTCGCCGTCTCGCCCAGCGTTGAAGCAGGACGTGATCAGGTCGGGAGTGTCCTTTTTCGCGAGAACAAAAAACTGAACGGACGGGGCGGAAACGGAACTCATGCTGTTACTCCTGAATCTTCCGGAAAGGACAAAATGATAAACGACGACGGCCTGCTTCAGGCAGTGGCTGCGTGTTGTGAATCGGAGGTCTGTTGTGATCTGCAGGCCGGCCACTGGTCAGATCCGTCAGCGCTGCATCAGCCGACCGCTGACGAAGCTGTAGGCGGCCAGGACTGTGAAGATCACGGCCACCATACCGGCGTCCCACATGTCGCCGCCCGCGTCGTCGCCCGCCTCGACCAGCGCCGCCAGCAGTGCGATGGTAAACAGAATGAAGCTGACGAAAATCATCGAACGGACTCCTGCATGTTCGCGTTGGTGGATGCGCCGGTGCGGGCGTACAGTTCCCTCAGGCGTCGATGGCACTTCTGGACGTCGGCATACTGTTCCTGCAGGAGCTGGCGGATGGCCCTTCCCTGAATAACTTTGACGACGTCGGCATATTGTGCTCGGACGTGATCCTCTGTCCTGAGTGCCTCTGCCAGTCGTTCGGAAACGGAAACGGCTGTTTCACGATTCGAATTTTCGCGCGTCCTTTGATCATGCTGCGGCCGGTGGGTGCCGGATGTGTGTAACTGGTTTCCCCACAGGATACGCTGCAGGGATGAGGCGTGTGTCTGTCGCTGATCCGCGATTTGTTGAAATGTGCCGCGAATGATTTCACTTTGTGTTGCGGCGCCGAACTGACGATGACGGTCGCGGCTCAAAAGGTTGGTCCTCACCAGATGCTGCAGATGACTGGCGGCCTGTTCTTCCAGTTGAAGCTTTGTGTAGCGTGAAATCATGACGTCGTCTCTTTTCAATCCGCACTTCTTCTGCTGTTCCTGCAGCTGGTGTTGTTTGTGTCGTGACACGACCTGCAGGCTCCGAATCTGCAGTGACTGTGCGATCAGGCTTAGACGCAGTTCTCATGCCAATCCGGATTCTGCGGCCGGTCAGATGCCGGTAAGACTCAGCCGTGCAGCAACCGACAAATGCAGATTCGGCTGTGATTTTTCAGGCTATTGACCGGCAAAAGGTCATGGTCAGCGGGTTGCGTGCGATATTTGATGGCAGCGGTGGACGGGTTGTTCAGCCGTCAGTCTGTGTGATCATCGACCAGCCGCTCGGTTTCTGCGTTGTCACGGCTGGCCTGTCGTTCTGATTTCGCGGGTTGTGTGCTGTTGGTCACAGCGGTGACGGTGGACGCTGACGGGCTTTGCCACATAATCCGGACATATTGGTGCCATGTTGGTTCCGAAACATCTGTTCAGGGCTGGTTTGTGGTTTCTATGACCTTTGTCGAATCGATCATTGAAAGCTGCCCGGACGGCATCGTTGTCTGCGACCAGACGGGCATCATCCGGCTCTGGAATGAACAGGCAGAGCGTTTGTTCGGCTGGTCCCGGCAGGAAGCCATTGGCGGCAACCCGGCCGAGCTGTTCATCCCGGGTGAGCTTCGTCGGCAATACGGTGAGCTGCTGCAGGCGGTGAGTGCGGACCTCGGAGACGTTCCGAACCGCGGGCACCGCCGCATTACAGCCATCAACCGGTCAGGAAAACGTCTTGCCGTGGAGTTCTGGTACCGGACAGAGCCGACAGAAGACGGTTTGTGGGTGATCGGTTATTTCCGGGATGCGTCAAGGAACGATCATCTGGAGACACTGCTGGCTCGGCGGGAGCTGGAATCACAGCTGCTGGATCAGACTGAACTGTTTGCAACGGAAGGAGAATCGCTGGCGGCGGCTCTGCAGATGGCGCTGAACGCATTGTGTCAGGCCACTGGCTGGCCGATCGGTCATGCCCTGCTGCCGAACGAATCGAAGGGCGGGCTGCTGTCGACCAACATCTGGTCGGCGGGCACCGACGAGTCATTTCAGCAATTCAAGACCAGTCGCCGAGGCCAGCTTGTTCGCCCGGGGCAGGGACTGCTTGGACGAGTCTGGAAGTCAGGTCAGGCCGAATGGCAGCTCTTTTCGGCCGACGAAGAACTATGGTGCTTGGTCCGTTCTACGCTGCCCCCCGAGCTTGTTTCTGTCTTTGCGGTTCCCGTTCGGATTCGCCGTCGGGTCATCGCGGTTCTGGAATTCTTCTGTGCAGACACTGAGCGTCCGGATCAGAGTGTGGAACGGCTGGTCAGACGACTGGTGCGGACGCTGGGCTACGCGATCGAACGGCGGGAGTGGCAGGAAGACCGGCAACGCATGGCGGCGATTGTCGAATCCTCAGTAGACGCCATCATCAGCAAATCGCCGGATGGAACCATCACCAGCTGGAACGGCGGTGCAGAACAGTTGTATGGCTACACGTCGGAAGAGGCAATCGGCAACAACATCCGGATGATTCTGCCGGAGGGCATGACGCAGCAGGAGCCCGAAGTACTGAGGGCGATCCGCACCGGACGCCGTCTGGAGCAGTTTGAGACCCGGCGTCGCCGGCGATCGGGCGAGCTGGTGGATGTTTCGCTGACGATCTCGCCGCTCCGCAGTCCGACCGGCCGGATTGTCGGATTCAGCACAATCGAACGTGACATCACGCGGCGCATAGAGGCTCAGGCGCGCCTGCAAAAGGCGATCGCCGATGCCGAGGCGGCGAATCAGGCTCGCACGGAATTCATGGCCAACATCAGTCACGAACTGCGGACGCCGATGAATGCGATTCTGGGGCTGACTGAACTGTCTCTGAGTGAAGCAGTGCCGGACGTGGTGCGGGATTATCTGCGCACGGTCAAAGACTCGGCAGATACCATGTTGTTTCTGGTCAACGATATTCTGGACTTTTCCCGTCTGGAAGCCGGAGGTTTCGAACTCGACCCCGTACCGTTTGATCCGCGGCGCATGCTGGACGAAACCATGCGCACGCTGTCGCTGCGTGCTCACGAAAAAGGTCTCGAACTGGTGGCCAATGTCGATGCGGACGTGCCGCTGCGACTGTTGGGAGACCCGCTGCGGCTGCGACAGATGCTGACCAATCTGGTCGGCAATGCCATCAAGTTCACGGAACAGGGTGAGGTGGTTGTTCAGGTCGAACCATTGGAAACCGCCGACTCCCGTCAGCGCGAGTGGCAGGTCGGCGACTCGCTGACGCTGCATTTTTCCGTCAGGGATTCCGGAATCGGTATAAGTGTGCAGGATCAGCAGCGGATTTTTGACCCCTTCACTCAGGCCGATGCCTCCATGACACGATCTTATGCCGGGACCGGTCTGGGACTGGCCATCTGTCAGGAGATGGCTCAGCTGCACGGTGGCCGACTATGGGTTGAGAGTGAAGAGGGGCGTGGCAGCACCTTCCATTTTACGGCATCACTGCAGATCGCCGCCGCCACCGCCGCCAGTGACGAAGAGAAGACCTTTTCGTCCGTGGTGGATGGTCTTGCCGACACGCGAGTACTGGTGGTGGACGACAACGAAACGACGCGACAGATTCTGAAAGAGATGCTGCAGTCCTGGTCCATGGTCCCCACGGTCGTCGACAGCGCGGACGCAGCGTTTCGTGAAATGGAAGCGGCCTCCGCCGTGGGAGAAGATTTCTCGCTGCTGATCGTGGATGCCGTGATGCCACAGACCGACGGAATCGAACTGCTGAGCAGAATCGAACGCACGGCCGATTCGTCCGGCAGCAGTATTCTGATGATGTCTCCGGCTGATCAGCACCTGTTCAGAAGACGCTCAGAAGGACTTTCTGTCGGAGCCTTCCTGGAAAAGCCCGTGTCACAGTCCAGTCTGCTGAACAGCATCTGCGAGGCCGTGGGAGAATTCGCCGTACTTCGCTCACCCGTTCAGACGCAGGAACCGGCCAGCCGTCGCCTGAACGTGCTGGTCGCGGAAGACATCAGTGCCAATCAGAAGGTTGTGTCGGCCATCCTGACCAGACGCGGTCACCTGGTCACGATCGCCCACAACGGACGGGAAGCCATCGATCTGCACGAACGAGGCGGATTTGATGTTATTCTGATGGACGTGCAGATGCCGATTCAGGACGGTCTGCAGGCCACCAGGTCGATTCGTTCGCTCGAAGCGTCCACCGGATGCCGGACACCGATCGTCGCGATGACGGCTCATGCGATGCGCGGTGACCGTGAGGCCTGTCTGGCGGCAGGCATGGATGCATATGTTTCGAAGCCGCTGGACGCGGAACTGCTGCTTCGGACGGTGGAAAAGCTGGCGGAAGACTCGGCTGCCGAAGCCCCGCCCGCTCGTTCGGTGGTGACCATGTCCGGCACCTGGCAGTTTCGCAGTGTTTCCACCCCCGGAACAGGGGGCATGTCCCGGACGCAGGACACGGCGATTGATCAAGCTGCACCTGAGAGCCTGTGGAAACCCGAGATCGCGCTGAAGCGACTGGGCGGGGACGAAGAGATTCTTATCAGTCTCATCGACTGTTTCCTCGAAGATGCACCGGATCTGCTGCAACAGCTGAAGCAGCAGATCAGCGACGCGAAGGATGGGGAAGCGACGCGCATGGCTCACAGCCTGAAAGGATTAAGCGCCAGTTTTGACGCCACGATCGTCACCGACACGGCTCAGCAGATGGAAACCTTCTGCCGCAACAGTCTGCTGGAACAGGCGAGACCGCTGCTGGCCCGGCTGGAACAGGAAGTCCGGCATTTGTCCGAGGCGCTGGCTCTGTGGAAGGATAAGCAGTCGTGAGTCACCGGACCGCGGTCGCAGGTTGCTGCGGAAGCTGCAAAGTCCTGAGCTTTTCGAGTTCACGGCGTCGGTCCCGGTAGAATAGGCTCACCGCAGCCGGGCAGATCTGACACGGAGTGGAATCATTCCAGCCGAAGGTTTTCAGACATCATGAAACTGACTGCCAAAATTGTGGCAATGTTCTTCCTGGCGTCCTCAGCTCTGCTGGCGGTCGGCGGCTGGCTGTCGGTGCAGCGACAAAGTGCACTTTACCGGCAGGAACTGGCCGACCGACATCGGCAGGTGGCGTTGGCGCTGCAGCCACTGCTGAACAGCGATCTGAACGTGACCACCGTGCGCCGGCTGTTCGGAGCATCCTACCTGGATGAAAAACGCGTCAGCCTGAGATGGGTCTGGCTGGACCGGGCGCTGAACGTTGAGACTCTTCCGCTGGCGGACGCCACCAGGCTTCGTCAGGCATCGCCGGGGCAGGTCATCTCACTGCCCGTGGAAAGAAACAACGGCACGGAACTGTATTGTTCGTATTACCTGGTCGCGACTCCCGAAGGCAGGCTTGGGGCTCTGGAAATGACCGAACCACTGACGCGTCAGGACATCTATTCCCGCGAGGCACTCAGTGGCACCCTGCTGCTTCTGCTGGGGCTGGTGATCGAGGCCGTGCTGATTGTTTCGCTGGTCGGCGTGCGACTGGTTGGACGACCGCTGCAGGCTTTGCTGCGAAAGACAGAGCAGGCCGCGGCGGGAAACCTGCTGACGCCCGTGCAGATTGCGGGGCAGGATGAGTTGTCCGAACTGGCCGGCGCGCTCAACAGAATGTGTGAGTCTCTTCACTCCTCACGGCAGGCCGTGCTGGACGAATCAGAAAAACGCATCGCGGCTGTCGAACAACTACGTCATGCGAATCGCCTGAAAACCGTCGGGCGGCTCGGGGCGGGAATGGCGCACGAACTGGGAACGCCGCTGAGTGTCGTCATCGGACAGTCGTCGCTGATCGCCGACGGGAAAGTGTCGGGCGAAGAGGCACAACGCAGCGCCGAGGCGATTCGCCACGAAGCTCACCGCATGACTCAACTGGTGCAAGGCCTGCTCAACTTCGCTCGCCGTGCGCCGGCACAGAAGACGGGCTGCCACATGGCCGAAATCGTTCAGCAGACCGTAGTCCTGCTGGAACCGTTCGCCAGGCGAAAATCAGCCACGATCACGACACACCTTGCCCCCCCTGACGGCGACGAGCTTCAGGCAGACTGTGCTCAGCTGCAGCAGGTAGTGTCCAATCTGATCATGAACGCAATTCTGTCCAGAGACAGTGGGGCCAATGTAAGAGTCTCACTCAGCCAGTCCGATCATGCCAATCCTGAAGAACCGAATTCGGCGACCGTCCGCTGCATCGTTCTGGAAGTCACAGACGATGGCAGCGGGATCGCTGAGGAACACAAATCTCATCTGTTTGAACCGTTTTTTACCACACGCGAGACCGGGGAAGGGACGGGGCTGGGACTGTCGATCGTGCACGGTATTGTCACCGACCACGGCGGCTGGATCACCGTTGCCAGTACGCCGGGAGCGGGCAGCACATTCACGGTGTATCTGCCGCTGGAAAATCGAAAGGTGACGGCATGAGTGACCGGGTTCTGGTGATTGACGATGAACAGAGTATGTGTGATCTGCTGCAGACGGATCTGAATCTGCGCGGGTTTGACGTCGAAACATTCACCTCGGCCGAACAGGCACTGAAGGTGATTCCGACAACCGATGCGGCTGTCGTCCTGACAGATCTGAACATGCCGCACATGGACGGTCTGCAGCTGTGTGAACGCGTCACGGCGAACCGACCGGACCTGCCGGTGGTGGTGATGACGGCGTTCGGCAGTATGGAATCGGCCATCAGCGCCATTCGCGCCGGGGCGTGGGATTTCGTGACGAAACCGATTGAGCTGGACCTGCTGAATATCGTGCTGCAGCGCGCCGTCCGGCACCACACGGTGCAGGAAGAACTGCGACGACTGACGCGGCCGGTCGACGAACGCGACGGGCTGGATGACATGCTCGGAGCCAGCCCGGTCATGCAGAAGATGTTTCAGCAGCTGCGGCAGGTCGCCCGGTCACAGGCATCCGTCCTGATTACGGGAGAAAGCGGTACGGGAAAGGAACTGGCAGCGCGGGCCATTCATCGGCGCAGTCAGCGACATGACGGGCCGTTTGTGGCGATCAACTGCGCCGCTCTGCCCGAAAACCTGCTGGAAAGCGAACTGTTCGGACACGCCCGAGGCGCGTTTACCGACGCTCGTGAGGCTCGCCGGGGCCTTTTTCCTCAGGCCGACGGTGGTACTTTGTTTCTGGACGAAATCGGCGATTTTCCGCTGTCGCTGCAGGCCAAGCTGCTGCGCGCGATGGAACAACGGACGGTTCGCCCCGTCGGTGATACTCAGGAAATCCCCTTCAATGCAAGGTTGATCACGGCCACGAACCGTGATCTGCAGCGGGCGATTGAAGAAGGTCGCTATCGGGAAGATTTCTACTATCGCATCAACGTGATTCAGCTGGAACTTCCGCCGCTCCGCGCCCGCGGTACCGATGTGCTGCTGATCAGCCGGCATCTGATTCAGCAGTTTGCTCGTGAATCTAAAAAGGACGTGCGTGGGCTGACCGAGCCAGCCGCGGAACGATTGCTGAATTATGCATGGCTGGGAAACGTGCGCGAACTTCGCAATGTGATTGAACGTGCCGTGGCACTGACCGAATTCGACAAACTGGTCGTCGATGATCTGCCCGAGCATGTGCGGAACTACCGGCAGACACGCCTGACGCTGGACAGCCTGAACCCGGACGAACTGCAGCCGCTGGAGGCTGTCGAGCGGCGTTATATTCACTACGTGCTGGATTCCGTGCAGGGGAACCGCACCGAGGCTGCCAGAATTCTGGGAATCGATCGAAAGACGCTGTATCGCCGTTTGAAGGACTATGATTCCGAAGCGGAATGATGCCGGCCGCAGCGAATGAATTCTGATAAAGCCGGTATCCTCAGGCAGTCATCATTTCCACCTATGGCCATAGCCGGACCGGCGCGCCGTGGCTGATCGGATCATGTTCGACGTGGGGCAAACTGCCCCGGTGGGGCAGATCTCCACAGCGTGCGGTGACAGGTTTCAGATGCGTTGAAATTCTCCCATCGCTGGCTGACGCGACCCGGGCTCCGTTTTCTCTGAAACCGTCATGGGGCAGAATGCCCCGTTCTCAGCATCCCCGAGAATCGCCATAAGTCATTTGCCAGAATGACGTTGCGATCTCTGACATGTTTCGGCACAGCCTTCGCTTTATGTTTCGGCCGAGCGACGGAAAGCGCTGGCCACGCGGCTCCGATGCAGTAGCTGTCGGGAAAATCCCGGCAGCGGCAACTAGTTCTGTATCTGCAGGGAGGCAACCTGGATACGGCGACGGGGCAACTGCCGCACGCGCTCAGACTTTTGTTTCAGATCGCGGCACAAACACGGCAGGTCAGAAGACCTTTGTTTGCCGCAGTCCGTTCTGTCTAACCAAACCGGTTCCATCCGGGACCAATAACGATGGGGGTATAAACGATGGCATGTGCATGTCAGTCAAAAAGTAAATGGTTGACACTGGGAGTGCTGCTGTCAGCAGCCGCCGCGTGTGCAATGCTGGTCGGCAATGTGCCGGCCGAGTCTTCTCACGCCATCCGGTGGAATACGGGCGACAACAATGTCGCCGATGTCCGAACCGTGTCGCTTTCAGAGACCGACACTGCGTCTCGTCGGCATGCGGATTCACTGTCTCAGGCTTTCCGAGACGCTGCTGCGATGGTGATGCCATCGGTTGTGACTATTCGGTCGCTGCCGGGTGACGTCACCAGAACGTCTGATCAGTCCACTCAGCAGCAGATTCCGGAAGAACTGCGGAACAGCCCGTTCTTCAAGAGATTCTTTGAAGAAGCCCCGAACGGCGGCCTGCGGTCGCCTCAGCCGCGCGGGAAGTCAGGGATGGGATCCGGAGTAATCGTCGACAGCAGCGGAATTATTCTGACGAATAACCACGTGGTCGACGGTGCCGGTAAACTGATCGTCAAGCTTCACGACGGGCGGGAATTTCAGGCGGTCGAATGGAAAACAGACGCCCAGACAGACATTGCGGTGGTTCAGATTGACGCAGGCGAAAGTCTGCCGGCCGCCATGATCGGCGACAGTGACAGGATGCTGGTCGGCGACTGGGTGCTGGCCGTGGGAGCTCCGTTTGGTCTGAACGAATCCGTCACCACAGGTATCGTCAGTGCCAAATCTCGGGGCATCGGGATTACGGCCCGCGAAGATTTCATACAGACGGATGCAGCCATCAATCCGGGCAACAGCGGCGGACCGCTGGTGAATCTGGATGGTCAGGTGATCGGCATCAACACGGCGATCTCGACGACCAGTGGCGGCTACCAGGGAATTGGCTTTGCTGTTCCCATCAATCTGGCCCGCTGGATCAGCGATGAACTGGTGGACCACGGCAGTGTGCGACGCGCATTTCTGGGAGTCGGTATTCAGCCGGTGACCAATGTGCTGTCCGAACAGTTCGGACTGGGTGCTGTCAAAGGTGCGGTGGTGACAGAGGTGCGGGAAGGCACGCCGGCACGGAAAGCCGGGCTGCTGCCGGGTGACGTCATCGTCAGGTTTGCTGATCGTGAGATCCGCACGCCGCGTGATCTGCAGGGTGCAGTAGAACGAGCATCGCTGAAAGAATCACACGATATTGTCGTCATCCGGGACGGTCGCGAAATAACTCTGAAAACCGGCGTGGCGAGCATGCCGGGCGAAGAGAGTGTATCTGCCACCGAGGCTCCCGCGTCGACGACCGGTGAAAATTCACGGTTCAGCGATCTGGGACTTGAGGTGTCGACACTGACAAGTGAGCAGGCTGAGCGGTTGAACATGAATGGTGTCTCAGGTGTCCTGATCACGGACGTGCGGTCGAATAGCCCGGCGGACAGAGCCGGGCTGCAGCAGGGGCTGGTCGTAGTACGTGTCGGACGGACCGAAGTCACTACGGTGGCTGAGTTCGGGAAGGCACTGGACGCGGTGGCAGAGCATGACGACGTGCTGCTGCTGGTGCGGTCCGGTTCATCGTCCCGCTTCGTGGTCATCAGCAGATAGTTGAATGAAATGGCGTTCGCCTCCCCCTGGGGGCGTATGCCCGGACCCGGCTGGCTTTTCCAGCGTGCAGAATCTGTCCTTCTGCTCTGCAACGTTCCTGTAAGCCAGCCGGGCTTGCCCACGTCAACAGAGTAAACAGTCCCGATTGGTGCGGCGTTTGCTCAAAGGTTTACTCAGAAACTGATTCAGGAGAGAACAGATATGGTTGCATCAGCTTCAGAAACCAAAGCTCGCTCGTATTCTATGGGAGACGTCGGAACACGACGATATCCGGAAATCCGATCGGGAATGACTGTCCGCCAACGTCGCGAAGCGATGGCTGACCTGGCGGAAGTCATGCCGGGGGCGATCTGGAATAAAGAATTCGAAGCGGCTGGGGCGGAAAAGAAAATCCTTCCGCTTCCGGCCGAACTGGACTCGACACCGCCTCGCCGACGGGTCAGTGGAGGCATTGATCTGGCCAAATACTTTGGCACGACGGCACGCCTGCCGCTGCTGACGCCCGACCAGGAGGTGTTCTACTTCCGGCGAATGAATTTTCTGTGCTGGCGGGCTGAGCAGACGCTTGAATCACTGAATCCCGCACGCCCGTCCCTGCGCGGTCTGCGGAAGATTGTCAGCGACCTTGAAGCGGCTGACCGAGACCGTAACCTGTTGGCAGAACATAACTTGCGACTTGTAATCCCACTGGCACATCGTCTGCACCTGAAGTCGGAGTCGGTCTGGGACTACATCAGCGAGGGCAATGCGGCCCTGTTGCGAGCCATTCGTGGGTTTGACTATGGCCGCGGTTTCCGGTTTTCGACCTATGCGACGTGGGCGATTGTCAATTCGCTGCAGCGGCTGGCCAGCCGGCAGCATCGCGACTCGGTGCGCTTTATGCCCACGGAATTCACTGTGTTTAATCACGTGGAAGGCAGCCACGAAAGTGTGACAGAACAGGTGCAGCGCACGAAAATCGCCAGGGAAACAGTGGCGGAGCTGCTCAACGTGCTGGATGAACGGTCACAGCGGGTGGTATCGATGAGATACGGCCTGAAGCCTCACGACGAACCGCTGACACTAAAGGAAGTCGGTGAACATCTGGGCGTTTCCAAAGAACGGATCCGGCAGATCGAAAAAACGGCTCTCAGGAAAATGGGGATCGCGGTTGGGGGCGAAAGTATGTTGCCAGCCTGAGAACAAAAATTTTCCAGCTGGCCGCTGAAAGCTCAGGTTGGTCGTTGATCTTTCAGTCGCTGCGTCGAACTGCGAAGAAAATCTTGAAAAAAGGAAGGACTCAATGTCGTCCGCTCGACAACCAACTCACAGCCTGATCGTCGGATACCTGTGCTGGCTGTTTGGATTCATGGGAGCTCACCGGTTTTATTACGGCAGGCAGATTTCCGGCACGGTCTGGTTTTTCACGCTGGGTCTGTTTTTCATCGGTTGGATCGTGGATCTGTTCTTGATGCCGGCCATGCACGCGAGCGCAGAACGTCGCTTCGTGGCGGGGCCGTATGATCACACCGTGGCGTGGCTGCTGCTGACGTTTCTGGGAGCCTTTGGTGTCCACCGGTTCTATCTGGGCAAGTGGGTCACCGGAATTATCTGGCTGTTCACCGGCGGACTGTTCCTCCTCGGCTGGCTTTATGATCTCTGGACCCTGAACGAACAGGTCAGCGATCGAAATCAGCACGCGCTGGCCGACGGCAATATGGTTTTTGCGTAAACAGTCTTCGCCTCATCAGTGCACCTCCTCAGGAGGTGCAATTCATGACGGCCTTCTGACGGCCAGTTTCGACGCATTCGCAGGATCTGAGCGGGGGGGCCGTCAGGCGAATACCGCTGAATCGAGGTCGTGAAGACTCGCCATTTCCCCGCATGATTTTGGTTCCTTACGCCAATTGCTCAAAGCAAGCGCGACATGTGCAATGGAACACATGCCCCGATCTGCGCTTCCGCTCAAGCACCACGGCGACAGAGCACCACGGCGACAGAGCACCATGGGGACAGAGCACCATGGGGACAGAGCACCACGGCGACAGAGCACCACGGGACAGAGCACCATGGGGACAGAGCACCATGGGACAGAGCACCATGGGACAGAGCACCATGGGGACAGAGCACCATGGGACAGAGCACCATGGGACAGAGCACCACATGGGGACAGAGCACCACACGGGGACAGAGCACCACGGGGACAGAGCACCATGGGGACAGTGCACTTTCCGGCGGCGGGGCCACAACGAATAGGTCGCTCCGACTTTTGTTGCGTCATCCGGTCGGTGCCTGTCCCATTTCCGACGTTTGCCGTGTTATGCCGCCAAAGGGGTTACAAACCCAACCGCACTCTTTTCCGTGGTGCCGTACTGCGTTTTCATAGCTGGGGCTTCCAGCCGCAGCGCCACAGGATACCGGTCGATATTTGAAACCAGGCACGAACTGCGGCTGGAAGCCCCCAGTTACGTTCTGTATCGCCCGGATTGTGCCTGTCCCTTTCCGTCGTCCGCTGGCATCGATGACAACAGCCCCGTCGGGTGGGGACTTGGTAGCTGATTAGCCCCCCGTGGCGCAAGCATCGTGCTTGCGACGCCGACAACCCTGGCAGCCTGTCCGGAACCCCGGCCGCAGCGGAAGCCGCCCAGGCTTTCGGACAGCCCTGAACATTCTGATGGTCGACGCTGCCGTCCTGCGATGGGCGGCAATGATTCCGGTGACTTTTCCGGTCATGTTTCTTCCGGTCGCGATCAGTGTGCCTTGTAGCCGCGCGTCAGTCGTCGCCCCATCGGGCGGTGAGCTGATGGGGAAGGGACAGATGGTCGCAGATTCGAGCGACCACGAAATCGACCAGGTCTCCCACGCATGTCGGGGTCTGGTAGAAACCCGGCATGGCGGGCAGCAGTGTGGCTCCAGCCTGCGTCAGACGAACCATATTTTCCAGCGCAATCAGGCCCAGTGGAGTTTCCCGAGGCACCAGCACCAGCGGGCGACGTTCTTTCAGATGCACATCAGCCGCGCGCTGAATCAGGTTGGTCGACGCCCCGCAGGCGATCGACGAAAGCGTGCCCATGGAACACGGACAGATGACCATGCCACCGGTGAGGTACGACCCGCTGGCGATTCCCGCAGAATAGTCTCGCAGCGAATGCACGGACAACTCGGCATCCGGCGGCAGTGTCTGTTCAGACAGCTTCCAGTCTGAGGCCGGTGAATGGTCGAACGCGGTCTGCAGAAACCGCAGCCAGTCCGGGACGCTCGCACTGTCGTCCGGAAAATCGCTTCCCAGTTCGCGCCGCGCGACCTGTCGTGCGGCTTCACTCACGACCAGATGCACGTGTCGCCCGGCCTGCAGCACTGCCTGAGCCAGGCGGACGGCGTAAACCGTCCCGCTGGCACCGGTGACGGCCAGCACGATGGGGTCTTCCGGACGCGGTGAATCGGATTGCCGGGCAGGAGAAGTGGAGTGATGCATGGCTTCTGAGTGGTGGGCGGGCGGCCGGACCGGACTTTGGGACAACCGGACGACGTGCCCGGCTGGCGTTTTCGGAAGGTCCGCAGAACGCTAAACTGGTTAACCTGCCACGGATTGTGTTGCTGAACTGATGTCCCGAACGGAGCTGAAGGAACGGTTTTCACGGCACTGCATTATTCGGTGGCCGGATGACCTGGAACAGCCGAACAGGGCTGAATGATATGATTTCCCGGAAAGCCTCGCCGTGATCAACTACCGCGGTCTCAAGAAACTGCTGGGCGAAACAAGTCTGGAACGGAAGTGCCGCCTGCTGTTCGGAGTGGCGCTGATGATCCTGATTACCACCAGCTTCTGGATCTACGCCGGGCGTACGCGGCAGCTGGTGGAAGGTCAGCAGATCGTCAAGGCTCGCACGCTGATCCCCGAGATGCTGTGGCGGCGCCATGTGCTGCGCTTCGCCCGTCGTCGCTTCGAAGAACTCACCGTGGACGGCGCCACAACTCAACAGGCAACTCAACAGGCAGCTCAGCAGGCGTCTGAGGCGTCGGATCCCGATTCCGCCGCGGTGACTGCCGACGGGACCGACCATCCGTCTCGTGAACTGCAGACGGAGCAGGCCTTGAGCTGGACTGAGTTTGAAGAACGGCTGACACGGGTTCAGGAATTCAAGATGGGCGGCAGCTGGGATCTGATTCTGCCCGAGGAAGCGCCGGGGACCGATGAAGGCTTCGAGGCCATGCTGCATTTCAAGAACGATGGTCTGGAAAGGCATTTCTTCCGAGACAACCCCGAAAGCGGCGGCCGGGAACTCTATTTCTTTGCTGCCGTGCGGGCCACGGAAAACTGCCTGTCCTGCCATTCGGGACAGACGGCGGCCGCCTACACCAGGGACGAATTCGTCGCCATGGCGTCGATCACCGTGCCCATGGACGATGTAGAAGGAGAACTGAGTCGCAACCGCGCCATTCTTCTGTTTTCAGCCATCGTGACCACGTTTATTGCCATGCTGGTGGCCTATATCATTGTCCGCTACATCATCGTCAAGCCGGTGCAGCACCTGAAGGATGTGAGTGACGAAATTGCCCGCGGCAATCTGAATCTGAGAGCCGAGATCAATACCGGCGATGAATTTGAAGAACTGAGTCATGCCTTCAATCGCATGCTGCGCCACATGACCACCGTGAACGACGAACTGCGGTCGCTGAACGACAATCTGGATGCCAAGGTCGACCAGCTGGCGCAGGCGAACATGGAACTGTTCAAGAGCAACGCGCTGAAGGACGAGTTTCTTGCGACCATGAGTCACGAACTGCGGACGCCGCTGAACAGTATTCTGGGATTCAGTGATGTGCTCGGAAATGCGGCCAATCTGGACGATCGACAGAAACGCTACGTCGAAAATATTCGCACGTCCGGTCGCAATCTGATGGTGCAGATCAATGACCTGCTGGACATTGCGAAGATCGAAAGCGGTCGTATGAAGCTGCAGCCGGGGCACGTGAATCTGGCGGATCTGATTGACCATCAGTGTAACCAGATCATGCCGCTGGCTGATCAGAAGAATATCGAACTGCGCGTGAGGCATCTGACCAGTCCACTGCCTGCCCTGAATCAGGACGGCAGCAAGATTCGGCAGATCCTGACCAATCTGCTGTCCAATGCCATCAAGTTCACGCCGGAAGGCGGACGGGTGCGCGTGACCACCGAAATTGTCGACGACGAAGCAATTCAGATCTGCGTGGAAGACACGGGCATCGGTATTCCCATGCAGGAACAGAGTGAGATCTTTGAGAAGTTTCGCCAGGGCACCACCGTTGCCGGCGAACGCGATCACGTCAAACGGGAATATGGCGGGACCGGACTGGGGTTGTCCATCGTGCGGGAACTGTCGCGACTGCTGGGCGGCGACGTGCAGCTGGAAAGCGAGTTCGGCAAGGGCAGCATGTTTACCGTGCGAATTCCTGTCTTGGCTCCGCCTGAAAAGGCCGATACCCACGTGTCTCTGGATTCACCGTCTGATGCCGCCCGAAGCAAGATCACGTCCGTTGACTTGCTGAACACGACCGCCACGTCGTCGCCGGAAACGGATTCTTCAGAAACGTCGTCCCGGGACGGTGCAGCACACGATCCGCCCGCCTCAGAAGACAATGACCATCCGCAGGACGGCCGAGTTCTGCCGGCCGGGGCGTCCGATGCTTCGAGCACACCACGCGTGTCTGACTGATGCTTTGCAATGAAAGTCGCCGTTCTGCACAATTCCCGCCCTCAAAGCCGGTTTACCGGGAATGCCGACGAAGCTGAGCAGAGTGACAAACTTCAGACGGCGGACAAAAAACAACTTGCCGACAGAAATCGAGATGACAGACAATCAGTTTCCTGCGTGGCAGGTGGCCGACCGCACGCTGCGGCGAACGGAACTTCCGCTGCTGATGGGCATCCTGAACGTAACACCGGACAGTTTCTCTGACGGAGGCGACTACGCCTCTCTGGAAACAGCGGTGGCGCACGGCCTGATGCTGGTGGATGATGGCGCCGATCTGCTGGACATCGGCGGCGAATCCTCAAGGCCCGGCGCTGAACCCGTTTCTGTTGATGAAGAACTGTCACGAACCATCCCGGTCATTGAACAACTTTGCCGGGAAGTGAAGATTCCGATTTCCATCGATACCACGAAGGCGGAAGTGGCCCGGCAGGCGATTCGGGCGGGAGCTGCGATCGTGAACGATATTTCGGGAATGACCTTCGACCCGGATATGATCAGTGTGTGCGTCGCCGGCAACGTCAGCGTGGTGGCGATGCATATGCAGGGGACGCCTCAGACGATGCAGCGGCAGCCGACCTATCACGACGTCGTCGCTGAAGTTACCGAGTATCTTGCCGAGCGGATGCAGGTGCTGATGGCCGCCGGTATTGCCGCTGATCGGATCTGCCTTGATCCGGGAATCGGCTTCGGCAAGACAGCCGGACACAACCTGCTGCTGATGAAGGCGATCGGTCAGATGCAGTCAATACTGCAGCGGCCACTGCTGCTGGGACATTCGCGAAAACGCTTTCTTTCAAAGGTGCTGGGTCGAGACGTCGAAGAACGACTGGCGGGCACCATCGGAGTATCCATCGGTCTGGCGGACAACGGCGCTGATATTCTGCGGGTCCACGATGTGGCCGCCACCCGCGATGGGCTGGTGGCCCGAAACGCGGTTGCCGCAAACAGCGCCCGCACTCAGGAGACCCGCTGATGACGATCCGTCTTCTGGTCTCCGTCCGCAGCGGGGACGAAGCAGAAATTGCCGTGACAGCGGGGGCCGACATCATCGACGTCAAGGAACCCGCGGCCGGTTCTCTGGGTTATGCCGGGCGGACCGTGATTGCGGACGTCCTGAACGCGGTGAACGGCCGATGTCCCGTGTCGGCCGCGCTGGGCGAATGTGTGGATCACCTGCAGCTGCCGCCGGATTCGACGAATCTTTCAGCGCCGGACAGCGACTGTCTGACACAACTGCACTACGTCAAACTGGGGCTGTCACAGACGATTGCCAATCCCTTGCCCCAGCTCGTCGGTGCCGAGGCCGTCTGTCTGACGAATTCGGAAACGACCGCGGCACTGCCGGACTGGCGAAATCTGTGGCGCCGGGTACGACAGAATCTTCAGCCAAAGAACCCGCCGTCTGGTTCGGCAGCGTGTGCTTCAGCTGCGTCTGCGGCTGCGACCGGTCCGGGCTGGGTGGCGGTGGCCTATGCGGACGAACGGAACGCTGGTGCTCCGGCCGCAGCGGACGTTCTGTCCGCCGCCATCGATTCCCGATGCGTCGGATTGCTGATCGATACGTTCAGCAAGGAGACCGGCACGACGCTGGACTGGATTTCTGAAGCGGAACTGTGTCGCCTCAAACAGTCAGCTCAGGAAGCCGGCCTGTTTTTCGCACTGGCCGGAAAACTGGGAACAGCTCATCTGGCCGCGGTACAATCGATCAGGCCGGACATCTTTGCGGTTCGAGGGGCCGTTTGTGAAGGCGGCGACCGAACAGCAACCCTCAGCGGCCAAAAGATCACCCGCCTGAAAAAGGCGTTGACCTGAAAAAAGGGGTCGGGTTTCTTTTCCGTGCCTTGAATGAAGGGTGCGGGTTTCTCTTGGGAACCCGCCCGCAGTAATGCGTGAGTACAGACATCGGCGGAAAAGAAACCCGACCCCTTTTTTCGGTGGCTCTGTCTATGTGGAGACGGCGTCATCCGGAGAAGAATTCCGACCACTGTTTTTCGGGTAGTCGAAGTCAATCAGTCTCACGCTGTCGCGGACGAACGTCCAGTGATCTGCGTCAATCTGCAACGTCACGATCCCGCAGGTGGGGACGTTGTCGATCGGCTCCGGGCTGAACAGATTCGCCACCTCGGTGATGCACGGATTGTGGAAGACCAGCATCGCCGACGGCAGTGTCGAATCCAGCGTGCGAACGAATTCCAGCACATCATCCGGGCTGGCGCCGTAAAGGCTTTCTTCCACCATCAGATTGCCCGGCTCCACCCCCATCGCTTCGACCAGAGCCAGGGCAGTGGCCACGGCCCGTGTTGCAGGGCTGGAAATCACGGCGGCCGGCAGCTGACCGCGGACGAACAGACGCCGTCCCATTTCAGGCGCGTTGCGTCGGCCCCGGCCGTTCAGAGGCCGATCCAGATCATCCAGCGTTTCATCTTTCCAGCTGGATTTCGCATGGCGCACCAGGAACAGCAGCTTTGAGGAATTCAACGTGGTGTCTCCGAAGGGAGCGGCAGCGTCAGTCGATAAACAAGAATTCGTTGCAGTTGAACAGCGACAGGCAGAGATGGATCAGCGGCTGGTCAGCGTTGGCCGCCGCTGTTGCGTGGTCGGACAGAAACTGCCGGGTGAGATCCCGTTCTGTATCTGTGGCGGCTCGCCCCAGCGTCAACTGAAAGGCCGCATCGATTTGCGCTTCCGGTCGGATATGGTCCTGTCTGATGCGTGCGGCCAGCTGCGTGGCGGCCTGCAGAGAGAATTCTGAATTCAGCAGAAACAGCGACTGCGTCGCCGTGGTCGACGTGCCTCGGTCAGAACAACTGGTATTTGCACTTGGACGGTCAAATACTTCGAACACCGGGTAACGCAGATTTCGGCGAGCAAAGACATATATGCTGCGGCGGTTGTGTTCAGAAACGTCCGGCGTGACGTCCCACTGGTTTTTCAGCAGTGTGTCCACCAGTTCCGCCGGCAGCGGTGGTCGAACTCCGGGTCCACCGGTTTTCCGGTTCAGTTGTCCCGAGGCGGCCAGCATCGTATCGCGAATCACCTCGGCTTCGAGTCGGCGGCGAGGAAAGCGTGACAGCAGTCGGGCCTGCGGATCCACCGTGAGCGTATTTGTCCAGGCCTGCTGTTCCGCCGCGGACGCTTCCGGCGGCAGCATGCTGCGCTGTCGCCATGCCGCGGAGTTTAGAATCAGTCGATGCAGCTTCTTCAGGTGCCAGTCATTGGTGACCAGCCAGCGGGCGAGCCAGTCCAGCAGTTCCGGATGGCTCGGTTCCATTCCCATGATGCCGAAATCACCTGGCGTCTCGACCAGCCCGGTGCCGAAATGATGCTGCCAGATTCGGTTGACGATGACACGTGCCGTCAGCGGATTACTGCGGCTGACTATCCATTCAGCCAGAGCCGCGCGGCGGCCAGTGGTTGAATCGTGCTGGATGGGGCGAAACGCGGCTGCGTCTTCGGACAGCACTCGCAGCACCCCCGGCTGCAGCTCAGGACCGGGCCGACGAAAGTCACCGCGGACCATCAGATGACTGGACTGCTGCCACGGCAGTTTTTCCTGCAGCACCGTGAGCGACTTGTTCTTCTGCAGCTGCAGGGCCGGTTCGAAAACCGCTCTCATGCGGTAGAAGTCGGCCTGGCTGATCGGGTCATACTTGTGGTCGTGGCACTGAGCGCAGCCGACCTGCAGACCCAGAATGACTTCGCCCACGGTCGAGGTCATTTCATTCAACACCGTGTGTCGTCGTTCCTGCAGCAGATTGATGTCGGGCATATCGGGGCCCGACAGGCAGAATCGAGTGGCCGTGACGGCTGATTCGTCCTCAGGGTACAGTTCGTCGCCGGCCAGCTGACGCCGAATGAATTCGTCATAGGGCATGTCGCTGTTCAACGCCTGAATCACCCAGTCGCGATACTTCCACGCATCGGGACGGGTCTTGTCGTGTTCGAAGCCGTCGGTTTCTGCAAACCTTGCAAGATCGAGCCAATGCTGACCCCATCGTTCTCCGTAGCCGGGCGACTGCAGCAGCTCGTCGACCAGGTCGTCATAACTAAGTGAACCGCCGTCGGACACAAAGTCTGCCAATTGTTTTTTCGAGGGCGGCAGGCCGACAAGGTCAAAACAAAGTCGCCGCAGCAGCACGCGTCGGCCAGCTGAGGGCTGAGGTCGCAGGTTGTGCCGCAGCAGTGCTGCGCCGATGAAGTCGTCGATTTCGTTCCGACGCCATTCGGGAAAGGCCGAGTCCGGCACCGGGACCGGCGCCAGCGGCTGGAATGACCAGTGCTGTCGATCATCGTCCGTGATCGTCGGTTCGCGGTAGACCGCGGATTCTTCAGCAAACACCGCTGCGGGAATGCACAAGATCAGCAGGCTCAGCACCCGCGACACATGTCCGAGTCGCTCAATAGTGCCGGAACGCCCGGCTCGGCCGGGGTTAGTTCTGCCGCTGATCACGCCCTGCTCCCTTCGATCAGTCCGGCCACCACATGAGCTTCGTCGGGACCCGTCAGACGCTTGTCCAGTCCGTTGTGAAAGTGGGTCAGTTGTTCATGATCGATGCCCAGCAGATGAAGAATGGTGGCATGAAAATCAGAGATGGAAACTTTGTCCACCGTGGCTCGAAGGCCGATGTCGTCGGTGGCTCCGTAGGCGCGTCCGCCGTCGATGCCGGCGCCGCACAGCCAGGCACAGAAGCCCCACGGATTGTGATCGCGACCGCGGCCCTGTTCGCTCATCGGCATCCGGCCGAATTCGCCCGACCAGATAACCAGCGTGTCATCGAGCAGGCCGCGCTGTTTCAGATCCTGCAGCAGGCCGGCGATCGGTCGGTCCGTCCGACGACAGTATTCGGTATGATTCCGGTCGACGTCGGCATGTGCGTCCCAGCCGTTGGTGTCACCCGAATACAATTGCACAAACCGGACGTCGTTTTCAATCATGCGGCGGGCCAGCAGACACCGTTGACCAAACTCGCGGGTTTCCTGCTGATCAATACCGTACAGCGACAGCGTGTGCGAAGATTCGCTTCGCAGATCGACCAGTGCCGGAGCTGCGGCCTGCATGCGGAAGGCCAGTTCATACGCCTTGATGCGGGCAGACAGCAGATCGTCGTCGTCACGCTGCTGCAGGTGCTGGCGGTTCAGCGACTGAATCAGCCGCAGATCGCGCTGCTGCTGTTCGGCCGTGACTCCCGGCTGCGGCTGCAGATTCAGAATGGGCGAGGTACCGGACCGCATGGTGATGCCCTGAAAAGAAGCGGGCAGATAGCCGCTGCCCCACGCCGGCGGGCCGCCCTTCAGGCCTCCCCCGGGATCCGGCAGCACAACAAAGGCAGGCATGTTTTCGTTTTCGCTGCCCAGTCCGTAGGCCACCCAGCTGCCCACGCTGGGGTTTCCCATCAGGATGCTGCCGGTGTTCATCTGGTAAACCGACTGCGGATGATTGACGCTGTCGCCGTGCAGGGAACGGATCACGCACAGGTCATCTGCATGTGCGGCCAGGTGAGGCAGAAAATCGCTGATTTCAAGCCCCGACTGACCTCGCGGGCGAAATCGCCGAACAGGGGCCAGCAGAGGATTCTGAGCGACGTTACGGCGGGTCATGACATTGCCGAAGCTCTCGGGCAGTGGCTGTCCGGCAAACCTTATCAGGGTCGGTTTGGGGTCAAACAGGTCTACATGGCTTGGTCCTCCGTGCATGAACAGCCAGATGACGCGTCGGGCCCGCGCGGGAAAGTGAGTACGCGTCCGAGACCCGGCCGCTTCAGCCTGCGTCATGGCCGCCAGCGCCAGCATCCCGGCACCGCTGCCCGCGGAAGACAGGAAACGGCGCCGCGATGAGTTTTCTCTGATCAGAGACATGGAATCGCCGCCTGGGCATAGAAACTGGCGAACGGGACCGACGTACCGCCTTCCCCCTGGGGATGATGGTACCGCGGCTGGAGGTCCGGAACAACGCCAGGTCTGGTCCGAGTTGCCCGCACCGCCGCCGATCTCAATATTCCCGAGAATCCTGCGTTCCTCACGGCATGGCTTTTGTCGTTCCGGGGGCCGACTTGTACACTCTGGCCGTCTTCTGATGACATTCTGTCTGCCGGGCCGCCAGCGTCCGGCCCGCTCGTCATTTGTCCTCTGTTGTTGACTGTCCGGGGCTGAAGCAGCCGTCCGGACCAGAAATCTTATTTATATGTCACTGCCGATCATTGAACCCGAATCAGAGCGTCTGGTCCTGCCGGAAACAACCGGACCCAGCAAGGGGACATACGCGTTTGTCAGTCTCGGCTGTCCGAAGAACCTGGTGGACAGTGAAAAGATGCTGGGCACGCTGGCGCAGGACGGCTACTCACTGGTTTCTGATCCGGCCGAATCTGATTTCGTGATTGTCAACACCTGCGGCTTCATCGAAAGTTCCCGCCAGGAATCCAGGGCCGTAATTCAGGAAATGCTGGATCTGAAGAAGGCGGGCCGGACCAAAGGTGTGATCGTCGCCGGTTGTCTGCCCGAACGCCTGGAAGAAGGTGGTCTGCTGAGCGAAATGCCGGACATCGATCATGTGGTCGGTGTCTTTGGACGAGACGAAATCAATCGCGTGGCAGAGCGACTGGTCGGCGGTATCTCAGAACAGCGGGAAGTATTTCGGCCCGCGCCGATCAAAGCCATGGACGACCGGGCTCGCCTGCGGATCACGCCTCGTCACTTCGCCTATCTGAAGATCTCGGAAGGCTGCGACCGCACCTGCACTTTCTGCTCCATTCCGATGATGCGCGGGAAGCATGTGACGAAACCGATCGAAATGGTGATCGAAGAGGCAAAGGAACTGGCGGCGGACGGTGTTCGCGAACTGATCATTGTGGCTCAGGACACCACCTACTACGGCAGGGACCTGTACGGCGATGTACGTCTGGTGGAACTGCTGCAGCAGCTGGAACAGGTGGACGGTATCGACTGGATTCGTCTGATGTATCTGTATCCGGTGCACTTCACCGATGCCCTGATCGATCAGATTGCCGGCTCGCCCAGAATTCTTCCTTATCTGGACATGCCGCTGCAGCACATCAATTCCGCCGTGTTAAAACGTATGCAGCGGCGAGTGAATTCGGAACAGACCCGCGAACTGGTGGGTAAGCTTCGTGAACGTGTGCCGAACCTGGTGCTGCGAACGACGTTCATCACCGGCTTTCCCGGAGAAACCGACGAGCAGTTTCAGGAACTGCGTGATTTCGTCCAGGAAACAAGGTTTGAACGGATGGGTGTGTTCACGTACTCAACGGAACCCGGAACCCCGGCCACAAAGCTTGATGGGCATCTGCCGGAAGACGTCAAAGAAGCCCGTCGTGACGAACTGATGGCCGTGCAGCAGCAGATCGCTTTCGAACATGCCGAATCACTGGTGGGCTACGAACTGGACGTGCTGATCGATGCCGAAGCCGAGGACGGCCTTTACGTCGGACGCAGCTTTGCAGACGCGCCTGAGATCGACGCGACCGTGTACGTTTCGGGCGAGAACCTTGAGGTCGGCAGCATGGTCCCCGTTGAGATCGTCAGGCGAGATGACTACGATCTGATCGGCGCGGCCGTTGATGACGAGACCTCTGGTGAAAAACGCTGATCATCATGAGCGATTCAGGAGTACCACCAACAGCGGCAGCAGCGTCGTCACCGCCTGCACGGATCGGGCGTGAATCTCTGAACCTGCCGAATCTGATTACCGTGTCCCGGCTTGTCCTGGCCGTGGTGCTGTTTGCCCTGATTGATGTCGGGGGGTACTGGCTGACTTCCGCCACTCTGTTTGTCGTGGCTGCGTCCACCGACTGGATCGATGGCTATCTGGCTCGGAAATACGGGCAGGTGACCATCCTGGGGCGGATACTTGATCCGTTTGCCGACAAGATCATCATCGGGGGCACGTTTCTGTTTCTGCTGGAAAAGAACGGCACCGGTGCCGGCTCCGATCAGATCGAATCCGGTGTGAATGCCTGGATGGCCATTGCGGTCATCGGCCGCGAAATGTTCATTTCCAGTCTTCGCGGCTTTCTTGAACAGCAGGGAAAGGATTTTTCCGCCAGCTTCAGCGGCAAGGCCAAAATGCTGCTGCAGTGCGTGGCCGTCACCGCCAGCCTGCTGTCGCTGTCTCCGGACCTGGACTGGTCATGGCTGGTCCCGACGCGTGATATCCTGCTGTGGTCTGCTGTGGCGGCAACCATCTGGAGCGGCCTCGTTTACGTGATTCGCGCCATCCGGCTGCTCCGCAGCAACTGATTGCGGTCGTGCTTTGGTCCGTCGTTGTCGAGTTTCTCCGAAATTCGTGGCACCGGGTTGTGTGAAGTGGCGTGTGTGTGGCAACCACGGTCGCGGCTTTGCCGCGACAGTGGTACCTTCAGCGCCGCCATCTGAAACGACGCGAGCCAACGCACGGTGGCAGCCATTGGTCGTTCACGGCAGGTACCTCTGAACGTGTTTCGTGTTTGGGGACGCCTCTGACGGCAGGCTTCGCTTATCACACCCGGGCCCGGCGAAATTCCAACCGCAGCCGAGGCGCGGATGTGCTGCGGCTGGAAGCCCCAGCTACGGGGCGTTTCGCGCAACAGCCGGTGCCGGCAACAGCCGGTGCCAGCCATTGGTCGTCCTTCCGAGCAACAGCCGGTGCCAGCCATTGGTCGTCCTTCCGTGAGCCGCGACGCGTCAGCGGCCGGGCCCGCGCGACGATTCGATGGATTGCAACGTCACACCGGGAAGCCACCCGGTGAGCGGCCCGGTGCCCTACGGCACTCGGCTCGCTCTTGAGTTCTCTGATGACGCCGGTGTCGGGGACGCTACTTTGACGGCGGCACACAAGAGTCACAATGAGTCCACCAGCCACCAACGTTCTGCATGCCACTTACCGCAAAAGGACGTCAGGGATCAAGAAACGTTCCGAAACCGGACCCGACGTTGTTTGAATAAATGACCGTCGCTCCCCTTGTTGAAGCGGCTGAACGCCCCGTCAACGTCGACCACTACCCCTGGTGCGGGAGGGCGGGTGGCTGCAATGTGCGGGGGTGGTTGCAGTAAAAATTCCCTCTGGGAGTGTCGAGCGCAGCGAGGGGAAGGGCGTATGCACTGTGGTGAATCAGCTTCACCCGGTCCGCAGATGATCAGGCGGACGGCAGGTCTGACTTCTTCCGAGACTGCTTCAGCACCAGCCCGGCCACGATCATGAACAGGGCGTTCAGCACCATGAAGCCGGCCAGGAACATCAACCGTCCTTCGGTGAAACCGTACTTGTGCAGACCTGCTCCAAGTTCATTGACACCGAACCAGGACCAGGAGGTCACAATATTGCCACCGACGGCCAGCACGGCTGTGCCGTAGTCCCGAATCAGCTTGTCCCAGCGGGCATGCAGAATCAGAGCATTCCAGATGACGATCAGCAGAGCTCCGTTTTCCTTCGGGTCCCAGCCCCAGAACCGGCCCCATGAATCGTCAGCCCACAGTCCTCCCAGAACCGTTCCGACAAAGCTGAAGAACAGAGCAAAGCAGATGGTTCCGTAAATGACTTTGCCCAGCATTGTTGCGGCTGAGCCTTTTTCATGTTTTTCGCTGCGGTCGCCAAACCACCAGTAGATGCAGTACCCGATACTGAGCAGTCCGGCCAGGAATGTGGCCGCATATCCGACGGTCACGCAGACCACGTGGGTTGCCAGCCAGAACTGTGTATCCAGCACAGCCTGCATGACGGACAGCGTATCGCCTTCATCGATGCCCAGAAAATGAGCCATGCACAGCGTCGCGGCGCCGGCTCCGCAGCCGATGACGTTCAGCAGTCCCATGCGGGAGTAATACTCAACGATGAAACTGCCCAGCACCACGACCCAGCCGATAAACACGGCCGACGAATACAGATTGGTGACCGGCGGTCGTCCGGAAATCTCCATTCGGGCGATCAGATAAAACGAATGTACGACAAAGGCCACGACCGTCACGCCCATGGCGGATCGCCACAGCGTTTTTCGCATCGTGATCCAGGACAGAAAGGTCAGGATCAGCGAGGTCAGGTAGACAAAAATCGTGTAGAACGCGGGCGAAAATCGATTGACAAAACTTTCGTAGCGAACGGTTTCGATATCCAGAAACGGCAGATCTGATTCCTGCAGCCATGCGTGATAGTCCTGAGTTTCCTGATTGAAGGCCGCGACGTCCCCGTCGCGCCAGGCATTCAGGATACCCTCCACACTGGCCGTGGCTCTGGCCAGTACCGTTTCTGACGGATCTTCCACAAACAGC
Source organism: Fuerstiella sp. (assembly GCA_040222735.1). GTDB lineage: Bacteria > Planctomycetota > Planctomycetia > Planctomycetales > Planctomycetaceae > Fuerstiella. The sequence continues at coordinate 7,427 of JAVKCM010000142.1, read as the reverse complement.
AGATGTCCGGCACGCTGGTTCAGGTCACTGATGACCAGTCCGACGGCTTCCCGGTTGACCGCCTCGTTCAGATCCGCGCCGCGGGCCGCGGCCTCACGCAGTGATGCTCGCAGTTCGGACGACCGGTGGTCCCTGGAATTGTCCAGCACCTCAAGCACACTTAGTGCTTCTGGTGCGGGGCGGTCACTGGTCAGCTGATTCAGGTCTTCGTCCGACAGTTCGGCGACGATTTCCGAGCCGGTCTTTTCCGGGTCGGAAGCGGCGATCAGCTCCATTACACGTTTCAGGTATGGTTCGCCGATTTCCTGAGCTCCGCGTCCCGCACGGTCACGAATCTGTACAGCCAGTTCCTGGTCGGTGAGTGCCGGATTTCGTTCCTTTTCGGTTTCCCTCAGCAGCTTCAGTGTCAGTTGGACGGTATCGGAAAGCGTTTCGCGGGGCAGCTGTTCGATCAGCGCCGCAATGGCCTGCTCCGGCTTCTGCAGTTTCATTTGGGAGAGCACGTTCTGGCTCTTGACGATGGCGTCGGCAGCAACCACGGTTTCCCATGCCTTGCCCTGCTCGTCTGCTGCGGTCGGGATGCCCAGCGTGGCCGGCTGACCTTCGAGAATCTTCAGCAGCCGCCATGTTTCGACCAGCGTCGCAAAAGCCTGGTTTTCCGGGATCTCGCGTGGATTGAACAGGTCAGAGAAGAAGCGGACACGGGATTCATCATCAAACAACGCATGGACGCGTCGCTGCAGCGGTGTCAGGCGCGACGCCTCGTCATCCACCAGCAGCTGATGAGCTTCCGTGTAAATGTCCTTCAGGTCGGCCATGTGGGTTCGGATTTCAGATCGCGAATAGGCGAAACCGGGCCGCTTCTCCAGATTCAGCAGTGCCAGCAGCTGGTCGTCCACGATGCGGAACACACGGTGACGTTCGGCGACATCGGGACGGGCGATTACATCCAGCATCCACCAGACGGCGGGCCGTTTGCGGGTCATCAGGGGACGAACCTGTGGCTCGACCTGAGACACCTTGACACCGGAAATGTCTGCGATCTTTTCGACCCACTGCTGGTAGTCGCCGTTGAAGTCTTCCAGACCGGACCAGTCCTTGTCATCCCAGTGGCGACTGACGGCTTTCAGAATCTGTTCGCGTTCGGCATCGAGTTCGCCGGGTTCCATTTCGCCTTCAAATTCAGACTTGCCCAGGATGGACAGCAGTGAGTTTTTGGCAAATGTATCGAAGGGCTGCGTCCGTCCGCCGGCAGCGATGGGGGTCTGAGCAAATCTTGTCAGATTCATCGCCTGCTCCGGAGTCTTCCGGGGCGCTGCCTTGCCGGCAATCCAGCCGGCCATACTTAGAATAATCAGGGCGGGAACACCGACCGTGAGCCAGCGTGATGTCGGCGTCGTATCGGTCTCTGCGACGACCCCTTTCTTCAGGCGACCGGATTCCCGTCCCAGAAAACGCGTCAGCGTCTGTCCGAACTGGGCGAACATGCCGAATGCAACCACCATGCAGCCGACGTAGGGCAGCATCCATCCGGTGTTGCGAACGACCTGCAGTGTTGTCACCTCACCCGTGCCCGGGATGTTCTGATAGCCCTGCTGGTAAAATGTCTCGCCGCCGTACCGGACGGGATTGTTCATCCATGTTGTGTATTCGTGTTCGTTGCCGTTTTCGTCCGTGATCCTGAATTTGGAGCGAAAATCCTTGGGGGTCGCCGTGCCGATGTAGTTGGTGCGGCTGACGTCCAGCAGTGTCACCGACCACGGCCGGTAGGTGCGCATGGATCTCAGGTACAGGTCGTAGGTCTTTCCCTTCACGCTGACGCGTTCGGCGAATTCGCCCCGCAGTTCGCTGGCTTCCTGAGACACCAGGTGAGTGGACACGACGGATTTGTCGGAGTCCAGAATATCGATGTACACCGAACTGATGTCCGGTGTTTCCTCCATGCCTGTATTTGGTTTCTGCTCTACGGCGACAGCCACCGTGCCCAGACCGTCGGTCGCAGGATTTTCCTCATCGGCCGCGCTCTTCAGCTGGCTGTTGATCATGAAGTCACGAACGCGAATTCGGAATGGCAGGATTTCGTGATCGATCACCGCCTCTGACTCGGCTGCTGCTCGCAATTCGTGTTCGGGAACAACCCAGACCTGACGTTCTTCGCCGTCGGTCGCGACAATCGCCAGTTCGCGTTCCCGGATGTCCCGCAGAAAGGTGGCCGTTTCGCCTTCCGTCAGGGTCATCTGATTTTCGCGGCCGAACATGGCGACCTGCAGTTCGCTGTACATCAGCATCAGGACGCCCAGGTGCAGGACCACAATGCCGGCACGCTTGCGAAACAGAATATAACTGGCAATCAGCAGTGCCGACGCCGCGATTGAACCAAGAATCAACTGCCATAGAATCCGCATGGATTCATTGCTGAGTCGTGCTTCTTCGCCGCCGCGGAGGTAATAGGCCAGGATGCCACCGGAGATAACGAATACCGCGACTCCAAGCCACCGGCCGTTGCCCGCGATGGCATAAGGTCCGAAGGCCAGCAACAGTCCTCCGACGGCCACCAGCCCGAGTGATCCGAGCACCATATTCCAGACGGCCGCGAAGCTGATGATCGGGTCAGACTGAAGTCCCTGCGTGTTGCCGCTGATCACGACGAGTGCGGTCACAGCCAGAGCAACCGTGATGGCGACCAGACCGGAGACCAGTCGCGAACCTTTTACGGAGATTCGCACGCGATGCAGGTGGGCCGCCAGCAGGTTCAGGCACATCAGCGTGCCGATCAGCCAGCCGCCGGGATAGGGAAACTGTTTCCACATCCCCAGTTGTTCCCAGTCGTAGTCAATCATGGACGGGAACATTGTGGGGGGAAACAGATCCTTGATCTGCACCCATGCCACCCATGTGCGAAAATATTCCTGAACCACCATCCAGACGTCGCGTCGAGCCTGAGCGAGGCTGCCTACGAACACCAGGAACATGGATACCGACAGCAGGCCGACCGTCAGCTTCAGCGACCCCATCGGTTTCAGCACGTTGTCCCGCAGGCCTGACCAGCCGAAGGTGAGGTCCGAGTCCGATGATTGACGCTCAGGAATTGCAGCAGTGGACATATCGAATCAACCTGAAATAAGTGGCGGAACGCCTGAATAACAGCCAGGCCGGCTGACGCAGACCTGTTACAGAATCCCGTCGGATTCTGCTCTTCCTTCGCCCCCGTGAGTCTCCGGGCAGGCAGTGATCTGCTCTGTTTAATCCTAGGGGGCTGATTCTTGTAATCAATTCTGATCTTTGAACCGCACGCTTTCGCAAAACGTTTTCAACCGCTCGAGTTCTTCGTTCACTGTTTCTGCAGGGCCCCGCATCTTGAAAAACCACAATTGTCCGGCAACGCTGGCAATCGCGCCCGCGATCGATTCTCCGTCATTTCCGACGATTTCGACAAAGGACGCCGGAATATTGCCCATTGAAACCGTGGGAAAACTATCCATGGTCTGATCGGCGGGAAGTGGTTCCGCTCCGACCTGGCCGCGCCAGCGATTCACCTGCCCCAGTATGCCGACGGCCGCCGGAGTCTGAGTGATCGTGATGCGAGCGGCCCTGTCTTCCGGGCCGGCAGAAAACGCGGCGGCGCTGAATTGATCGTTTTCTGCCTGCCGCCATTCTGAAGGCACCTGAAAGTCAGGCAAAGCCACGGCGGTCGGTCGCTTGTTGCCCTGAAACAGAGGTCGCAGCCGATCCGTGGTATCCGGTTCCTGAGTCACCGGGACTCGATAGGTGCGAATTTCTGCCTGAGGTGTGCATCCCTGAGCAATCAGGAGCAGCAGCAGAATCGAAGCTGTCTGCCCACGTCGAACCGTGCGGCTGGGAAAGGATTTACAGGCTCGCCGCTCCGGCGACTGTTGACCACAGCTGAGGCAGACCGTCTGTTGTGCGGGACCTGCGGAACGGATGCAGAATGATTCAGGTTCCGGCAGAAGCATCGTGAGATTCGTTCAGGGGAGGGGGGGAACAGGGAGGTGGGACGGCCAGTGTCTTCAGATTGTTCTCAACCGGCTCGGTTGGTCAAACGCGGAGACGCCTGAACGGCGCAATGATCGAAAAACAGACTGATTATAACCGGTTTTGCGGGCGTCTGCTCAATTCCAGGATTCGAAATGCGGGCCGCTTGACACGGTGCAGCCAGCCGATGTCTGGATTTCTACGCTCAGAATGGTGTTCGGGTTCTCTTCTATTTATGTGAAACCCTGTGTTTTCGCGAATAAGATTCTGAGTCTCAGGTTGGCGGGGCCTTGGATTCTCGGATCTGCCGTTGTGGATGAACGCCGGTTGTCTGTTCCCACCAGTGCAGCAATCGCGGCAGCACCTTGAAATCGTTGCCCATGTTGTGTCCGGAAATGGACTTCACCGGCAACAGAGCGCATGGGGTGGACGACAGAAAGGCTTCCGAAGCCTGAGATATATCCGTCGGCTTCAGGTTCTTCAATTGAAAACCGATGCCCAGCGCCTGCGCGGCACGCTCAACCAGTTTGCGACTCATGCTGTCCAGTACATCGTCGGCCGGTGAGCAGATCGTGCCGTCGATCACGGCGTAGAACGCCGCCGCACTGGTTTCCGTCACAAATCCGGCCTCGTTCAGCAGCAGGGCCCGGCTGCCGGCTTCGATGGCGTTTGCGTCGCGATCGGCGAGCCACCAGTGCAGGCGGTTGCGGATTTTTCGATGCACCGGCAGCGCGTGGCTGGAAATCTGTTTCCGTTCCGGAATCTGCAGTCGCACACCCTCGCTGGCCGCCGTTTTCCACACTTCGAACGGCAGGCGAAATGTATGAATGCCGACATGGGGGCCAGGCAGCGGACCGTCACCCAGATAGGTGCGATTGGCACCGGCCGTCACAAAGAACACGATTCCCAGATCGTCACCGGGCGGAATCACTCGGGTGTTCTGATGCACCAGCCCGACGGCCGCCTCGCACAGCTGCTGACTGTTGTACGGCAGGGTGAATCCCAGTTCATCACAAGAATCGCAGAGTCGCCGGACGTGCTGCGGCAGCTGAAACGGCTGGTGGGCATAGGTGCGGGCCATTTCTGAAATACTGGCTCCGGCAACCACTGCCAGGTCCCAGACGGGCAGCCGCATCTGTTCGAACGGGATCTGCTGACCATTGAGCCATGCTTGTGAAGCGACCATCTGCTGTGGGAGTGCTCTCTGCTGTGGCAGGACCTGCCGTCAGTGGGGGATTGACCGTGCGGTCGGACAACGCCTGATGGTTGAACATTGTTCTCAGGCCGTCGTTTCATGAGCTGTTTCAACGACCGCATGCTAGCACGTTGGTGTCAGCCTGGTCGATTCAGGCCGGATCGGAGGTCGGGAATTTTCTTTTCTGTGGTGTGGATAAGCTGGACCGGCAGCCCTTCACCGCAACGGGGCAGTTCGGATAAGGTATAATACCCGCGCGAAGTTCTTTCCTTTCCGGAGCCCGTCATGCCAACCTGTTTCCGTCCGGCACCTGCCTGCTTTCCGCTGTTCGTCTTTCTGCTTTGCTGGTCCGTGCCACATCCCGTGGTCGCGGCGGACGACAAGGCGGTTCCGAAACCCACCGACTACGAACTGATGTCACTGTTTGTCGAAACATATCAGCAGGTGGAATCCAACTACGTCAGGGATATTGATCGACGTGAGCTGGTGGAAGCCGCGATTCAGGGAATGCTGAAGCACCTGGACCAGTATTCGTCGTTCATACCTCCACAGGACGTTCGCCGCTTCAATCAGATGGTCGAACAGGAATTCGGTGGCATCGGAATTACCGTAAACATGCGCAGCGGTCAGCTGGTTGTGGTCAGCCCGCTGCCGGGAACACCGGCTCACCGTGCCGGAATTCGTGCCGGAGATATCATTGTGGAAGTCGAGGGCGAAGCCACAGATGGAATCAGTCTGAGCGATGCCGTCAACAAGCTTCAGGGGCCCGTGGGCCGCCCCGTGACGGTCAAGGTTGTGCATCTGGGAGAAGATTCGGAACCAAAAGAAATTCGACTGGTCCGGCAGCTGATCAAGGCACCGACGGTTCGGGGGGAGCGTTACGACGAAAATGACGAATGGGATTTCATGCTGGAAGGCCAGCCACCCATCGGTTACGTGCGGCTGTCTCACTTCAGTCGGTTTACCGCCGAGGAAGTGAAACAGGCAGTCGACGGACTGTTGAACCGTGACATGAAGGGGCTGATCCTGGACCTGCGGTTCAACCCCGGAGGTCTGCTCGAATCTGCCGTTGAGATTGCGGACATGTTTCTGGAAAGCGGAAACATCGTCAGCGTGCGCGGCCGCAATGTTCCCGAGCGTTCCTGGGATGCCAAGAAGTCCGGCACGTTTCCGTCATTTCCGATGGCCGTGCTTGTCAACGGCTACAGCGCTTCTGCCAGCGAAGTTCTGAGCGCCTGTCTGCAGGACAACAACCGGGCCATCGTGGTGGGCGAACGAACATGGGGCAAGGGCAGTGTGCAGAATGTAATCCGGATGGAGCAGGGAGACAGTGCCCTGAAACTGACCACCGCAAGCTACCATCGTCCCAGCGGAGTGAACATTCACCGATTTCCCGACATGAAGGAATCGGACGAATGGGGGGTGACGCCGAACGAAGGCTTCGTCATTCCTTACGACCGGAGACAATGGCGGGCGTGGGATGAGCAACGTTCACGTCTGGATGTGCTGCGCGGCCAGTCGGCTCCGGCCACGGATCCATCGGCGGACGACCCGTCGGATGAATCCGTCGAACCCTTCGAAGACACTCAGCTGGCTTCCGCGATTGACTATATTCGTCAGCAACTGGAGAAGGAACAGAGTCCTTCAGAGGCGACTCGCTGACGCCATGGTGGCCGCTGCGGTCAGCCGGTTGCTCAGGACGCCACGTCTGCGGTGGTGGTCGGGTCTCCCGACCCGAGATCTGCGGTTGTGGTCGGGTCTCCCGACCCGAGATCTGCGGTTGTGGCCGGGTCTCCCGACCCGACCACGAGATCGACCGAAGGTCTCCCGGAGCGTGTCACGCCAATGTGTGGGGCGGTCGGGAGACCGCTCCACAACGAGCCAATGTGTGGGGCGGTCGGGAGACCGCCCCACAACGAGCGAGATCTGCGGTTGTGGCCGGGTCTCCCGACCCGACCACGAGATCGACCGAAGGTCTCCCGGTGGTTTCACGCCAATGGGTGGGGCGGTCGGGAGACCGCCCCACAACGAGCGGGAGACCGCTCCACAACGAGCGGGAGGCTGCTCCACAACGAATCCCTCGCTGCCGCAGCGGGTTTCCTTTAAATCAACAGGCCGTTGGCGGCTTCTGCTGCATTCGGCTTTCCGGTCTGCCCGCAGGCCGGCCTGAATAATGTCGAAGGCCGGTGACCGACGAATAGAATCAGTGCAGAGTGTTTTATTTCAACACCGGCGGCCG
>JAVKCM010000141.1:0-13305 GCA_040222735.1 Fuerstiella sp. | reverse complement strand
TGACGACGTGGCTCTGCGCTGGTGGCAGCTGTGTCCGGGACGCCGCGACGAAGACGGGGTGGCGGCCGAACCCACCGAACTGGAACTCAAGGCACTGAAAGGCGACCCGAAAGAACTGGCCGAGTATCGCAAACGCCTGTCGAGCATTTCCTGGTTCATGCGGTTCGTCGCGGAAAACATTGCTCGACGATCCAACAAGGAAGACGACGTCACCGGCCGTTTCTGGGAAGGTCGCTTCAAAGGTCAGCCGCTGCTGGATGACGCCGCCATTCTGGCCTGTCTGCAGTACGTGGACCTGAACCCGATTCGCGCGGGGATTGCCAGAACAATCGAAACCAGCAATTTCACGAGTGCTCAGCAGCGCCTGGCCGATCTTCTGAAGGCCGCGGAATTCAAAACCACGGACGCCGCAGACAACGCCTGCGAACACGGCCCAAAGGCCGGCTGGCTGGCTCCGGTGCAGCTGGAACCGAAGCGGCAGCAGGTGCGGAAGAAGTCGACATCGCGTCGGGCGAGCAACAAAGGTTTTCTGTCGATGATGCTGGCGGAATACCTGCAGCTGCTGGACTGGACGGGCCGCCAGCTGCGGCGGGACGGCAAGTCCGGCAGCATCCCCGCTGAGCTGAAGCCGCTGTTCGACCGCGTGGGCATCGCCCCTGAGATCTGGGTGGACTGTGTCCGGCGCTTCGGCAAGTGGCATGCTTCAGGAGTCGGCCGGCCGGAGTCATTGAAGCGCCAGGCCGAACGCACCGGCTGCAACAGGTCGCTCAACACCAGCCTGAGCCGCCAGGTGTTTGCGTAGACGCAAAGTGGTGAAACGTCACCGCCCGTGTTCGAGACGAAGGCAGAGGGCGCTGCACGCCGGGCGCTGACGTAGAGTGAGTCAGCCCACCCGTTGATACGCAATGCGCGTGACGGCCATCGGTTCATGGTGCGTCGACGCGAAGACCACCGACCGGCAGAGCGGCGCGCTTGGCCGCTGCGTTTTGAACCCGCGTCACTCAAGCCCCCGTTTCGCCTGTCGTACCCAACCCTCGCCCCTGCCCTCGATTCGTTCTGGATCAGTCAAGCGCTTGGGCTGCTCGATCGGTCATACCAATGGCTGGCACGAGTCGTGCGCAGATCAGTCAAGCGCTTGGGCTGCTCGATCGGTCATACCAATGGGTGGCACGAGTCGTGCGCAGATACACAGGGTGTTTCCGGCCGTTTGTTTCGCTTGTCACACCCTGCGTTCGCTGCGATTTGGACTCGTTCTGGAAGAGTAAAACGTTACCGCTACATGATAGATGGGTGGCACCGGTGTGGTTGGCACCGGTGTGGTTGCACCGGTGTGGTTCGGTCTTCGATACGGCAGAGGAACATTTGGCCTGACCCTTGGTACCGACATCGACGTCATCGTCATCCGGAAGCCGCCGATGCCTGTTGTCGCGGAACCAGCAGAAGCTGTGCGGGCCGCGTTCGCAAAGCCACGCCCAGAGAAGTGTCCGTAAGTTCCGGTGATTCGGCGTTTTGACTTCCGCCGGTGCGCATGGGACGGCGTCTGCTGAAGACCAAATCTGTCGTTCACCAACCCACTCCGGTCCGACACCCGATGCGGTAAACGGAATCGGCCAACCTGCGTCGGTGAGACCAACCGACGCGTGCTGTGGATTCACGGCGGCGGGTTGTGCATCCGCCGAATGCGGGGACGCTCCGTGGTCCGGATCGTTTTTTGAAACTGACTACATTGGCATAAGATAGTCACAAATGGCACCCAAATCTTGCCCACGAGGAGGAAGCACAAATGCCGCCGATTGATGATCGCTTATGCGGACCGTTATGATCTGCCGCGGATCGACCGTCAGCCCTCAAAAAAGCTGACGTCACCAATGTTGTTTATCCTGAAGAAACAAGAAAAGGCAAAGCCGTGAACAGAGCGACGTCGACGCCGGGACAACGAACATGGCTGATGCTGTCTGCGCTTTTCACAGGCAGTCTGTGGATCATGGCGTGTCAGGCCGAGGCGGCTGAACGGCCCAACGTGCTGGTGATTCTGACCGATGATCAGGGCTGGGGTGATCTGTCCGTCAACGGCAACACGAATCTGAGCACGCCACACATCGATCAGCTGGCGACGGATGGTGCCAGCTTCGATCGGTTTTATGTCTGTCCGGTCTGTTCGCCGACACGAGCCGAGTTTCTGACAGGCCGTTATCACCCGCGAGGCGGCGTCTACAGTACCTCGGCCGGCGGAGAACGGCTGAATCTGGATGAGCTGACCATCGGTGACACGTTCAAGGACGCCGGATACCGAACGGCCGCCTACGGCAAATGGCACAACGGCATGCAGTATCCGTATCACCCGAACGGCCGCGGCTTTGATGAATTCTACGGCTTTTGCTCCGGCCACTGGGGCAACTACTGGAGCCCGATGCTGGAACACAATGGCGAAGTCGTTCAGGGCGAAGGATTCATTATCGACGACCTGACCAGCCATGCCATCGATTTCATCCGGCAGAAACACACTGCTCCGTTCTTTGTGTACGTGCCGTACAATACGCCTCATTCGCCAATGCAGGTACCGGTTCGCTGGTGGAATAAATTCAAAGACAAAGAACTGATGCTGCACAACAGGACGCCGGACAAAGAAGATCCGTTGCACGTCCGAGCCGCCCTGGCGATGTGCGAAAACATCGATTGGAATGTCGGTCGCCTGCTGCAGACACTGGAAGAAACCGGTCAGGCAGAAAATACCATCGTCGTGTATTTCTGCGATAACGGCCCCAACGGTTTCCGCTGGAACGGTGGCATGAAGGGGCGGAAAGGATCCACCGACGAAGGCGGCGTGCGGTCACCCTGTCTGATCCGCTGGCCGGCGAAGATAGCGGCCGGGCATCGTGTTCAGATCAACGGCGCCGCCATCGATCTGCACCCGACGCTGGCTTCTCTGGCCGGTGTGAAGCCGCAGGTCACGAAGGCTTTTGATGGTGTCGACCTGTCTGCCGCCATTCTGAATACGGCCGATCAAAAGGATGATCGGATCATTATTTCGCACTGGCGAAACAAAGTCAGTGCGAAGTCGGCACAGTACCGGCTGGACAACGATGGCCGGTTATATGACCTGCAGGAAGATCGGGGGCAGGATCGGGATGTATCCGGCAGGTACCCGGCGGTGGCTAATCGACTGAAGATGGCCGTTCAGGATTTTCGAAACACTGTCCTGCCTGGATACGATCAGGATCAACGTCCGTTTGTGATTGCTCATCCCGATTATCCGGTCACTCAGATCCCGGCGCGGGACGGTAAGGAACACGGAAACATCAAACGTTCCAACCGTTTTCCGAACAGTTCTTTCTTCACAAACTGGACCTCAAAGGACGACAGTATCACGTGGGATGCCGAGGTCCTGTCGTCCGGTCGTTATGAGGTCGAAATCTATTACAGCTGCCCGGAAGGTGATCAGGGATCAGAAATCGAACTCAGCTTCAATAACGGCCGACTCACGGGAACCGTGGCAAGAGCCCATCCGTCAGCCCTGGTCGGCGCGGAAGAAGATCGCGTCCGACGACAGGAATCCTACGAGCAGAACTGGGGCCGAATGAAGCTGGGAGAAATCGACCTGAACGCCGGGCCCGGGACGTTGACACTGCGAGCGTTGAATATACCCGGTGACCGTGTGATGGACTTCCGGCTGATGCTGCTGCGTCGCCGATCGTGAGCTTTGGACAACTGCCCTGCGATTATATTTTTCCTTGTTGTCCAGGTACAGAAAACCGAACATGAAAATCACTCGAATCGCCGCCTACCAGATCGATCTGCCGCTGCACGAAGGCAGTTATAAATGGTCCGGCGGAAAGTCGGTCGATGTCTTCGACAGCACGGTGGTGCGAATCGAAACCGATAGCGGACTGGTCGGACACGGCGAAGTCTGCCCACTGGGCCCGTTCTATCTGCCCGCTTACGCCGGCGGCGTGCGAGCCGGTCTGGCAGAACTGGCGCCTCATCTGCTGGGCGAGAATCCGATTCAGCTGGGGCAGCTGAACGATCTGATGGACAGGGCCATGAAAGGGCACCCGTATGTAAAGTCCGGAATCGACATGGCCTGCTGGGACCTGCTGGGTCAGGTCGCCGGCCTGCCCGTCTGTGATCTGCTGGGAGGACGCTACGGCGACGATTTTGTGCTGTATCGAGCGATCTCGCAACGGCCGCCGGAAGAAATGGCCAGCAACGTGGAAAGCTACCGTCGACAGGGCTATCGCCGTTTTCAGCTGAAGGTGGGCGGGGATCCGGATGAGGATATCGAGCGAATCCGAGCGGTCGGTAAGATTCTGGAACGCGGCGACAAACTGGTTGCCGATGCCAATACCGGCTGGCTGATGCACGAAGCGGCTCGCGTGGTTCGAGCGGTGAAGGACGTGGATGTTTACATCGAACAGCCTTGTCTTTCGTATGACGAATGTCTGTCCATTCGTCAGCGTACCGATCATCCGTTTGTAATGGATGAACACATCGACGGGATAAACATCCTGATGAAGGCGCACGCCGACAGAGCGGCCGACGTGGTGAATATCAAGATCAGCAAATTCGGAGGCCTGACGCGAGCCAGACAGGCGCGTGATCTGTGCGTGTCGCTGGGTATCGCGATGACGATCGAAGACAGCTGGGGCGGAGATATTATTACCGCCGCGATCGCTCATCTGGCGCACAGTACACCAACAGAGTTTCTGTTTACCAGCACGGACTTCAACAGCTACGTGACCGTCAGCAACGCCGAGGGAGCTCCTCAGCGCAAGAACGGTCGGATGCGGGCGTCCACGGAACCGGGGCTGGGTGTAAAGCCACGTTACGATCTGCTGGGTGATCCCGTGGTAGACGTCAAAGTCTGAACAGGAATCTGTAGCTCGGACATTCCTGTCCGAGCGTCGACGGACAGGAATTTCCGTCATACGTTTCTTGTCGGGGATGTTCGTCGTACGGACCCCACTGACGTTCCGCTACGTCTCTTCGGCTTCAGTCAGATGCCGAGCCGATTCCAGCAGCGCTTCGATGTCGCTCTGCAGGGATTTGGCCAGATTCAGGGTCACGGCGAATCCGACCGCCCCCAGCAGACTCAGCACTTTCAGGGCAAAGGCACTGCGCGGATCCCCGGCTTCCTGCGTCGTCAGCAGAATCATGATGCCGGCGGCCGGGACGCCACCGGCCAGATACAACGACCAGACAGACCGATCAGACAGGCGTCGCAGGTCGGCCAGATCGTCGCGGCTGAGAGATTCCTGATGCATCAGGGCCGGCAGATAGGATCGAATCGCCAGTGTCGCGGTCAGGAAAAAAGGATAGGCGGCGGCCACCAGTCCGCAGACCAGCAGGGATGTGAACAGATGAGCCTGCCATTTCGCTTCCAGCCCGTCGGTAATCGAATTCAGGGCGATGGGATAAGCCATGCCGGCGATCAGCCACTCAGTAATACCCAGTGCCGTGACAAAGCGACTCAGCCGCAGGCTGCGCTGTCGGGCGGCGGCATAAGACGGTTGAGCGTCGCTGTCCTGAGGACACAGTGCTTGTCGGACCGGCAGGATATACCACAGACAGCAGCCGATCCCGATGGAAAAGGCGACGACGTTGATGATGACCACGATTCGCTGAAAGGCTGCTTTGGCCTGATCGGATAGCTGTTCGATGATCGCCGTGTCGTTATACACAAAATTGAAGACGGCGGCCGGAACGTGCGGGGCGACGGCGGCGAACAGAAAGCTGGTGCCGGGCCAGGCTGCCGCTCGGCGTCGCCAGCCCGAGAGGCTGCGATGCAGCAGTCCGGCGACACGCGGCTGCAGCGAAAGCCGCAGGTCACGAGCCAGATCATGAGCGTTCTGATACCGATCATCGGGATCCGGAGCCAGACAGCGCCGCAGAATACTCAGCAGCCGCTGCTCAACAGCTGTGACCAGCGTGTCCGCGGGCGGTACCACGCCGCGCTGGCGGAGTTCAATCATGCCGGCCAGCTGAGCTTCCCGATTTCCTGTGACAGAATCGTCGGGAAACGGTCGCTTGCCGAAGAACAGTTCCCAGAGCAGAACACCCAGAGAAAAAATGTCCGCACGTTCGTCCAGATCCTGAGGCTGAACCGGCCGCAGCGGGTCAAAGGCTTCCAGCTGTTCCGGAGACATATACGCCAGACTGCCGCCGAAATACGCGGCCGGCGTGGAACCTTCGGCGGCTGAACTGAAGCTGATGTTGAAGTCGGCCAGTTTGGCCGAACCGTTGGCTTCCAGCAGTACGTTGGCCGGTTTGATGTCTCGATGCAGAATGCCTCGACCGTGTGCATAGGACAATGCTTCCGCCAGTTCCGTACCCAGCTGACAGACGACTTCTGCCCATGATTTTTCCGCCAGTCCTGCTTTCAGCGTAACACTCTGAGATGACAGAATGCCCGTCTGATCGACGGCTTTGGCGATGACATCGGCGACGATCTGTCCTGTTCTGCGGGTTGCCGTCTGCGACGCACGGACCACTGACAGCAGTGTGCCTCCCGGAGCGAACTGCATGTACAGCAGTCTGAGATTCTGTTCCGGCAGCCGTGTCTGATCATGCACTCGGACGATGTGCGGGTGATCCAGCTGAGCCAGTGTCTGCCCTTCCGTACCACGGTCGCCGGATATCTTCAGGGCTACCAGCCGCTGCATGGATTCCTGTCGTGCCAGAAAGACACTGCCGAAGGCTCCGGCCCCCAGACGGGACATCAGATAGAAATCGCCGACGCGTTCACCCGGCTGAAACGTCTCAGACAAAGATGCGCCGTCGGCTGACATCGCTGAGGTGGATTCCAGCTGAAACACCTGAGCAATCGCGTCGGCTCGATCCGGAAAGCGGTTCAGACAGTCGTCAACATCCACCGATTCGCCGACGGCTCGCCGAATGTGGTATTCCTCGTAGATCAATTCAGCCGGAATTCCATCGGGTTCGGCCAACAGAGGATTTTCCGCCAGATAGTCTTCCAGCCTTAAGATCGGACCGTCAGAATGGTGGCGATATTCCAGGTCGACCTTGATCAGTTCGACCAGCACCATCCGCTGCAGCGGTCCGGGATCCTTCGGCAGGTGGTCGGACAGCATCGGTCCGAACCCGTTCGCTTCCCACTCGGCCAGAAATCCTTCCACAAATGCGGCCAGCTGTTCCCAGTGATCGTCTGTCGAATTCTGCAGCTGTGTCCGCTGCATCGGCGGCTGTGGATCGGTATCCGAAGTAGGATCTGGTGGATTCATCGGACCGTTGTTTGCTTCGATGGGCCGGACGCGGTATGACAGAACAGCGGCCAACGACCGGAAAGCGGGCGGTACAAACCGTCAGACGACAGCCGGGCAAACAGCTGAACCGCCGCCGCTGATTCAAGACGGGCACACTGAAGGATAACATAACCAGTCACAACATCATTCGAAGTCAGAGAATGGCCAAATGAACGAAGACGATCCGGAATTACTGAAGGGAATCAGTGAAGGAAATGTGGAGACCCTGGCCGCTTTTCTGGACGTGAATCAGAAACAGCTGATGGCATTTATCAGTCGCCGGCTGGGCGACGGACTCAGAAAGAAGGTCGAAGTCGAAGACATCTTTCAGGAAGTCAGTGCAGAAGCCGTCCGCACGCTCACGCCCGAATGGCCGGGTGACCGCGAACCGTTCTCGTGGCTGTGTCACCTGTCAGAACGCAAGATCGTCGACGCACATCGGCACCACTTCGAAGCGCAGAAGCGCGATGCCGGCAAAGAGCGGGCGCTGGAAGGCAGGTCGTCCGGCGGTCAGGACATCGGGCTGGTCAACATGCTGGTGAAGAGCATGACCACTCCCAGCGCGGCGTTTTCGCGAAATGCCAGAGAAGTTCGTCTGCAGGATGCGCTGCGGCAGCTGAAGGATGATCAGCGTGAAGCAGTGCGGCTGAAGTACATCGAAAACAAACCCTCGAAAGAGATCGCCGAGGCGCTGGGAAAAACGGATGCCGCCGTGCGTGTGATGCTGACGCGGACGATGAAACAACTGCACGAAATACTGGCTGAGCAGGAAGGGTAAACGCAAGGAAGCCCGGCTTTAAAGAAAGCCGGGCTTCGTGATTCGCAGAAGACATGGGTCAGGTCCTCTGAACGCCATTCTTAATGACAACCCCAGTAGTAGTGATAGATCGGGGTGACCACGCAGCGATAGACGGGCGGTGAGTAACAGATGGTACGGTAGCTGTAGAGCGGTCGGCAATAGTTGTAACAGCCCCAGCTGCGGTACCCGCGGCCCCAGCCGCGATAACGATAACCGAACCGTCGGAAACAGGCTTCCACCGCATCTTCATTCGTTTCGGTGCCCGCATCCGCTGCCAGCTGATCCACGTCGAGATCAAAGTCGGCTTCCACAATTTCCACTTCGGCATCCGTAATGGTGGACGTATCAATGTTCAGGGCATCGTCGGCTTTGACATTGGAAGCCAACAGGGTCAGGGGCACCAGGGCCAGCATCAGATTCTTCAGCATTTCAGTCGTCTCCAGATCCGGCAGGGATGAGTGTCGAAAACAACCGGCCGCCGGTGGTCCGTTGTTTCCGTGTTGTGTTACTCACCACAGCGGAGACCCGGATGTTTTGTTACAGACGAATTTCAGAACTCCACGTCCTTCGAATCCGGATGAAAGTTCTGCCAGGCCCGGCGGAACGACATGATGCCGACGCGGCGCTTCAGTACCCTGCCCTGCAGCTCACCATCGGTGCACACTCCACCGGAAAGCTGCCACGTGCTGCCGGTCTGACGATCCTTCATGACGGAGGCGTCCACCTGCTCAAATTCCAGACGCTGATCATCGATCTGCGGTTCGAACAGCTGAATGCCGGCGCCGGCGGCACTGTACGTGGCCAGCAGTCGTATTCGACCCACTTCGAAATGATGGACCGGATGCTTCATCATCTGATCCATCGGCAGCGCCAACACCCGGCCGTCGGCCTGAAAGCCGAACACAAAATCAGCGGGCTGCCGGTAGAAGTGGCTGGTGTAGTTCCTGTCCGTCCGGGACATGCTTAGCACGCTGGTGTCGGGGTGTCGCTGCTCCATGACGCTCCCGCTATACAGTTCTTAACGGAGTTCTTCACTTCCCGCCGCGGCACTGCCCGCCCCGGCAACTGCGATGGTTTCAGCCGGTGCCGCGGCCGGCGACTGTATCCAGCCACCGCCCAGGACCCGGTCTTCGTCGTAGAATACGGCCGCCTGCCCTGGTGCGACTCCCGGAATCGGCTGGTCCGGGATGATGATGGCGTCGTCGTCGGACGTCAGCTGCACCATGCAGGGAACCGACTGCTGACGATAGCGTACTTTCACAACGCAGCGAAAGTCGCCTTCCGGCCGATCTGACAACCAGTTCAGACCGTTGATCGGCACGGTGGTCGCCGCGAGGTCGTGTCGTTGTCCGAGCATCACCTGTCGCGTCTTCGCATTGACGCTGATCACAAATCTGGGTTCGCCGAAAGTGATCCCCAGTCCCTTGCGCTGGCCGACCGTGAATTTTTCGTAGCCGTCGTGTTGTCCCAGCACATTTCCCTGTGTGTCGATGAAGTCTCCTTCGGTTCCTTCATGGCCCCGGTATTTCTTCAAAAAGCCGACATAGTCGTCGCCGGGTACAAAACAGATTTCGTAGCTGTCCTTCTTCTGAGCCACGCGCAGACCGGCTTCTTCAGCCAGTTCGCGGATTGCCGGCTTCTGGTATTCGCCGACCGGCAACAGAATGCGACTCAGCAGATCGCGTCGGACGCCAAATAATACGTAAGACTGGTCCTTGTTCGGGTCCGCCCCGCAGTACAGCGCTGGCTGTCCGGTGCTCGGATCCGGCAGTATCCGGGCGTAGTGTCCGGTGGCAATATGCTCGGCACCCACCTGCTGAGCGAAGTCCCACAGCTTGCCAAATTTTAGCCAGTTATTGCACTGCACACACGGATTCGGTGTGCGGCCGGCGAGGTATTCGTCTGCGAAATAGTCTTTGATCCGCCGGAAGGAATCCTGAAAATTGAGCGAATGAAACGGGATCCCCAGCTGGTCGGCGACGCGTCGGGCATCGGCGGCGTCTTCGGCACTGCAGCAGCCCTGCTTATGAGCCGGCGCCTCCAGCACGGGCAGCAGACTGCCGCCGGAAACCGAACATGGCTGCTTCTCTGTTTCGCCGGAACGCATGAACAGCCCGATGACGTCGTAGCCCTGCCGGTGCAGCAGCACCGCCGCCGCCGAACTGTCGACACCTCCGCTCATGGCTAAAACAACGCGTCTGGACATGTTCTCTGGAACTCAGAATGGATGGAAGGAAAAAGGACAGCGCCGCCCTGTCCGTAGTGTACCGAAAAAGAAGGCGGACGTGGTCCGGATTTCCGGAGTTTGCCTATGGCTGCTATCGGGCGGATCTGTGTCTGACACTGTCTGCCGCCGGACTGTTCACTGGCTGTGCCACCGAACCAGCGACACTTGCCTGGTCGGCCGCCCAGAATCCCACGCCAGAAAGTTCGGCCGTGAGATTCTGTACCTGAAGCTGATCAACGTCGTCGAATAACGGTTCCGGACTCAACGACCCGTCAACGCAATGCACGTCGTTGAGCCCGGGTAGAAACCCGCAGGTTTCCGAATTCAGGAACGCTGAGCGATCGGACCGGACCGATGACTCTGAACAGGCCCTTCTGTTTTACAAAGTGCACAACATCATCAGGGACGAGTCGTGGCATCCAGGGCAATCGGCAGAAAACTGCAGCAGGCCATTGCGCTGCATCAGGCTGGCGACCTGGCGCAGGCCGCCACGCTGTATCAGCAGATTCTTGACGCGGACCCGGTCAACGCTGAGGCATGGCACCTGAGCGGCCTGATCGACTGCAGTCAGGGCAACGCTGATCGCGGTGAGTCCTGTATTCGCCGAGCCGTCCGTCTGGACCCCGCAGCCATCCACTTCAAGGCCAATCTGGCCGCGGTTCTGGTGAAGAAGCAGCAGCTGACCGAAGCAGAAGATCTGTGCCGCGAAGTTCTTCGAATTGATGCCGGACATACCTACGCCCTCGCGAATCTCGGCACGGTGCTCAGAAAACAACAGCGCGGGTCCGAAGCTCAGGCGGTCTTCGAAAAGGCCATTGATATTCAGCGAGATGCCTCGGCGCTTTGTAACCTGGCGACGGTCCTGACGGACCTCGGTCGGCATCAGGAAGCTTACGACCTGCTGATCGAAGCACGCGAACTGGACAGTCAGATGCCGGAGGTCCACAAAAACCTGGCGATCGTGCTTCGTGAACTGGGCAACGCAGAAGATGCGATGAGCAGCATGGCGGTTGCCGAACAGCTGAATCCGGCGCCCGAACACGTGCACCTGACCCGAGCCAACATGCTGCTGGACGACGGGCAGCCGGCGGAAGCAATCGCCGAATACCAGGCAGCCATGGAACATAACCCAGAGTCTGCTGAGGCGATCTTCGGGCTGGGGTGTGCCCTGATGCAGATCGCAGCCTGGGAAGAAGCGCTGGAAGCCTGCCGTCTGGCTACCGTTCTGAAACCCGGAGATGCTCGTTTTGCCAGCGGTCATCTTTACGCGGCGACGCTAAGTCCACTGCTGCAGATCGACGAAGTTGTTCGTCGGCACCGCTCATGGGGCGAACAGATCGAAGCGGCGACTGCGGTAGAACAGCTTCAGCCGGATCTGACCGTGGATCGGCCGCTGCGCGTCGGCTACGTTTCGCCGGACCTTCGTGGTCACGCCACGATGAGTTTTCTGTACCCCCTGTTGCAGGCACACGACCGTTCAAAATTTCAGATTGTCATTTATTCCGAAACGGCTCGGGAAGACGACGCCACGGAATCCGTCAGGCAGCTCGGCGACGAATGGTGCTGCACGCGAGGCCTGTCTGATGAGCAGCTGACCAGACAGATCCGATCTGACAGAATTGATATTCTGATCGATGTGGCCGGGCATACTGCCGAAAACCGCCTGCCGGTGTTCGCCCGCAAGCCCGCCCCCGTGCAGGTGTCGTTTCTTGGCTATCCGACAACCACCGGGCTCAGCCGTATCGATTATTTCCTGACGGACAGCATCCGGGAACCGAACGAAGCCGAACGATTCTTCAGTGAACAGCCCGTCTTTCTGCCCCATGGAGCTGCCTGCTTTCAGGCCCTCAAGGCGCCGGATGTTGCACCGCCCCCGTTTGTGGCCAACGGGTATGTGACTCTTGGTTCGACTCATCGGCCGGAAAAGATTTCCGCCGCCGCACTCGGCCTCTGGGCACAGATACTGGATCGATTGCCCGACGCCCGGCTGCTGATCTTTCGAGACACCTTGAAGAACGACTCTGTTCGTACCCTGCTGGCGCAACGATTACAGCAGGCTGGTGCCGATCTGGCCCGCGTTGACTTCGGCTGGGATCTGCCTCAGGCTCATCACGACGTGTACGCCCGATTTGATTTGTTGCTGGACGTCTTTCCGTGGGGTAGTGGAACCATTGCTTATGACGCGATGTGGATGGGAGTTCCGATTCCCACCATCACCGGCGATCGCGGCAGCTGCCGGGCGACAGCTTCGCTGCTGCACCACAGTGGCTTCCCGGAACTCGTGGCCGAGTCACCAGACAGCTATATGGCGCTGGTTCAGCACCTTGCCGAAGATCGGCAGCAACTGATCAGTCTGCGCAACAAATTGCGTCCAGCGATGCAAAGCACCGTCTGCAACGCAGCTCGCTTTGCACACGACGTCGAGACCTGTCTGAAACAGTTCTGGCAGACCTACATCGAATCACAACAACCATAGTCCGCCCAGCGCCCCACCACCTCCCGCAACTCCCAGCCGCAGCGCATCCCGGGTATCTTACTTTGCCAGACATCGCCACCTCCCCGTAGCTGGGGCTTCCAGCCAATGGTGTTCGGCACGCGGTCTGCTCTGGTGCGCACAGCAGGCCGTCCGGATGCCTCTGTATGACGGACTTCCAAGACCGTCACTGGAGAAACCGGCCATATTTCCAACGCGCCTCGCAGGCCGTCGCGTCCCATTTCCGTAGCTGTGGCTTCCAGCCGCAGCGCCAGCGGATGCCGCCCGCAGTGAACCGTACGACGGACTTTCAGTCCGTCGGGTTAGCGCAAACAGCCCACCAACAGCCCGAATCGGGAAGACGAAGGGAAACATGCCTGTCCCCATTTGGCCCCCGGTTCGATTGGGATCGCGATGCGTGTAACGGATCACGCGGATCTTCTTCCCGGGCCTGCCGGTGCGGCGATCGTTCTTGCCGCGGTAGATTGTGGACAGAAACGAACCATCGCTGAGTACCTTTTCGACCGGAAAAAGCTGGCTTTTCTTC
>JAVKCM010000140.1:0-14605 GCA_040222735.1 Fuerstiella sp. | reverse complement strand
TTCTTCATCCGACCACGTCGCCACGACGTCCGGCCGGCTTCTTAAAACCAGGTGAATATGGTTACTCATTACCGTATAGGTGAGACAGTCGATACCGAAGGCCGAGGCGAGCAGCTCCAGCCGCTGTCGGATCCATTCCCTACGATGTTCGTAGGACTGTCCGGAAAACTGGTCGGTGCCGCACAGGAACGCCCGCCGAACACACCGCTGGCTGGCATGTACCACCTGAATTTCGTCGGGATTCAGATACTCACCACGAGCAAGCCTGGGCATGACGATTCTCCGTGCTAAAGGATACAGTGCGTACGCACGTAGGCGTATAGACCCACAGGGTATTGGGAGGGCGTGTGTACTTCAAGCGGAATGTGCCAAATTTTGCCGATCGATGCCTGTCCCTTTAGTCGCCCTGGGGCTTCCAGCGGCAGCACTCCCGACAACGGCCGGAACCCGAAGCCCGGGACCAACTGCGGCTGGAAGCCCCAGTTACGTTCAGGGATCCTCGGACTGTGCCTGTCCCCTTCCACTCGACTGCCTGTCCCCTTCCACTCGACTGTGCCTGTCCCCTTCCACTCGGGATCTATGGGTTCAGAGAGCCCGTTATCGAAAATCACGAGAACGAGCGTCCAGCTGCTTCAGCATTTCAGAAACATCGTCCAGCCGATCACAGACGACGTGGATGACATCTCCTTCCCGCTGCAGCCGGCCGGACGCCATCAGCACGCTGGCGAATCGCGCGACCTGCCGAAATCGCTGCCAGACGTTCGGATAGATGACCAGGTTGGCGATCCCGGTTTCGTCTTCCAGCGTCACAAACGTGACGCCGGCAGCGGTCTGCGGGCGCTGTCGCATCAGTACCAGGCCGGCGACTCTGACGCGACGGTCCGGCACGTGCGTCGCCAGCTGTTCCGCAGCAATCGCCCGCAGCTGAACCAGGCGATCCCGCAGAAATGACACGGGGTGCTGCTTCAGCGTCAGACCGGCGGTGGAGTAATCCTGGACGACATCTTCCTGAGCCGACAATTGCGGCAAATGCGGATCCGCTTCGTCGGCAACCGGCCCTTCCATGTCGCGGAACAGGGGCAGTGATTCCTGCACCGGCAACGCCTTCCAGAGTGCATCGCGCCGATTGACCTGCAGTGAAGCAAAAGCATCCGCACGTGCCAGATTCTGCAGGGCAGGACGACCAAGTTGTGTTCTGTGGACAAAATCCTCGTACGCCCGGAATGGTCCTGCCTGATCCCGCGTTCTCTGAATCGCGTCGGCCTGTTCTTCAGAAAAGCCGCGGAGCACGCGGAAGCCCAGTCTCAGCGCAAGCCCCTGGTCGCGGTGTGTGAACGGAACCGGCCGTGAAGTGGCACCAGCGGCCGATCCGGCCGCGGCGCGGGATTCCGCACCTGAGTCGACGGCCTCAAGGGTGCAGTTCCAGCAGCTGAAATTCACGTCAATCGGCCGCACGTGCACCCCGTGATTCCGGGCGTCGCGAACCAGCTGAGCCGGAGCGTAAAACCCCATGGGCTGACTGTTGATCAGGGCCGCACAGAAGGCGGCAGGATGGTACCGCTTTATCCATGCGGACACATAAACCAGCAGCGCGAAACTGGCGGCGTGAGATTCCGGAAATCCATATTCGCCGAAGCCGCTGATCTGACGAAACACGCGTTCAGCGAACTCAACGTCGTAGCCGTTCTGCTGCATACCTGAAATCAGCTTCCGGCGAAACTGTTCGATCACACCGGTTTTCCGCCATGCTCCCATCGCGCGGCGCAACTGATCGGCCTCGCCGGGGGTGAACCCGGCGGCCACGATTGCCAGACGCATGGCCTGTTCCTGAAAAATGGGAACCCCCAGCGTCCGGTGCAGTACTGAACGAACGGCCGGATCAGGAAACTCGACGGGTTCCTCACCGCTGCGGCGTCGCAGGTACGGGTGCACCATGTCTCCCTGAATCGGCCCCGGGCGGACAATGGCCACTTCGATAACGAGATCGTAGAAGCAGTGCGGCTTCAGCCGGGGCAGCATGCTCATCTGAGCCCGACTTTCGATCTGAAACACACCGACGGTATCGGCCGCGCTGACCATGTCGTACACCGCCGGGTCTTCAGCAGGAATCGTCGCGAGCGTCAGCTGACAGTTGTGATGCTGCCGGATCAGTTCGAAACAGCGTCGGATACAGCTCAGCATACCGAGGGCCAGACAGTCCACCTTCAGCAGCCCGAGTGCATCCAGATCATTTTTGTCCCATTGAATCACCGTGCGACCGGGCATGGAGGCATTTTCAATCGGCACGAGTTCACTGAGCGGCCCCTGCGACATGACCATGCCGCCCACATGCTGGGACAGATGTCGTGGAAAGCCCAGCAGGGTGGTGACCAGTCGGATCAGACGCCGGCCCAGCAGCGATTCGGGATCGATCCCTCCTTCGCGAACACGCTCCGGCATCTGCTCGGCCCGGTCCACATGTTCCAGCTGCGACGCCAGTTTGTCGATCCGGTCGGCGGACAAAGCCAGCGCTTTCGCCACGTCCCGGACGGCGGACCGCGGGCGATAGGTAACAACCACTCCGGTCATGCCGGCTCGATCCCGTCCATAGCGGTTGTACAGATACTGCAGCACCTCTTCCCGGCGTTCGTGCTCAAAATCCACGTCGATATCAGGAGCTTCGTCCCGTTCTCTGCTGATGAACCGTTCGAACAAAACATCAATGCGATCCGGATCGACGGATGTCACGCCCAGACAGAAACAGACGGCGGAGTTCGCAGCACTGCCTCGGCCCTGACACAGAATCTGTCGGGATCGGGCAAACCGAACGATATCGTAGACGGTCAGAAAATAGGCTTCATACTGCATCTCAGCGATCAGACTCAGTTCGTGTCTGATCAGCTCACGCACCTTGCCGGGTACTCCGCCTGGATAACGCTGCCGAGCCCCGTGCCATGTCAGGTTGCTCAGATGCTGCGGCGGCGTCAGTCCCTCGGGCACGATTTCTTCCGGGTATTCGTACCGCAGTTCGTTCAGTGAAAAGCAGCATCGGTCGGCAATCTCGACTGTACGTTCCAGCAGTTCTGTTCGTCGTCCGAACAGTTCCAGCATTTCCGTCGGCGGCTTCAGGCAGCGTTCACCGTTCGGATGCAGGTGATTGCCCAGCGACTGCAGGGGCTGGGCACAGCGAATGGACGTGAGCACATCGTGCAGCGGTCGACGTTCGGCGGCGTGGTAATGCACATCATTGGCTGCCGCCACGGGCAGGTTCAGTTTCGCACACAAGGTCAGCCAGCGCAGCAGCCGGGCCATGTCGTCGGGTCCGCGGTGCAGTTCGGCCAGCGCGTAGCTTCGGTCGCGAAAGATGTGCTGATACTGGCGGAGTCCCTGCAAAGAGACATCTGTTTCCCGGCCCGGACGCAGGCTTCCGGTGTATCGCAGCTGGGCTTCAACAGACAACGGCACGCAGCCCAGCAGACCGTCGCTGTGGTCGGCAATCTCGGCCACTGTCAGACGGCACTCTCCTTTGGCAGCATTGCGTCGTCCCACGGTGATCAGTCGCGAAAGTCGTCCGTAGGCGGCTCGATCCGTGGCCAGGAGCACGATCGCCGGGCCATCGACAGGCACAATCTCGGCGCCGATCAGCAGTTTCAGTCCGGTGTTTTCGGCGGCCACGTGTGCGCGCACGACGCCGGCCAGTGTGTTGCGATCGGTCACGGCCAGCGCCCGATAGCCATGCGACACGGCGGTCGCCACCAGTTCGTCCGCGTGGGAAGCTCCTTCCAGAAAGGAGAAGTTGGTGCGGCAGTGCAGCTCGGCATACGGAATGCCGGACTTCATCGTGCCAGCGTCGATGCGGGGCATCGGCTGTCGCACAGGACGCTGATAAGGTGGCTGCTCTGGCACTGGGTGAAGAATCTTACCGTGCGCGAATGGGGATGTCGCCGGCCGCGACTGCACAACTTGCCGAGTCTGTCCTGATCCACGGTTCTTCACTGGTGCATGCTTTAGAATTCGGCACCGTCGGACACCGGAATGTTGATTTTTTGCCTCCTCAGGTATCTGCTGTACCAGGCGGCCGAGCGGCCGTGTTCCGGGATGAACCCCAGAGTCGCGAGACCTGGTCGGGCCGGAAAAGAAAAGAGGGGCCGGTGTTCCTGAGGGCGTCGATTTTCGGAGGGAATTGCAAGCGTCAACACCGAATAAATCGCCGGGAATTCCTCAACTTCCAGCCTCGCCAACGATCGTGCATGGCTGCATCACTTTTCATTCGGAAGACAGTGACTGAACGGGAATCCAGTGAGTTTACTTTTCTTCGTCTCGTGATACCGTAGGTGCCTGCGGAACGGGACAACAGGTCAGCGTTCCGCTGGGTTCGTGCCCGCCATCGACGGGTTGCCGGCGTCAGCCGCGTGACGGCGATTCGACGGGCGGACGGTATCGATAAGGCGAGGAACAGCGACGTCCCGTTGCCACAATTCGAATTGGAAGTGCTACATGACCACGGCCAGACTCTCCCTGGGCGAAAAAGATTTCGAACTGCCGGTCGTCACCGGCAGCGAAGGTGAAGTTGGAATCAACATCGGTAATCTGCGTGCCAGGTCGGGGGCGATCACGGTGGATCCCGGATTCACCAGTACCGGCGCCTGCCAGAGTGCGATCACGTTCATCGACGGTGAACAGGGAATTCTGCGGTATCGCGGTTACCCGATTGAACAGCTGGCGGAACAATCTGACTTTGTGGAAGTCGCCTGGCTGCTGCTGTACGGCGAACTGCCGAACCCGGAACAGCTGAAGAAATTTCGAGCTCAGCTGACGTATCACAGCATGGTCCACGAAGACATGAAAAAGTTCTTCGAGGGCTTTCCGAACAATGCTCACCCGATGGCCATCCTGTCCGCCATGGTGGCGTCACTTTCCACCTACTACCCGGAGAGCGAAAAAGAAGACAATCACGACGAAAATATTGCCCGTCTGATTGCCAAAGTGCGAACTCTGGCCACCTATGCCTACAAGAAATCCATCGGGCAGCCGATGACCTATCCGCAGAACAAGCTGAGGTACTGCGAAAACTTCCTGCACATGATGTTTGCGGTTCCGTGCGAGGAATACCATGTGAACCCGATCATGGCGAAAGCACTGAATGCGCTGCTGATTCTGCATGCGGATCACGAACAGAACTGCAGCACGTCCACCGTACGCATGGTGGGCAGCAGCCGAGCCAACATTTTTGCCTCCATTTCGGCCGGCATCTGTGCTCTGTGGGGCCCGCTGCACGGCGGAGCGAACCAGGCCGTGCTGGAAATGCTGCAGATGATCCAGGACGACGGCGGCGACTACAAAAAGTGGGTGCAGAAGGCCAAGGACAAGGACGACAACTTCCGGCTGATGGGCTTCGGACACCGCGTCTACAAGAACTTTGACCCGCGGGCCACCATTCTGAGAAAGATGTCGGACGAGGTCCTGACGGAACTCGGCATGGACGATCCGTTGCTGGATATCGCCAAGAATCTGGAACGGATCGCCCTGGAAGATGAATACTTCGTCAGCCGCAAGCTGTATCCCAACGTCGATTTCTACAGCGGCATTCTGTATCGCGCAATGGGCATTCCCACCAACATGTTCACCGTGATGTTTTCCATCGGCCGGCTGCCCGGCTGGCTGGCTCACTGGAAAGAGCTGCGTGACGAGGATTCCCGGATCTATCGCCCCCGTCAGATTTACACCGGAGCCACGGAACGTGACTACGTCCCGATGGACAAACGGTAACCTCTGTCAAAAACACGGCAGGATTGCCCATGAGTGACAAACTGAAAATCGGGGTCAACGGCGCGGCCGGACGCATGGGTCAGCGAGTCGTCGCACTGACGCTGGCAGATCCCGAACTGGAACTGGCCACTGCGCTCGAACACAGCTCGTCGCCCCGCATCGGACAGGATGCCGGAGAAGTCTGCGGGGCCGGTCGCTGTGGGGTGGCCATTGCCACTGAACTGATCGACCGCGTCGACGTCATGATCGACTTTTCGCTGCCGGAGGCGCTGGACGCCATCCTGATGCCCTGCGAAGAACGGCGTATTCCGCTGGTGATCGCCACCACCGGATTTACGGACGCCCAGCGGTCTCAGATCGCCGCCGCCGCCCAGAGCACGCCGATTGTGATGGCCCCCAGTATGAGTATGGCCGTCAATCTGCTGATGAAACTCGTGGCCGATGCGGCGCGGGTCCTGAAGGACAACCCCGATGGCGTGGACGTGGAAATCGTGGAACGCCACCATCGATTCAAGGAAGATGCCCCCAGCGGAACGGCTCTGCATTTCGGCAGAATTGTGGCCGAACAGATGGGGCAGAGCAGCCATGTGCATGGCCGTCAGGGCCGCCCGGGAAAACGGCCGCCGAACGAAATCGGCTACCACGCACTGCGAACCGGTGACAATGTGGGCGAACACACCATTGTGTTCGGCATGATGGGGGAAACCATTGACCTGACGGTACGAAGCCATACACGCGACAGCTATGCCTACGGAGCGCTGGCTGCCGCCAAGTACATCGTCGCCCACGGGGCCGGGTTGTACGGAATGAATGACGTGCTGGGACTTTAAGGCTGTCAGGTCCGGTCAGACCCGACAGATCCGGACATCCGAAAAACGGGGTGTTTTTCGTACAGTCTGGAAAAAGTGGATAATGCAGCCACAATCCGGCCGTCAAGCCGGTAGAATCCGCGACTCGCGCGCCGATCAGGATCTCTGGTTCGTGAGTGCAAATGAGTCGTGATCCTGCGTTTTCCACCCCCGGTTCTCCAAGACTATGTCATCATCTTCTGACCAGATCGTCATCACCGGCATTGGCATCATGTCCCCCATCGGCACCGGCGTGAATCAGGCCTGGGAGAGCCTGTCCGCGGGGCAGTGTGGATTTCGCAGGGTGGAACACCTGCACTTTATCGGCACGCCCGACTGTGTCGGCGGCGAAGTCGCCGGGTTCAACGAACAGACCGCCCGAAAAGAACACCTGAAGGCCGTCCGGAAACAGGTCAAGGTGATGTGCCGCGAAATTCAGCTGGGTGTCGCGTCCGCCCTGCAGGCGGTTGAACATTCCGGGCTGGATACGAATACCGTTTCTCCGGAACGAATCGGAGTGGACTTCGGCGCCAACCTGATGTCCAGCCCGCCGGATGTGCTGGTCGATGCCGCCCACGCCAGCGTCGGTGACGACAACCATTTCTGCTATCAGAAATGGGGACTGTCGGAAGAAGGTCGCTTCAAGGGCATGGAGCCGCTGTGGCTGCTGCGTTACCTGCCCAATATGCCGGGCTGCCATATCGGAATTGCCGTCGATGCTCGTGGCCCGAACAATTCGCTGACCCAGGACGAAGCGTCCGGAGGTCTGGTGATTGCCGAAGCCGCCAATATTCTCCGCCGCGGCCGCGCCGACGTGATGATCACCGGCACCACAGGCACACGGCTGCATGCCGTCAAAGCCTGTCAGCACGACAAATGGGATGTCCTGGCCAAAGGCCCGGCCGACCAGCGCTGCCGCCCCCTGGACCGCAGTCGCAACGGAGAGGTCGTGGCCGAAGCGTCCTGCACGCTGATTCTGGAAACCCGGAAACATGCAGAAGCTCGCGGAGCCACCATTTATGGCACCGTTCTGGGGACTGGCGCCAGCTGTGTGGCCACGTCCGATGGTCAGGCAAATGAACAGCAGGCCGTGGAGCAGGCGGCCCGGATGGCCATGGGTAATGCCGGCGTCGCAGCGTCTGACCTTGGCCACGTCAACATGTGTGCCTCAGGACATCCGGTTCGTGACGCGTTCGAAGCCCGAGCCGTACGGCACCTGCTGGGAAGTCAGGCGGATACGACACCCGTCACGGCTATGAAAAGCTATCTCGGCAGCGCCGGCAGCGGTTCGGCACTGACCGAAATTGCTGTCTCGCTGCTGGCCCTGCATCATGGCCTGATTCCGAAAACACTGAATTTCAATCAGACAGACGATGACTGCGGTCTGAATGTGGTCAGCGAAGAACATCTGCAGACGGACAATAAGCTGTTTCTGAAAACCAGCGTCACACGCATGGGACAAAGCAGTGCCGTTGTCATCAGCGCCTGACACCGGTCCGCCGTCTTCGACGGTCGGTGAAACTTGCCGGAACTTCAGCCTGAATCCTGGGATCGTGGATTTTCCCCGAAAACCTTCGAATCCACTCGGCAGCAGCAGGATTTTCAACTCCCGCGACTGGGCAGGACGGTCAGTCGGGCAACCGCCGGCGTCTGTTCAGATTTCGGTCACCTCATGCCGCGGGTTATTAATCACGCTGGACACGGGACGGCGCTGCAGCAGTCCGTCCTTCAGCGGCTCTGTCAGCGTCTGCAGCTGTCCGACACTGGCGTCATTGCTCAGCCATGTTCCGTAGTTTTCCGGCAGTACAAAGACCGGCATACGGTCATGAACCGGCATCACGTCGGCGTTGGCTGACGTCGTCAGAATAGTGCAGCTAAGCAGCCACTCGCCGAGGTCGGAGCTGGCGGCTGCGGGACGCGGCTTCCATGTTTCCCACAGACCGGCAAAGGCAAACGGTTTGCCGTCGGCCAGCTGCATCAGCCACGGCTGCTTTTTCCTGTCCGGCAGCTTTTCCCATTCGTAGAACCCATCGGCTGGAATCAGGCACCGCCGGCTGGCGAAGGCCTTTCGAAAGGAAGGCTTTTCTGCGACCGTTTCGGCGCGGGCATTGATCAGGCGATTGCCGATCGACAGATCCTTTGCCCAGAAGGGAATCAGTCCCCAGCGCATCGACGTGGCTTCCCGCTCGCCAGTCGCATTCTGCCGGATACAGACAATGGACTGAGTCGGAGCGATGTTCAAACGCGGTTTCAGCGGCGGAAATTCCGTGACCTGAAACGATTCCATCAGCCGTGCCGCCGGCGTGGAAAGAGTGAATCGTCCGCACATGGGATTGTCTGCCCCTGAAAGATCTGTGATCGCTGTTTTGAAAATCCCCCTCCAACAGCATACAACTAAGTGTAAAGAATTCTCGGGGAAAAGCTTCACCTGAACACGTTCGCTCGGGCAGCTCCACCCGGTCACCGGAATCACGCCTTCTGCGACGGGGAACAGAATGACAACCAGCGAAGAGACAAAGACAGAAACAGCCACATTCGCCGCCGGTTGCTTCTGGTGTACCGAGGCCGTGTTTGTGCGACTGAAGGGCGTACAGCGCGTCTCATCCGGATACACCGGCGGCAAAGTCGAAAACCCGACCTACAAGCAGGTGTGCACGGGAGCCACGGGGCACGCCGAAGGCGTTCAGGTTGTCTATGACCCGAAGGTCATCAGCTACGAACAGCTGCTGGATGTGTTTTTCCACACGCATGACCCGACCACGCTGAATCGTCAGGGAGCGGACGTGGGGACTCAGTACCGGTCCGCAGTATTCTACCACAACGAACAGCAGAAGGCCGCCGCCCGCAAAATGATCGACCGGCTTAATGCCGAAGGAATCTTCGATGATCCGATTGTCACCACCCTGGAAGAACTGAAAAAGTGGTATCCGGCAGAGGATTACCATCAGGACTACTTCGCCCTGAATCCTCGCCAGCCCTATTGCCAGGTGGTCGTCGGCCCGAAGGTGGCAAAATTCCGCAAACGCTACGCCGCTCTGCTGAAGGACTCAGAGAAATAACCGTTTTCGGTTACAGCGAGTGCTGCACCATATCCGTTTCGGGCACGTAGGGAGCGTAGTTGGTTCTGGTGACGTCCATGCCGGACCGAATCTGATAGCGGATGCCGCGCCACGTCACATCGCTGAGAACATACGCCCGCACCAGCGCCACCAGGTGTACGATCTGAGTGATGGGAGCGGCCATGACCAGCATCAGCGGCCGGCTGTAGTTTCCGACCGCGCGATCTCCCAGAAACGCATTCACGCGGCGTTCAGACCGGTACATCAGCCA
Organism: Fuerstiella sp.; assembly: GCA_040222735.1. Taxonomy (GTDB): domain Bacteria; phylum Planctomycetota; class Planctomycetia; order Planctomycetales; family Planctomycetaceae; genus Fuerstiella. Next base: position 4,679 of record JAVKCM010000140.1, on the reverse strand, counting down.
GCCCGCCACGACGGCAAAGGCGGTCAGGACAGAGCCTGTCAGTCCGGCCGCGACATACTGCTGCTTCAGCAGCGCCCAGGGCAGCAGCATCGCGTTGCCCAGCAGGACTGCGCCGGACAACAGACCGAACAGCAGCACCCTTCGCCAGGCGTGATGATAGTAGCGAAGTCCCTGCAGCTGTCGCGTGACAAATTTGACGCACCATGATAACGACGCCGACTCTGGGTTGGGCATTGTACAGGCAGCCACAAACTCAACACGACGTCCCTGCAGCAGCACTTCGTTGGAGGCCAGCGTGTCTTCCACCAGGGCCAGGCCCCACTTCTGTTCCAGGCCAACTTCTTCGTACACGGATCTGCGAATGGCGAATGCCCCGCCCCAGCCGATCTCAAACGCCACCATCTGCAGCACGGCACCTGAATTCCAGATGTGGCGAACATAATTCGAAAGACTGTGTGACGGCGGCGCGTACCAGCGGATTCCACAGGCCGCACCGATGTTTTCATCGCCCAGCGGAGCCACCAGGTCCTTCAGCCAGCCGGGGTAGGGAACTGTGTCGGAATCCAGCCACGCAAACGATTCACAGCGACTGGAGCATCCCTTGATGCCCTGAATCAGGGCGGAGTTCTTCAGACTTGAGGTTTTCTGGCAGACATTCAGGATTTCCACGTCAACATGAGTCGCCCGCAGTTCCTCACGCACACGATTGACGACCTCACACGCAGGGTCTACATCACTGTCGATGATGATTCGGATTTCGTGAGACGGATAGTCCATGGCCATCAGTCCCCGCAGGCTGTCCTCCAGAAACGGGTCCGCGCCGCGCAGCGCCATAATCACACCAACATGCGGAAAATGCTCAGTGCCCTGCGACGCAGCGGCGGGAACATACAGGTCGACAAATCGATTCGCCCATTTCACCTGCATCAACAGGATATACAGCAGCAGCAGCGCGAAAACGATGGCCGTGATGAGCATTCTGGATAACCATTCACAAGCAGGAACCGAAAGGAAAGCCAGGGCCGCAGGGACTACCTGTCCGCTGACCGCCCGTCGCAGCATGATCCTGCCGGGGCCATACGTTCAGGAACTTATGTTTCTTCCGCGTCGTCATTCCTGCTCCGACAGTTTCGGCAGGCAGAAGCAGCGGTCCGGCCGATACTGTCAGAAAATCACACCCAAAAAAGCCGGAATGCCGATGCCTGAATCGGAACATCAGCAGACGTCAAGCTACAGCTTCGGTTCCCTATTCTTCGTGAACCAACCATCTTAAAATAACTATTCCTGACTTTTTCTGGTAAGATTTGTTGTGTCGGCCCCCGGAAAGTACTCTTTTTCTGAAGATTCCGGCATAGTACACTAGCAGCCCGTCCGGAAACCCGGCTGTAGCGGAAGTCGTCAAGACTTTCGGCCACGTTTTGCTGCGACTACCGAAGCTCCTGACGAGCTTCGCTACGGTAGCCGGACAGACTGCCAGTCGGCAGCCTCAAGCAGAGGTTGTTTTTTTCTAACTTGTATGAGGAGGTAACCATTAAGCGATCTCGCACAATGCCCGAACCGGCGCGGAACATGCCGCGCATGAACGACCGTATTCGCATTTCCCCCATTCGTGTCGTCAACGCCGATGGTGAAATGCTGGGAGAACTGGAAACCGATACCGCCCTGCGACTGGCTCAGGAACAGGGACTCGATCTGGTCGAAGTCAGTCCTGAAGCCCGTCCACCTGTCTGCCGGATTATGGACTACGGCAAAGTTCTCTACCAGCGGCACAAGAAGACCGGCGGGGCCAAACACCACAAGACTCAGCTGAAGCAGCTGCGACTCCGCGCCAAGACCGGGCAGCACGACATTGATGTCAAGGTCAACAAGGCCCGTGAGTTTCTGGGACGTCGGGACAAAGTCAAGATTAACGTCATGTTTCGCGGTCGTGAAAACGCGCATCATGATCGTGGACGAGAGATGCTGGAGGAAATCGTCAAGTCTCTGGCAGATGTCGCGACTGTTGAACAGGCACCTCGGATGGAAAGCGGCCGGATGATGTCTGTGCTGCTGTCACCGTCCGCCAAATAACGATCCCGTTGCCCCGCTCGGAAGCCACAGCCGGATCAGCTCGGGTATGGTCAGCGTGTCGGGTGCATTCCAATGAAAAAGCCACTTGCGGTGCAGTCCGCAAGTGGCTGTTCTGTAACGTCGGCGTTTTTCAGCCGGTCAGTCTTCCACGATCAGCTTGGCCGGTGGTACCCGACCGGCCAGAATGGCGAACGCCGCCTCCAGCTGCTCTTCCATCGCGGTGTTGGATGTGCCGGACGCGATGTGAACGTATTCGCCGCCGCTCATGTCGGCGATCCCCTGCATCAGCGTCGTGTCGGCCCCGTCACCGATGGAAATCGTGTGAATCGTGTAACCGGCGTCGTGAGCCTCCTTGGCTCGCACAAACGTGTGCAGCGCCGCACGCCAGTTTCCGTCACCATTGCCCCCGCTGCGGTAGCCACTGTCGATTACCAGATCCGCGGTGGCATCTCCATCGAAGTCGGTGATGTCATTCCAGTTCCAGCCGGATGGGAGACTGCCCGTGCCGAAGCCGCTCGGGTACTGATTGGACTGGCCGTCCGTCATCAGCAGAATTGCCTTCTGAGCTCCGTAGCGTCCCTGATCATCCAGCAGTTCCTGAGCATCCTCAATGCCGTAGCCGATCCCGGTGGAACTGTTGTAGTGGCCCGCCTGTTTCTGACGCTGAATCGTGTCGATGTCCATCACTCGATCCGTCAGGTGATCGCCATTCAGGTCGATGTGCGTGTCGGCTCCGTCTTCATCAATGCCGGTTTCGATCCGGGAATTCGTGGCGTATGTCACCAGACCGAGCTGGTCTCCGTAGCCCAGATTGTCGAGGAAGGTGGCCAGCATGGTTACTCCTTCCTTCATGGCGTGGTGCGGGTAGACGGGAGCTCGCCACAGGTCTTCTGACTGCGAGTTGCTTTTTCGCTGTTCAATCAGGTAGTGCATGAGCGTGCGGTATCCATAGCGTCTGCGGTACCCCTGAGAATTCAGTTCACTGTCCGTCATGACATAGTAGATATAGTCCCTCCACATGTTCTCGCTGGAAGATTCGGACGGCTTGCCTTTCAGACTGCCATTCGAATGTTTGCCTTCCTGCGGGAACGGCACAAACTGGTCCGGTGCACTCTCCGTTGAAGTGATCACCACCCATTCAGCATCGTTGCTGTAACCGCCCATCGAGGGAACATCGGACGTCACGGGCCCATATGACCAGCCGCCGGCGTTGGCAAAGTCCCACAAAGTCACCGTGTAGCCGTCCGGAACCCGGAACGAGTTGATGTCGTCATCCACGTTGCCCGGCAGATCGTTCAGGTTGTATGTCCCGGGGCCCAGTTCCACCAGCAGGGTCCCGTAATTGTCGTAGTCATAAAAGCGGACGCCGTCACCGGATTCTTCATCACCTCCCAGGTTCAGCTGATCAAACACAGACGACGTGCTGGAACTGCTGATGTAGACCCCCTGATACGAATTGATTCCTCCAAAGCCCGTGCTGGGAAACTTCGGAGTATCGGGGTCGTCGCTGAACCTGACATCGGACGCCACCAGAGAGTCCCAGATATCATCCAGGTTGTCTTCGATGGCATCCTTGCCCATCCGGTTGACGGTCTCCCAGCGAAACAGACTGTCAAACGCCATAGAGCCTGAATAGTCAAGAACGGCGACGATATCACGTGATTCGATGAAGGCCGTGGCATCCGCCGTCAGAGCCTGAGCGCGCTCGCCGGTAACGGGGGCAAAAATCAGCGGCAGCTTGGCGTCCTGTGCGGCGGGATCCGAATTCGTCTTGCGAATCGTGACCTTGACCATATTGTAGGGCGGAGCTCCCCAGACTTCTGTATAGGTGACTCCGTCTGAACTCAGGGTCCGGTGCCCGAGCGTCACATCTCTGTTCGGATCGATGTAAAAACCATTCATCGTCACGACGTCTTCCGCCATATCCCGGGCGGCCGCTGCAGCAATGGCCTGCACGGCCTGCAGTTCCGTCACGCCCTGCTCGCCGGCTTCACGTATCCCGACCACAATTTCCTGCACGGCCGCCAGTGCTGCGGCGTCTGCAGCAGACTGCATTCTGGTCTTGGTGACCGTGATCATCCCCAGGTCGACCGACATTCCCACGAAAGTCATGGCGGCCATCAGACTGACGATCGCCAGAACAAAGAACACTCCTTTTCTGCGGTGTTCGTGCAGGCGCCACACGGCGTCTGTAAATGTTGATCTTTTCATAATTCCCCCCCAGGATGGTCAAGATCGATTGTTGATTGAAAAAAACGGACCGTCGGATATTACCTGCCGACGTGTCAGGCGATGTACTCCGCAGAATGCCATGCTTAATTGGATATTCCGCCACCGAAACCCGACCGCATTACCAGTCGGGCTGTCACATTTTTTCCGCCCATATAGCGGTTCGGAAACAGACTGATCTGCGAATAGGGCAGCGACGCAACAATCTCCACTTTCTGTAGTTCGTTGTTTTCATCAGACAGGTCAAAGTCGTCGCCCTCGTTGTCGCCTTCGGCATAAGTGATGCTGACCGTCATGGCACTGCCGGGCAGGCCGGAGGCGGTCACGAAGTTTCTCAGGTCACGTTCCAGTTTCTCGTTTGGTGTGTCACCGTCCTCGAC
>JAVKCM010000139.1:0-4187 GCA_040222735.1 Fuerstiella sp. | reverse complement strand
GCCGTTAGTCAGTTTCTCCGAAACTGACCAGTCGTGGGCGAAGACGCCGCAAATCGGACAGCGGTCCTGCGGGCGACGACACCCGGCCTTTGGAGGCCCGGCCTGACCCGAGCCAAACGGGGACTGGCTCGACGGCACCAGTGTTACCTGAACATAGCATGCAGGCCTCCGCCGTCGTGCCTGTCCCCCTTTGGCGGCGCAACACGGCAGCCGACGGAATCTGCACATAGCATGCGGGCGTCCGCCGTCGTGCCTGTCCCCTTTTGGCGGCACCATTGAGAATCCGTCCGGCAGTTCTGCTCCCCCTGTACCCGCAGACCGCAACTGGGTCTATGAAGGGGTAAAGCAGCTGTATGTCGATCGAGACGGACTCCAGACTTTGACCGTCGTCGAACCTGCGACGGGAACATCGGATGTCTATTCGTATCCATCTGGCTACACAATTCCTGCAAACAGCACCGGCTCATTCGACGCAAGAGTCACCACAACGATGAACTCTGCCGGACAACCTGTTTCAGTATTGAAGACGTCGACAAATCTCACGGATTACACGGCATCAACTACTTTTTCGTATGACGAATTTGGACGACTCGTCAGGGAGGTCCAGTCCGGAACCCACGACGGTGTGCCGCTGCCAGCGACGGAAATCGATCAGGACTACGCACCGAACGGGCATCGGGTCATTTCGCAAACGTCGGTCGACGCGGGAACGTTTGATGGGATACTGAGCGTTCAAAAATGGCTCACGGACAACTACGGACAGATTGTCTCCACCACGCACGATCTGAAGACGGCATCTGCCAGTGCGTGGAGTGGCGGCTCTGCTGGTCAGGACAAAAGAGTTGACTTTGTCTTCAATCCGGATGGGACCATTCGCAGATACGATCGCTATTCCAGCCTGACGAACAGTGCATCCGATCTCAGAGGGGAATCGATCTACACATATGAGGCCCCCGGTGGAGGCTTGTCGGAATTGAAGCACGCACGAGAATTTGGAACGATCGCGCAGTATCTTCACCAGTACACAACCGTCGCCGATCAGACGGGCGGCTACTTTCCACCAACAGGGAAGTTGAAGCATCAGCAGATTTCACTCTATGACGAAAACGGAGTCATCGATACCGAGGAAACCAACTACAAATACGATGATCTGTCTCAACTGTCAGAGATCACACGAACAATCAACGGGACCACGTCCACAGTCGACATGTCATTTGATGCAGGTGGCAATCGGGACTCGGTGGAATACAAGTTCTCAGCCCCAAATCGATTGAGCGAAGACTCGGGCTACACCTACCGATACAATAATGAAGGACAACTGATTGAGCGAACTGCGAAACTAAACTCGTGGGTAACTGATATTCAGTCTACCCTCGATGGGTACCAGGTACTCAATACATCGTCGGACTATAACGTTGACGTGAGTACGACCGGTGGTGCTCACGGAACTCCTTCTAAACTCCAGGATGTGTACACCGGGACTCACTTCGACATCGAACAGCGGCTAACAATCCCTGAGGAAGGGCACTTCGACATCTGGTTCACATACGGTGCTCTCGTAGACGGCATCGAGGTGCCATATGAGATCAAGGTAGACGGCCATGTCGAGGTCGCCGGCACAGTCGATTTCGCTGCGTCTCCTCACGACGTCACAGTGGACGGCGTGTCATGGACGAACCTGGGACGTATCCATTTTCTGAAGAACCCGGCCTATCCGAATGCGATTGAACAGGTCGAGGTCATTCTGCAGAAATCGGCGGCACACGGGACTGGCACAGTCGCCTGGGACACGGTGATGGTAACGCCCTCTTTCCCGTTCACCGAATTCGAATGGGGCAATCAGGGGCATCTCATCAGGCAGACCGCACATCTCGCGTCCGCCAACAGCGACACGGTATCCACTGTGGAATTTGCCTATGACGGAATCGGACGGCCAATCGTTCGACATGAGACGGTACAGAGAATCACAGGATCGGTTGTCAGCACCCGCCTGGAATCGTACGCCAGCGATGGGAATTCCATATCTGTTCAATTCGACGACATTGGAAAAGTCACGCGCTCCTTCCTGAATGACCCGTTAGGTTCCACTCCATTGGCGATCGATCAGGCAGGACCAAACGGCAACCGAACGGCATGGTATTTCGCCGACACGTCTGGCGACGCGCGCACCATCGTTGTGGAAGATGGCGGTACTCAGGTCATTCACAGACAGTTTTCGCACACTGGCGTCATCGAACGAACTGTTGGCGACGATGAGAATGCAATACTCACGGCCGTACCTGTTTACTGGCACGGGATGCGACTCGACGCCTCTCAGTCGTTCTACCTGACCTCGTCGGGGATTATCTACGATCAGAACACGGGGCGATCACTCCAGGATCGTGGCGGCAGCAACGGCTATGTCATGTTTGGCAATGCTCCGACCATCGCAACATCAAGTCCGGACTGGGATGCCCTTGCGGGACCAAATGCGGATGGCTACAGCAATCATATTAATCGGTTTCTCGGCGAAGAAGGTTTTGTTCGAGGATTCGGGGCCGTACAGGCCGTCCTCGGTGGGGTCCAGATTTACGCCGGTGGATTCGGTGTGGCGACCGGTTGGCTGGCGCTGCCGGGAGCGGCTGCATTCCTCAACGGAGTTGACGACGTTCAGGCGGGGCTTAGGACGCTTTGGTCTGGAAACATCGCCAGTTCATTGAAATACGATGCTGCTATCGCACTTGGCGCATCGGAGAATCTGGCGACCGGGATCGATATCGGGATCGGCATGATTGGCGGTGGCCTCGACGACTTTGGCAGATCGCTGCTCAGGAACGGTTACAAAGAAGGTGCCACGGCGGCCGTAAAGAATTCTGCCCTGCACGCAGCGAGATTCATGTCAGTCGAGGCGGGCGCGACAGTCGCTGCCGGTGCCTACGGGTATTATTCGAATGGCAATTCCTGGGACGCGGCAGTCCGGTACGGGGCCTTCGGCAGTGTGACTGGCGGCCTGGCAGCACATAGATTCGTGAAGTGTTTCACCGCCGGGACGCCAGTCGCTGTTGGTCTCACCCATGGACCGTATGATGCGAGACCGGTTGTGGCTGCGGTCGAGGACGAATCGCGGTCCGGCGTCTGGCTGATCGCCGGGGTCGCCACATTGTCTTCCGTTCAGATCATCAGCGGTGAACGACCACCGAGACGGCGTAAACGAGGAACGTGGCCACGACTGGGTCGTGGTCCAGACTCGACCGAACTCGATGCAATTGACGCTCGATATCATGACGTGGATTTCGAAGATGTGTGTACTGAGCTGCAATTGGGCAGACAATACGCGTCGAGCACGCCATTTCCCGTCGGAGCGATCAGGAAGGGCAGCTCCATGACAGCAGCGGAAACCGACACGACTGCCGAACCGCGGGAACGGACGGCTGTAGAACCATCGCAACCTTCGGAATCGAAGTCCGGGTTCCGCAGAATGCTGATCGGTTTGATGATGCTGCTCGCCGGTGCCTGTTTTTGGAACGCCTTGCCGGACATTGTCAGCCGCGATGCGTCCGCTGTGGTGTCCGCAACTGCTGTCGCGGACACGCCCGCAAAAACACCACCGACAATCACAACCCGGCCCATTGAAATGCTGAAGCCTGGCCAACGGGCACTCGCACGCAACCCGGAAGTCAGCCATGCCGAACGAGCGGCCTACGTCGAGCCGGACTTCCGGACATGGCTGCTGTTGAGTCTGGAAATGTCCAAGCCGGACGGCAGCATGTTGCGGATCGAAATGCTGCGATCGCAGCAGTGGTTCGCAGAGCAAGTCCGCTATGTTGTTGCTGAAGCTCCGCAAAGCGACAGCACTGAACATTCCTTCTCCCCGGATGCGGGAGAAGGTGACCGAAGGCCGGATGAGGGGCCGACGACGAACGCGCGGCTTGCCGCATTCCATGCGCCACTGGTCCCCCTGTCGCCGTTGCACCCGGTGTACCGCGACATCGCTGAGGTAGCTGAGGGAGCACAGGATGCGGGGGCAGAACTGATCGGCCTGACGGTCGAAATGGACCTGCCGGAATTGGGGCTGACGGGCGACGCGATTGTCACGGATATCCGCACTAGTCCGCAGATTGAGCCGAGAGTCAGCAAAGACGACCCGCGTCGTGTGATCACCGCCACGTTCCATCACACCAGCGGCGATGTGATTGACCTGGTGGTCA
>JAVKCM010000138.1:0-75170 GCA_040222735.1 Fuerstiella sp. | reverse complement strand
GCCTCCCATGGCGGCAGGCGTCGGGTGCTTCCTCCGACCAGCGTGCCGAACAGAAATCGTCTGGCCAGCCTGTTCGGCAGTCGACCGGTCTTCAGCACCGCCTGATTCGCCTTGAACCACACGTAACCGGCCAGCAGTTCGTCCGACCCTTCTCCGGTCAGGGCCACAATGTTGCCCTGTTCGCGGGCGGCATGGGCCAGACGAATCATGCAGGCGGCCGAAGTGTCCAGCACCGGACTTTCAGCCGCACGAATCAGTTCGGGAAAGGCACCGGCGATGTCGGCCGAGGACATGCTGACCGTGGTCAGAGGCGACCCCAGCAGCGACGCTGACTCGGCCGCCTGCGTCCGCTCATCATTTGGTCCGGACCGGTCCAGACCAATCGTGAACGACGGCAGCGGCCCGTCGTGTTCCTGGCAACCCAGTCCCAGAATGGTGGTTGAATCCAGTCCGCCGCTGATATAGCAGCACATCGGCATCTCACCCACCAGACGCCGCCGCACGGCTTTCCGCAGCAGGTCTTCGAATTCTTCGGCCGCGGAGGCAACGCTGCTGAAACGTCGCTCGTCGCCCGCATCGGGGTAATCAAAATCCCAGTACTTGCGGATCTGCATCTGCCCGTCGCGCACCTTGATGAAGTGACCGGGCGGCAGGCAGCGAATGCCCTCAAAACACGTGCGTGTCTGAGGCATCGCAAAGAAGTTGAAAAAACAGTCGAGGCCGCGGCGGTCCGGAATGGCATTGATCAGACCGGACGCCAGCAGGCCCTTGATTTCGGACGACCACAGCAGCCAGCCATCGACTTCGGCGTAAAACACGGGAGAAATACCGAACCGGTCGCGCCCGAGCAGCAGCGTCCGATCACGCGCGTCCCACAGACTGACGCCGAACTGTCCCCGTGCATGGTCGAACACTCGTTCACCGAAGTCTTCATACAGATGAACCCATGCCTCAGTGTCGCAGTGCGTTCGCAGCGTGTGTCCGCGGCCGATCAGTTCGCTGCGCAGCTCCGGATACTCATACAGCTCGCCTTCGTAGGCCACCCAGACATCGCCGTTTTCGTTGGATATCGGCTGCCGCCCCTGAGCGACGTCGATCACCGACAGCCGTCGCACGCCCAGCGCCACCGGGCCGTCGATGTGAACCTGCTCGTCATCGGGGCCCCGGTGCGACATGGCTCCGGTCATCCGCAGCAGTCGTTCTTCCGAGAACTGTCGGGTTTGCTGTAAGTCAATGGCACCGGCAATACCGCACATGTGTTCCAGGATTCCTGAGTCAGAGGGTGAGAGTCATTGAAAGAGCCTGTTTTCGGGATGCGAAAAAGACTAGTCCAGCACGCTGTCCGGTGCGGTCAGTTCCAGCTCGTTGTACAAGCGCTGCAGAGAAGAAAGATCCAGTGACGGCTGAACCAGCTGTCCCTGGTCACGGCAGTCAGCGATCATCCGGGCGGCATTCGGGAATTCAATTTGTTCCAGCATCGACTGCCAGACGCTGAGTTCAGCCGAGGCGAACCAGCGTGCCGGTTTCACCAGGATGTGTCGGAAGAATTCCTGTTCGTGCGGTGCCAGCAGCTGATACAGCTCGGTGCCCAGCGTCTTGAACAAACCATTATGAGCTGATTCGTCCTTGCGATGGATGGCTGTCGTCAGCACGTTGAATGGCTGCACTTCATCTGTTTCGGACAGCAGCTTCAGATAGTCACTGACCAGCATCTCAGACACCACTGCAGCGGCCACCTGGACAAGAATTTTCTTCCATGGCTCCGGATGGGCATCCTGTTCAGCCTGCAACAGCTGAACCAGATCAAACGGCGGCAGTCGCACGTGATCCAGCTCGCGATGAATACGAGTGACGTCGCAGGCATTGGACGTCAGCAGGATGTGATACGATTCGTCCACCAGTGCCTCGGCAATCGCTTCGCGGTAACGGCGCGATGGAATGCCGGGCAGTACATCGTCAACCACGTGCATACACGCCGGTGACACAACCCGGGCCTCGACGGCAATTGTCCTTGCATTGTAGGCCAGCCAACCGCAGGACAGAACCGCCTGACGCAGGTGCTCCGGTGCTCCCACAAAATCCTGGTGATCACGAAAGGGGAGCAGGTCCACCAGAAAATCCGGCCGGCTGGCGTCGAAGACCTGGCTGAAGTCCGGCTCCGGGCGTTTCACCGCCGAACGATGAGGCCAGCTGGCCACAAATCGGGCAAACGGATCCGCTTCGTCGTCCAGATCAGACAGCCTGGACGCCGCTGTCATGAAGCCACGCCATGCGTCCGCAGCGGCGGGATCGCCGGAAACAGGGCGAGATCTGGCGGTATAGTCGAAAATCGACATCGTGACACGGACCCGGAGAGCGGGTGAATCGGTTTCGTCCGTGCGAATAAACAACGTGGCATCCGTGCGGTTGCGAAGCCAGAATGACCTCGAAACCAGCAAACTGTCTGCTGAGAAAGTCCTGGACCTGTGATACAGCGGCAATTTATGATTTGCAACACAAACTCGGCAATTGACGCAGAATGGGCATCTTGATGGAAACAGTCCGAAAAAGAAAGCCGTGACAGCCGCCTGAAATTCGGGCTTTAACACTGAATCCGGTCACGCCCGATGTTTTACGCGGAACGGCCCGACAGCCTGGAGGCTGCTTTGCAGACTACTGACGAACAGCCATGTTTTCCGTTGCCTCTGGCGCCTTTTGAAGCGTACATGCTGGCGGATCACCGCCCCGATTATCCGATGCACTTCTACATCGGGATGCACTTCTCCGGGGCACTGGATCGTGAACGATTTCGGCAGGCGCTGACCGAAGCCATTAAGCGTCACCCGTTGCTGAGAGCGCGGATTCGTCAGCGTTTCGGCAGATCCCCGGTCTGGGAATCCGGGACGGGGGTCTGCCTGCGTGAATGTGCACGCGGGTTCGACGACCTGAGCGAGGTCCAGCAGGCTGCTGAGATCGACCTGACCGTCGAAACCGGACTGCGAACATGGCTGTATGCAAAACCTGCCGAAGCTCAGGTGCTGTTTGAATTCCATCATTCGTGCTGCGACGGCCTTGGAGCGCTGGTCTTTCTGGAAGACGTGCTGGTCGCCTATGACCGGATTGTGCGTGGCATGCCAACAGAACAAAATGCTGTGCGGGTTTCGGAACTGCGGAGACGAGCCGCCATTCCCTTGTCTGTCGGCCAGGCTGTCCGCAAGATCCCGCTGGACGTTCAGGACTTCTTCCGCATTCTGTTTCGCCGGCCGGCGATCGTCGCGGAATCCGTTCCGTCTGCCGACATCGTCGACCGTGCGGACATCACCAGCACACAGTCGGAGGACGGCACGCAGTCGGCAGGCGGCACGCAGTCGCAGGACGGTGACGGTCGGTCGGCGGTGTTGAGCCACCGGTTCGGTACTGCTGAGCTGAACGCCCTGTTGACGGAAAGCCGGGCTCAGTCGGCGACATTGAACAGCCTTCTGATGAAAGCGGTGTACCAGTCACTGGATCAGTGGATGTCCCGCAACGGCGACACCGGACATCGCTGGATTCGGATGGGGGTACCAGCCAGTACGCGTGCCGACAGACAGGCAGCCACAAGCTGTTGTAACCAGGTGACCATCATGTTTCTGGATCAGCATTCCCGTGAGATTCGCCAGGGTGAATCTCTGCTGACGCGAGTAACTGAGCAAACCCGGTTTCATCGCGATTCGAACATCTGGTATTCCATGCTGCAGCTGCTCGATTTTCTGGCGGTCGTGCCACCGCTGTTGCGGCTCTACCTGCGGGCAAACCGTCGCATGTGTACCACCATTGTCAGCAATGTGGGGCGCGCATTTGAAGCCTGCACACTGCCGCGAACGGATGGCCGACTGAAGGCCGGCGATCTGCAATTGACCGGATTGAACTTTCTGAGCCCGCTGCGGCCCGGCACAGAGGTGACGTTTGGCATCGTGACCTATGCCGGGACGCTGAGTCTGAACATGCACTACAAGCCGCAGCGCATCGCCGAACCTGAGGCTCGCCGGCTGTTCGAACAACTTGTCCGAAATATCCTCGACAGCGCGGATGTTCCGAACAGTCAGAGATGACATCCACTGCGGGCTGTGTAGACTGGAAACGGGAGCGAGTCGGTTGTCTGAAACGCGTGCCTGATGTTTTATCCGTCAGGTGCATCCAGAGCCGCTCGGCCAGCAAGCGTTTTCACATCTACTCTGCAGACGGAGCCGGCATCATGGCTGCACCGGATCAGTTCGTTGTCACGGAACGGTTCAAGCATAAATCTCCGGAGACCGTGCGGGCCCTGGCAGAACGTTATGGGTTTACCCGCCGGACAACTCAGGGGACCAAAGACAGCGAGACCTGGGTGAAGCCGGGAGCGTCCGGCTTCTGGGTCATCCGCGTTGATTCTCAGGGGCACGGACGCTGGTACCATGGTCGTCGACCTCACTACCACAAGAACTGGGTTGAGGCGGCGAAGCTGAACGTTTATCTAAGTCGCTATTTGCCGGACGCCTATGTTTACAGCGACGACGGCACGCTGATCGGCCAGTCGCAGCACAGCGTCCACCCGGAATCCAGATCAAAGGCCCAGCACATTCCGCGCTGACACCGCAACGTCCTGGTTCAGTTCCTGGGCATCACGGACGGCGCCGGACGACAAGCCGCAGCCCCTGCGTGACGGGGCAACGTTAGCCGTGGTGACGGCCGCACAGGATTCCGCCGCGAACCCAAAGGTGACTGACCGGACACTTCTTCTTCAGGCATCCACGTCCGAATGGCCCCGAAAAACATGGAAGACGACATGCGTTTGTCCTGCGTCTCAATGATCAAGCTTGATCACCATTCGGATACCGTCGGTTCCAGCTCCATTTGTGCAGTTCCATGACGGGAAAGATGGTCAGGGCCAGCAGCACGACCAGTCCCCAGGTTCCGCCGGATACCGGCTCTGCTCCCAGCAGCATCTGTCCCCACGATGTATGCATGGCCGTCAGATGAATCAGAAAGGCCAGGATGGTACCGGTCAGCAGAATCGGACTGCGGAAGGGAGAAATGGCCAGGGCCGATCGGGTTTCTGACCGGCAGTTGCCGATGTGCATGTTTTCAAACAGCACCATCAGCAGCAGAAGCGCATTCCGGGCGGACGCGACGTCTGCCTCAGTCACTTCGGCCGGTAACAGCCAGCGGAACATCAGAAATCCGACGACGCCCATCGTCAGGGCCGCCGCGATCGTGCGTTCGATCATCAGTCGGTTGAAGATGCGTTCGTGAGGCGATCGTGGCTGGCGTTTCAGAACGCCTCCTTCGTTTGGTTCGAAGGCCAGAGCCACATCCTGAATTCCATTGGTGACCAGGTTCAGCCACAGCAGCTGAACGGGCAGCAGCGGCAGCCAGGGAGTGCCCGTGCCGATGGCCAGGGCCATCAGCACCAGTTCGGCCGCTCCGGTGGAGATCAGCAGGTAGATCACTTTGCGGATATTGTCGTAGGCGACCCGGCCCTCTTCAATGCCCCCCACAATGGTGGCAAAGTTGTCGTCGCTGATGACAAGTTCCGCGGCCTCGCGTGCCACATCGGTACCACTTCGCCCCATGGCCACGCCGATATTGGCGGCTTTCAGGGCGGATGCATCGTTCACACCGTCGCCCGTCACGGCCACAAAATGGCCGGCCCGGCGAGCGGCATCCACGATCTCCAGTTTCTGCCGCGGCGCCACTCTTGCAAAAACACGGATGCGGCCAACCGCCTCGCACAATTCCTCGGGCGTTTTTCCCGGCAGATCGGCGCCCGTCATGACCTGACTTTCGTCCTGGGCCAGTCCGAGGTCGCGTGCGATGGCGAGCGCCGTCACACGATGGTCGCCGGTAATCATCGACACCGCCACACCGGCCTCAGTGCATTTCTGCACAGCATCCCTGACACCGGGCCGCAACGGGTCAATCATTCCGACGAATCCCAGAAATCTGAGTTCCTCGGGGGCGGACGGCACATCCTGAGCTTCTACGGGCGTACTGACAGAGCCGTCTGCGATCGCCAGAACACGATATCCCTGAGCCGCCATGTCGGCCGCCACGGACTCCAGTTCGTTGTGATTGAAGGCGGGACCGCTGGTTGAGGTGCACATGGCCAGAACACGCTCGGGAGAACCCTTCACGAAGACCGACACACCGCCATCATCCGCATTAAACGACGCCGCAAACTGATGTTCCGCCTCGAAGGGAATCTGATTGACGGCTGGATGAAGATCGAGTGTGGTTTCTCGGTTCCATCCCAGCTTATGTCCAAACGCCAGCAGCGCCACATCAACAGCGTCTCCCCGCCAGACCCAGTGTTCATTGTGGTGATGCAGATCGGCTTCGTTGCACAGCACGCCCGCCCGGGAAAACCATTCCAGACTCTGGTGGCTGCCTGGTTCGATCCGTCGGTCCTGCAAAAGGACCTCACCGTGCGGGACAAAACCCTCACCGGTCACCTGAAACACCTGGCCATCGGGTAATCGAACTTCCCGGACCGTCAGTTCGTTGCAGGTCAACGTTCCCGTTTTGTCGGTGGCAATCAGTGTGCAGCTTCCCAGTCCTTCGACCGCCGTCAGACGTCGGACAATCAATCCGCGGCCGGCCATCCGTGACGTGGCGATGGCAAGGGCCACCGTCATGGCCACCGGCAATCCTTCCGGAATCGCTGACACGGCCATCGCTACGGTAAACAGAAACATGTCCGGCGGCGAGTAGCCTCCCAGCGTGACGCCGAGCAGCCCGATCACCACGGCCGCTACCAGGACTGCCGTGGCAATGGCACGGGTAAATCGTTCCATACGCAGCAGCAATGGCGGCTTTCCACCGCTGTCTGCCATCACATCCAGAGCCAGCTGCCCGACACTGGTGGCCGTACCCGTGGCGACCACCACGCCCTTCGCCCGCCCGCGCGTCACGATGGAGCCGGCATAGGTCATGTTCAACCGGTCTGAGACCGGCGTCGTCTCAGTTCCCTCCCACCCGGCATTCTTCAGCACAGACAGCGATTCGCCGGTCAACAGAGATTCATCGATTTCGAGTCCATGGGCATAAATCAGTCGAATATCTGCCGGCACCCGGTTCCCGGATTCCAGCCATACCACGTCTCCCGGAACGACGTTTTCCGCACTCAGTTCGCGGACCTCAGAATCACGGACCACCGATGCCCGGATCTGCAGCAGCTTCCGCAGAGCATGACTGCTTTTTTCTGCCTTCCATTCCTGGTACGCCCCGATCATCGCGTTCAGCACCAGAACTCCGGCAATGAAGCCGGCGTCCTTGATGTCACCCAGCGCTACCGAAACGACGGCGGCCAGCCCGAGAATATAGATCAGCGGGCTGCGAAACTGTCGCAGCACAATGACCTGAATGGATGTCGGGGGTTTCTGCGGAAGCCGGTTCAGTCCGTACTGCTGCAGCCTGGCGGCGGCTTCGGCCTCGCTCAACCCGTGTTCGGACGCGTCAAGCTGGCGGGAAACCTCCGTCAGCTGCAGCGAGTGCCATGCCGTGAGTTCCTGCGTCCGATCGTTCATACGACGTTCTCCATCAACAGTCGTGTCTCTGCAGACGCAGGAATTCAAGTGGTAGTTTCAGCCAGCGGTGGCACCAGCCCACGGTGGCATCAGACTGCTGGTTGGCCGGTAAAGAATTCCGGCTCGGCGCCTGGCTTCCACTTGATGTTACAGCCGATGCTGGGCTTCTGGTCGGTGGGAACATCATTGCCGGAAAGCACTGCATCGCAGGCGGCTTTCAGATCTGAGCCGGTGATGGGGATATCATTGCCGGGCCGACTGGAATCGAACTGCCCTCGATAAACCAGAGCATGGTCGGCGTCAAACAGAAAGAAGTCGGGCGTGCAGGCTGCCTTGTACGCTCGGGCGACCGATTGATCGGCGTCATACAGATAGGCAAACTTGTAACCGGCGGCGGCGGCTTCCTGTTTCATTTCTTCCGGGCCATCCTGCGGATAACCTTCGACGTCGTTGGAACTGATCCCGACCACGGCCAGTCCCTTCTGCTGGTATTCCTTTGCGAAGTCCGCGAGGGCGGAACGCAGGTGAATCACGAACGGGCAGTGGTTGCACATGAAGATCACCAGCAGCGGCTTGCCAGCGTAGTCTGCCAGGCTGACGATGCTGTCGTCCACGTTCGGCAGTGAGAAGTCGGGGGCCGAAGTCCCCAGTGGAAGCATTGTCGAAGCGGTCTTCACCATGGTGGTTTTCTCCTTGAATCTGAACAGGCCCCGTTCTGGTGACGCGTCCACCGGACCGCGTGCCCGGGAACGGGGGGCTGAATGACAAGCGAG
This sequence comes from Fuerstiella sp., assembly GCA_040222735.1. Taxonomy (GTDB): domain Bacteria; phylum Planctomycetota; class Planctomycetia; order Planctomycetales; family Planctomycetaceae; genus Fuerstiella. Next base: position 66,874 of record JAVKCM010000138.1, on the reverse strand, counting down.
TGTGTTATGTCGTACCTGTTCGGTCGGACTGCATCCGAGCCAGTAACGGTTCGATGATGACTTCCGGAACAAAGTCCTTCAATCGTTCGGCAACGTTTCCCTGAGCCATTCGGGCGATTTGTTTGATCAGCGAACTTGAGACATGGTTGTACCGTTCGCTGGACATCAGAAAGACGGATTCAATTTCGTCGTCGAGCACTCGGTTGGCCAGTGACATCGTGAACTCGGTCTCGATATCCGTCAGACTTCGGACACCGCGCAGCAGAATTCGGCTGCCGCAGGTTCTCACAAATTCCACCGCCAGCCCCTCAAACGTGGTGACTTCCACATTGGGCAGATGCCGGACGGCTGCCTGGCACAGCGACACTCGCATCTCTGAACTGAATAATGGCGCCTTCTCGGGGTTGATCCCGATACCGATGGTCAGGCGTTCAAAAATGCGCGCACCTCGGGTGATAATGTCGAGGTGTCCCAGCGTCAGCGGGTCAAAGCTGCCGACATACACGGCGTGGTGGGAAGATGCGTTTGTGGTCATAAGACTGAGTCCGGGAACCGTGGTGTGGCAGGAATGATTCCCAAAACATGGCCGACCTGACAATGCTCCTGACACATAAGGTGTTAATTTGGCAGGGATTGGCCCCGCCCGGGAGATCGGGGACAGTACGTGGTAACATCCGTAACCTGTTGACATGAAATATGTTACGTGATGCGTGGCGCCCAATGTGAAGGATTCGGTGGCTGATTCGTTCGGGGCGGCACAGCCTGTGCTGAAATTCTGAGTGCGTCGTTTCTAAGATCAGCGGCCATTCATTCAGTCACCTTACTCTGCCGGTTTTTGTTGGGCGATCACGGAGTCAATGCCATGGCGGTTTTTCGATGGGGCCAGAGCTGGGATCCGTTTCAGGATCTGGAGCGTGAGGTTGACCGACTTCTGGAGGGAATGAATATCACTCTGCAGGCGCGGTCGAACCGACGCTTTCCTCTGATCAATCTGTTTGATCACGGCGATCGGTTTGTCCTGACTGCTGAGATTCCGGGTGTCGATGTGGCCGATCTGGAGGTAACGGTGGCCAACGGCGTGCTGACAATCAAAGGCGTTCGAAAGCCACCCAAAGAAGCGCGTGAAGATTCGTTTCGTCGGCAGGAGCGGTTTCAGGGTTCCTGGCAGCGAAATCTTCAATTGCCCGAAAGAATTGATGACGAGGGCATGAAGGCAGATTACACGGCAGGAATTCTTCGAGTCATCCTGCCCAAGACAACAGATTCCATTGTACGCAGTATTCCGGTGACGGAAGGACCGGGATAGCTGCCCGCCACGTCGCGGCCGGTCAGACGTTGGTTCAGACCGGCAGGATCGATCGACCCGTGACCGCACTGGCGGGACGACCGGATTGCTGCTCAGGACGTTTTCGCCTGCTCAACATTTTCCACGGAGAAGCCCGGATGGACGAATCGCATCACATTGCCAGGTCGGACCAGACAAATTCAGAAAACGACGGTGGTGACAAACCATCGCCGGCCAGCGGTCCGCGAATGCTGTTTAATCCGCCCATCGACATCTATGAAACTCCGGAAGGACTGGTGCTGTACGCGGATCTGCCGGGTGTGCAGGCGGAGGGACTGGACCTGCAGGTACAGGACAATCGCCTGTCGCTGTTCGGACGTGTCGAAAAGGACCCTGACGACACGGACATCGTCCATCAGGAATACAAGGTAGGCGATTTTCTCCGGTCGTTTATTCTGAGTGACGAAGTTGATCACGAGCGAATCAGTGCTCGACTGAACAACGGCGTCCTGCGGGTGGAACTGCCCAGAACGACCCGCACCGAGCCACGCCGGATTGAAGTCTCGGCCGACTAACCGGCCTCGCACACGCTCAAGCGGCACCGGTTGTGGTCCCGCACCGGTTGTGGTCGGGCATTGGTTGTGGTCGGGCATTGGTTGTGGTCGGGTCTCCCGACCCGACCACGCGGCCGACCGAAGGTCTCCTGCTGCGTATTACGCCAATGTGTGGGGCGGTCGGGAGACCGCCCCAAAACGAGGGCGGGAGACCGCCCCACAACGAGGGTGGCCCCGGTTTCAGCGTTTTTTGGTCGCGTTTCTGTTCTTGTTTCGATTCAGCCAGTAATCCGGCCATTGAATCCGCTGCGATTCGTATCTCGGCCAGTCCCACGCCGGCCATTCCGGCGCTTCCTGCTGAACCTCGTGATAGAAGTCCTGCAGGCGAGACTTCATGGCTGCGAACACCTCCGGGTTCTGCATGGCGACATTGTGTTTTTCGGCGATATCGGACTGCAGGTCATGCAGCTCAAAATCAATCAGCTTTGCCGTCTTGATCTGACGGATTTCCGTAGGACCGATCTCTCCGCCTCGGTTCGGCGCAGCGGGATCCAGCCCGGCCACCAGTTTCCACTGACCGTCACGGATCGCGACTTTGGCTTCAGACCTGGCTCGATTGAACTGCCAGTACAGCGGCCGGGACCTTGACAATTTCTTTCCGCTGAACAGCGGCACGATGCTGCAGCCGTCCAGCACGCGGTCCGTGGGCGGTGTCACGTCGGCAAGTTCACACAGCGTGGGCAGCAGGTCAACCCCGCTCACAGGCTGCCGGCTGACGGTTCCGGCTTTGATGTGTCCGGGCCACTGCAGGATCCCGGGAACGCGGATACCACCTTCGTAGATGGCTCCTTTCTTGTCACGGAGCGGCCCGGCTGAGCCGTGGGGATGCATCGCCGTGATGGCCGGCCCGTTGTCGCTGGTGAAGATGATCAGCGTGTTGTCCCGCAGCTTCAGGCGTTCCAGTGTATCCAGAATCTGCCCGAAGCCGTCGTCCAGCTGACTGATGTTGCCGTGATGGGCTGAGTAGCTCGGGTCATCAGACGGAAACAGATCGGTAAAGCGTCTGGCCGAGGCAATCGGTTCGTGCGGTTCGTGAAAACAGGTGAACAGAAAAAAGGGCTTCGACGGGTCTCGGACATCCGTCAGCCACCGTTCAGCCTCCGCCGCCACCAGCTGGGCCGAGTAGCCTTCGAGGGCTCCGACGGGCTGACCGTTGCGGACAAAGTTGTCCGGGTTGCGATGATTGGGCAGCGCATTGTTCTGCGTTGAAAACCAGTGTTGGAACCCGTGGTCCCGGGGCTGCGGCTGGCCGGGGCTGTTGAACTCGCCGTTCAGGTGCCACTTGCCGACATGGCAGGTGTCGTAGCCTGCGTTTCTTAGCAGCGTCGCGATCGTGATCTCGGACCGCCGCACATGCATGGGCGAGAACATGGGAATCCAGTTATAGATGCCAGCTCGAAATGGCGTTCGTCCGGTCATCAGGCCGGCACGTGAGGGTGAGCAGTTCGGGTGAGTCGAATAGCAGTCGGTGAGTCGCAGTCCATGGGCTGCAAAGTTGTCGATCCGCGGTGTCTTCAGCCGGGTTCCACCGTAGCAGCCGAGATCACCATAACCCAGGTCGTCCGCCAGCACGACCAGCATACTGGGTCTATTGGGTCCTGGTGAGGCCACCGGCGGACTTTCGTCAGCCATGGAAAAGGTGATGAAGAACAGGCTGACCGCGAGTAAGTGGGTAATTTCGGGCATGGCGATATGCTAACAATGTTTTTTTGGAATTCACGCTGGATTATCTGCGTGATGAATCACAGCACCGCGACCTATCATCTGAGCTGGCTGGAACAACCGGTCGGACCTCCGAGCTCGCAGAATTGAGGTCATATTGAACAACTCTGCCCTGGTACATGGACTTCGGACAAAAGATCCAGCCGCGGTGAAGCATCTGAGTGATTGCTTCCTGCCGTCGGTCTGGCGCTTTGTTTACGTCCGCGTGAACGGCGACCAGCATCTGGCAGAAGACATTGTCAGTGAAACGGTGCTGGCCCTGATCCGGGCCGCCGCGGACGATGGAACAGACATTCAGAACCCCGGCGCATGGCTGCGATCTGTGGCCTCGAACAAGTTGACAGACCATTTCCGCGCAGCAGCGCGTGTCCGGCATCTATTGGATGAAGCACGTAAGACGGCTCCTTTAAGTCATGAAGAAGACGCGTTCAAGGGGCAGGAACTGGCCGAGCGTCGGGCGGAAATCCGAGCGGTCATGGAGCTGCTGCCCGAGCAGCATCGGATGGCTCTGGAATGGAAGTATCTGGATCGATTAAGTGTCCGGGAGATGGCGGAACGGATGGACACTACTGAGAAGGCCGTCGAATCAATCCTGTTCCGTGCCCGGCGGGAATTTCGGGAACGGATGATCAAAGTCAGCGATGACGAATCGGTTCTGCAGAACCGAACGGGACGGTGCCGTCAGACGCTCACCCGCAGCACGGAATCACAGACAGAACCAGACGCAGAACAAAAGACAGAGTCCGGAGCGAAGTCGGGCGATTCCGAGACGGAGCCTGAGTTGACGAATCGGACGATTCAGGCGGATGTTGAGCAAATCGGTCAGTCAAAACAAAGCGGCACTCACTTATGACGAACTTAGCTGACACCATTGAAGAGCCTGCTGACGGTGCGGATGCGGAGCTGGAGCAGCTGCTGACAGAAGCACTGGACGCTCCGGCGATTCCACGTACGCTGCTCAGGCGTCTGGACCTCGCGATTGAGCAGGAGTGGGGGACGTCGCCGCGTCTTGCTCATTCTGCGGCGGCCGGGGTGAGTCGTCGTCTGGTCAGCGGTGCGCGGTGGGCTCGCAGTCTGCCGCTGGCGGCCGCGCTGGGGATCATGATGGTCGCTGCAGTTCTGTTCCGGGCTGATTCCACGGCCTTCGCGTGGGCTCAGCTGGTAGAAGCGCTGGCCGGTCAGCAGGTGGTCGAGGTTGAATCAGGCAGCGTCCGTCGGTGGGTCGCTCTTTCTGACGGTCTGATCAGCGAACAGTCGGGTGGTGTTTCCTGCCTGCTCGACGTGAATCAACAGGTGGTCCTGCATCGTGATCGGGGCACGTCTCATATTCGACGACAGGTGCTGACATCGAAGCTGACCGATGATCCGGAGCATCTGTTGCTGGCGGTGCTGGGCCAGACGGCGCTGGGGCGAACGGTGCTGCCGGATGGTTCAGTGGACGGACTGGCAGAAACCAGGATTCTGCATGAAGAATCTAAGTTTGTGACCAGCGACGGGCAGCGGCAGATTCAGCTGGACGTGCAGTTTCAGTACGGCGATGCCGGCCAGGTTTCGCTGCGGGCGGTGGTTGATCCGGAAACGCATCTGCCCGTGAGTCTGCAGATTCAGGCGGATGCGGTGCCCGCACGATTTATGACGGTAACCTATCCGTCGGGCAGTGCGCGCGAGCGGCGTCTGGCCGAATTCCCGACCGACATGCCGGTTATTGACGTCAGTAGCTCGGCGGACATCAGAACAGCAATGCACGATTCCTCGAAATCTGAGATCGAACCGGCCGGTGCTGCTGAATCACTGGTGGCTTCTGATAACGCGGCTCCCGTCAGGCTGGATGTCGCGGCCGCAGAACTGATGACTCCGCCGCTGTTCGGCGCCGCGTCGAAGTGGAAGCCGGTTTCTGTGGTCGAACGATCGGGCGGCGAAGTTGTCCGGCAGCTGAATCTGATACTGGCAGAACTCTGGCAGCAGAACGGCGTTGAGCCGGCCGCACCGGCCACCGACGAAACGCTGCTGCGTCGCATTTATCTGGACCTGGCGGGACGAACGCCGACGGTGACTGAAGTCCGTCGCTTTCTACAGAACGGGTCGCCGGAACGATACGAACATCTGGTCGATCAGCTGTTGAACAGCCCTGATCATGCCACTCATCTGGCAACCATGTATCGTACATTTCTGATTCCGGAAGGGGTTGATCTGGCTGCCTTCGGCGGTGTCGAGGCCTTCGACCAGTGGCTGAGTGATCAGTTTGCCCGTAATAACTCGTATGACGAAATCGTCCGTCGTCTGCTGCTGGCTGAGGGACGACTGTCACGGTCCGGTCCTCTGTTGTTCTATTCGGCCGCGAAACTGGATCCCGATCAGCTGGCATCCCGGACGTCGCGGGTCTTTCTTGGCATGCGGCTGGAATGTGCTCAGTGCCATGACCACCCGTTCGAACCATGGACTCAGCAGGACTTCTGGAGTTACGCAGCATTTTTCGCCCGGATATCGCGGCCACAGGGCAAACTGGAAAACGTGTCGACTGTCATGCAGGTACGGGATGTGGAACGTGGAGAAGTCATGATTCCGGACACCGACACGGTTGTCCCGCCACGGTTTCTGAACAGTGTGGAACCGCTGGCTGAAGAGCAGGCGGATCGCCGACGACAGGCGCTGGCCACCTGGCTGACCAGTGCCCGGAATCCTTATTTTTCAAGGGCCGCGGCCAATCGGGTCTGGGGACAGATGTTCGGCCGGGGGCTGGTAGATCCGGTCGATGACTTCGGTGTTGAGAATCCTCCGGTGTCGCCTGAGGCACTTGATCTGCTGGCTGGTCATTTCATCAACAGCGGCTTCCAGCTGAAGGAATTATTTCGCACCACGGCACTGTCCCGCGCTTACCGACTGTCCAGCGGGGCCGACACGGTTGATCACGATCGAGTCAGCCTGTTCGCTCAGATGAATGTGAAAACGCTGACGGCCGAACAGGTCTACGACTGCATCACTGTTGCCACCATGCCGTCGGGCGCGGGAGCGACGGGTTTTAATGTGGATCGATTCGCCAACACGCCGCGAAGTGAGTTTCTGGCGCAGTTCCGGACACCGGCCGGCCGGCCCACCGAGTATCTGGGGGGCATTCCGCAGGCGCTGACACTGATGAACGGAACGCTGATCGACGGGGCCACGGGACTTTCCAGCAGTGGACTGCTGAAGTCTCTGGAAGCTCCGTTCTTTACCAACGAACAGCGTATCGAGGTCCTGTACTTTGCGACGCTGTCGCGACAGCCAACCGCTGCCGAGTGGGAACTGCTGAATGAGTTCATCGGCGAAACCACTTCCGGAGTGGAACTCAGAGAGAATTTAGCTGACATCCTGTGGGCGCTTCTGAACAGTGCCGAATTTGCGATGAATCATTGAGCCTGTTGTGTTTCGCCTGCACCTTCACCGGCCACGAACGTTGTTGTCAGGTCGCCGGAATCACCGTTACCTACGGAAAAGGGAAGTCTCATGATCACAAACTGTTCGCGACGACAACTGCTCGGCTCACTGACAGCCGGACTTGGCGGCCTCAGCGTCAGCGGCTGGTTTCCGGCAGTGGCTGCCCGGCTGGCCGCCCAGCCGAATCGCCGGCGGCGCTGTATTCTGCTGTGGATGAGCGGCGGTCCGACTCAGACCGACACCTGGGACATGAAACCGAATCATGAAAACGGCGGTGAATTCAAGGAAATCGCGACGGCCTCTCCCGGACTGCGATTCAGTGAGCATCTGCCGAAACTGGCCACCATGTCAGACAAACTGGCGGTGTTGCGCGGTCTGAGTACGAAGGAAGGAGATCACGGGCGGGGTACCTACCTGATGCGAACCGGACGGGTGCCGATGGGCCCAATCCAGTACCCAAGCATCGGGGCGGCGCTGGCGAACAAACTGGGACAGTTTGATGCCGGTCTGCCCGGCTTTGTCAGCGTCGGTCCCTATCGGGCGTTTAATCAGGAGGCCTTCGGAGCGGGGTTTCTGGGACCGCGATACGGTCCGTTGATTGTGGCCGCAGCCGATATGCCGCGAACGACGACGAACGACCCGGCCGGCTTTCCACAGCTGCGGGTGCAGGGAATGAATCGTGCGGACGGAATTACGGAAGAACGCATGCAGAAGCGTCTGAAAATGTGGAAGGGGCTTCAGAACTCTTTTCTGACACGTCATCCGGAGGGCGCTCCGAAAAGTCACAACATGGTGTACGAAGGAGCCGTCCGCCTGATGCACAGCGAAGATGCCAAAGCCTTCGACCTGTCTGAGGAACCAGAGACGCTGCGGGAAGAATATGGTCGCACCGTGTTCGGCCAGGGCTGCCTGATGGCGCGTCGTCTGATCGAACATGGCGTTTCGTTTGTCGAAGTTTCTCTGGGAACCAACAGCGGCGGCGTCGGCTGGGACACTCATTCAGACAACTTCACCGCCGTGCAACAGCTTTCCACGGACCTCGACAACGGCTGGGCCACTTTGATGAAGGATCTGGAGGATCGAGGTCTGCTGGAATCCACCACGATCCTGTGGATGGGAGAATTCGGCCGGACGCCGCGGATCAATCCAAACGTCGGCCGCGATCATTTTCCGGCTGCCTGGTCGGCCGTGCTGGCCGGTGGCGGTATTGCCGGAGGCCAGGCTTATGGTCGCACCAGTGAAGACGGGATGACCGTGGAAGACGGGAAAATCTCGGCAGAAGATCTGCTGGCCACACTGGTGGAAGCTGTTGGCGTCGGTTCGGACGCCATGTTGATCAACGCCGACGGACGCCCGATTCCGATTGCCGAAGGCACGCCGGTCAAGGGAGTGCTGGCATGAAGTTCTTTCGAAAGTCAACCACCGCATTTGTCGTCCTGTCCGAGTGCGACGGCGGTTCTGACATCGGTTCCGATGGCGGCCGTGGCAGCGGCGGCGGCAGCAGCAGTGTCCGTTTCGAGGCAGCACCAGAACCGCGAGTCGGGCCGCACCGCGTGCTGCCGGCACACCGTTGGGCCGCAGGACGATTTCGAACTGCTGTCCCGTCGCTGCTGATGCTTTCGCTGTTGCTGCCGATGCTCGGCCTGAACACGCTGACCGCGGCCGATAAGCTGACAGCTGCCAACAGGGGGACGATGTCGAACAAGGACTTGACGGTTGGCGTCAGGTTTATTGGTCAGACGGCCGCTGCCACGGCGCCGACAATGGAAACGCCGCCAGCCCTTGACGCAGATGCACCGCCGCAACCAGTCACTCCCGCCGGCAAACTGCCTCAGTATCAACTGGATCACCGGCAACGCAGCTCCGGAGCAACGACGGGGCACGAAGAACGCGTCCGCTTTCTGCTCGCCCTGCCGGACCGGCTGGCACTGGTCGAACTGCGGGTCACGGTTGACGGACGGCCATTCCGTCAGCTCAGACAGGATCGCGTGACCAGACTGATGACGCTGGCGGCAGCACCCCGGTCTCGGCCGACCGAAGTCGCGTCAGAAGTCGCGTCAGAAGACGCGTCAGAGGCCGCCGCAGAGGCCGCGACAAAAGACGCCACAGAAGATGCCAGGGACACCACGACGGGAAACACCACGACGGGAAACACCACGACTGAGGCCGCGGCGCTGCCGGCAGAACCGGTTGTTGCGGTCATTGAAACGGCCGTCCAGGAAGCTGGACAGATTTTTAGCGACGTCGTCGATGACGCGCTCGCAGCCATCGCCGAATCAGCCGGCGAAGAGGTGTCATCGGCCGACGACAACGAAAAGTCCGAAGCCGGCACCGACCCTCGTCCGGATCAGAAGGACAATGAAGACGGCGACGAGAACAGCGATGAAGGCAGCGACAGTGCGGCTGATTCATCGGAAGATCTGATTCCGGAGTTTCGAGCGGCCAGTACTGTTTCTGAGTGGATCGCACGTTATATGGCGGCCACGGGCGAGCCTCCGAGTGTGGAAGAGATCCACTGGCTGCTGACGAACTGGGTGGACGGCCCGACCGTGCTGTTTTTGAATGACAACTTTCAGCGGTTTCGAGCCGACCAGGCGCCGGTGTTCCGAGTGCTGGACCGTGACCGGGACGGACAGGTGTCCGCAAAAGAACTGCAGATGGCGGTGACCTCGTTCCGTGAATGTGATCTGAACCGCGACGACGTGGTCGAGGCGACAGAGCTTGCCGAAGTGGCCACTGATCCTCGCGACGAACCGCGCCATGCGGGGCCGGGAAAACTGATCGTTCCACTGTCCGACGACTTCGGTGATGACGCCGCGTGGCGGCATCTGGTCGCCCGGTATGAAGCGTCGTCAGATTCCGGTGGATCGCGACTGCCGCGGTTCGACACCGATCAGAATGGCACGCTGGACGCGGAAGAAATTCATCGGCTGCAGGCAGCGGCGACAGATCTTCAGGTTACCATTTCCTTCAACCTTGCTGACCCCGCGGCCTCCCGTTTAAGCATCACCGGCATCAGTGAGGCTCTGACCGCCGTAGTGGACAGTGCGATGACTGGTGAACGGAAAGTGACGCTGAAAACCGCCGCCGCACGACTGGAATTTTCCGCGCTGCAGACGGCGGGAAGTGACCAGCTGTCGATCGGGGCGGTCAACGACGGCTATCCGCTGCTGCCCGTGGTGGACCCCAACAACGATGGCCGGTTTACCATTCGAGAACTGCGGCAGCTGACTCAGATTCTGGCCACCTTTGATGACAATCAGGACGGGCGGCTGACGGCAGAGGAGATCCGGCCGACCATCCGGGTGTGCGTCGGACTCGGGCCGGTCGTGCATGACGAACTGGCAGCTTTGCGGCAGGTTCGTTCGGCGGACGAAACATCAGAAGTCACGGGGCCGGAATGGTTTGTGCGAATGGATGTCAATCGTGACCGTGACCTGACGCGTCGGGAGTTTCCCGGCACGGATGAACAGTTTGCAGCTCTGGATACGGACAATGATAAGCTGATCAGTGCTGTCGAGGCCACGTTGGTGGGGGCGGCAGACGAACAGTAGAAATTCTGAATACTCGCGCCGGATCCGGTTCTACCGGGCGGCGAACGTCGAAAAAGACAGCAGTCGCCCGGCGGCTGATTCGAAAGGCACGGACCTCAATGAATCGACTCAATACACAAAGCGGACCAGCACATTCGGGCGCAGAAAACGGTCGCGCAGCGTCTCACGCGATGGAGACATCGGCCGACGTGGCAGAATCCGTTGATCAGGTACATGAACAGTTCCGTGCACTTCGTCAGCAGCTGGCCGGCATCATTGTCGGTCAGGAGGAAGTTTCGGAACAGCTGCTGATCGGATTGCTGTGCCGTGGCCACTGTATTCTGCAGGGGATGCCGGGACTGGCCAAGACAATGCTGGTTTCTACCATGGCGTCTTTGATCGACATGACTTTTCGACGTGTACAGTTCACGCCCGACCTGATGCCGGGAGACATCACCGGAACGGAAGTGCTGGAAGAAGACCACACCACGGGCCGGCGCATCTTCAGGTTTGTTGAAGGTCCGCTGTTTGGCAACGTCATTCTGGCGGATGAAATCAACCGTACGCCTCCCAAGACGCAAAGCGCGCTGCTGGAAGCCATGCAGGAACGACAGCTGACGGTCTGTGGAAAGACCTACCGGCTGCCAGAACCGTTTTTCGTACTGGCCACCCAGAACCCTGTTGAAACCGAAGGCACGTATCCTTTGCCTGAGGCTCAGCTGGACCGGTTTCTGCTGAAAATCCATGTGCGATATCCCAGCCGGACTGAAGAACTGGAAATTGCCCGTCGGCAGACCACGGACTATTGCTTCGAAACCAAAACCGTTCTGGATGCCGATCAGATCCACCGCATGCAGGCGCTGGTACGCAGTGTTGTGGTGTCAGATCACGTCTATGCTGCGGCTCTGGATCTGGTCCGCGGGACCCGACCGGAAGAAGGGACGATGACGGATGAGCTGAAAAGCCTGGTGCAGTGGGGGGCCGGTCCGCGAGCGACGATTGCTCTGTTGATGGCCGCCAAGGCGCGAGCTCTGCTGAATCGTCGATGTCATGCGACCACCGCCGATCTGCTGGCTGTGGCTCACCCGGTACTGCGGCATCGGGTCATTCTGACCTTCAATGCCGAAGCGGCGGGCATCGACGCAGACTCGGTGCTGACACGCATCATTCAGCAGACAGGTTCGCTGCAGAAACAGGACAGCGCGACGCCTTCTTAGGTCCGTTGCTGCCGAGCCTTCAGACGAACCGGCTGCCAGCGAACCGTTCCTGACACTTCCGCTACTTAATCCACCTGATGCCATGCTGAATCTGTTTCGATCAAAACGCAGACAACTGATGACGCCGGACACCGGAAGGGCAGCGTCGCAGGCCGGCGAACTGATCGATCCGCAGGTCATGAATCAGATTGGTCACCTGGAACTGGTTTCCCGAACGGTCGTGGACGGATTGCTGGCCGGCCGGCATCGTTCCACGACCAAAGGTGGCTGTTGCGAATTTGCTCAGCATCGCCAGTATGCGGCAGGCGACGAGATTCGTCAGATTGACTGGCAGGTTTTTGCGCGGAACGACAAATATTTTATTCGTCAGTTTGAAGAAGAAACAAATCTGCACGGCGTGATGGCCGTGGACACCAGTGCCTCAATGCGTTTCGGACTGTCCACGGTCAGCAAACTGGAATTTGCCAGGAAGGCTGCCGCCTGTCTGGCTCGTCTGCTGCTGCACCAGCGGGACGCCGTGGGAGTCACCATTCTTAGCGAACATGAGCCGCGGTTTCTGCCGCCGAAACAGAACGCGGCTCATCTGAAGGCCGTGCTGGCAACGCTGCAGGCCGCCACGGCTTCCGACGGTGGCAGCCTGGGCGTACAGATTCGTGCCAGTATCCCGCGAATGCGTCGTCGGGGTTTGTTCGTGCTGTTTTCTGATTGCTTCGGCGACCTCGATGACCTGGCCTCGGCACTTCGCGTGGTCCGGGCCCGAGGACATGATGTTGTGGTCATGCACGTGCTGGCCCCGGAGGAAATTCATTTTGATTTCAGACGCTGGTCATCCTTTCAGTCACTGGAAATTCAGGGGCAGCGGATCAGTCTGGACCCGGCTGCCGTGCGGGACGAGTACCTGCGGCGGGTCAGAGCATTTTTGATTCGACTGCAGGACCTGGTGACGGGATTGGGGGGAGACTACATCCGCATGACAACCAATCAGGATCTTTCTGAAACGCTGGGATGGTTTCTCAGAGGACGCTTAGCCAGAGGAAATGCGATCGGTGTTTAGCAGGCTCACCGCATCGTGTTGGTCTGATCCGCATTCGCCAGCCGCGTCAGATTCGTTCTGGCCGCGGCTGGCGGTGCGGGTCAGACATTTCATCCCGGACGGGCGCGGCGGCAGGTATTCAACGGAAACTGCTCGGCGGAAAGCTGGCAGTGAGAAAGCTGACGGCCGGAAGTACTCGGCCGGACAGGACCAACACTCAGTCGGATGACAGATTGACCAGGCCTGCGAACGGGCGACTTCGACACATCAACAGAAAGTCGATAACTCAGTGAGTTTTCTCAGCATCGCTTTTCTTGCGGCACTGCCTCTGGCAGCGGCGCCGATTCTGCTGCACCTGTTCGATCGACGGCGCAATGTCGTGATCGAATGGGCAGCGATGGAGTTTCTGCTGCAGGCGGCGACGCGACGGACCAGTGCCCGCCGACTGAAGCAGTGGCTGCTGCTGCTGTTACGCGTGCTGGCCGTGACTGCGCTGGTGCTGGCCCTGGCGCGGCCCATGCTTCCGGGCAACTGGTTTGGTACTCATGACCGCACCGAAGTGATTCTGGTCCTTGACAATTCCATGTCCACACAGCGATCGACGGGTGACGCCACCTTGTTTTCGCAGTTGCTGCGGCGATCTCGGGATGTGCTTTCGGATCTGCAGTCGGGCGACACCGTCCGGATTCTGGCGGCGTCACCGTATCCGGTCTGGGCCACCGCCGCCGGCCTTCGTGTCGATGCAGGTTCTGCAGCGACGGTGGTCGGACAGCTGGAAACGATTCGTCCCACCGATGGCAGCAGCGATCTTCTGGCCGCTCTGTTCACTGCCGTTCAGGCTGATTTCCCGCCGGACACACGTTCCCGGCGGGTGGTTCTGCTCACCGACGGTCAGGCGGCTGACTGGAAAGTGCGTGACGAGAACGGTTGGCGGCGATTTCAGCAAACCCTGAAGTTATCGGCCCTGCCGACGGAACTTGAGATTGTTGAGATCCCGGACGCCGAGGCGCAGGTCTCGAATCTTTCAGTCGCTGACGTTCGCTCAAATCGTACAGTGGTGGGCGTCAATCAACCGTTTACGGTGACGGCCCGAGTCACGAATCACTCGACGGCAGCCATTCCGGGGGGGCTGCTTCACTGGCGCATCGATGGAAGCGCGGAACATCAGGAACCAGTGCCGGAAATTGGCGGCCGGGATTCCCGCGCACTGATGTGGCATCATTCTTTTGCTCGTCCGGGTGTTTACGCCGTCAGCTGTGAAATTGATGTGGCCGACCGTCTGGATTCTGACAACCGGGGCACGGTGGTAATTGAAGTGGTCAACCAGATTCCGGTGCTGGTAGTCGAAGGATCGCCGGGGCGGGCAGAGATGCAGCAGGACGCGTACTTTGTGCAGGCCGCCATGGGGTACCGCGACGGTGAACCTCTGCTGATGCCGGGAGTGCACTACCCGGACAGGATCAGCCCGGCAGCACTGGAACGCAGTGATCTAAGCGGCTACCCGGCCGTGATCATCCCCAACCTGACGGACCTGTCGGAAGAAACCGTGGAACGGCTGAACCACTACGTCTTCAACGGCGGCGGACTCTGGCTGGCGCTGGGCCCGCGAACCGATATTGAGCGGTTCAACCAGTTTGTGTTCGCCAACGGCGACGGTCTGGCACCCCTGGCTCTGGAAGGGATTGTGGACGAGTCCGGAACAGAAAATCGGCGAACCACGATCAATCCGTCACTGCGAGATCATCCTGCCACTCGGGAACTGGCTGATGTGGAACGTCTGGACACGAGTGATGTGCGGGTCTTCCGGCGGATTCGATTTGTGCCGCCCGCACAGGACCAGGACGTGTCGGTGCTGCTGAGTCTGACGAATGGTGAACCACTGGCGGTGGAGAAGTTCGTGGGGCGCGGCCGAGTGATTGTGCAGGGGGTGGCGCTGCGCATGGATCGATGGAGTGAACTGGCTCAGTCTCAGGCCTTCGTTGTGATGATTCAGGACTGGTTGTCCTATCTGACTCAGCCGCAGGCCACCCGCCACAATCTGACGCCGGGTGATCCGATCCTGGTGCATCTTTCCGATGCCGAGCATCGCGACGCCATTCTCAGCACACCGCACGGAGACGAAATCGATCTGGCGGCCGACGTCCTTGGTGAGGACGTGGTTTTCCGCAGCAGTCGCACCATTCTGCCCGGAAACTATTTTCTGCAGCTGGGTCTGTCCGGAGACAGAATTCCGTTTCATGTCAGTCGGGACCCCGCCGAATCGGATCTGGCGTCATTGACACAGCAGGACCGGAACATGCTGGACGCCACGGCCGGGCTGAGCCGGGGATTTTCTGACTCGAGTCTGGGCAGCAGCAGCCACCGCGACCCGGTCTGGCCGTTGCTGCTGATGCTGTTGATCGGCTTCATGTCCGCTGAGCTGCTGCTGGCCGGACTGATTTCACGTGAACGCTTCGGCGCTGAAGAAATTTCGGAAATGTCGGAACAGATCGCCGGCGGAGACGTCGGATTTCCGACAGTCTTTGCCGCGAAACAGTCAGATTCCGCACGTCCGCCGCAGGTATCACTTTCAGAACGGGGTGAGCCTGTCGGCCGCCAGTCTCGCAGCGTGTGACCTATGTCTTCCACAACAATTGACAATGTCGAACATTTTTCGCTGGACGGCCCGTTCGGTCTGCCGGTGGCGATCGCGCTGCTTATTCCTCTGCTGCTGTTGTTTACCTGGTCGCTGCAGCGTGAACGCAGAGTACTCGGCACGCGCCATTCAGTTCTGTTCTGGCTGTTGCGGGTATCTGCGCTGGCGACGGCCGTCTGGATGCTGCTGGCCCCGGCTACCGTGCTGGTGCAGACGTCCACGACACGACAGGCGGTGGCGATTGTCACCGATGTCAGCGGCAGCATGCAGACGGTGGATCCACCGGGAACCGCGGATGACCTGCGGTGGGCCGCGGCGCAGCACGGCAGTTCGGAAGGAACTGCCCTAAGAGCAGCCGACAGTGCCGTAGCGGCTGCCGGCATCGCCGAACAACATCTGCGGCAGGCCGCTGACGCCCTGACTCAGCATCAGCGTGAAAGCCTGGTGGTGGAGGCCACTCAGGCAGCTGCGGATGCGATCCGGCGAATCAGTGAGAATCTGACCATAGTGGTCGCCCAGCTACATGAAAAAACGCCGGCCGCCGGGCCGTCGGCAAAGTCGACGCTCCTTGCCACTCGCCTCAGGAATTCGATGGACGGCCCGGAGTTCAAGGACTTTTTTGAACTCACGACCGCCCTTGCCAAAGGTCGGACTCCGTCCCAGAAGGGCTGGCGGGAAAGCCTGCCGGATCTGCAGCACCGCGTCGCCGGACTGCGACGTCAGCTCAGGGAACTGAGCCGAGGAGTCTCACAGCAGAACTCGGCAGCGGTGGCCGCCGCCGCGCCGGCCACGCTGACGGCCCTGCAGCAGCAGACGCGGCTGAGTCGCGTCGCGGGCCTGCTGCAGTCGCTGCAGAGCACGGTGCTGTCGCCGATTCTGGAAACGGCCGATGTCCGACCGTATGCCTTTGATCGTTCTGTCAGGCGCCTGCAGAAAGCAACCGATCCGGCTTCCGAAGTGACCATGCTGGCCGGGCCCTCGGCCTCCGCGGATCAGAGCCAGTCGTCATCGCAGGACGGGACCAACCTGTCAGCCGTGCTGGAGCAGCTGAATCGTGAACGCACTGAACAGCCGCTGGCGGCCGCCTTTATTCTGACCGACGCGGCTCACAATCGGAACACCGCCGCCAATCCTCGTGACGCGGCTGCTGACCTGAACGGAACTCCGGTGTATGTGATTCCGATCGGCAACACACAACATGTTCGGGACGTGATCATTCAGTCGGTGTTTGTTCCCAACGTGGCCATGCGGAATGACGACATTGTCATCGAAGCGACGCTGCAGGCGCATGACTGTGAAGGCGAATCGTGCTTCGTGCAGCTGCTGCACAATGGTGAAGAAATTGACCAGCGAGTGGTCGAGCTGGATTCCGGCTTCGCGACTCGCAAACTTCGCTTCGAACGCAAAATGGCGGAAGTCGGAACTCAGCATTTCCAGATTGCGGTGGCACCGCTGGAAGGTGAGCTGACAGACAAGAACAACTTTGATGATTTCGATGTCACCGTCACCCGATCTGACATCAAGCTGCTGCTCGCGGACGAACTGCCGCGGTGGGAATATCGGTACCTTGCTCAGCTGTTCCGGCGAGACCCCAATGTCGAATGTGACGAGCTGCTGTTTGAACCGCGTCTGATCGCCACCGGACGCCGCCAGGAAAACGGAACCTTTCCCACCACCGTCGATGACTGGGACCAGTACGATGTCGTCATTCTGGGAGACATACCACCGACTCATTTTTCGGCCGCCGCCCAGGAATCACTGGTTGACTATCTGAAGCACAGGGGCGGAACCGTCATGCTGATCGCCGGAGAGGAGGCCATGCCCCAGGCCTTTGTCGATCATCCGCTCGAAGCCATTGTTCCGGTCTCGCCCGCCACCGGAGACGACGTCCGGGCCGAGGCCGGCTACGCGTTTCATGTAACCGAACAGGGGCGTGATCAGGACGCGTTGATGATTGGTGAGACTGAGGAAGCGACTCGCATTGCGTGGGATTTCATCAATCAGGTATCGCCGATCTATCGCATATCCTCGTGGTCTCGGCCACGAGCCACGGCGAGAACACTGATTGCCGCGGTGCCGCGCGGCATGCCGGCCCCGGTGCACGGCGACAGCCAGAAGGCGCTTCTGTGCTGGCAGCCCGTGGGGCGAGGGATGGCTGTTTATCTTTCGGCCCCCGACACGTGGCGGCTGCGACTTCTGCGCGGAGATCGTCTGCATTTCCGCTTCTGGGGACAATTGCTGCGGTGGGCCGTCGCATCCGATCTGTCGGCCGGTTCAGAGACGGTTCGGATTCGGTCAGACAAGAGCCGCTACAGCAGTGATGAAACGGTTCAGGTCGCGGTCCGGCTTACGGACGGTGATGGCCAGCCGGTGACCACTGCCGACCTTCAGGCGGTTGTGCGTCACGATTCAAACGAACGGTCTGCACCGCTGGTGCCGGATGACGAGATCCCGGGACAATACACCGCCGAACTGCGGGGGCTGCCGCCCGGAGTGTACAGCCTGCAGGCCATCGGCGACGAAATCGACCGACTGTTGCAGGACAGCGGACAGGAGATCAGCACCAGCAGTTTCACCGTGCAGGCCGAACTTCCGCTGGAGATTCTGGATACGCGGTCCGATCGCGCCCTGGCACAGCAGATAGCAGATATCACCGGCGGACAGGTGCTGCCGCCCACCGCTGTCGACGAAGTATTAAGACTGACAAACCTGGAGCCTCTGGTCTCAGAGCAGATTGAAAACAAACCGCTCTGGCTGCAGTGGAAATTTCTGTGGATCGTGTTTGGCTGTCTGCAGACGGAATGGATCATCAGAAAGTGGAAAGGGCTGTCTTAGGACAGACGTTTCTGCAGGAGAACCACCATTATGTCCGGAACACTTGACCAGAACCTGTTTCCCGCGGCCATTCGAACCAAGCTGCGCAGCATTCGCTGGCGCGCGGCCGGTATCGCGGCTGTCCGCGCCGGCGCTGTCGGGCTGTCGGTGCTTCTGGGCGCCATGATGCTGGCCATGCTGGCAGACTGGTGGTGGACCATCTTTGACACCGGTGTTCGCACCGTCCTGACAGCCACCTCACTGACGCTGGCGGCGGCGGTTGTGCTGTGGTGGGGAGTTCGTCCGACCATTGAAGCCCTCCGCTGGACCCGGGCGGCCCGGGATGTCGACAGCGAAATTCCGCAGCTGGAAGAACGCTGGACTACCGTCGCCAGCTTTGCTCATTCGCAGCACCTGCCGGCCACGCCCGCCGAACGCGCCATGCTGCAGCAGGTTACCAGTGAAGCTGTGACCCTGGGCAGCCTGGTGCAGCCGGCACGTGTGGCGCAGCTGGCATCCGCACGGCGTCCGGCTGTCCTGCTGGCAACGATCGTTTTGGTCTTTGCGGCGTTCATGCTGATCAGTCCTGAGCAGACGACGATCCTGTTTCAACGATTCTGGTCACCGACGTCGGCCATCACGGCCACACAGCTGGAATCCGTCACCGGCGATCTGGTTGTGCCCCGTGGAGAGTCGGTGGAACTGGTCACCAGAATGACCGGTCTGCAGCGCCCGACCGCGGTATTGATCCGGGAAGGCAGCACTGTGCCGACAGAACAACTCCGGCTGCAGCCGGAGGCAGAACGATCCGAACTGCTGGTCTGCCGCGTCGACGTCGATGATTCATTTCGCTATCGAGTCCAGGCCGGCGACGGTCGCACAGAATGGCATACCGTTACCGCCATCGACTATCCGGTGCTGGCCGAAGTCCGACTCACGGTTACCGCTCCCGAGTATGTCCGTCAGGAACCGCTTGAAAAAACGCTGATTCCCGGTCGCCTCAGAGCCGTTCAGGGCAGCGTGCTGACGCTGGCCATGCGGCCGAAGCAGCCCCTGCAACGGATGGAACTGCAGCTGAACCTGTCGCCGCAGAACACGGCTGACGAAGAGGCTGAGAACCGCGTCGATGAAATTCTGCCGCTGCCGCCGGACGCCGATGGCTGGTATCGCTTTGAAACCCCGCTGATGGAAGACTTTTCGTTCTCACCGCGTTTTCAGAATGTCCATGGGCTGGCAAACGAAGATCAGCGCGTCTGTCGCATTCATGTCGTCGCCGACAAAGTTCCGGTGGCCCGTGTGATCAGCCCGACAGACGAAATGACCGTCCGTCCCGATGAAGAATTCGAAATCAGATTCGAAGCCCACGACGATCACGGCATTGCCACCGCTGAACTGGTGATCTATCGCGAACCGGAAACAGAAGATGGCGAAGCCGAGGTGCTGGCCGTCCGACAGATCCCGCTGGGAGATCAGACGCTGCAGAAGCACGTGATGGCCACCACGACTCTGGATCTGAAGCAATTCGGATTGAAGGAAGGCGCCAACCTGAGCTACGCCGTTCGCGTAACTGACAACCGCGAGGTTGCACTGGACGAAACAGATCTTCGCAGCCGGACACTTTCCTCGTCAGACCGACAGCCTGATCCGTCGCGACCGGGGGCGGAAGACGAACCGGGTGGGACAGTCGAGCCGAACGAGCCAGGCGGGACGAGCACGCCGGGCGGGACAGACGAGGCGACCGGACTGGTCAGGGCGGCGGAAACAGAAAACGAATCACCAGCATGGACAGAAACTGACGAAGCTTTAGCGGCAGACCAGATGGTGGTTGAGCCATCGGCACAATCCGCTGATACCGTAGCGGACACTGTCGCGGACACTGTCGCGGACACTGTCGCAGACACCGTCGCGGACACCGTCGCGGACACCGTCGCATCAGCTGAGAATAGCTCAGAAAACAGCACGGCCGCTGGTGCGGACGATGATAAGCTCAAGGATTCAGCAGCATCAGACAGCAATACTCTGGTGGATTCGGACCTGCTTCCCAAAACGCCCGACACGGACGCGACGGATAAGACGGATGCCGGCAGTGACGACATGTCATCCCGGAATCAGAAAAAAGAGGATGTTCCGAAGACAGGGATTGGTTCCATTGCAGACGGAAGCTCGCAGCAAGGCAACGCCGGTACGCCTCAGAATTCCCGGACGGGGGACAAGGCAGATCAGTCCGGAGACAGCGAGACCGATCAGAAGATCGCCGCCAACGGTCAGCCGGATAACAAGCGCGAACAGGACCTGACTCAGGCGACCAGTACCACCACCACCGCCAAAACCAAAAACAACACCAAAAACAACACCAACACCGCACGCTCGGAAAAGCCCGCTGCGTCTCAGAAATCACCTCGTCAGACCGGTATGCCGCCTGGAATGGCGCTGGCGGCACAGTCCGGTGAGTCTGGCCAGCGGCGTGAAACCGACCGACGTCGGCTCAGGATTACCGGAAGACTATCTGCCGTCGCTGCTGCTGAACCCGGTCGTCGGAATGATACTGAGCAGATTCGCGATCGTGTCGTGCAGATCGACAGTATGCTGGCCGCGATCGAACCTGAAGTATCTGTGCTGGTAAATCGAGCCGTGCCGGACGGGGAGCGGAGTGATCGCTACCGTGAACTCGACACTGAGCTGGCGGACGTCGAGACATATGTCGCTGAGCTGAGAGAGGAAACGACTGACGGCCGGTATGCGTTTGTGGGGCTGCAGATGGTCGACATCACGACAACCTGGATCACGCCGGCCCGGGATCGGGTCTTTGCGTCGATTCGAGAGCCTGACGTGGCTGCCGACACTTATGCCACCGAAGCGCTGCATCTGATTATCAGTGCCCGAGAAAAGCTGCAGGACCTGCTGAAACGCTACGACCGGGTGACGCGTGATCTTGAGCTGCAGGAAAAGCTGGATGAAGCGGTCACCATGTACGAGGTTTACGTCGAAAAAACTCAACAGCTGATGCGGGAGGCCCGGCAGAATCGAAATCCGCTGGAACGCACGATGGCCGTGGTGGAAGTCGATCAGGCCTACCTGGACAGGTATGCGGAAGTACTGGTGCTGCGGCGGGAGATGATGGCCGAATTCGCCCGGATTCTGGCCGATGATCCACGTCTGATGTCCCGTTATATGGACCTGGTTCGGCGCCGTCGTGATTCTCTGCGGGATCAGTTGTCCGATCTGTACGAACGACAGCAGCAGATTGCTGAGGAAGTCAGCGGATGGCTTCGCGTGGACGATACTCAGCGTGATTACCTGTGGATGCTGGTCACTGAACTGCGTCTGCAGGCCGCTTCGCCGCTGGCAAAGGATGCGACGGAACTGTCAGAACGCATTCAGAAGCAGATGCCGCTGGTCCTTGATTCATCGCGCGGCACGGCCGCTCTGGTCATCGAACAGGCTCGCACAATTGCACTCACTGCGAGAAAGTCGGCTCTGGAAGCTCGCAGGTCGCTGCAGTCGTTGGCGGATCCCGAGGCGAAACTTCAGCTGAATGCGAATGCCCGCGAACTTGTCTTTCAGATCAGCGAGCTGGCAGCGGCTCTGGATCAGCTGAATTTCGAATCAGAACGACAGGACGGCGTGACAGAATACGTCGACGCGCGACTGGCAGAAAGCCGCGCACTGGCAGATCAGGCCGACGCGTGGGCTCAGACATCTGTGTTCATCGAGCAGCATCAGTATCACGGCCTCGCGATGGTCGATCAACAGCAGGTGGCGATCGCCACCGCACTGCTCCGTGTGGAAATGCTGGGAATCGAAGCGGACCTGGCCGGGCAGTTTCAGGACGTGGAAATGCCGGCGCTGATTGCAAATCTGAGTCGGGAACTGAATCAGGTGATGGAGGCCGTCACGTTCAACCAGGCAGCCGCCTCATTCGCTCTGTCGCGGCAGCAGACAGAACGGGCGGCGCGACAGCAGGAACGAGCACTGGCAGGCTTTGAACGCGCCATCGACCTGTTTGATCAGCTCAGAAGGAAGACCATAGAGATCCTGGACGAACAGACAGTGGACGATCCGGATATTGCTGATCTTCAGGATCCCACTCTGGATGAATTTCTGGCTCAGCTGGAACGTGAACCAAATATCGAAGCGCAGCTGGGTATTCCCAACCGTCCGCGTAACCTCCGCGCGATCTCTGACACGCTGATGTGGCAGCAGTCGGGCGGAGACATGATCGGCGAAGCCGGTAGCCAGGCTTTGCAGCGGGCGCGACAGGCCATGAAGGAAGACAGGAACCGGCCGGGAGACAGTCCGAAGGATGTCGAACTGCGTGAAATGACCGACGAAGAACGGAAGCAGCTGGCGGAAGCGAAGGACATGCAGGAAATGCTGAAGCAGCGGATGCAGCAGACTCTTCGGGAACTGCAGTCACAGGCCGAAGCGCCGGAAACGTCAGAACAGCAGAAGGCACTGCTGCGGAAACGTGCGGAAGACATGCAGCGCATGCTTGAGCAGCTGGGCAACGGTGATGTGCCGGAGGATGCCTGGGACAGGCTGGTGGAATCCGAAGAAGCCAGAGCCGTCCTGCAGGCGCTCAGCCGCGGAGAAGCGCTGCCCGACAGTCAGTGGAACAAACTGATGTCCACGCTGGATGACGGCCTGTGGCAGGTTCGCGGTCGCACGCCGCCGGAAGACTACCGCCGGGCAATTGAACAGTATCAGGACAGCATTCGTCGTCTCACCACCATCAGTGCCGAGGATCTGAATGAAGAATGAAATCAAAACAGCCGCCGTGAGACGTACAGCGGGATGGTCCGGCTGGTGCCGGCTGCTGCTGCCGGGGATGCTGATGATCGCGTTCATCGGCAGCGCGCCGGCCGGGGATCCGTCGCAGATTGCCACGTCTTCGAATCTAAGTGCCGCGCTGCCTCCCGCAGAATGGACTCGGGTGGAGCAGGCGGTCGACAAGGGGCTGGACTGGCTGGCCGGACAGCAGACGGAAGATGGTCGATTTCCCAGTGACGAGATTGCTCAGCCCGCTGTCACGGCGCTGGCCGTGATGGCCTTTCTGTCCCGCGGACATCTGCCGGATCAGGGACGTTACGGCCAGACCATCACGCGGGCCATTGACTTTGTGCTGTCGACGCAGCGACGTCGTGGTTACTTCTCACTGCTGCCCGTGACACCACCATCCAATCATCTGACGCCGTCGCAGACCGTGAACTACAATCATGCCATCGCCGGGCTGATGCTGGGTGAAGTCTACGGCATGACATCCGTGGAACGCTCGCGACGAATTGAAGTCGCCATGGAAAAGGCGCTGCTGTTTCACCGGGAAGTCCAGTCGCGTGAAAAATCACAGCCGACGGATTTTGGCGGCTGGCGGTACGGATACCCGGAAAGTCCGAATGCCTCGTCAGACATGTCCGTCACCGGCTGGGCTCTGATGTTTCTGCGTTCGGCGCGAAACGCTGAGTTCAATGTGCCGAAGCAGTACTTTGACGAAGGTCTGGACTTCGTTCAACGATGTTATGTGGCCGACCCGTCGGATCACGAAAAGGGCGTCTTTCGCTACCGTCCGGCCGAATCAGATCCCGATGGCAATCCACAGATCACCCTGGCCAATACGGCCTCAGCCATGCTGACGCTGATTCTCGGCGGTCGCCAGGACCACGAATCCATCCCTGTGGGGATCGCCTGGTTTCGTGCCCGCGATTATCCGCGGCCGTGGCAGAACAGCTATTTTTATCTGGCGTCCTACTACAGCAGTCAGGCAATGGCTCAGGTTGGCGGTGACACGTGGAACCAGATCTATCCACAGATCGCCCGAAACATGATTCAGGAACAGACCGAAGAAGGCGCCTGGCCACCCGGAAGCGGCACCGAACGAAATTTTGGCAGCTGCTATTCCACATCACTGGCCGTGCTGGCCCTCACACCCGCCTACCAGCTGCTGCCGATTTATCAGCGCTGAATCGTCACTGCCGAAGGAAATTCCGGTCGGGCCGGCCGGGGCTGTGGCAGTTCAGCCCCGCTTCGTGTGCCGCAGATCGAAGCACGCTTTATTCCCCGGCCGCGGCCCTCGCGGCTTCTTGCTGAGCCTGCGAAAGTTCCGGGTTCGGAGCTGACTTTCCTTCAATCTCTCCTCGAACCCATCTGACGGCCGCCGTGATTGAATCCAGGTAGCGCTGATCGGCCCAGGATGATTCGTTGTGACCAAGATTGTTCACATACACCTTGCCGTCGCCATAGGACTTCACCCAGGCAACGGGTACATGATAGGGCTTGCTGGGAGTGCACTTTGCCATGTTCAGACTCATCAGCACACGGACTTTTTCCGGCTGCCAGTGTGAGTACTGGTAGATCTCGTCCCGGATCTGAAACTCGCTGCCGAATGGTTTCATCATCGGGTGATCCGGTTCGTGCACGGTAATGGTCACCGTGGTGCCGGCTCCCCAGGGATGTCCGTTGAAGCTGCCACCGACCATGTCCCGGTATGGTTCGTAATCGGCATAGGTGTCCGTGGCTGAATGAAAGCCCATGAATCCGTGGCCCTTCTGTTTCAGCCAGGTGTTCAGAAAATAGTCCAGGTCCTCTTTGGCAATGGGCAGACGATTGTCGCCCTGAAACTTACCGGTGGTGTAGAACATGACAATGTCGTAGTTCTGCAGATTTTCCTTTGTGAAGTCCGAGGCGGCGTCCTGGGTGCAGTCGACTGAAAACAGGCCGGTCGTCTGTCCCAGCTGCACCATGGCGATTTCTGCCGGCGCCAGATCCTTTTTGGCTCGATTGACAGAACCATGCCGGAAGCCGGCGCTCTGGGTGAGCATCAGCACGCGAGATTTCTCGGCCGCCTGAATGGTCGCCGCGGATACAACAACAAGGCAGCAGAACAGTAATCGCTTCAGCATTCCGATTTTCTCCGATGGGTAAGAGCGGCGGTCGATCTGGTCGGCACCGGGTTTATTCCGGTGGTTCAACGGATTCTGCACTCATCATCGCCAGAATTTTCGGCAGTGCAGAATTCCGAGAACCAATCAGGGCCGGTTCAGTGGCGGGTAAATCGACAGCTTCTATGAATGATCGAGCACAGATCGTAACCTCAGATTCACGCTGAAAAAACCATTGGCATTGACGGTATCTGTCAACTTTCTTAAAAGGGCTGTTCGAGTTCGCCGATCAGAGGGACTGTCAGGTGGTTCGTGTTTCGATATCCCGTTTGGGTGGTAGGGAAACCGTTCTGACCGATTTCAGTCATCGGAAGTACGGGCGAACGATTTCATGCCGGCAGCGTCCTCTTCATCCTCTGCGCTGGACCAGCTGCGCCGTCAGCTGATGGCATCTCAGGTGCAGCACGCTGAGCGTACGGTCGTCAGTACCGGTCTGCGATCACTGGACCAGCTTCTTCCGCAGCAGGGTCTTCCTTCCGGTTCACTGGTGGAATGGATCAGTGATGGTCCGGGGCTGCGGGCCACGACGCTGGCCCTGAAATGTGCGGCTCGGTTTCTGGATCGGCCCGGGGCACTGGCTGTGGTGGATCCATGGCACGAATTCCATCCAACCTCGGTGGGGCATCTGGGCATTCCGTTGTCCCGGCTGCTGGTGGTGCGTCCTGAGCCGGCCACGGATGCACAGCAGACCGGCGGGTCAGCGTCGGTTTCGCCCCGCGCTGCTGCTCAGCAGTCACCGGCGACAAGCACCTTTCGATCAGCAGCATCGCAGTCACACAACCAGCGTGCTCAGACGCTGTGGGCGGTAGAGCAGTTGGCGCGATGTGCGGGCGTTCGAGTACTGCTGACATGGAATGATCGCATGTCAGCGACGGCTCAGCGGCGACTGCAGCTGGCGGTGGAGAACAGTGGCGTTACCGTTTTTCTGATCCGTTCTTCTCAGGCTTTGCGACAGACGTCGTGGGCGGACCTGAGATTGCATGTACAATCCACGATGGCTGATCCGAACGTCGCCACTGTCGCTTCAGACCGGAAGACAGGGCAACCACAGCTTTCCGAAGAAAGGGTGAGCGGCCGATCCCGCTGGCGTCTGATGGTACGGCTGATTCGATCAAAGAATGCCGTGCAGCATGAGGGGGCGGCACTGCTGGAATGTCACGATGAAACGGGTGATGTGTCTGAGGCTGCTGAACTGGCCGGTGCAGCGTCAGCAGCGACAACGGCTGGCTGATGACGCATCGCGTCTGGCAATTCACACGGTCGTGGACGCGACCGCTTCGTCCCGACGTCGAAAAACGACTGAGGCCGAAGCGGACCTTCGATTTGTGCGTGAGCTGTTTCCGTCGGCGAAGGGCGGACCGGCCATTGTCTGTGCTTCCGACGATGCCTGGGCGGCCGGAGTGCGGCCCGGAATGCCGCTGGCGGAAGCCCGCAGCATGGTTGCTGAATCTTTGCCGAGACCGGCTGGACAGCCACCGAAACCTACGGCCGCCCGCATCCTCAGGGAATCAGCGGCCGGCTTTCGTCGGTCCCAAGGTCAGACGGATGCGCGTTCTGCTTCCGCGGCGCCCGTTGCACGGGCTGTCCCGGTCACTCAGACGACGTTTCGGGAATGGTCACCGGCAGAAGATCGGGATGAGCTGGTGTGCGTGGCCGAGCTGACTCGCCGCTTCGCTCCCGTTGTCGGCCTGGAACAGACACCGGTGCCGGACAGTCTGCTGCTGGACATCACAGGCTGCGGTCCTTTGTTCGGCGGCGAAGCCTGTCTGGCAGAGCAACTGATCCGCCGGCTGACCGCCGAGCGTTATCGCTGTCGCGCCGCCATCAGCGATTCGGTGGCGACGGCCTGGGCGTTCGCTCACGCCCAGGGGCATTTTCTGCAGACCGGCCCGCGTGCGGTCGCCGGACGTCGCCGGGGACGATCTGTGTCCACGGGCGCGGATGCCGAATGGGAAACTCCGGTGGTCATTATTCCGCCGGGGCAGGCGGAATCCTGGCTGCATCCGCTGCCGGTGGCCGCCGCCCGCATTCCGCTCAGGGATACCGAGCTGCTGAGACAGCTTGGAATTCTGACCATTCAGCAGCTGCTCGGATTGCCCGTGCCGGACCTGCCATCGCGACTGTCGGATCAGGCAATTGAACGAGTTCGACAGCTGCAGGGGCTGCTGGAAGAAAGTATCGTCCCGATTCCCGAAGCCGATCCGGTTTCGGCCACATGGGTCTCCGAATTTGCCGCCACCAACCGTCGTGAAGTGGCTCAGGTACTGCAGCACCTGGTGGATGAGGTGGCAGAGCAACTGCAGCGTCGCTATCTGGGTGCCGTGCAGCTGAGTTGTCAGCTGAAGCAGGAAGACAACACCACAATTCCTCTGACGGCAGAAACGGTGAAGCCTGTTCAGGCGGCCGACGCACTGATGGAAATTCTGAAACTGCGACTGGAAGGTCTGAATCTTCCAAAGCCGATTTTTTCGGTCACGATGACCGCCGCCGTAGCGCCGCTGCCGGTGGCTCGCCAGAAGGATCTGTTCAGCACCAGTGAGCACGTTGAACCCGTCGAGGAACTGACTGCCGTCATCAATCGACTCAGCAATCGTCTGGGCAAGAACACCGTGCTGACGGTTCACCCTGAAGACAATCCGGTGCCGGAACAGTCTGTGACCCTGCGTCCACTGGTGGATTCGCAGAAGGATGTCTCACGGATGGAAGACAAGCTGCACGACCTGGTGTCAGCAGAAACCGCGACTGAGTCACCGTGCGGGCCGGCCAATCGCCCTCTGCGTCTGTTGCCCGTTCCGCGGGCGCTTGCCACGACTGGGCAGCAGCCGCTGACGAACGGTTTTTTCTGGGATGGTCAGGCTCAGAACGTGCAGGACTGCCGAGGGCCGGAACGTATTCAGACCCGGTGGTGGGACGATTCAGCCGTGCATCGCGATTATTATCGCGTCAGAACAACCACAGGAGCCGAATTCTGGATCTTTCAGGATCTGACCACCAGAGAATGGCTGCTGCACGGCATTTTTGAGTAGCGGCCGCCGGCCTCAATCCGGCGCCGCGGGCATTCAACGCCCGGCTCATCGACCGGGACGACGTCATCACCGCGCACCCCGCACCCCGCACCCTGAACCCTGAACCCTGAACCCCGCACCCGCACCCGCACCCGCACCCTGCACCCCGCACCCTGAACCCTGAACCCTGAACCCTGCCTTACCAGTGCATCACGTAGCCGCCGTCGACGTTGATTGTCTGGCCGGTAACCTGAGCAGCCCGAGCGGACGACAGGAACACAATCATGTCCGCAATATCCTCCGGTTGCTGCCACCTGCCCAGCGGAACCAGCTGCCGGATTTTCTGTGCGGCCCATTCGTCGTAGTCAAGCTGATCGGCTTCTGACTGTCGGTCATTCCACGATTTCCAGACGCTGCGGTTCAGAGGTGTGCGGACCATTCCCGGACAGACCGTGTTGACGCGGATACCGGAGGAGGCCAGATCTCTGGCCATGACCTGAGCAAAATTGATATTGGCGGCTTTGGACGCGCTGTATGGCGGGTCGGTGGGCGAGCCGATCTGACCGGCGACCGATGCCACAAACACCATGGTGCCCTTGTTCTGAGTCACCATGTGCGGCGCCAGGGCATGAGCGACGTTGACCATGCCGGCGATGTTCACTTCCAGTACCCGCGTCCAGTCCGACGGTTTCAGGTGCGTGAACGGACAGCCGAATCGGCCGGAACCAATGGCTGCCGCATGCACCAGGTGCTGCACCGGACCTGTGATTTCTTCCGTGGCGGAAAGTGCCTCACGGACGGCATCCTCATCCGTGATGTCCACCACGAGCGCATCGCAGCGGTGTCGTTCAGCCGCGACCGCTGCCGCATCCGGCGACACATCCCACAGAATCACGCGCGCTCCTTCATGCAGAAACGCGTCCACGGCAGCTTTGCCGATGCCACTGGCGCCACCGACGACAAGAGCGACTGAGTTTTCAAGCTGAAGCTGCAAAACTTTCTTCTCCGTTGAGTGAACAACCCCGCCGACCTGTGCGGGCGGCCGTTCACGTGTTCCAGGACCGAGCGGAAAACAAGTGGCGCAAGCTTCCAGCTTGCGATCTTGAAAACGTAAGCTTCCGGCCTGCAATGTAGAAAACGCAAGCATCCAGCATGCGATGCTGAAAAACGTAAGTTTCCAGCTTGCGATGCTGAAAAACGCAAGCTGGAAGCGTGCGCCACGTTTCGACACGACAAAAATTTTCCGTTTGATCCTTACTGTGGCCGGGCACTGCCCGGATAGACATTCGATGAGCGGCGGCTGAAAGTCTGTGCGGCCTGCGCTGCCGCACAGGTCATGATTAACATTGCGCCGCACAAAGTGGCGCAACGTGCTGCTAATCAATGCTGTAGATTCTCCAGACGCCGGATTCCGTCACCGGTTCCAGTTCAAACGGGCCCAGCTGGCGGGTCAGAATATAGGTAATCCCGGTTTCCCGATGCAGCCGCCGGGTGTCTTCTTTGTCAAAGATACCGTCGCCATAACTCGCTTCAGACCAGCCGTGAATCTGCCACAGCCGACGATTCCATTCCAGAATGCCGGCCGCATCCTGAGGACAATCCTTGAAGCAGACAAACTCCGCTCGCTCAGCAAACCACTTCAGCCCAAAACCTTCGCGCGGTCCGAAGATCAGCGCGTCCGGCGGCGTGTTATTCTTCAGCCAGTGGCAGGCCTCCTGCCAGGATTTGTAGTCCTGAGCTGAATACGCTCCGGGAGCCATCGGTCGAATCTGCCAGGCACTGACAAGAACGGTGACCACGACCAGGAAACACATGCCCCGGATCACCGTGCTGGCCCGGATCACCGTGCTGGCCCGGATCAACGTGCTGGCCCGATCAACGGCCCGCAGATCGATGACGGCGGCAACCGCCAGAGCCGTGGTGATCGGCAGCACAGCATCAAAAAAGCGAAACGGATAGAACTTCAGAACAGCCGCGCGCCACTGCCAGTCCGGCAGTTTCAGCACCGGAATCGTGTGCCAGCCAATGATCGTGCCGACGGCCGCTATAACACCGGAAACCAGTAACAGCAGCAGCAACGGTGACCATATGGCAGCCGCCGTCTGAGAATCAGCCGCGGGCGAATCAGTCGAGAGTAGACCGGCCGTGGGCACTTCGCCTGCCACGTGATGTACAGCTTCTGGTGCGGCCATCGCTGATTCTGCCGCGGGAACGGCGACAACAGAATGATTTCCGACTCTGCGTCGTCGTCTGAAATGCAGCGCAACGACGGCTGCGGTGCAGATCATCAGCAGCACACCCGAATGGACCCACGCACGAGCAGGAAATGTCGACGGATCCAGATGGTGGGCCAGTCGCCAGAACACCTGAATGTAGTTGGCGCGAGCGGTTCTGTCCGGAGGCAGTTCTGAACTCAGCACGAGTCTGACCGCAGGGATCAGCCCGGGCAGCGCAGACAGCACGGCCGCGGCAGCAAACGCGCTGCCGCTGGCCAGAAATGCCAACCAGCGCCGCCCGTCTGTTGCGGTTGATCGAACTGTTGTCCACACCTGCCGCAACACTTCACTGCCGGTGATGCCGATGCAGAACCACAATCCGACCACGGGGTGAAACGCGACGGACGCCCCCAGCAGAAGTCCGGTTACGGCGTATTCGGATATCCGTTCGGTTCGCCAGGCCTTCAGCCACCGGGCCAGACCGACCGTCGCAAATCCGTACGCCGGCACCTTGCCTTCGAATCCGCCAATAATCCATTCGCCGGAAAAGTTTCCGGTCATGGCGATCCCGCAGAACAGGGCGGCGGCCAGCACTGTGGCCCAATCGGACAGTTGTAGTCGCCGCCCCAGCATAGTCCAGCCGACGGCCAGCAGCGCGAGGCTGACGACGCGTCCGAGGACCGCGACCGCGGCCAGCGGCAGCAGGCGCGTCAGGGGCCCGACCACAGTGTAGAACACGTAGTGGGCATTCGCAGACTGCAGAAAAAAGTCTCTGGTACCCCAGTCCGGGTCTGCGAAGGCGCGCGCCTTGGTCAGATAATGAGGCTCATTGATGCCGGGCACCGGCACACTCAGAAATGACACGCCGACAAAAACACACGCCACGGCCAGCCATGTGCCGGCTGTCGTGGCGAAGAGTGACGCCTGTTGAGAATGCTGCGTCATGCGATCGGGTGTCCGGCGTTCGGTGCGCCTGCATGCGGCCCGCGATTATTTCTTTGACGTCTTCTTCTTTTTCTTAGCCGACTTCTTTTTGGCGGCTGTCGTCTTCTTTGCGGGGGCAGCAGATGCCTTCTTCTTTTTCTTCTTTGCTCCGGCTTTCGCACCGGCCCCGGTTTCAGAATCATTTCCGCCGAAGGCGCGATCCCAGTTTTCCCAGAATTTCGGAGTCGTTCCCGTACGGACAATCGGACCACTCATTTGATAACAACCTCAGGAACCAATAAACAATAAAAGTCACTCGGGCGGATCAGGTCGGCAGACATCCTGCCAAACCATCTCCATGCGCGGGATTGTTTTCGCCCTGACGGACTTCGTCAAGCAGGTTCAGGGCGAAGCCTGCAGTTACTGCAGATTCTCTTGTTCCTGGCTGGTCCCGCTGACCCGATTCTCAGCACTGCACCCCGATTACGCCGCGTGCCGGGACGCATTGCCGGCAGCGTCGACCGCAGGACCCGTATTGCCTGTGCCGTGCTGTGCCATGGCCAGAACCTCTTTGCCCAGATCCGCATAATCCCGGGCGCCCGGACAGGTGGACGCATAATCAAAGAT
Source organism: Fuerstiella sp. (assembly GCA_040222735.1). Taxonomy (GTDB): domain Bacteria; phylum Planctomycetota; class Planctomycetia; order Planctomycetales; family Planctomycetaceae; genus Fuerstiella. Next base: position 34,900 of record JAVKCM010000138.1, on the reverse strand, counting down.
GGACTGCCCGAAACTCGGAGCTTCCGCCAGTTTGATGTTTCGGCGAATCTTTGAACGAAAGATCCGGGCTCTGGCCCACGGTGTGTCGGCATCGCTGGATGTCAGAAACAGACGCAGGTCTTCTGTCACATCCGCGGCCAGCCGTGTACCTGATTCGTACAGACACAGGGCGACACCGGTGACCCGCAGTTCGCGGTTCAGACGTCGTGTCACCAGAGCCGTCGTTTCAAACAGCTTGGAAAGACCCTGCAGCGCGAAGAAATGCGGCTGCAGAGGAATCAGTACCTCGGTCACGGCACACAGCGCATTGATGGTCAGGATTCCCAGTGACGGCGGGCAGTCCATGATCACGTAGTCGAAACGGTTCTGTTCTTTCCAGTGATTGATTGCATCCCGCAGAATGAATTCACGCCCCGGCGTGTTGGCCAGTTCCACCTCAACCGCCGCCAGATCGATGTTGGACGGCACGATCGACAGGTTCTCGGCGACCAGTTGCCGCGCATCGTCCAGAGTGCACTGTTCGGCAAACACGTCGTAAACCGTCCGCGTGCCGGGGCCGGCTTCGAGACCCAGATGAAACGAGGCATGGCCCTGAGGGTCCAGGTCAATCACGGCGACCTTGCTGCCGGAACGAGCCAGTGCCGCGGCCAGGTTGACACTGGTCGTGGTCTTGCCGACTCCGCCCTTCTGATTCATCACTGCAATCGTCCGCATATTTCCACTCTCTGCGATAGCTGTTGAACTCGCCGCCCGGCGAATGTGATTTCCGACCCGAAGTGTAACCCGGAACCGCCTTCCCCGAGAAGATGATTCGGCGGTTCACATCCCCGGCGTTGATCATGTCGCGCCGTATCGCCCCTGTTAGTGACTCCGAAATCGGTGCGGCCGTCCGTTCTCCGGGCTGCGTCGGCAGATTTGGCGTAAAGTCAGAACGGATGGGGGCTGATGCCGATGTCGCGGCAGTGGGACGCCGACCCGGAGACCGCGCACCACGTGCCGTGTCCAGGCAGCAGTATCGGTGGCTCGTGGCTATCCGCTGAACGCGAATCAGGAACATCGCTCCGCAGAATCGGAGGGCATGTCCGGTCGCCTTCGCACCGGTCCGCCCTGAGGCTCGGTTATTGGGCGTTCGCCCGCACTGAGTCTGCCTGCTCCAGCAACTGCTCCATCTGTTCGGTGGCGTACAGGATGGAGAGCACGGCCTGCTGAAAATTTGTGTGCGTCGAAGCGCTCCATGCGTCCTGCTGAAACTGTTCCGCGGCCTTCCGCAGTTTGCCGATTTTCTTGCGGGCGAAGCGGAAATAGGCGACGGGATCTTCCGTCTTCGTTTCAATCGCCCGACTCATGTCAAACACGGCCCGCACGATGCCCATCAATTCGGGGTAGTCTTCGACCTCATCACAGTGCTTGATGAAGGTACGGACCATCCATGCGTGAGCCATCGTTTTCTGGAAACGTTCTACAAGTTGATTCAAGGAATTGTCGCACACGGCAGATGACGCCCCGAGTCAGAACGCGTAGTCTATGGCGATTACCAGCGGAACAGGCCCGTTCCCCATGTGAGACCGGCCCCGAAACCGCACATCAGCACCAGATCACCTGATTCGATGGCTCCCCGGCGGTGGGCTTCGTCCAGCGCCAGCGGAATCGAAGCGGCGGACGTGTTCCCGACGCGATCCAGGTTGTTGAATACCTTTTCCGTCGGTATTCCCAGTACCTTCATCGCATGATCGATGATTCGGATATTGGCCTGATGCAGCACAAACAGCTTCACGTCCTGTACGTCCACCTCGGCCTTTCGCAGCACCAGTCGGATGGTTTCGGTGACGGCTTCAATGGCCCATTTGAACACATTGCGACCATCCATCTTCAGGTAGTGCTGCCCCGAGGCAATCAGTTCCGGAGTCACCGGTCGACTTGTACCGCCCACCGGACGATCCAGCAGTCGTCCGCCGGCTCCGTCTGCCCCCAGCTGGTAGCAGAGCAGTCCCTGCGTGTGAGAACCGGATTCCAGCAACACGGCTCCGGCGCCGTCCCCGAACAGTGGGGCTGTCCGCTGGTCCGAGGGTTCCACAATTCGGCTGTTGATATCTGCGCCGATGACCAGCGCGAGTTTTGAATTGCCGCTCGCCATGAACTGAGCACCGGTGGCCAGCGCATACATGAAGCCGGAACAGGCGGCCTGAAGATCAACGGCCGGAGCATCCAGACCCAGCTTGTGCTGAACCATGCAGGCCGTGGACGGACAGGTGTAGTCGGGAGTGAAAGTGCCGACCAGCAGCAGGTCAATATCTTCCAGAGAGGCTCCGGCACGTTCAACCGCCTGACGCGCGGCTCTGACTGCCAGATCGCTGGTGCCCTCGTCGTCCGCCGCGTAACGGCGTTCCTGAATTCCGGTGCGACGTTCGATCCAGCCGGGTTCGAACCCGTAACGAGCTTCCAGTTCTGCGTTGGTGACCACGCGGTCCGGTACGCAGGCCCCGATGGATCTGATACCGAAACCCATCACGCGATTCGTCCGGGCAGACCGGCGGAACAGCAGCCGCTCATCTGATTTTTCCGGCAACTGCTTCTGAGGCTTGCTGCGTGCAGCCGCCTCCATCGCAATTTCGAGTGAATTCTCCGGGGCGACGGAGTTCTGTGGATTCATGGATCAGTCCGGGATTAACACTGACAGGCAGAAAGCAGCAGGAACATGGCGGCGCAGTTTATCTGTCCTGCCGAAACAAGGAAACCTTAACACCCTGCTGATTCTATCTCTCTGAGAGGTGAGATTTGTCATCCCCGGGCGAAACAGGCGCTATTCCACACCTGTACACCATCCGGATCTTCGGGAAAACCTATGGCCGGACGTCTGTCAGCCGGCGAACGACAGCCGAAACCGGGCAGGCGGAAGCAGACCACGAATCCGGAGGTGGTCCGGCCAAAGTGGACCGAAGCGGTCAGGCAGACTTTTCTGACGGCAGCAACCCGCGAAATCGGCACCGTCCGTTCCATCGTCGCGATTTCGTAGTTCGGGACGACCGATGGACGGCGTTTCGTCAATCCAGCCCTCCGGACAGGTCGATGAATTTTCTGGAGTAAGCGGCAGGATGACCGCTTCAGTCTGAAGTCAATTCACGCGGAGAGATGCAGGATGCGATTACTCAAGCCGCTTGCCGTTTTTGTGGTGGCCATTCTCACGTCCCACACAAATTCGAACGCCGACGAAACGGCCCCGCTCAAAGCAACGACGCAGATGTCGCCGACGTCGTCACCCATGACGACGGTCCCCTACTGCGATGTCAACGGCTACGATCAGTACCGGCAGTCTCCTGATCAGGGATCCCCCGGTTCCCCGGCTCACGGTTTCAGGCATTTTCCATCGCCCATGCACGCCTTTACTTCTTGGTATCGGCCTCGTGCAGCCACGCTGACACGTCACCAGCGCTGTGCCGAAGACGATTTCCGACCCCGAGGCTACGGTCATCTGTTTGCCCGGCCCTGCGACCCATTCCGCATGGAATACACGCCGCACATCATCACCGATGACCGCTCGACGTACGGTCCGGCCTACCTGCTTCGACAGTGCGACCAACGCTGCGAAAACTGTGATCACTGATTCCGCTGGTGCTGACGAACATCGGGCTGCCGCAACAGGGTGTGCCACGCAGGCTCAGGATCAAACGGAAAATTACTGTCGCGTCGAAACGTGGCGTAGGCTTCCAGCCTGCGTTTTTCTGCATCGCAAGCTGGAAGCTTACGCCACTTATTTTCCGCTCGGTCCTTAATTCAAACTGAGGCGTTTCAGCATTGGCGTGTCGCCGGACGGAGGACGACGCCGAGCGACCACCTGGCGGTGCAGCAGTTCATGGCGGTGGTGCCGCGACCTGTCAAAATCTCTGGCGAGCACATCCGCAGCCTCCCAAAGCAGATAGCTGGAGGACAGCGGCGCGCCACTCAGACGCTCGACATCGGACATCAACAGCAGGACCACCACCAACTGCTCCATGTCTCCCGCCTGCAGATAAGCGTCGTGGGCAAGCTCCAGCAGCAATTCGGCTTCTCGCAGGCGTTGCTGACTCATTCGAATAGCGGCGAACACGGTCATCGCATCAGCACGTGTATCCGCCAGCAGATCGCCGGTGCAGCAGCCGGGATTCTTTTCCAGACACGAAACGGCGGCCGACGCGAACTGTTCCGACGCTTCAAAATCAGCGACGGCCAGAGCGGCGACGGCCAGAACCAGCCAGTCTCGGGGAACGATCTGGCCTGACGCCGGGCCGAGGTCATCGCCGTTCTGAACTCGATTTCTCCAGGCCAGCGCGTCCTGAACGCCGCTCCACGCTGCTCTCGGGTTGCCCGTTTCCAGCTGAAGCATGACAATGATCAGACGCAGCTTCCACTGATCCGGAGACGCGCGACGGGAATGTGCCAGACACAGTGTCACGAAACGCAGCGTCTGAGAAGTGTTGCCGGCGGCGTACAGCTCCAGCGGTAATGTGAGATCGCATTCAGTGGCCTGCAGCGGAATCGCAATCGGCAGCAACGGAGCCTGATCCGCTCTGATCAGTTTCCACGTGCCTTCAGCCACCGGGGGCGAAGACAGGAAAAGCATCTGTTCGAACGAATTCACGTGTCTGCCTCTTCATCTCTTGATCAGATGGCAACTCGCGCGATCCGAGACAGCTGATGCTGACTCGGATGGCGGCAGCAGACTGAAGATAGGCTGACGGGCCACCCGGTCACCAGAAAATTCAGGCAATTCTAAGCCATTTTTGCTGCGATTCGAGTTCTATTCGGCCCGGTGCCCGGTGCATCCGGGACGCTCGAAACCGTCCGCTGTGCTGATCCGGAAGTTGTGGTCAGCAGTCATTGTCGCCGTGCGTGACGGCTTGTTGATTTGATGGAAACCCGCTGCGTCAACGAGGAATCTGCGTTGGAAAGCGTTGCGGAAGATACCTGGAACGGTGTGGCCTCGTTCGGACTGCCGTTGACCAGGTCAGACAGGTTCGCAGAACGCGAGCAGCGTGGTGAGTTGTCAAAACGGCAGCCTGGCGGACTGTGGCCGATTATCCGGCTGTGTCGTAAGTTGTTTCTCTTCAGCAGGTTACGAGTGTTGGCGGTCTGTGGCACGCGATTCGCAACTCGCCCGGCTCACGTCGTGTTCTGCCAAAATGCCGTTTGTTGCTGCCAAATCAGCAAGGCGGCGGTCAGCGGTTGCCTGACTCGGCAGCCGGCTTCTAACGGCCGGGTCCTGTCGCCTCCGGGCGAACGTCCGGTCAGCAGTATGGTGGAACACGGTGATCGGGTGATGCATTCCTGCCGGCAATCCGGCTGGTCGGAGCGGTCACGTTCAACTGAATGTCAGGAGAAAGTAATGGCGAAGAAAGCTTCTTCCAGCGGCACGCGCATTGTGCCTTTGGGCGATCGCGTGGTGCTTAAGCGAGCGGAAGCGGAAGAAACGACGGCCGGGGGCATCGTGCTGCCGGACGCGGCGAAGAACAGGCCGCAGCAGGGTGAAGTCATCGCCATTGGCGATGGGCACGTCAACGACAAGGGTGAGCGCGTGGCGCTGACCGTCAAGGAAGGTGACAAGGTCATCTTCAGTTCTTACGCGGGCGATGAAATCACTGTCGGCGATGAAGATTACCTGTTGCTGCGCGAGAGCGACATTCTGGCGACTCTGTAAACAGAACTCTGCCGGACCTGAAGGGGTGGGCATCTCACTGGGATGTTTCAGGACAGGACTGTTTCTCAGTCTTCCACCCGGGCACCGAGCCGGTCGGTTCGGTTGCTGAATGTCTGAGGCTTTCCACCGTGCGTGCTGCATGCTGACTTTTTTCTTCTGTCCTTGTACTGCACAGCGGCAAGATCTGATTTCAGAACGAAAAGTCTCAGAAAAACGCTGAGCCGACGGCTCAGCGCAAGTTTTACCGAAACAAGAACAACAACGGAGAATTCCAGCTATGGCAAAAATCATTGCCTTCGATCAGGAAGCTCAGGAAGCCATGCGACGCGGAGTCGCCAAGCTTGCCAAAGCCGTCAAAGTGACTCTGGGCCCGCGTGGCCGCAACGTGATCATTGAAAAAAGCTTTGGCTCACCGACCGTGACCAAGGACGGCGTAACCGTGGCCCGCGAAATCGAACTGTCTGACAAGTTCGAGGACATGGGTGCCCGGATGGTTCGGGAAGTTGCCAGCAAGACGTCTGACGTCGCCGGCGACGGAACCACCACCGCTACGGTGATGGCCGAAGCCATCTACAAGGAAGGTCTGAAGGCCGTGGTTGCCGGTGTCAGCCCGCTGGAAATGAAGCGCGGAATGGATCGCGCCGTCGAAGACATCACGGCTCAGCTGAAGGGCATGGCCACCGAATGTCGTACCAAGAAAGCCATCGCTCAGGTCGGCACCGTAGCCGCCAACAACGACGCCGAAATCGGCCGCATCCTGTCCGATGCGATGGAAGCCGTCGGCAAGGATGGTGTGATCACCGTGGAAGAAGGCAAGAGCCTGGAAACCAATTTTGATGTGGTGGAAGGTCTGCAGTTCGATCGCGGCTATCTGTCACCGTACTTCGTGACCGATTCCGAAAGCATGGAATGCGTGCTCGAAGACGCCTACGTGCTGATCCACGAAAAAAAGATCAGCAACATCAAGGACCTGGTTCCGGTTCTGGAAAAGGTCGTCAACAGCGGTAAGCCCCTGCTGATCATCGCGGAAGATGTGGAAGGCGAAGCTCTGGCGACGCTGGTCATTAACAAGCTGCGAGGAACCTTCAAGATTGCGGCCGTCAAGGCTCCCGGCTACGGCGATCGCCGCAAAGCCATGCTGCAGGACATCGCCATCATGGTGGGCGGCCAGGCCATCTTCGAAGATCTCGGCATCAAGCTGGAAAACATCGAACTGACGGACCTGGGGCAGGCCAGGAAGATTGTGGTCGACAAGGACAACACGACCGTCATCGAAGGTGGCGGAAAGAAGGCCGACATCACGGCCCGCATCGATCAGATTCGCCGCGAAATGGAAAACAGCACCAGCGATTACGATCGTGAAAAGCTGGAAGAACGGATCGCCAAGCTCGCCGGTGGTGTGGCTCAGGTCAACGTCGGAGCCGCCACTGAGTCTGAAATGAAGGAAAAGAAGGCCCGCGTCGAAGACGCACTGCATGCCACGCGAGCGGCTGTGGAAGAAGGTATTCTGCCCGGTGGTGGTGTGGCCCTGCTGCGAGCGTCAACCGCCGCCAGGCCGTCACGGCTGAGCCACGACGAAAAGGTCGGCTACGACATCATCGTTCGTGCCTGCCGAGCTCCGCTGACTCAGATTGCTGACAATGCGGGTGTGGACGGTGCTGTTGTGTGCGAAAAAGTGGCCAACGACGAAGGCAACAACGGCTACAACGCAGCCACCGACAAGTACGAAGACCTGGTCAAGGCCGGTGTTATCGACCCGACCAAGGTAACTCGGACCGCACTGCAGAACGCCGCCAGCGTTTCCACGCTGCTGCTGACCAGTGATGCTCTGATCGCCGAAGCCCCCAAAGCGGACAAGAAAAAGGGCGGACACGATCATGATGAGGACATGTACTAGGATCTGCCGGTACATCTCGGCCTGAACCAGAGCCCGGCGCCACCCGCGCCGGGCTTTTTATTGCGCCGGATGACGGCAATCGGCACAGCCGGTACAAAAATGTCGGACATGGAAGCTCGCCGCGACCGATGTGTGTGTGTAAGATAATGGATGTCGGGAGCGCGCTTGTGTTCGCGACGGATCGGGGGCGATCGGATTTGACTGGGTCATCGTCGATCAGGGTGGCGTGTCGTGGTTGATCAGCAGGCCACGTAAAAAGCTGATCAAACAATAACTGCAACACCGCAGTACTCTCTGGCTGCCTAGAAATAGGCCGTCCCGAACAAGGAATCCCCGTCTGAGGAGTCCGAAGTTCGGTTGCAAATTCAGACTGGCATCAGCTCACCGTTCACTACGGCTGATGTAAGACCTTGTTGTGATCTAGCGACGAACGGTCTTGTTCGGTGAACCTCGTCGTCGCGAATTCAATCAACGGACTACACACGTAGAAGCTCTGGTTAAGAGTCCACAGGACGGGGGTTCGATTCCCCCCGCCTCCATCACAAACAGCCACTTGCGATTTTCGCAAGTGGCTGTTTTCATTGGCAGTTACGCCGTTTTCTGCATCACATTTTCGATCTGAAACCACCAAAACCACTCCCATATTGTTGATTTCTGAGTGGTGCATTGTTGATTTTGGGCTTCCACGATTTCCCCAAGAAGGGTAGTCTAGGCTAGAAATCAACAACCGCATTCTCAGAGAGACGACGATGGCGACCATCTACGACACTGAACTCAAACAGGCGAAGGACGGCACTTTCTACCGCTGGATTGGGGAGGATGAGAAAGGGACGAAACAGAACTTCCGCCTCGGACGTGACAAGGCGGAAGCCAAGCGAAGACTGCGGTTGATCCTCGCACTTTTCGAGACCCAAGCCCAAGCCGCAGAGTTCTACGGTGGCTCATGGGTGGCAGAGTTTCTTTCAGCCGCCAAGAAGATCGCAAAAGGGAAGACAGCCACACTACCACGGCTGTCACTTCGGGTGAACGAGTCCGATGCCGTTCAGGAGTCCGCAGAGACCTACGCTAAGACGCTGGCGTATCTCAACATGGATGGCGAAGTCTTCCAGCCGGAAGCCTCCGACGACTTCACAGAAGCCGTGAGAGCCATTGAAGCCGACCAGCGACGAAACCGACTCATCCGGTCGAAGCTCACTGGCTCAAACCCAGACCACGACCCAACAGGTCAAACCATTGGTCAGGCGGTCGATGCCTTCATGGAGTCTCTGAAAGCAGATGCCATGCTTCCAGATGGCAGCCTTTCCACATGGGGACGGACGCAGTTCAATCAAGTCAAGTCGTGGCGTCGATACATGTCAGTCGCCAAAGGAGTGAAAGGCGGAGAGCAGGTATCATTGAGATTACTTGAAACCGATCTTGCCGACCTGACAGTTGCCAAAGCTCAACAGATGGTTGATGCCACAAGGAAGCGACCGCTTACGTTTGAGAGCAAGCTAACCAGAAGGATGACAACCAAGTCGGCAGGGAGCATCAACAAAAAGATCAAGCACTTTTTTGACTGGCTTGACCTGTCGGATGAATGGAGTTGGTTTGAGCCGCCACGTTTTCGCAAACTCGTTTACAAGGTGTCTCCGCTCACAGCCGAAGAACGGCATCAACAGAAGCTCAAAAAGGAAAAGTGGCGTATTCCCGATGACGAAATACAACTTTTGTATCGGTATGCCACGCCTGCGGAACGTGTTCTCATTCTACTTGGTCTCAACTGTGCATTCGGGGCTGGTGAAATCGGCAACCTTCGCATTCCTTATGTGAAGTTCGAGTCACAAGAAATCGACGGCATTCGGTTCAAGACAGGCAATGACACTCGCCACCATCTTTGGGGTGAAACCATTGAAGGTCTGCAATGGGAACTTAGCCGACGTGAACAACTTCCCAAAACCGACCGAAGTAAAGACATTGTTTTCCTCTCCGAGAAGGGAGGCAATCCATTGTGGTCTCGAACGAAATCAGGCAACTACAAAGACGGCATCACAAAAAGGTGGAATGACTTGAAGGGGCGAGTGAAAAAAGATCATCCCGACTTCCACAACTACAGTTTTGGGAAGTTGCGAAAGACGGCGGCAATCCGAGTCATCGAAATGGCGGATGCGGAAGCCGCCAGCATGATCCTAGCTCACGGCATTCCATCGGAAGACAAGGTGTTATCTGCCTATGTGAACATTCCGTGGCAGAAGCTCTATGAGGCTCAGAAAGCGTATGGGGAAACGATCCGACCGTTACTCCAAACTGAGGGTGATGCTTTCGATCAACCACCGAAGGACTACATCGGCAAGAAACGGGCATTACAAATTTTGGAATTGTTCCAATCAGGTGTCCCCGTCGCCCAGATTGCTCGAACAACCAAAGTCTCTGTGATGACGGTCTATCGCCATGTTGATCGAGCAGGACTTCGGGACGTTGAACCTTCCTCCGACGTAGAACGGGCTACCTAATAGTAATAGGGAACAACACGACAACAGGGAGAAAGAAAAGGGAACATCGTCACTACCATAGAAAGAGCCGTGATGCCAGATAACACCACGGCTCTAAATCAGTTCGCCGACCAGTTGAGACCAGACGACAATGAAGACGACTTCACAGTATTGTAGTGATGATGACGGAAAATTATTCCAGACAAACCCAACCTACTACAAGCCCAGCCAATATGCCCCGAAGGGCTGGACGGAAACCGTTCAAGGATACATCAACGAAGCCAAACAATGGGCAATGTGTATCAACCGAAATCGGAAGTTGATGAAACGCCCCTACACATGGGTTGTCCACCTGAACCTCAACCAAGAAGTGTCACCGGAATATGTTTCGCCGATGTGGAACAAGGTCACTCGGAAACTGAAAAGAAAAGGCGTCGTCTGTCTCTGGGTTCGAGAAGTCAATCGGCTCAACAAAATCCACTATCACATCATCGTGAAGAACCGCATTTCATCCGAGGAACTTAAAGCCGCCATTGAAGACTCCATGCCGCCCCGTAGTGAAGTGATGTGGCGGAAGCGAGTGGAAGAGATCAAGTCTGAGTGGCACTTGGCATACTATGTTGTGAAAGCGAAAATCAGGGGTAAGACGAAATCAGGAAAATTCACAAATGACCTGTATCGCCGCAAACGACTTTTGTTCAAGCCGCATCTTGGCTTTCGGAAGGTCGGCACGATTGGAAAGTTTTGGGAGCAGGGAAAGAGCAAAACGAAGATGTGGGAGGACATTCAAGCCATCGAAAAGAGGATCGCAGAAGGGCTTGAAAATCCCGATGTGGTGAAACTTGTCGATCATGTTGCCGACATGCTGGGAGACGGCGTTCCACGATCCAGAATTGAACGATCCTTCGGGTATTGGTCGGATGCCCCATCGGTTCAAGACTGGATTGATCGGCTAATAACGGTTGATTGGGACGATGATCCGTGGCTAATAACGCCAGAACCCGGTTCTTCATAACCACATGCCACAGCGTAGTTTATTGGCTCTTGCAGGGGGTGCGTTGGTGTGATTCAACAGGGCTACCCTAGTCGGTCTGTGTTACAAAAGTTGTATTGGAACAACTCCCTGCAATTCCCCTCCCTTTCAGTTCCACCCACCGGCACTCACCATCGGCTACGTCGGTTCTTTTCTTTATTGAACGCATCATCGTAAATACTTCCATGCGGTTCTCATCATTCACTGAATACGTTCAATACCGAGAAGGTCTTCTCGCACCCAACAAACCCCGATGGGTGGGGATGCCCCGCATCAATACCACACCCATGACGAACCAAGATCGCCGAAAGCTCTTTCCCAAGAAGCCGCCGAAACCACCAAAACCAGACAAGCCCACTATTCGCAAGGTGGCAACATCTACACCAGTCATGGAGAAGCATCCAGTCACACGGAATCCACTGTCCTGAAACTTCTTCGCAGGAAAATTTCTATGGGTTCTGGCGGCGTGCCAGTCAGTGACTCTACATCATCAGTGACTTCCTCAAACTCACCATTCTCAACAGCTTGATACATCGACAGGAGTGTGGTGATTATTTCTTCCGGCTCATCGTCGGCTTTGCAGATTTTGACGAACTCTTCGTCGCTGACTGAATCAAACGTGATCGTCTTTCCGACAACGGTGCTGATGATCTGTGCTAGTTCCGGCATCGAAACAGCATTGCCGCCGCTCAACTTATAGAGTCGCTGTGAATGTCGATCATCCATGCAAGCCGCAGCGAGCGAACGGGCGAGATCGTCTCGACAGATGTAAGCCACTCGGCCATTCTTCACAGGATACGGAAGCCTGCCTATGCGGATAAGTTCAGGTAGCCAATCGGCAATCGGATCGAGATACATACCGTCCCGCAGAATCGTCCAGTCCAAACCGCTCAACCTCAGTTTCGACTCGGCGTAGAGCAGAAATGGTGCGATGTCGAAGCGTGACTCTGGCGTAGCAGCCATGAAACCGGCAAACACCACACGCTTGACACCGGCTTCCTTTGCCGCTTGAAGAGTATTGAAGTGTTGTCCAATTCGGCGTTCCACTGGATCAATACTCGGAATCAATAGCAGGACTTCAGAGTCAGCAAAAGCCTTGACTAAGGTGTCGGGGGCGTTGTAGTCACCGTGACGGATCGTTGCACCAGAACCCAGAACGCTCCGTGCTTTCTCTGGGTTTCTGACAGTCGCCACAACATCAACGGACTTGCCCAGCAACGATTGAACGGCTTTTCTACCGAGTTGTCCAGTAGCAGCGGTTACATTGACGATCATTTGCGTTCGACTCCCTTCACATCTTCTCGCAGTTCACGAGCAACGGTCAGGTAGTAGTTTCTCGCTGTTGCCGTGACAGTCTGATACCCCAATGCTGTGAGTGCATCAGCTTTGAGTAGTTTTGGCTCTTTGGCTGTTGGGTCTAATGCGATGAGACAATCGGCAAGTTGAGCCGACCATTGTGGGTCGTCGTCTTCGAGTGCCTTCCTTGCTGCCGCCATCAGCCTGTCTTTTCCACCAGCGAGTTTCGCCATCCTTTCCGCTTCCTCTTTCGGTGTGAGTCGAAATAGGGTTGTCGGGTTTCCATCAAACCAACCCAAGTAGAAGTTGAAGATGGATCGCACTCCAAACTCGACGTTGCCATAGAAGGGTTGGAGATAGTCCTTCTCAGCAAGATGCTTGGGAAGTTTGACGTATTCAACCAGTTCGTCGGGGGTGAGTCCTTTGTTGATCCCTTCGACAGTTTTGTCGTGAACGAATTGAACAGCATCACGATAATCAGTCAAAGCCTGCTTGGTTTCCTTCTCGCCGAGGACAGGCAGTGTATGACCGGGGACAAGTGATGTGGCGTTCAACTTGACCATCGTATCCAAACTATTCGCCCACAGTCGAACACTGCGATTGGGCGTTCCTCGGATAGCATAGAGATTGGGGAAGGATCGGTAGAAAGTGTCGCCAGCGAACAATACCTTCTGCTTGGGAAACCAGACACAAAGCCCGTCATTGGTTTCGCCAGGGGCAGCAATCAGTTCAAGAGTCACACCGGCAACTGCGATCTGCTTGCGTTCACCGTCGAACGTGTGGGTTGGTTCGGTTTCCTTTGCCGATCCAAATACCTCTCCACCCCGCTTTGGATATTGAGCAGGTGCGATGCCGTTGTTGATCCGCTGCTCAGGTGGCAACTTGAATCCGCCCTGCCTCGCCCCTCGAACCCTGTGGAATGTGACGCCGCCGTCGTCCCACGGCTTCGCTTCGCTGCCGAAGTTTGACCTTGCCCAAATCTGTGGTCTTTCCTTGCCGAAGAAAGCCGTCGTGCCCCCCGTATGGTCGCCGTGACTGTGAGTATAGATGATCGCCTTGACAGGCTTGTCGGTGAACTTCTGGAACTGCTCAACGATCTTCGATGCACCAGACACATCCAAGCCAGTGTCGATGATGATGACGCCATCATCCCCGACGATCATCGACACGTTCGACACGCTGTATCCGACCGCCGTGTAGACGCCTTCCGCAACTTCGACAACCTTCTCAGGGAACTGTTCCGCCTGCTTCCGCAATCTCTCCGAAGCGGGTGAGTCGTCGCCGATAACAGCGGGGACGCATGGGAAGGTCAGGAGGAAAAGGGCGAGTAGGCGAACGGCAGGTGTGGAACGCTTCATGGATGAACCTCGAACAAGACGGCTTCTGTTGCACTCAACAGCATTCTACCATCTTGCCGCCCTGCCAAATAGGGTCAAGCGGTCTGGCGACGAGTTTTTCCCTGCAATTCTGGCGTTTCGGACGGACGAGGAGTGCGACAAATAGACTTTACCCTACTTGACAGTTCCGGCGTCGGCGATACAATCATGGAAACCTCTCAACGGAGACCACCATGAGCATCGCCTGTTACGTTCGAGTTTCCAGCCGTCGCCAGAAGGATGACAGCCAACGTGCTGAAATCCAAAAGTGGTTGGACGCCAACGGCATCGACCCGAAACAGGTGGAATGGTATGCGGACAAAGAAAGTGGACGCACCACGAAGCGACCAGAGTTCGAGCGTCTGCAAGCCGACATCTTCTCAGGCAAGGTCAAGAGCGTCGTTCTGTGGAAGCTGGATCGGCTCTCACGTCGTCTTCAAGATGGTGTGACCATTCTTGCGGATTGGGCAGACCGTGGGTTGAAGATCGTCGTCGTGACCCAACAGCTTGAATTCAATGGGGCTATCGGTCGCACCCTCGCTGCACTTCTCATGGGACTGGCGGAAATTGAGTGGGAGTATCGAAAGGAACGTCAGTCTGCCGGTATCGAAGTTGCCAAGAAGAAGGGCGTCTACAAGGGACGCCAGAAGGGAACAACGAAAGGAAAACCCAAGAGGGCAAAGGAACTGCGAGACAAGGGAATGACCGCCCCTGAAATCGCCAATGCACTCAACGTCAGTGAACGAACAGTGTTCAGGTATCTCGGAACAGAAACGGCTCAGGTGTAACATTCAACACCGGCGACCATGACCGTTGGACTTGTTGATTTTCGCCCCCCTGAAAATGTTGATCTGAGGGGCTGGAATGTTGATTTTCAGCCTACACCCCAAACCGTCAAAATCCAGAAACCACGCTGGTTTCAGCACTTACGACACACGCTAAAATCACCACCAAAGACCCGCCGCCTCCATCGACAATGGCCACTTGCGATTCGTCGCAAAGTGGCCATTTTTATTGTCGTCGCACAGTTTTGAAGCGGCTTTAATCTCAACAATGATCTGTTCAAAGCAGATGAAGTCTGGGATGTAAACCTGCTTCAGTGGCCTGCCTTTATACGAAAGCTGAAGTTGCCTCTGGGCTTGGAATGGTATGCAATACCAGCACCGTGCGGCCAGCCATCTCGATCTCGTCATGGATGGCAACGATGAACTCGCTGTGAATGGATCGCAGGGCTTCGGCTTCGTCGTGCAGACGGGCATTGTCGTCTTCTGAAAGAGCGACTTTCAGAACGAACTGTTGGTCTTCCTTTGTGACCAGCAGGGCTTTGGCCGTTGCGCCCTGGCCCAGTTCCTTCTCGCAGATGTAGCCACATTCGAGCCGGTCGCCTTGACTCGCTGTTCAGGCGTCATGAGAGCGTTCCACTTTGATGTCGAGCTTTTCCATCCGACTGCGAAGCGTATTCGGATTCATTTCGAGAATCTTTGCCGCCCCATGAGGACCGGCAATCACGCCGTTTGTGTAGTCGAGTACAGCACGAATGTGTTCGCTTTCAACGAGCGAAAGCGGGCGGAGTGCTGGATTCTTTGGCGACCGGCCTCGACGGGCTGGAATCACACCGGCTGGTAGCTGAAGGGAGTCACCCGTTGTCAGGATCATTGCCCGTTCGATGACGTTTTCGAGTTCACGGACGTTGCCCGGCCACGAGTAATTCTGAAGCGTTGCAATCACTTCGGACGGAGCGTTCTCAATGACCTTCCCAAGTCGTCCCGACAGCTTCGCCAGGAAGAAACGAACGAGCGTCGGGATGTCTTCCTTTCTGTCTCGAAGGGAAGGTATCTGAACCGGGAAGACGTTCAGGCGGTAATACAAGTCTTCCCGAAACGTCCCTTCATCCACCATGTCGAGAAGATTTCTGTTCGTGGCTGCGAGAACTCGCACATCGATCCGAATTGTCTGACTGCTGCCAACTCGTTCCAACTCCTGCTCCTGTAAGACTCGAAGCAGCCGTGCCTGAGCAGGCAGCGGCATCTCCCCGATCTCATCGAGGAAAATCGTCCCTCCGTCAGCAAGTTCGAATCTCCCTGTCCGTTGCTGAGTTGCCCCGGTAAAAGCTCCGTGCTCATGACCGAACAGTTCGCTTTCCAGCAACGATTCGGGAAGCGCCGCACAGTTCACTTTGACGAACGAACCATTACTTCTTTTGCTGTTGCGATGGATGGCTCTCGCTACCAGTTCCTTGCCGGTTCCCGTTTCTCCGAGGATGAGTACGGTGCTGTCAGTCGGAGCGACCATGTCGATGTTTCGGAGCACTTTCCAGATCCCGTCGCTCTCGCCCACGATCTCAGAGAAGTCTGACCGGGCACGCAACTCTTCCCGGAGATAGACGACCTCGGCTTCGATTCGCTGTCTTTCTGTTCGTAGCCGGACTTCTCTCTTACGGCTGTCGTCAAGCTCCCGTTCAGTCTGACGCCGCACCAGTTCCGCCGTCGCACGTGCCGCAAAGATGTGGAAGATCGAAAGTTCCCGCCCGTCGGCTTCGAGCGGGTTGTCGTCGATCACGGCCAGATGTCCGACAACTTCCCCGGCGTCATCCGTCAGCGGAATCGCCAGATAGCTGCGAGCCTCAAGCTGTCGCAGTAGCTCGTTGGTTGGAAATGTCTGCTGAATGTCATCGCCGTAGTGCTGAATCGCCCCCGTGAGCACACGTTTGCAGGGCGTCCCTTCGATGTCGAATTCAAAGTTTGGAACGTGTCCGCCGTCCGCCCATACAGCCAGTGTCAACACCGTTGTCCTGTCAGCGTTGAACTCGGCGACGAATGACGCTTTCACGTTCAGCGAGACAGCAAGATATTGCACCAGCGACCGGAAGAAGTGATCGCCTTTGGCGTTTGCCGTCCCTTCCATGATCGAGCGAAGCGTAGCGTCAGGATCAACGTGCGGTCGGGGAGGTTGGGTTTGCGAACTGGTCATCTCGAATTCTCCTGCGGCCTCAGATAGATCACGGCATTTCGTCACGAGGCACGACATATCGTATCTACAGTGGCATCGCCAAAACAAGGCCACAATACTCAACATGCTACCTATAAACGCTTTACGACACATCCTGCGGTTTCGTCACGCTATTGGCACCTCCATTGCTTTAACGACCGCCATACCAACTGACCTGAGCAGGTCAGTGACAGTCATCACCCAAAATGGAGGTCACAGAAATGAAGAATTGGAAGAGCGGAGCATTCGTATTGTTGCTTGCGTCGGGCACCGTCGCAGCGTTGGTCGCCGGATGTGGAACCTCTGATTCGCCGTCTGTATCGGCACAGACTGTCGATGCTGGCCCAGTGTCGAAGCCGGTGATGGCAGCGGCTCGTTACTCGACGGATGGCGAGTTGAAACGCCCGGCAGATCACCATGAG
Source organism: Fuerstiella sp. (assembly GCA_040222735.1). GTDB lineage: Bacteria > Planctomycetota > Planctomycetia > Planctomycetales > Planctomycetaceae > Fuerstiella. The sequence goes on along the minus strand of JAVKCM010000138.1, from coordinate 17,746 downwards.
TGGGTCTTTGTCGGAGCACCGGTCACGCCAAACGACATGAACGACGGGAAGGCTGCATTCCCCGAGTTCCACAACGTCTACATCGATCCCGGCAGCTTCGCTTCTTACAAGCGGACGGGCGAGTTCCCCGATGGCACGATCATCCTGAAAGAACTCGTGTCAGTCGGCGGCAAGTCGATGCCGAGCGGCAATGGTTATTTTCAAGGTGACTTCATCAGCCTTGAAGCCATGGTGAAAGACAAGAAGCGGTTCAGTGACGAACCGGGTGGCTGGGCGTTCTTCCGATTCGGTGAGGCCCCCAACTACAGCCCGACAGGTGCTCGCATGAAGACCGAATCGTGCAACACCTGCCACTCAGGGGCAGCAGAAGACTACGTGTTCACAGACACGTATCCGATCCTCAGAGCAGCAAAGGCAAAATTGGCTAAGCAGTAGCCATCATTTTCACCAGGTGGAATTCACTGAAACGCAATAACAATCAGAGTCATCACGATGCCCGGACGGCCTGGCACGACACAGCGCGCCAATCAGGACCGGAATGAAAAACCCAGATAGGAAAACACTGACGATCCAGTGCCGCCCCGTCAGGCCGGGGGCCTTGGACAAAGGCTTGTGAGCTTCGGCTGAACACGCTCTTCGTCCATCACTGTGCATCTCCGCAACAAGCTCTGACCGGTGAAAGCGGGCAGAGGCAGGTTGAAGGCCCTGAGTGCCAGCGCTGCCCGCTCTGCCCGCTTTCAGTTTCAGAAGGACACGGTCCGCGTCACCTTCAGCAGACCGCCAGTGCGCAGCCGAACTGGCCGGCGCCGCTCGATGGCTGGGCTCCCATTGTCCTGCGATACGCGTACTCGGCCACCAGCATCTGCTTGACCAGTTCGAGTGAAACGGTTTGAGGATTGACGTTGGCCTGAACCAGCGCATCGTAAACAGACTGGCCGGCGGCGGTTTCCAGCAGTTGCTGCTGCAGGTTGATTGAGCTGAAATTCATGAGTGGATTCCTTTCATTTCTGTTCAGCGGATTTGACATCGAATGGGGGGAATGGGTTCACTGGAATGGAATGATTCTGGATGCAACGGATGTCGCGACCGAAGGCAGGTTGCCTGCGTTTCCTGAGTTTCCGGCGTCAATGGCAATGCCGAAACGGGACGCACAGCCGTCGGTTGATCTCGTTACGAAAGGTCACACGAAGCATTCAGTGTGCCGGACTGCGGATTGGTTGTGCGGAAATCACAAACTGCCCGGATCTGCCGTGATTTCTGCGTTCGACAGAAAATCCCGTCAGGCAGGATCTGCGGCCATTTGTGTCTACCGTCGTACTCAGCGCCGCAACTGGTTGGCGCCGCGTACTCAGGGTGACGACAGCGGTCCCGGCAGCCGATGATTCGGCCAGGTCTCCGAGGCCGCCGCCAGAACGGCGTTCGTTCATAGAGCCCGCGAAACGGCGACTCGCTTGCACAAATTGCAACGGCATGAACAATAAGTCCGGTCTGGCCTTTGTTCACTGCCGGATACGTGGCCTTAAGAAACGTTCGGACAATAACAGACTGGTTGGCCGCCTTTCGTTCCGCGAAAGGGCGCTCTTTCGCGGAGCGAAAGGCGACAATAATTGATCGGACAATCCTGAAGACATCGGAAGCCTTTTGCCCGGATGTCCCCGACTCAGTGATCCGTTCCTCTGATATCCCGGGGCCGCCAGTCCTCCAGTCCCTCAGTTCCCCAGTTCCCCAGTTCCCCAGTCGCTTCAGGAACGCTCAGATGCCGAAGTTCGAAGTCCACCGTTCCACCGTGATCAAGGCATCACCGGAGAAAGTGTTTGAGGCGGTTTCCGATTTCGGGACATGGACCACATGGTCACCGTGGCTGTGTGCAGAACCCACCGCAGAGGTGACGGTGACCGACGATTCTTCATCCGTGGGGTCGGTCTATTCGTGGACTGGCGAGGTCGTCGGGGCGGGAGAAATCGAGCACCGGACGTTGAAGCCCGGACAACTGATTCTGGATGAGATTCGATTTCAGAAACCCTTCAAATCCGTCTCAGACGTGTCGTTTGAACTGGAACCTTCCGGTGAAGGTACTCATCTGACCTGGCGGATGAAGGGCTCACTGCCCTTCTTTCTGTTCTGGATGCGTTCCATGATGGAGACCTTCATCGGCATGGACTATGTACGCGGCCTCAGAATGCTGAAGGAATGGCTAGAGACCGGTCAGATCAGATCGCAGACCCATATCACGGGAATCGTGGATGCGGGACCGCTGCGGATGGCCGGGGTCCGCAAGACCTGTTCCATGAAGGACATCGGTCCTTCGATGCAGCAGGCCTGCGAGGAAGCCAGCCAGAAGTTCCAGGCCGCCGGGCTGCCGACGGACGGGCAAAGAATCTCTGTGTATCACAGTTACGACATGAAGGCTCAGGTGGTGGTCTACACGACCGGTCTTACCATTGCAGACAGCCAGTTGCCTGTTCCGGAGGGACTTTCCGAATGGTCGTTGCCCGCCTGCAGAGCATTCGGTGTCGAGCACATCGGCAGCTACGAGCATCTTGGCAACGGATGGAGTGCCGCCCATCAGCACGTGCGGTACAGGAAACTGAAGCAGAAGAAGATCGCCACGTTTGAAATCTATAAAAGCGATCCCGCCACCACACCGGAAGAAGAGTTGCGGACGGACATCTTTCTGCCACTGCGATGACGTGTCTGGTTTGTCAGGCATGGCGCAATGTCGCCGAATTTCCTCAAGCCGTTCGGCAGAATCTGCCGATGCGAAAAGAGCGGCCATGTTTCGGCAGACCAAAAGTCGTTCCGCCGCACGCTTTCACGAACCATCCTGAACGGAATCTGAGTCCCGGCTGTCGCCGGATCTGGTGGTGCTTCTCAGACTCGTTGCGAAAGTTCAGGTTGACTGATGGCACGACCACTACAGCGCATTTGTCCGCGAAAAGCATCCGGGCCGTCAGAACCGGTCGATCGTCGGTCCGCTGCCAGTCGTGCCGCCGAACGCCTGATCGCCGGCCGACATTTGCGCATCGACCCGGCGGAACGGACGAATTCCGATGCCACACAGCCAGCCGCCGGTGCTGATGTCTTAACGCGTGTCGAAATCGAACAACAACTTCTGCTCGCGGCCACTGAATGTCTGGCTACGGTCAAGGCCCGCCCGGGCACAGCTGCCGGCGGATCTGAGGCGCCCGTGAAGTCAGGTTTAAAGAAGTCGTCGACGCGGCAGCCACACAGCCGGCAGACACACAGCCGCCGACCTGCCTCAGCAGAACGACCGGTGCCCAATCAAGGCCGACGATCCGCCGAAGACGTTCAGCGCATGGTACAGGCGTCAGAAACATCGGGCACGGCCCGCGTGCAGCTCAGACTTTCCAGCGCCGTGGTGCGGATTCTGAAGGGCTTCAGCCGGGCCGGCCATCACCCCAGTGCTATTGTGGAACGAGCTCTGTGGGAACACGCCGCCATTCAGGACGCGGCCACGATTCTGGGAATTTCACGCGAGCGATAAAACCGTGCTGCGGTCCGCTGCGAGTGTGTACGGTGGGCTCTGCACGGTTGCATTCGGTCGGTTTTGATCATGACGGACCTGGAAGTCCGTCATACGGACGTAGTCCTGCTGGCCGCTGGTGATACGTTATTCAATCGTCAGAGAGTCAATGTCGAAGTCGTTCGACTGAGCCGGCTTGTCCTGAGCCGGCTTGTCCTGAGCCGACGTATCCTGAGTCGACGTATCCTGAACAGGCTTGTCCGGAGTCGGTTTGTCCGGAGCAGACTTGTCCTGAATCGGCTTGTCCGGAGCCATGACGACACTGAGCCATTCTGCTGAAGGCCATGCGAAGGTTCTGAATTTTTCCGTGGTGCCGGTCTGGTCGCGGTAGATGATCGCACGGCCCGGAGCCAGTGAGGCGGCCACCGGAGAATCGACCAGACTGGCCGAGTCGGTCTGGTTCATGCGGAACGCCACGCGGTTCTCGAACTCACGAAGCAGTGAGGCGGACAGCCAGCGAATGGCGTTGCTGAACGAATCAGACCAGACTACCGTATGAATGCCGACCAGCGGGCCTCGTTTCAGCAGATCGCTGAACATGCCGGCTGTCGTGAGTTCCTTTGCGGCTCCGAATCCCCCCAGTCCGAAGTCGTCATCATCTTTTCGCAGACTGCGAAACTGGCCGATGTTCCGGACGATCAGGATCTGTTCGCCCTTGCTGGCAGCGCCGGCGTCTTCTTCCCGCGCTACCAGTTCCTGATAGAAACGTTCCACCACGGCGGCACAGTGATCGGCCGGGCTCAGCACGAAGGCTTCCCAGTGCAGCTGCGTCTGCAGGTCCAGAAACCGTTGCTGCGATTCTTCATCCCGACCGTCGTGCAGTAGTGTCAGCTGACGTGCGGAACCTTCTGAGTGTTCTGCTCCGGGACGCGCAGCGCTGGTCAGAATCGTGTAGGCCAGAATAGAATCGATCTGATTTTCGTCCTGACCGACGATCAGCAGGTTCTGTCCGCTGGCCCGTCGCAGTTCGATTCGTGTGGGAGCCGCAATGGCCACGGGTTCCCCCAGCCAGACCGTCAGGGCGTCCGTCGACCTGCGCGTGGCGTCCTCGCGACTGGACAAATAAGCATTTAATGGCCCGCAGCGTTCCGCGGTAGGAGACACATTGCCTTCGAAGACGATCATGCCATAGTCCTGCATGGTCTGGTTTCGCGGTCCGGACAACATGGTTCGGATGGCCTCTTCGCGTCGATCTTCCTCCAGCCAGGCAATCTGAAACGGGTGATTCCCCTGCAGCAGACCGTTGGCATCGTTGTAGATCGCTTCACCCGGGCGGGACAGCAGGCGGGCCGCTGTGTTGTCTTCGCTCAGGATCAGATGAGCATCGCTGTCACTGCACTGCAGAGCGATCCGGACCGCAATCTGTCCCATGGTGCTGCGAGCCAGCGAGTAGGCGCCTCCGAGCGTCTGTGATCCGAGCAGAACATGAATACCGAAGGCCCGGCCCTGTCGCACCAGCCGGTCCAGCAGCAGCGAAGCGCGGGCGGAAACCCGGTCTTCCGCAACGAAGAATTCCTGAAATTCGTCAATCAGCAGCAGCAGTCGCGGCATCGTTTCGCCCGGGAACTTATGGCGAAACGAAGGCAGATCCTGCACGCCGCGTTCACGGAACAATTCGCCCCGTTCCTGCAGAATTTCGTCCAGCCGTTCCAGCACGCTGAGCCCGAATTCACGGTCACTTTCAATAGCCACCACGCGGGCGTGCGGCAGGCGATTGGCCGCATAGGTGCGAAACTCGACGCCCTTTTTGAAGTCGATCAGATAAAACTGAATTTCATCCGGGCTGTAATGCAGTGCCAGATTGGTGATCAGAATATGCAGAAAGGTGGACTTGCCCGATCCGGTCTTACCGGCGATCAGGACGTGCTGAGACGTGCCGCGTCCGAGTCGCAGGTACTGCAGCCGGGCGGCTCCGGCGCGGCCGATCGGCAGGTCGATGCCTTCGGCTGTTGAATGACTCCAGATGTCGTCGGGCCGCGGAGAGATGCGGTTGAAGGAAACTTCAATCCGCCGGGCGTCCCGTGACTGTTCGCCGGCTTCGCGCACAAGCTTCACATAATCGTCTGCCGGCGGCTCCCCGAACGGCTCAAATACAACCGCACTGGAAAACGACTGAACCGGCTGAATCGTATCGCTCACCACCTCAAATCGAATGCAGTTGTTGGTCAGGTCCTCGACGTCAAATGATGGCGGCGTTCCCTGAGTCGGATTCCAGGCGACCAGTGCATGGACGCCGCAACGGGGGCCGCTGGTCAGAATGGACGACAGGTGTCTGGCGGATTCGTCCGTGAACGCCGTCGGAAAGCCGGCCACCACCACAAAGTGGTACGGTTCCGCGACCTCACCCGCCGACACATTGTATTCCTCGATGGTTTCAAACTGGCTTCGGAGATAGGTCTGAAAGATATTCTCCATGTGCTCAGTGACTTTCTGCAGCTGGCCGCGGATCTGAGAACTGTCTGTCCAGATCCGGCTGTGGATCAGCAGCTCATCAAAATCGGCCAGGTGCATCATCGCCGAAAAACTCTGTCCCAGCCCGACGGGATCAATCAGCGTCCAGCGCACGCGGCCCGCCGGAATTACAGTCAGCAGCTTCAGGATCTGAGTCCGCAGAAAACTGAGCGCCGCTTCCCGACCGGCCGAATCGTGTTCCACCAGAATCGATGTATCCTGAGGAAAACGCAGCACTGCCGGCAGCTCAAGACGCAGACTCGTGGCGTCGTCGGACGTCGAAACATCCGGTGGGGCCGGAGCCGTCACGCGCAGGTTGCCGACAGAGATACAGGCGGGCATTGTTTCCGGAAGTTTCCACGCTTCCGGCTCCGACACCGGCCATCCCAGGGTAGCTGCCGCTACGCCCGTCGATGTCCGGCTGATCTGCCGCAGTTGTTCCACACTGCGTTTCCATGAACTCAGCAGTCGCTCTGCTTCTTTCTGAAGAGCGTCCGAGGATTCCTGATGCCGCCGTTCACAGTTGCTTTGTGATGTGGCCAGTAATTCTGCCGTTCGTTTCCGAACAGATTCTGTTTCTCGTTCTGACCGGGCGTGTACACGGGCTTCGGCGGCCGCTTTTTCCTGATGAATCTGCTGAGACTGACGCTGCAGTTCCCGGTCGATTTCAGCCATCTTTCCGGCGACTTCCGCTTTCAGCGCGGCCACGCGTGAATCGATCTCGGACATCACCTTCCGAGTCTGTTCGACACGGCGTTCTTCCATCTGCTGCCGCCACTGGTCCGCCTCCGCGGCCAGCCGGTCAATGTGCTGCTGAGACTTCTGTTCCCACAGACTGCGGGCCTGTCGGGAATCGGCCGTATGCTGCAGCAGCTGCTGAAAGCGGTCGCGAAGTCTGTTCTGTACCGTGAACAGCACCATGAAGCTGCCGAGGACCACAACAGACAAAGCGATCAGCGCCGCCACTGCCGCCCATTTCCAGTCCGGCTGTGCGAGCTCCGGATTAATAAACTGCCGCAGGTCTGCTTTCGCCGCCAGAATCGGAATCCACAGAACCACGAAAGCCAGCAGACCAAAGCCCCAGATCCGAAATCCCTTCACCCATTGAGGCAGCTGCATCCGCTGCAGTTTTTCGGCTTCCGCCAGTGCTTCGTCGCCGGCGCGAACGGCGGCGTCCCGCAGTTCCAGCCGGCGGCGAACCGTCAGCTGTGGCTCGGGCAGACTGGCGTCCGCCGACGCATGACAATGGTCCAGCAGTTCGCTGCTTTGCCGCAGCTGCTGTTCCAGCTGTTCCAGCCGTTCGTCCAGAAATGCCTTCTGAGTGGCAAAGGTTTCGACTTCGCGGTCAAACTGAATAACCGGTCCGTCGTCGACGTCTTCGTCCATCACCGACTGCAGGACCCACAACTCGGATTGTCGACGTTCTTCCAGAGTGCTGACACCGTCCTGCAGACGTGTGGAAAGACTGCGGGAACTTCGGGCGTGCGTTTCCTTCAGCGATTCCAGACGCGACTGAATGTCCAGCTGCAGTGTCTCCAGCTCGCGTTCCGCCTGAGACTGAATCCGAGTCTGTTCTGCCTGCAGCTGCATGGCAGTGGCCTGCTGCAGTTCAGCCAGCTCTCGGTCCCGACTGCGCGTCAGTTCAGCAATCCGATGCTGCACCTGCAGCAGCTGCGCTCGATCGGTCTCGCAGTCGGCCGCAAGGCGTGAGACGGCGTCCAGCTGAACATTGATCGATACCTGTCTTGAATCCATATCCGCTGCCTGATGTGTCAATCGTCGCGATGAACCCGAATCGGCCCTGAGTTGTCTTCTGACATGTACCAAAGTGGCGGCGTCGCCGCATCCAGACGGGTGGTTTGTGTCCGGGAATACGCTCCTGTCAGGTCAGGAAACGAATTTTGCTCTCCGGACTCCGTCAGCAACTCTGATTCTCTTACAGCCACTGGTTCAGCTCACGCGGGTGTGAGCATGCGCGTTCTGCCTTCGCCATGACGCCCGCCAGCTTTTCCACGGTGTCCAGCATGGCCCGCACCTGTCCTTTCAGCGGCATCAGATAGTCGTCTTCCACGTGCCGGCTGACCGGGTCGGACCATTCCTCGCAGGTGTCCATCCACGATTTTTCGAGCTGTTTCATGGCGTCTTCCAGCCGCGCGGCGGGTGACAGAAAATCTGCGTTTCTCATGATGTCTCCTGATGCTCTGCGTCTTCGGCAGCCGACCGGCCGGGGCTCCGGGCCAATTTGCTGCGCATTTCGGGAGCACTGGATTCCCGAATCGTCTCTTCACCCGCGGTCTGTGCGTCACCTGCTTGTGCCTCACCGGCCGCTGTCTCACCCGCCGCTGCCTCACCGGCGGTTGCCTCCTCCCCGGCGGTTGCCTCTTCACCGGCGGTTGCCTCTTCACCGTCCGATTGCTCCCCCGCCGGCTCTGTGTCAGCCGTCGTTCTGTCCTCTGCCTGTGACTGACGGGGCGCGGCTACGCCATCCGGCAGCTGAACGTTTTCATAAGCCTCCAGCCGATCGACAGCCTGCTGCAGCAGCGCCAGCAGTCGTGGCACTTCCCGTTCCAGCATCTGCGTCAGCTGGGATGCCCGGCCGTGATATTCGTTGGCTTCGTGTTGTGCGCTGACATTCCAGAGCTTGACGACGGGAACCTGACTGCGGGCAAACTCGAGATCTCGTTTTGCCTTTTCCATCGCCTTCTGTTCTTCAAAACAGGTTGGCCGGAAGTCACCCACCTTGCGCATTTTACACTGGTGAAGGCGCACACGCGCTTCGCCCAGCTCGCGATAACACAGCTCGATCTCGCGTTTCCAGAATCCAGGTCGGTCCTGTTCCAGCCAGGCGATGATTCGATGCAGCTGCAGTTCCAGAGAGGAAACGCACAAGCGGGCGTCTTCCTGAAACCGCAGCACGGCGGCGTGAAACCGTGTGATGGCTTCGATTGATCTCACATTGGCTGATTCGACCATAATGGTACTCACGGAAGCATCGGCTGAGTCGTTTGAAACGGCCGGAAACGATACGAAGAATACCGCCCCGGATCGTTCCTGATTCTATTGCTGCTGCAGGTATTCTTCGATCAGCTGAGCTTTCCGCAGCAGGTAGGGGATGTAGCTTTCATTCGACTCCACAAAGCGGCTCAGCGCTTTCATATTGCCGGCGAAGTCCTCAGAAAACTTCAGATGCTCTTTGTCCCGCCACGTCTGAGCCAGGGTATTCAGCTGCCCTGAGATCGCCGCTGTCTTATCGCTGAGTTCTTCGTTGAATCTTCGCAGCGTCTGAGCGAATCGACGCAGTTCTGACGGATCGACAATGGCCTGATTCATAATCAATGCTCACGCAGGAAATACGGCCCGGAAGAGGCCGTCGACAGATGGACGTTTTTTGAATGAGGATCGGTCTGTTTGCGGCGATCGCAGCTGGTATGCAGCCGAGACCAATGGCAGACATGACTCCTTAGACCAAGGTAACGAAAAGGTTCGCTCAACATACGTCAAAACGCAGCATTCCCCGTGATCCGGTCGCAAAAAAGACGCAGCCGCGTCAGGACGTGCCCCCTGCGATCTCTGCCCATCCATGCGGCCAGACAAGCCAGTTGCTGAAACGAATCCGGTGCCCTGCCGTCGCCGGACTCGCCGCGTTCGCCAGGTCTGTCCGCCGTGTCCGCCGTGTCCGCCCATGCAACGGATTGTTCCGACGCCAGCCAAAGCGAACAGCGCCCGGCCGCGGCTTCCTTCAGATCACCATGTCCGACCCGGATGGCCTTGTGGCGGTGAGCGGCCATCGAGGTATGGTGAGCAGCCAGGGGCGGACACCGGTGGGGCTCACGGGACAGCCATTATCCACTAGGCAAACAGCCGGCCGATGGGCTGCCCCTGGTCCGTAATCGGGACCGGGCGATCGCCATCGTACAGATACTTCGTGGGATCAATCTGCAGGCATGCCAGAATGGTCGCAAATGCGTCCGGGACAGATACCGGATCCTGAACCGGTTCCATGGCCAGTTCATTGCTGACTCCCCATGCCCCGCAATGGCTGAGTCCACCGCCGGCCAGCACCATGGAAAAGCATTTGGAATGGTGTCCGCGTCCACCACCGGAATCAAACTGAGCCGGTCGGCCGAACTCTGTATTGATGATGATCAGCGTCCGGTCGAGCATCTGGCGGGATTCCAGATCACGCACAAGTGCCGCCAGCGCCTGATCAAGTTCCTGAATCAACAGATGCTGATTCAGCTGTCCGTCGTTATGAGTATCCCAGCCGGTGCCGTTGCGAAAGTTCATGTTGTGCGACACTTCCACAAAACGAACTCCGGCTTCACACAGCCGCCGCGACAGCAGCAGACGCTGCCCGAATCCGTCGCCGTAGTCGTTTCTGACGGAATCGGATTCTGTCTGCAGATCAAAGACCTTCATGAACTGCGGTCCGGACAGACGCAGACTTTCCGCCACCGCGGCATCATACTGGGTGAAGAATTCGTCCTGACCGAATCGGCTTTGCCCGGCGTTCCGGACCGTGGTCAGCAGTCGTTCGCGGCGCTGCTGGCGCGACAAACTGATGTCGGTGGGGCGGGCCAGTCCGGCCGGACCGGTTTGAATATCGGTGAGGTAGACAAAGCCGGCCTGTTGTCCCAGAAAGCCGGGTCCCCGGGTCAGATTCGGGTAACCGATCAGCATATAGGCGGGCACGCCGGACGATGCGGCACCTCGTTCATGAGCAATCATCGACCCCAGTGACGGATACTGTACGGTGCCGCTGGTCGGACGTCCGGTGTGCATGCGGTTCGTGGCCGCGGCATGTTCATCCACCACGTTGTGGTGAACGGTTCTGAGCGCCGTGACGCGGTCCATCAGACGGGCTGTGTGCTTCAGATGTTCACAGACCTGGACTCCGGGCACCGCGGTGTCAATGGCCGGATAATAAGCTCCGGCCTTCTTGGCTTTTGCGTCTCCGATGGTTTTGGGGTCGAATGTGTCAATCTGAGCCATGCCGCCGCCCAGCCAGATCATGATACAGTGTTCGGCCCTGCCCGATCGAAAAAGACGGGCGTCCGCAGCAGCGGCCGGCCGAATGCCGACGGCGGAGGTGGCAGCGGCACTGGCGGCGGCAGTTGTGGTCTGCAGGAAATCGCGTCGTTGCATGGTAGTGTGGCCTGCCGGCAGATGCCGGCCCTTTCGCGGACAGAACAGAATCAGGGTTGTTGACAGAAAATGCGGCCCGACGGTGCAGAAATGCTCAGGGAATCAACACCATCTCGGGGCTGTTCAGCAGGGACCAGACGGCGTCTTCGGCACGTTCACGCCAGTCTGATTTCAGAAAGCGTGTCGGCGGCGGCCCCTGACGCACCAGTTCCTGCATCTTCATTTTGATCACGTTGGCCTCCGCATTCAGATGGTTCGACCACGACACGTACGGAAACCGGCGTTCTTCATAAGCCGTTCCGATCTGGTCGGCAGGAACGACTCTGTTGTGATATCCCGGTTCCAGCAGCCCCACGAATTCAGCGTGTTCTTCCGTTGTGGGCTGACGCGTCAGGATTCTCAGAAACAGCTGATTCACGAGTTCTTCCACGGGTTGTTCAGTCAGCATCATCTTTGTCAGGCCGCTGTCGTCCGACAGCCGTGTCAGCCAGACGCCGACGGTGCCGTTGGCCAGCACACCCGGCTGAATCAGATTGGGAGCCTGTTCGCGTTCCGTTTCCGGTTCGGGGCGTGAGTCGCGCCAGCCGAATGCCGTCAGCACATCCACGATCGCCTGTGCCCGAGGCAGGGCCAGACTGGGTCGGTCGCGTTCATTGGCGAGAGTGGTGAATTCCCACGAACGCTTTGGAAAGCCGAAATTCAGAAATCGGCTGGCGGGAAGCGTGCCTTCCACATCCAGCGTCAGCATCTCGGTCGTCATCTGCTGTCCAGCCACATGGAACGCCGAATCAACCACCTGTTCGGCCGACATACGACGCCGATACGGACCGGCAAAATGCCGCTCGCGGCGGGACGGTGGATCAAGCGCCTGGCGCTGATACACATCGCTGGTGAAGATATGTCGGGCAAATTCCTTCAGGTCGTATTCCGCCCTGATCAGGCGATCTGCCAGCCCCGCCAGCAGCTCGGGGTCGGTGGGCGGATTTCCCTCCCAGTCATCCACCGGATCAACCAGAGCCGCCCCCATCAGTCGCTTCCAGATACGATTGGCAATGACTTCCGCAAATCGGCGGGAGCCCGTGACCCGGGCGGCAAGCCGTTCGCGCGTGTCGGACGGATCTGTCAGCACGCTGTCTTCCACGACCGGAGCCAGTTCGGCAAAGGGAAAATGAGCGGCAATTTCGGCACCGGGGGTCAGGCTGACTTCGATCAGGGATCGCCGTTCCTGCTTCTCAAAAAAAGCGGCCGGCACCGTACTTGAAGCCGGCAGCTTCAGTTGCTTCCGATCCAGCATCGCGGCCATCTGAAACAGGTCCGCCTGCTTCCACTGGTGATAAGGTGCGTCATGGCAGCGGGCACATTTCATATTGACGCCCAGAAAGGCCGAACCGATCACGTGGGCCTTCGCTGCCATCGGCACATCGTTTTGAGAAGCGATGCTGAAACCCGCCGCTCCTCCGCCCCACGTGCTGCCGCGCATCATGATCAGTTCCGTGGCAAACCGATCCATCGGCTTGTTGTCGGACAGTGCATCATGCAGCCAGTATCGGAAAGGCCCCGTATTGTTCAGGGTCGGCTTCAGCAGGTTCGGATTTTCCGCCAGGGCGTCCTGCCAGTAACCAACCCAGTTGTCGGCCCATCGATCATCCTGCAGCAGCCGATCCACCAGTTGTTTCCGTCGGTCTGCCGACGAATCCGTCAGATAGGTCCGAGCTTCCGTTACCGTGGGCGGCACGCCCACGGTGTCCAGAAAGACTCGTCGCAGAAACGTGGCATCATCAACGATCGGAGGCTGTTCAATCGTTTTCATCGGTGCCGGCGGCATCACAGCGCCGTCTGCAATCCATGTCTGCAGGTGCTGCAGTTCCTGTGCAGACAGGCCGTCGCCCTTCGGAGGCATGCGATAATCGTCGGCGGGGGCACTGACCAGCTGAAACAGGTAACTGTCCGCAGGCACGCCGGGCACAATCGCGGGGTCACCGGAATCGCCGCCGGACAGCAGGCGCTGACGGCTGGAAATCAGCAGCCCTCCCTGCTGTTTCTCGCCATGGCAACGCGTGCAGTGGGCATCAAAGATTGGTTGAATGTGATTCTGGAAGAAGTCCACCCCAGCCTGCTGCTGCGGTGACGCTTCAGGACGCTGCTGGTCAGCGTTTTGCTTCCGGGCCTGCTCATTCACTGTTGCGATGCGAGCTGCAATCAGGTCGTCAATGGAAGCCAGTTCTGTATTCTGCAGCAGGTGCTGTTTTGCGTGGATGTGGCGACGGTCCCAGTAACCGTCCTGAAGCGAGCCGGCCTCTGTGCGTGCCTGCCGATCCATGCTGTCCAGACGGGCCGACTGCAGGTTCACGAAGTTCTGCCAGCCGTCGTCCGTGAGCGGGTATTCAGAGACCTGAGAAAGCAGATGGAACATGCCGTCCGGAGGCGCGATCGCAAGGCAGGTTTCGCCGAATTCCAGACGGTAACTCGGACCACCGACAATGATCTCATACAACACTCGATGTCGCTTCCCGTCGCTGTTAAACGTCACGATACGTTCGCTGTCGTTCATGGCATGGGGTCTCATGCCGGGCACCGGAACGGGAGGCAGGTCGTCCACCACGTGATGAGCACCGGCGCGATTTTTCTGAGGTGGCGTGGTGAGCAGGATCTGGCCGTCCACGGTCAGCCGAGCCATGCCGCGCGACCGGACCAGCAGCCGGTATTCGCCCGCCGGCAGTTCCATGTCTGTCCATGCTCGTACCAGAGCGGTGCTGCCCCAGTCATCACGGACTCCCCACGAATCGTATTTCTGCGGCAGCCGGACGAAACCCATTTCATCCTGATACCATTCGGTCAAAGCTTCCTCGGTTTCCAGAGGAAATTTACTGATTGAATCCAGCGGGCCAAACAGCTGCACGGCCACTTTGCCATGCGGAATATGCGGTGCGGTGACCGGCGGCGGATCCCAGCGGAATCGTGACAGCAGTTCTTCGGCGGACACCTGTCGGCGATGAATCCTGAGATTGTCGATGGCACCGTGCAGAGAATTCCCCTTGTTTCCGCCCATGCTGGAACCGATCCAGACGTCGTCGTCGTCCACAACCGGTGCCCGCGTGGTCGCTCCGCCCATGTCCCAGACGCCTTTGACCTGCTGGCCGTCAATAAATCCGCAAATGCTGTCCGGGTCTCCGAAGCGGTAGCTGACCGCGACGTGATGCCAGCGACTGCCGGATGAAAAACCCGTTGTGGACGTCCAGCGGTGCCAGTCGCCGGGATGATCGTCGGCAGGGCGACTTCGAAACAGAAAGTTCACGCAGGCGCCGGCTCGGGTCCGGCGCAGTCGAAAGGCCCAGTTCTGATTGGTCGCCCGTATTCCCGAAGTACCTGTTCGTCCTTTGCCGATCAGATAGACGTTTTCATTCATCGAATCGACGCGAACCCACGCCTCAAACGTGACATCATCACCATTGTCGAAATCGAATCGACTGTCCGAGCCGCTGTCCGGAATTCGAACCCATGCCGGAGCATGCAACAGCAGCACCTTGTTGCCCGCGGCGAAATCCGGATAACGCGGAGCCTGCAGCTCGCTGCCCCCCAGTCGCGCCGCGCCGACCATCTCAGCGTGCAGTTCGTTTTCAAAGTCCCAGTGCGCCGCTGGCGCCGGTTCATTCGCAACGCAAACAGCAGCGGGCAGCGAAACCACCAGAAACAGAAGACAACAGAATGTCGGCCGAGTGAGGGGTCTGGTCACAGTGGAGTCCCGGGCAGGAAAAGAGATCAATCGCAGGTCCTTATGGTAACGTCCGACGAATCCTGAGAAAACCGGATTGCTGACGATCAGGCCTGGGAACGGAAAGGTGCCGTGGGATTCACGATATTCCCGGCGGATCATTCAGGCTTTTTCTGAGTGACGCGATGAACGCCGTTTTCCGAGAGAGCAGTCGGGTTTGTGATGTGACAACCATTGGTCCTGGGATTTATTTGCCGGCATGTTCCGGGATGTTGGAGGAGTTTGTCCGGGGGGAGCAAGGTGTCGTCGTGGAGGCCGCGGGACCAGATTCGACTGGCGCCGTCGAGCCAGTCCCCGTTTGGCGCGGGTCAGCAAACGGGATTGGCTCCGAGCGACCGGAAAGGAGCGTCCGGTCAATTATTGTCGCCTTTCGCTCCGCAAAAGAGCGTCCTTTCGCGGAGCGAAAGGCGACCAACCAGTGAGTTATTGATTGAACGTTTCTAAGCGAGTTCGGCCTCTTGGGCCGTCATCCGGTCGGTGGCTGTCCCATTTCCGTCGTCTGCAAAAGGTTGGGCGGCGAAGAGTAATGATGCCTGTCCCCTGGTTCCTTTTTTGTTTGGTCGTTCCTCCTGCCATCAACTGGGTGGCCAGGATTTTGTTTTCTGCGGTCAGGTCGGTAACATGCTGCCATTGTCTGTCGGATTCCACGCAAACACCATCAACCTTGTGTCTTCACTCTATACTGACATTCGGATCGACCCGTCGCTGGCGAACTGGTCCGAAGTGCTGAAAACCTGTTCGTTTGACAACACCCGGCTCGCGGAATGGCGACGTTCAGCCAGATCCCGTCTGGTGGCGGCGGCTGAACAGTTTGTGCTGCGCCTGAACGGTGTTGCCGAGGAAGCCGAGCTGCCGCCGCTGGCATCGGGACTGCTGACGGGAGATCCGGACCGCCAGCCCATTGTGATGACCGGGCATCAGCCGGTCGTATTTCACTCGGGGTTGTCCTTCAAGTATCAGACGACGGAAGAATTTGCCGTCGACAACGGGGCCATTGCTCTGGCCGTCGTGATTGACACGGATACCGGAGACGCGGGGCAGTTCAGTTACCCTGAGTTGTCGGAAGACGCACAGGTCCCGTCCCGCGCGATTGACTCGCTGGCCAGCACCAACAACCTGTACGTTTACAGCCGCCTGAGAAAAGCGGCTGAACTGACGCAGGTCTCAGCAAAGCTGTGCGACCACCTCAGACGGGTCTCAGAACCGGAGGCAGCGAAACACACGGAACAGGCCATGACGGGCTATATCCGGCTAGCCGCGGCCCGGGCCGGCGCGATGGACGCCAATCTGATCATGCGGTGGCAGCATGGAATCGGAGGCCGCATGCTGGAACTGCCGCTGTCGGCGATTGCCTCATTTCCGGAAGCGCTGGCTCAGACGGCGGATATTCTGAAGCAGCCCCGTCGCTTTGCCGCGGCCTACAACTCGGCGCTGGACGTATTCCGTGACGAACACGGCATTCGGAACGCCGCAAACCCGTTTCCGAATCTGAAAATCGATCAGGACACCTGCGAACTGCCGTTCTGGGTGGTCAGCCACAATCGCGAGCGGCGGCACGTCCTTGAGGCTCAGACCGAAGGCAACATCACCCGGCTGATCGCCAACGGCAGAACCGTTGACACCTTCACAGGCAACATCACGGCAGAATCGCTGGAACCGCTGCTGCTTCAGAACGTCCAGATCGTGCCCCGGGGGGCCATGATCACGGCGGTCCTGCGGCTGCTGTTCTCAGACCTGTTTGTCCACGGAACCGGTGGCGGCCGGTACGATCGATTTACGGATGAATTGATCCGTTCATGGTGGAACGTTGAGCCGCCGGCGTTCACAATTGCCAGTGCATCGCGTTATCTGCTGACCCGAAGGCGTCAGGAGCTGCAGCGGCTGGAAGAGATTGCGTCGTCGCTGCGAGACCTGCAGTTCAATCCGCAGCGACATTTCGGGGAAGACATCTTTCCCGAAATGCTGGAAGATTCTCTGCAGGTACTGGTGCAGCGGAAGGAGGCCGCCGTCAACCGCCTGAAGGCCGCGCATCAGGCGGGTCTGTCCGCACGGGACATCGGACGGGAAATCCAGGCACTGACGAATCAGATCAGAAACGCCGTGACCACAGAATTTGAACCTCAGCTGTCGCTGCTGAAGTCATTAACACCGGAACAGCAGGATGCTGTCCACTGCCGTACCTATCCCTGGTTTATGTTTCAGTAGGGCGAAAGAAAGAACACATTCATGCCACCATGGCTGATTGACGTGATTGAAGTCGGCATTGCCATTGCGCTGGTGGCTCTGAACGGGTTCTTTGTTGCGGCTGAGTTCGCGCTGGTAAAGGTTCGTGGCAGTCAGATTGAAGAACTGGTCCGCCAGGGACGTCCGTTTTCCGGCACGGCGCGCTGGCTGGCCGAGCGGATGGAAGATTCGCTGTCCGCCTGTCAGCTCGGCATCACCATGGCCTCACTGGGACTGGGCTGGGTCGGTGAACCGGCCTTCGCCCGTCTGGTGGAACCCGTGCTGAGCGGCATGGGAGTCACGTCCGCCGCCGTCATTCATGGCGTGGCCTTTGCCTTTGCCTTTTCCACGATCACGGCGCTGCATCTGGTGGTCGGCGAGCAGGCTCCGAAGATCTTCGCCATCCGACGGCCCGAGAAGATGGTGTTGTGGTGTGCCGTGCCGATGAAATTCTTTTTCGTCGTGTCGTATCCGCTGCTGGTCAGTCTGAATCTGGCCACGTCGGTGATTCTGAAACAACTGGGTGTGGAAAATGCGGGGCATGAAACACCGCACACGGAGGAAGAGATCCGCGCACTGCTGCGGGAAGCACACATCCATGGTGATGTCAC
>JAVKCM010000137.1:0-35029 GCA_040222735.1 Fuerstiella sp. | reverse complement strand
CGCTCGCACTACTGTTGCCTCCTGCTTTGGAGCCTCTTCCCTCCACCTCACAACTGCTGCGTCCAGAATCAGCAGCAGCACCAGCAGAATCGCACCGCTGCCGAGTTCGCATCCGGGGGTGACAGTGGTCACCGCCCGCAGTAACATCTTCTCCGAGCAGTTGAGTCACCATGACTGATACTGCAAGGGCCGCCGTGAGTTGATCGAACTCACGAAGCGGCAAAGTTCAACGCACGATCTATGAGTCGGCATCCCTGCCGCCGCATAGATCGCAATTCGTTAGACAGTCAAACGACCGATTTCAGTCGCAAATTCCTAGCTACGACCGTGTTCTTGCGAACGGACAGGAATGAAGTACCGTGTGGAGAGCGTCCGTGTTCATAATCATTGGCGTGCTCGGGGTGGCGATCTCCCGCTTTCCCTTTCCTCATTCGAGCAACCCGAGCATTATTGTTGGTTCGCATTGCTGGGGCTTGGATACTGAAGGCAGGTTTGTCGCGGAGGTTCCTATTCTGATCAAAGAAATCTCTGAGGAAAGTGTGATCGAAGGTGTTAAGCCCGCTTGTGGTTGCACTCAAGCGACAATAATTGGTCCTACCCATTTGAGTTCAGGACAACCATTATTGGTCAATTTGACTGTTGATCCGGTTCGGGCTGGTCCTTCCGTTATTCGGACGGACCCCGAACGAGGAAAATGCCAGATCAAGTCAACGTTCAAACTCAAAGTGGCCATAGGAAACAGCAGACGCTCATTGCCGGTTGAGGTCTCCGGAACCTGCCTGCTGCCTGCTGCGTTTTCACCGCCTGAGCTGTTTTTTGCACAATGTTGCACGAGTGATCCCGCAACATTTCAGACGTTGACGATTACACCTCGATCGGGCTGGGAAGTCGTTGATGCTGAATCTCCGGAGAAGTGCATATCGACTAAGATTACACCCTCGGAAGGTGGGTTATTTGATCTTGCCGCGACGCTGAACCCGAGTCTCGCTCCCGTTGACACGCGTACATTCCTCACCAGACAGGTTGAGGTCCGGCTCAAATCCAGCGAACTGGGCGTTCGCCACCTCCGCGTACCTGTGCAGTTTCGTGTTCAGCCGGATGTACATTTTGAATCAAGGACTGTTGTCTTACGAAAGACAAAGGACAGTGAACTCTCAATGGGTAACGTTGCCGTACAGGCCTCCGAAACCATCGGTTCTAAATTCGAACTGCTTGGAGCGCGCACGGATGAACCCGGCATTCGCGTCACCCTGTCTTCGCAATCTCCTAACGATGTCTGTGTCGAGGCGGCTGCAGCGCGTCGGATGAGTACCGCCAGAATTGTTGTTGATCTCGAATTTCGAAACGACTCAAGGCGGGATACCATTCAGGCACCATTGCAGGTCATAGTAATGGACAGATAGCCATGAAAGTCTCTCTTACAGCCACAATTACTGTCTGCCTGGCCGTGTCAGTTTGCAGTGTCGGGGAATCAGGTCAGGAGTCAGAGCTTGATGCGATTATTGAAGCGATCGCAGCGCGGAGAGTTCATGGTGATGTCCTGAGATTTGAACGTCGTACATTGACCAGCGGGTTGAGGGTCACGGACGTAGATAGTCAATCAGATCCGCGGGACATTGTCACCATAGCAACGATGACTATCGATATTGGCTCAAAACGGTTTCTGAGTGACGAGAAGACGGACGTTTATGACGAGAGCACAGGCGAATGGGGCACTTTGCAGACAGTGATTGGTTTCGATGGCGAAATCGGAAATCGCTGGATACCCACGTGGTCTGATCCGTCGTCATCGACGGAAAGGCGAGTCGCCATCAGCACGATGTCCGTTGAGCAACCAATGCTTCGATCCCGCATCAGCGGACCCGAATTGAGCTGGCTGGGGATACTTAAGCCCGAAGACTTCTTTAACGACGAAAGTGGAATTTCGAGTCGGTTGAAGGTCGTGGCTTCAAACGATGACGAGATCGTGTTGGCGGACAGAGCTGGAATGACTACCCTCAACTACCACTTTTCCAGAAAGCTCGATCTGAATCTTACGCGGATTGAAACTGTGCAGAAGAGAGGAGGACAGAGCGTGACATCGTACGTTCGTACTCTCAACTATGTTGCACAGGACGGCATTCAGATCCCGGATGCGATCATCAGTGAAAGCCTTACTACAAACGTTACTCATGTCACGGAGATTCTCCGTTGGGAGTGGATTGAATCACTGCCAGTCGAGGCGACGCGAACACCCGGCGATTTTGCTCGTCCAGGAATGTTGGTTACAGACGACACACGACCTGGCGATAAAGGGCCGCTGATTCTTGATGAAAGGCTCTCTCAGGTTCCGTTTCGTGGCAACGAAGACCTGGAGCCGCGAAGCGGGCTTGGTATCGGATGGTGGCTGACGATTGTGATCGCCGTGTCCATTGGTATCTGGTGGTTCGCCGGACGGGTGAAATCGCGTTGAACTAACTTACCAGCGGTTTCCTGTACGCATTCTCAGCGGTTCAGGATTTTACTCTTACGGAGGTTTAACTATGAAGAAAGTCAGTGTCTTTTTGGTAGTCATGCTGATCTGCTGTACGGCTTCGGCGTGCTGGAAAACCCTGATTCAAACAAACAGTTACGTCAGGGACGCATTAGTGACGGGATACGGAACCGGCGTGGAATGGAGTTCTGACGGGTGCATCGAAATGTACAACAGTTCTGATTTTGAAGAAGAAGCTGTCAGTGAAACCTGCTGGCTTGAGGCATCAACCATTTGGGACAACGCGTACACGGGTTGTTCCGGGCCAATCACTGAGCCAAACTATTACGAGGGTTCGCCAGGAGGCAACAGTACCACGGGACAGATCAGAATTTGTTATTGCGACTATGAAGAATAGTGAGGATCTGTTTGGTTCAGGTGCAGCGTCAGGAATCTTATTGCAGCGACCAGGTCTTTTGTGCGTCTTGTTCGGCTTCCTGATACTCATGGTGGGTCGAGCGACGTTTACAATGAGCCCTACGACGGATGAAATGGCTCATCTCCCCGCTGGCCTGGCAACCTGGCAGCTCAGGCGTTTTGAACTTTATCGTGTAAATCCGCCTCTGCCCAAGATGGTCGCGGCGATACCGGTATTGTTCATGGACCCGACCACCGACTGGCGGTTCGCTGCTCCCCGACCGGGAGAACGAAACGAGTTTGAACTGGGCAGACAGTTCATGAATCAGAACTCCGGGCGAGCCGTACGGTTTTTTCAGGCCGCGCGACTCGCCTGCTTACCCTTCGTCGCACTCGGATTCTGGGTTTGCTGCAAATGGGCGGGTGACGTGTACGGAAGGTCGGTCGCTCCGGTGGCCGGTTGGCTTTGGTGTTTTTCCCCCCTCATCCTTGGACACGGAAGCCTGATAACGCCGGATGTTCCTGCAGCGGCGACGGGAATCCTTGCCGTGTACCGGTTTCGACGATGGTTGTTGGCACCGATATTTTCCAATGCCGCAATACTGGGAGTGTGTACAGGCGCTGCATTGCTGACGAAATTCACATGGGCGCCGATATTCCCGCTGGTTGGGTTCCTGGGGTGTTTGCTTTGGCGAATTGACAAAGGATGTGGATCGCGCTCGTACTGGCGGGTGATCACGCGGGATGGAATCCAGTTGATGGCCGCTTCCTGTGTTGCGCTGTTGCTGATCAACAGCGTGTACGGATTCGATCGGAGCTTCAATCGACTCGGAGATTTCGACTTCTACAGCGCGGACTTCAGGGGAGCTGCAGATGGTGACCATGGCTCAGCAGGGCACTCGGTAAACGAGAAGCGGCGGAGCGGCAATCGATTTCGGAATTCATGGATGGCACCGATTCCCGTTCCCTTGCCGGCCTGCTACCTGGAAGGCATTGATCTGCAGCGAAGGGATTTTGAACCTGGTCAGATGAGAGAATCCTATTTGGCAGGAGAATGGAAGCAGGGCGGCTGGTGGTATTACTACATTGCCGGTGTCGCTCTCAAGGAACCGGTGGGTTTCCTGGCGATTCTTGCTTTGTCTCTGGTGATGTGGAAACGCGATCTTCTGAGGCGATTGACGGGCGGACCTCACGATCCTCACGACGGTGTGCAGTTCAGATCAATTGTGTCGAAGGCGAAAGAGGAGATATTGCTTCTCGCCCCGGTCGCATTGGTATTCTGGCTGGTGAGTCGGGAGACAGGATTCAATCATCACGTTCGGTATGTGATACCGGCATTGCCTTTTCTTTTCGTCTTCGCTTCTCGAGCGATGGCGAAAACCAGATCAAATCTCGTGCAGAAGTGCATTGTCGCCTGCCTGCTCTGGCAGCTTGGAGCCGTCTTGTGGGCAGGTCCGCACTGGCTGAGTTATTTCAACTCCGTGGCCGGAGGCCCTGCCAGAGGTGATGCATGGTTGCTCGATAGTAACATTGACTGGGGACAGGACTTGTTGAATCTGCAGGCGTGGAAGCAGAAACATCCTGAAGCAAGACCGCTGTTCGGCCTGCTGTACAGTCGATATGACCCTGCGTGTGTTGGGCACCCTGTCAGATTTCCACGGTCCTCTGCGGCAGATCGGAACTCACAGGTAACCGAACAGCAGAAACCAGGTGGTTCTTTTTCACCAGAACCTGGCTGGTATGCCATCAGTGTTTCACAGTTACAGCCACATCGGCCGCGATTGTTCAATCTGCAGTCTATGCAACACGTTTCAGAATGCTGGCAGTGGTTTGCTCGACAGACACCGGTTGACCGTGTTGGTTATTCGATCCGGATCTACCACGTTCCAGGACCGCAGCATGAAGACCAATAAACATCGCTACCGCAGGGCACGATTGCGCCGAAGTGGCTTTACCATAATTGAACTTATGGTGACCATCGCCGTGATCAGTCTGCTGATTGCTTTACTGCTGCCAGCCGTACAGTCAGCTCGCGAGGCAGCAAGACGAACTCAGTGCCGAAATAATCTAAGGCAGATCGCAATCGGCCTGCACAATTTCCATTCGGCCTATGGAAGGTTTCCGGCAAACGGTTGGGGATTCGCTTGGTTAGGTGACCCGGACCGCGCGGTTGGTGAATCGCAGCCGGGTGGATGGATCTATCAATCGCTGCCACAGATGGGAGAGACTCAGGTGTGGTCTATTGGCGAGGGGTTGACCGGGGCAGATCGTGAACTTGCGCTGCGTGATCTCAGTCGAACGGTGTTGCCGGTCTTCAAATGTCCGACCAGGCCCGCCCAACAGCTTGGTCCGCAGACCCCTATGTTCGCCTACGTGAACGCGTCGCCTCTAAATCTGGTTGCCAGAACAGACTATGCGATAAACGAAGGAGATTATGTTTCACATACGGACGAAGGGCCGGCCAGTCTTTCAGAAGGGAATTCGGACACGTATGCGTGGACGGACACAACCTCCGTCACAGGCATAAGCTGGTTGAGAAACGCTGCAAGGATCGCCGACATCACTGACGGCTCCTCGAACACGTACCTTGTTGGAGAAAAACATGTCTCCATATCGGGATACGCGGATCCTGTAGACGCCGGATATGACCAGTCAATGTATTCCGGCGTTGACCTGGATATCACAAGATGGACGATTACACCGCCCATGCAGGACGGCAAAGCAAAGTCTTTCCGAGCATTCGGCAGCGCACATCAAGACAGTTTCCAGATGTCCATGTGCGACGGCGCCGTCAGATCTGTCTCTTACCACATTGATGAACTCATACATCAGAATCTGGGAAACAGACACGACGGCCTACCAAACGTCGAATGGTGAAGAGAGCATTCGACGTCTCAGACGCTCTGTCGGCAGTCACACATGGCGATTGCCCACGGTACGTCGTCGACGGAAGTGAATGGGCTTTGACACTCAATATCGACCTCTTAGCGTTTAAAGTGTCACTTTATGACAACGCACTGGTCTCATCGATCGAGAGCAGTTTTGTGCTCGGGAAGGGACTCATCGTCGTCGAATTGAGGGCGCTGCGGGCAGCGTTTTCGCCGGTGTTCATCTCGGGACGCAACTGCACAAGGTCGAACCGTCCTGAGTCACGAATCAAACCACACTGGAATCGGAGAATTGTCATGTCGCATCGCGCGTCGGTGGTCACGACCGAGGCGGAACTCGACAGTACTTACGGCACCGGGTATTCGATGGTTGTTGTCACGTGATTCGTTCGCATCTTGCATGACGGCGAGGCGATCTGCGGAAGCAGCCCAGCAGACCTGTTTGCACCATCGCCGCATTAATTGGCTGCTATCTGTTTTCTAAGCACAAATAACACGGGCGACGTCTGTTTTGCCGGCTGACTGTCGATCCGTGTCAGATCATTTCGCTCCGCGTACTCCGTCATCAGACGGCGGACTGCTTCATATTCCTGAGCACCTCCGTCGTGTCCCCGATAACACAACACGGTCAGAATTCCGCCGTCTTTCAGAATATCAACGGCCGCTTCGATGGCAGTGATTGACGATTCGGCGGTGGTGATGATGGTATGATCGCCACGAGGCAGATAACCCAGGTTGAACATCACCGCCGCCACGTGACCACGATCGACCACCGAGCCCAGTTGCTCATGGCTCTGCTGCCACAACCTGATATTGGTCAGTCCGGCACTTTCCAGTCTTTTGCGAGTCGCCTGGATGGCGGCAGCCTGCACGTCAAATCCGTGAACGATACCGCTGGCTCCCACGATTCCGGCCAGAAAACACGTATCGAATCCGTTGCCGACGGTCGCATCGACCGCGATGTCGCCGGGACGCAGCGTTTCAGCGACAAAATCCTGTGCCAGTTGCGTTAAGGGCTTCTGACGGCCCGCTGCGGTTTGATGGTGCCTGAGCCGCTGGTAACTGACCGTCGGATCCAGGTCTCCGACGCCGTTGATCAGCTCAACCAGATCGCGGGCCAGTTTCGGAGCCTTCAGCGTTCCTTTCGACCCCAGGCCATTCAGCACAAAGATTCGGGATTGTTGTGGATGCCGACCGATCACCGCGTGGTAATCCTTCATCGTCGGTCGGACGGCCGATCGCTGGTCGTCGACGGTGAAATCTTCGATCTGCAGACGTCTCAGCTTTTCTTCGATTTCGCGACGACCGTCGGCCGTCGGTTCGCTGTCGCTGAATTTCCAGTCGTAGGTGCTGCCGACGGTCTGCCGGCCATCATCCTCCGGAGCAATCCAGATGCTGCGATGAACGACCTCCGTTCTTTGGTAGCCGTCGATTCGCACAGTCAGGATGTCTCCCCGACAGGGGTTGTTGGGGACTTCCGGAAACAGCTGGCTGGGTTCGCTGCCCTGGCAAAGAATGATTCGATCGGCCGACAGATCGAATTCCGGCACTGTGACGCCGTGTTCTGAAACGTCTGCGGCCCGGTAATTCCACGCCCCTTTCAAATAGCTGTTCTGCTGCTGCAAGAAATCCCGGGTCGTCGACAGGTAAGCAGCGACATTCAGCCGCGCCGCCGGCTGCATCCGTATTCCGATGTGTTGAACGCCATCCTGCTGCAGCGGTCCCTGCCACGGTTGAACGTCGCTCTGGCTGTCGCTCCGCTGCAGAAACTCGGTTCTGGCAGCTTCACCTGAAAACAGCCGGATCATCTCATGTTCGTCAAACAGATGAGTGTTCGTTTGCTGCTCCACCCGTCGGTAAAAATTCCTCGCTGCAGTCCAGTCCTGCTGGAATTCGGGCGACTGTACCAGCCGTTTTCCGGTGACCGGGGTGATCAGGCCGGCCGCCACCCGAGAGGCAGAGTCCGCGTCACCCCGATCGATCACAAACAAACTTTGTCCGGACCAGGAAAGCGTCCAGGCGACTGCAGAACCCCCCAGTCCCTGCCCGATAATCAGGTTTTGCACGTGCTTGCTCATGTCGGCGAGACTACCATCTGATTGCGAATTCCGCCGCTTCGTGGCAGCTTATCTGCCGCCTTTTGTTGCGTCTGCGGCCCTGCTTTTCGTATCCTCGCCATTCCCTTTAACCGTTTCCTCCCCCCTGGAGCCCACCATGACTCGTTTATCCCGCCGCCAGTTCGTTCAGACCTCTGCTGCGGCCGCCACCGTTGCGTCCGGTCTGTATGCCTCGGGTGCCCCCGCGCCAGCCACTTCCAGTCCGCTGGAAAAGCTGAACATCGCCTGCATCGGCACCGCCAATCGCGCGGCCGCTGACGTGGATGGTGTAATGTCAGAAAATATCGTCGCCCTGTGCGACGTCGATGCCCGCTATCTGGGCCAGTCGAAGAAAATGCTGACGGAAAAGAAAGGGCTGGAGCCTCGGACCTACGCCGATTACCGCGAGATGCTGGTGGCGGAAGGCGACAAAATCGACGCCGTCACCGTGGCCACTACTGACCATCATCACGCACCGGCCTCTATTCTGGCAATTCGCGCCGGCAAGCACGTTTACTGTGAAAAGCCGCTGACTCACACCGTCCAGGAAGCTCGTATCATCACGGAAGCGGCCGCTGAAAAGGGCGTCGCCACACAGCTTGGCACGCAGATCCATGCCGGCAACAACTATCGCCGAGTGACCGAGATCATTCAGAGCGGCGCCATCGGTGACGTGACGGATGTCCATGTCTGGGTTGGCAAGGGCTGGGGTATCACTGCTCTGACTGGTGAACAGCAAGAGCCACCAGAGTCACTCAGCTGGGATCTGTGGCTCGGTCCCGCTCCGGTTCGACCGTTTGTCCCCGGCCGCTATCACCCGGCTCAGTGGCGACGCTGGTGGGACTTCGGTCAGGGTACGCTGGGCGATATGGCCTGCCACTATATGGACCTGCCGTTCTGGGCGTTGAAGCTGAAATATCCGATCCACTGCGAAGCCGAAGGTGCCACACCGCATCCGGAAATGGCTCCCACCGGACTGAAGGTGCGATATCGATTCCCGGCGCGGGAAGATATGGTCGCCTGCAACCTGACGTGGCACGACGGCGACATGATTCCGAAGGAAGTCGCGGGCGAACGCGTCCCCGCCAACGGTGTGATGTTTATCGGAACGGAAGGCAAGCTGTTTGCCGACTATGGGCGATATCGACTGTTTCCGGCTGACAAATTTGCCGGCTTCGAACCGCCGCCCAAAACGATTCCCGATTCCATCGGCCATCACGCCGAATGGATCAAGGCCTGCAAGGACGGTTCACCGACGACCTGCAACTTCGATTATTCAGGCCCTCTGACCGAAACTGTGCTGCTGGGCAACGTCGCTTACCGAACCGGCAAATCCCTGGAATGGGATGCCACCAGCCTGAAGGCCACCAACTGCCCCGAGGCAGACAAATTCATCTCAAAAGAATACCGATCGGGCTGGGAAGTGTCCTGAACACGAATCGCATTCTGAACGGCTATCGAAAACACCTCGGCTGGGAAGCAGCCGAGGTGTTTTTTGTTTGGTTCATTCGCCGAATTTGTGGGTAAAGCTGCAGATTCCGCACAGGCTGTCGGCCGCCGTTGGAAAAACCGTAGACAAGCGAAGAATCACTTCAAAAGCGTCTCAGGCTCCGCTAGACCCCTGTGAATGCGGCCGCTTCCCCACTCGGGTTGCCTTCGCGCCGGCACACCGCTTGGGGATTTTATCACCGCGGTGCTGTGCCGGCGCTGCGCTTGTCACGCCCTGCAGCTCGTAGCGGTACACTGGCTGTCGATATCATCGGTCAGGCGACGACACCGAACCTGTTTGTTCGGTGTCGTTATTTTCTTCCTGATTTCACTAACTTGTCGCCCTATTTATCAACAGCTCTGTTGATAACCGGTCCTGATCGTGGCGCGGTGCCCTGGCCATACCGAGCGGCTTCTTCACCACAGATGGACGGAAGCTGTTCTGCATGTTGCCATCCGAACACGTTACCGGCAACGGTCTGAGAACGTGTCCCCGACCTTCTGCAGCGCTTCTCCACTTCGCTGATCCTGTTCCATGTTCTTCTGCTGCAACAGGTTACGATCTGTCGAGTTGCAGTTATCAACATATTTCCTCGTCTCTTCTAATACTTCTACTTCCTATTTTTCTTTTGTCTTAAAACACACCCTTGCCGGACGCATCACTGCCGGGGCAACCTACAGCCCGTGCGTTTTTCGCCAGGAGCTGGGTGTGACAAGCGGAGCGCCGGCACACCACCGCAGCGGTAAGGTCCCCGAAGTGGTGTGCCGGCGCGAAGGCAACCGTGTGTGGGGTGCGGCGGAGTTCAGATGTGTGTCGCTGAGCCTGAGACGCTTCTGAAGTGATTCTTCGCTTGTCACACCCTACGGTTTTCTCAGCGGCAATCGACTGGTTGGGCAAACCCGGTGATTACTGACCTTCCAGATACTTGAGCTGAATGTTCGTTTCAGGAAGTTTCTTCTGCAGCGCATCGACGCCCTGTGGCGTGACGGCCGTTCGCGTGACCTTCAGGTCCTTCAGACTGGTCAGGCCTTCCAGCAGTGGCAGTCCGGCGTCGGAAACGCTGGTGGATCCAAGGTGCAGAAACTCAATTTTGTTCATGCCCTGCAGTGCGGTCAGCCCGGCATCGGACAATTGAGTGTTATCAAGATTCAGCCAGACCAGATTGGTCAGGGGTGACAGGTGCTGAACACCGGCGTCGGTGATGGCCACGCGCCACAGATTCAGTTTTTTCAGATTTGTCAGGCTGCTCAGGTGAGCCATGCCGGCGTCGGTGACCTGAGCATTTTCGCTCAGGTCGAGATCTTCCAGCGACAGCAGCTCAGAGAGATGGGCCAGGCCATCGTCCGAAATCTGATTGAACGCCAGTCGCAGCTGTCTGAGTTTCGGATAGCGGGCCAGCAGCTTCAGGCCATCGTCGCTGATGGTGGTGGACTTCATGTACAGTTCTTCGAGTGCGGTGAGAGAACCCAGCGGTTCAAGCCCCACTTCACTGACCCACAGGCCGTCCAGGGCAAGCACCTTCAGATTGGTCAGCCCGGTCAGGTGCGGCAGTCCGCCGTCATCGACCAGCGTCTGTCCGCTGACACCGTTGAAACGCAGGGCCTTCAGCGATTTCATGTCCTTCAGATGAGCAAGCGAATCATTGTCAACGGGGCAGCCGCGCAGGTCGAGATTGGCGATCGGGGAAGCGGTGGTCGCCAGCAGCTTCAGTCCTTCGCCTGTGATGGAAAGTTCGTTCAGCAGGACAGAAGTGACGTGGGTCAGTGAAGCCACATGCTGCAGGGCTTCGTCGGTCGCTCCCGTATCCCGAAGATTGACTTCGGTGACGAGTCCATCACCGTTTTTGCGGAACTTCGCTCCGAGGGCTTCCAGCGCCGCAATGGCTGCGGCATCGTCTGGTGGCACGACGGTCGCCGCCTTGTTTTCGCCCGTGTTTTCAGTGGTTTTGGCAGAGTTCTGGTCAGAGGAATTCTGGCAGCCGCAAAGCAGCATCAGAACAAGAATCGACAGTTTTTTCATGGCATCAGCCCGGGAAGAATTCGAGTGTGGTGAACTCGTTCCAAGGTAGCATAAAGGGCGACAGAAACTGTAGTCGACCAGTGATTTTGGCCGTATCCAGGAACTCCTGCGGGTTTCCACATCACCGGGTGGCGGGACCGGACTTAGCAGCTGATCGCGTCTGCAGTTCCTTCTGCCACGCGTCGGCAAGACGGATGATACGCCGATGATCGAGCTGATCCGGCTGACATTGCAGCAGGGCCCGCTGCAGTGTCCGGATGGCCTCCCGACACTGACCTCCATCGTGCAGCGTATGAGCCATCTGTATTCTGACCACCGCCAGCTGAGGCACCTTCTGCATAGCGTGAGTCCAGAGGGACTGCGAGTTGCGCCAGACCGGCAGGTGCGACGAGGTGATACAAAGAGCGGCGACGCAGGCAGCGGTCGCCAGCGTCCAGCGGAATCCGGCCACCAGGCGGTGGGTCACATTACCGACCCGCTCGGGCGACACATTCAGCAGTCGATGAACAGCGGCGGCGGTCGTCGCAAAGATGACGATGCATGGCAGGTACAGATAGCGATCGTTCATCAGCGTCGTGATTCGGAAGAAGTTCAGCACGGGGAATAACAGCAGCAGCCACACAGTCATTCCCCACAGCAGCAGCGGGTGCTGAGACCGATACTTCCAGATGGCAGTACCGACCATGAGCCATCCTGCCGACGCCAGCAGCACGGATTTCCAGATGCCGTGGACGGGCGGGTCATACAGAACGCAGAGATCCGACGGCAGAAACAGCATGCCGATGTATCTCCACAGAATCGTGGAATCGATCGCCATGATGTGCCAGATGCTAAAGTCCAGATGCCCGCGGACGCCGCCCAGAATTGAGTTCTGCGATGCCATGGTTTTCAGCAGCAGCAGCAGACACATGACGCCGGGAATGATCTGTCGGACGAATGCATCCGCGAACTTCTGTCGTCGTACCCAGATGTCGTAGAGCAGCACGATCGCCGGGACCACCACGGCCAGAGCTTTTGACAGCAGGGCCGCCGCCAGCCAGACCACGTACCACATGTCGTGCTTTGCTTCCGGTTCCGGTTTGAGTCGGACCAGCAATGCTGCCAGCATGAAGGTGGCGGACAGCAGACCTTTGCGTGAAGAAATCCAGGCGACCGTTTCGATCTGGACCGGGTGAACCAGAAACAAAACGGCGGTGGTCCACGCGACAAAAGTGTTCTGACACAGCTGGCGGACCAGCAGAAAGACCAGCAGGCCATTCATCACGTGCAGAATCACATTGGTGGCGTGATACCCGCTGGCATTCATTCCCCATAACGTATGGTCAATCAGCAGCGAAAAGATGGTCAGCGGTGCATAGTTACGTGTGACCGTTTCGGTGGCGACACCAGCCAGAGACGACGGCGACCAGCTTTTGATCAGGTCATTGTTCCAGACATAAGCCGGGTCGTCCCAGTTCACAAAGTCAAACCAGACCGATGGCCAGAAGGCCGCCAGACCGGCGACAATCAGTGAGGCGATCACCCAGAACCGAGAGTAAGACAGATCTTTCGACATGGAGGTCGGACCAGCACAAAAGGGCGGAACGTCGGGATCGATACTGGAAACATGGCACGAGTTTTGTGAGGCGCCGTTGCGAAAAGACAACTCGGGGCAGCTTCCCCAGTGTTCCCGGGCAGATTGTGCGGCAGAATCGTTATATCCGGTCGGTTTCCATGATTAAGATAACAGCAGCAGGGTTGTTCACTGTCTGTTGTGGAGTGTCCTCATGAAAACATCGTTGATCACAGGAATCTTCTTTCTGCTGGTGCCGTCCCTGACGGTGGCCGCAGACTGGCCAGGTTTTCGGGGACCATCCGGTGATGGCCAGACCACCGCAAGGAATGTCCCGGTGAGCTGGAGCAGTGAAGAAAACATCAGATGGCAGATAGAGCTGCCGGGGCAGAATAATGGCAGCCCAATCGTGTCTGCTGACCGTGTGTTCCTGACCAGTGCCGAGGACGACGGGCAACAGCGGCATCTGCACTGTATTAATGCTGACGATGGTTCCACGCTGTGGCTCCGGACGGCGCGATTTGACCGGAAAATGCCCACTCACAAGACAAATCTGTACGGCGGCACGACGCCAGCCACGGACGGTCACCGGGTCGTGGTCTGGCACGGGTCGGCTGGTCTGTACTGCTACGATCTGGACGGCAACCAGCAATGGAAGCGGGATCTGGGAGAATTTCGACACCAATGGGGTTACGGCACATCGCCCGTACTGCATGACGGTCGCGTGATTCTGCACAGCGGTCCCGGACAGAACGTGTTTGTGGCAGCGTTCGATCTCAGTAACGGTGAAACCGTATGGTCCACTGAAGAACCGGTCGAAAATGACGGCGAACGAAACGACGCCAACAAATACATGGGCTCATGGAGCACACCGGTCGTGGCCCGCGTGGACGAGCAGGACATGATCGTGTGCAGCATGGCCACACGAGTGAACGGTTATGATCCGAAAACCGGGGCCATTCTGTGGACCTGCACCGGACTGCGTGGCGAACGCGGCGATCTGGCGTATACGTCACCGATCATCGCGGGTGACATCTGTGTCGCCATGGGAGGCTTCAAGGGTCCGGCGATCGGATTTCGAATGCGTGGCAGCGGTGACATCACGGACAGTATGCGGCTGTGGCGACAGGACCGGAATAATCCTCAGCGAATCGGATCGGGTGTGCATGTTGATGGTCATATTTACATGACGAATGCCGGACCGAATACGATTGAATGTCTGGACCCGGCGACGGGGACAGTGCTCTGGCAGGAACGTGCACCGGGCGGAGCTCACTGGGGATCGCTGATCCATGCCGAGGGACGGCTGTATGCCACCGACCAGGATAACATGACAACCGTGATGGAACCTGATTCCACCGGATTAAAAGTGATCTCAAAGAATCGGCTGAATGATGCCGGCAATTCCACTCCGGCCATTGTTGATGGTGCCGTCTACATCCGATCATTCAGGCACATTTACCGCATCGGAAAATAGCGTTCTGTCGCGGCGTTTCGTCGAACCTGACCAACAACGGCAGTCAGCCGGACTTGCCTTCGTCTTCGCCTGGTGCCACTCAGAACTCGGCGTGACCGGGTGTGCGGGGAAACGGAATAACATCGCGGATATTGGTCATGCCGGTAATCAGCTGGACGGCTCGTTCAAGACCCAGTCCGAAGCCGCTGTGAGGCACAGTGCCGAATCGTCTGAGATCGACATACCAGCAGTAATCGTCCGGATTCATGCCGCATTCGGTGATTCGTTCCAGCAGCACGTCAAGGCGTTCTTCGCGCTGGCTGCCGCCGATGATTTCGCCGACGCGGGGAACCAGCACATCCATGGCTCGGACGGTTTTGCCGTCGTCATTACATCGCATGTAAAACGGTTTGATGTTGCGTGGATAGTCGAACAGAATCACCGGCTGTTTGAAGTGTTCTTCGGTCAGAAATCGTTCATGTTCGCTCTGCAGATCCGCGCCCCATTTCACCGGATACTCAAACTTTCGGCCGCAGTTTTCCAGCAGCGTCACGGCGTCGGTATAGGGCAGTCGGACAAATTCGTGGCTGCGAATATTTTCCAGCGTGGCCAGCACCGTCTTATCAATCCGCTGGTTGAAGAACTCCATATCCTCAGGGCAGTGTTCCAGCACGTCATTGATGATGGCCTTGATGAAAGCTTCGGCCAGATCCATATTGTCGGGCAGTTCATAGAACGGCATTTCTGGTTCAACCATCCAGAATTCCGCAAGGTGTCGGGTGGTGTTGCTGTTCTCGGCCCGGAACGTAGGACCGAAGGTGTAGCAGTCGCCGACCGATGTCGCGAAGGTTTCTGCTTCCAGCTGCCCGCTGACGGTGAGTGAGGCGGGCTTGCCAAAGAAGTCCTGTTTCCAGTCGATTTCCGTCTGCATCGCGGCCAGACGAGCCAGATCCAGCGTCGTCACCTGAAACATCTCGCCGGCTCCCTCACAGTCGCTGGTTGTGATGATCGGGGTGTTGACGTACAGAAAGCCACGGGACTGGAAGAACTGGTGGATTGACCGGCTGATGCAGTTGCGGACGCGGGCCACGGCTCCGAAGCTGTTGGTCCGGGGGCGCAGATGAGCGATATCTCGCAGAAATTCGAAGCTGTGGCCCTTTTTCTGCAGCGGAAAAGAGGCCGGGTCAGCAGTGCCGAGCAGCTGCAGCGAGGTGGCATGGAGTTCCACTCGCTGACCTTTTCCGGGTGATTCGCGAACGGTGCCGTCGATGGCGACACTCGCGCCGGTAGTCACACTTTTGATGACGTCGCTGTAACCCGGCACCGTGGCATCCACCACAATCTGCAGATTTTTCAGGCAGCTGCCGTCGTTCAGTTCAATGAATGAAAACGCATTTTTGGAATCACGGCGCGTCCGCACCCACCCTTTGACCGTGACATCGGTGCCGGGTTCAGCGTCTTTGATAAGGGAAGCAATCCGGATCAGCGACATATCAAATACCTGAAGAGAAAATCGTCCGCTCGGCAGAAAGCCATGCACAGCGGTGAAAGATAGACCGCCGGCTGCGAAAGTAAAACACCGCCGCCGCGGACCGCTGCGAACAGCCGTCAAATTTGGCGACCGCGGTACGGTGGACCACGGATCTGCAGGCGAGATTATTCGTTCCTGAAGAAACGAAAACAGTGGCGGTCGAAGCTCTCAGGTGAACCTGATACGGTCCGTGGGTCGCTGCCAGAAGCAGAGATCCGTCCATAGCCGGAAACATTGAATCCGGAATCACCAACAGAAAGGTACATGCACCATGGCCACAGCAGCCGCACGACACATTCTTGTTCCCGACGAAGCCACCTGCCAGAAGTTGAAATCAGAAATCGAAGGTGGTGCAGACTTTGCCGAGGTAGCGAAGGAACACAGCCAGTGCCCGTCCGGAGCTCGTGGGGGCGATCTGGGAACGTTTGGCCAGGGTCAGATGGTACCGGAATTCGACCAGGTCGTCTTCAATGACGAACTGAATACGGTGCATGGTCCGGTCAAGACCCAGTTTGGGTATCACCTGCTGGAAGTGACGGCCCGCAGCGAGTAACCGAAGTGGACCGATGGTGCGGAGCCGTTGTTTCGGGTTAGTGACTGTTTCGGACCAGTGACTGACCAGACAGACGACTGACCGGATCAGCGTCTCAGCACCGCTGGTCGTGAAAGGATTTCGTTCACCAGGATGGCGTTCCGGACGCCGACCGGATCCTTCAGCAGAGCCACCACATCGGCGGCCGCCTGATTCTTCTGTGTCAGCGGAGCCATTGTCGGCATTTCCACCTGTCGATTGCCGAGATGTGCCTCGACGCTGTCCACGACCGTGGCTTCCACAAATTCACTGGCGTCTCGATCGATGTGTTCAGAGACATGCTGCGCCATGTACTGATCAACATGCTGGCTGATCCCTGATCCAACAGACCGAGTCTTTGCGGGGCGGGGCGGTCTCTTGGCAGCGGCAGGACGTTGCTGCGCCTGTTTTCGCTGTTGTTGCTTTCTGCGCTCTTCCTGAAGTCGCTTCTTTCGCTGCTGACGCCGTTCTGCGTTCTGTTGGGCGGCCGCATCGGCCTGAGGTCGGTTTCCGGTGCCGGAAACATCCGCCAGAAACGCTTCGATTTCGCTCTGAACGCGTTGCCGACGTCCCGGATCTGCTCCCTGGGCGCGATTCTTCTCCGCTTTTTCGTTGGCCGCCTTGACGATGGACTGGATCACGCTGAACACGATCACAATCAGAAAAATGATGAATTTCACATCCATGGTCGGCTGCTCCACAAAGATGTCGAGTGAGTTCGTCGTGATCGGGAGGCTGGTCGATAGAGCCCGTTAGGATCGAGCGGAAAACAAGTGGCGTAAGCTTCCAGCTTGCGATGCGGAAGAACGCAAGCTGGAAGCTTACACCACGTTTCGGGATGCAGAAGAACGCAAGCTGGAAGCTTTCGCCACGTTTCGACACAACAGCAATTTTCCGTTCAATCCTTAGTCCCGGCTGGCGCCTCCGGTGCCGGCAATGGCCTGCCGCATACTGGTATCGGCCTGCACGTTCTTCAGTTCGTAATAGTCCAGCAACCCGAGTTTGTTGGTAGCGAAGGCTTCGGCGACGGCCTTCGGGACCTGCGCTTCGGCCTGAACAACTTTGGCTCGATTCTGCTGAATGCGAGCCACCATTTCCTGTTCCCGGGCGGTCTGATCGGCTCGCAGCTGTTCGGCTTTGGCCTGAGCCACCCGCATGTCAGCTTCTGCCTGGTCGGCCTGCAGCCGTGCTCCGATGTTTTCACCGACGTCAATATCCGCGATGTCGATAGAAACGATTTCGTAGGCCGTGTTGCCTTCCAGTCCCTGCCCGAGCACGATTTTGGAGATGTTGTCCGGATTCTCAAGCACTCGTTTGTAGGATTCCGTTGAACCGATGGCCTGCACGATGCCCTGACCGACGCGGGCGATGACGGTTTCTTCTGTCGCTCCGCCGATCAGCTGACTGATATTCGTTCGCACGGTCACGCGAGCACGGGCGCACAGCTGGATTCCGTCACCCGCCACGGCATCCAGCGTGCCGGAGGTTCGTTTTGGATCCGGACAGTCAATCACCTTGGGGTACACGCTGGTTCGGACGGCATCCAGAATATCGCGGCCGGCCAGGTCGATCGCCTGAGCGGTCTCCCAGTCCAGGTCGATTTCCGCCCGCTGAGCGGCGATCAGGGCCCGAATCACGTTGGGAACGTTTCCGCCCGCAAGATAATGAGCTTCCAGTTTGGCACGGGTAATGGGGTAATTTCTGGTCAGACCCGCCTGAACGGCCATGATCATGCTGCGTACGATCACGGTGGGGTTCACTTTTCGGAACCGCATCGTCACCAGGTCCCACAGCCGAATGCCGGCATTTGTCATCACGCATTGCAGCCAAAGGCTTGCAAACTGCGCGAAGATGGCGAGGAAGATCACCGCGAACAGCAGGATAATGACAATCCCGGCCCACCCGCCGGGTGAAATCTGCATCAATGTCACGGACTGTGGAAACATGTTTGATTCCTATTCGTGTTGGTCGGCGTCGTAACGGTTGAAAATAACAGCGGCTGGCGAAGCCGACAGAAAGATCGCGCAGGGGAACAGCGGTTTAGTCCTCAGGGATATCGAAGTCAAGGATACCCTTCTGATCACCGTCGGTGCCAGCCTGTGCTGTCGCCGATTCGGCAAGGTCGACCGCCGTCACCGTATCCGCCAGTGCGTTCGATTTTCTGGCAGCGGAGTCGCTGGTCGCGGTGCCGATGGCGGAATCCGGTGAAACACCCGGTTCGGCACGGACCACCAGTCGATTGGCCTTGACGTTGACGACGCGTACCGGACTACCGGCTTCGATCACCATGCCGGGAGATTCAGCGTGATAGCGAACATTGTTTACATGGACAATGCCCCCCGGCGTCAGCAGTGATTTGGCAATACCCACCTCACCGATCAACCGAGTCAGTTCGTTCTTTCTGGGCGAAACCGAGTCGGTGTTGTCCGCAGACGCGGGTCCGCGCAGCACCAGACGGTCGCCAAGGCTGGTATTTTGAAGCAGAAACAGCACACCGCCCAGCACGGCCGGAATGCCCAGCACCCAAAAGGCAATGTAGGTCCAGAACAGGCTGGGACTGGTTCCCCACCACGCCTGCCAGGCGCTCCACGCCGAAATCAACAGCGTAATGGCGGACAGAATTCCCAGCATTCCGAAACTGGGGATCATCAGCTCCAGCGCGAGTAGAAAGAGACCTACAATCAGCAGGATTGTCGCTAATACGCCGGCATCTGGCATGGCTGACCTATGATTTCACGAATGATGATGTTCCGCACAACGTCTTTCGGTGTTCGACAACATCCGTCCGAGATTCAGTGGAACCGCCTTTATTGTGCACACAATATTGTTTGTTTGCGAACCTGTTCTGTCCACACTTCCATGTATTTCAGTGAGCGACCGGCCATCTGAAAATCTTTCCTCAGTGATGATTCGCCGATGAACTCAGTGCACCAGACGATTATCTGTGAGAATGTAACGATGGCCGCCGAGCTGCTGCGTGCAGGCAGACTGGTCGCCTTTCCGACCGAAACGGTGTACGGGCTGGGCGCGGATGCAACAAATCCGACTTCTGTGGCCCGAATTTTTGAATCCAAGCGGCGGCCGGCATTCGATCCGCTGATCGTGCATGTGCCCGATGTTGAATCGGCCGCGGAACTGGTCCTCGATTTTTCGGAAACCGCGGCTCAGCTGGCGGCCCGGTTCTGGCCCGGACCGCTCACGCTGGTCCTGCCCCGAGGACCCCGGATACCGGACCTCGTCACGGCCGGGCTGCCCGGCGTGGGCCTCAGAATTCCCGATCATCCGCTGGCCCGGCAGCTGCTGCAGCAGGCCGGCTGTCCGGTCGCCGCTCCCAGTGCCAATCCATTCGGCGGGATCAGCCCCACCACTGCTCAACACGTACTGGACGGCCTTTCCGGTCGGATTGATGGTGTGCTGGATGGCGGCCCTTGTGGAATTGGTCTGGAATCCACGGTGGTCTCGCTCATGACCGCCCGGCCGACGCTGCTGCGTCCCGGTGGACTGGCGGTCGAAGAAATCGAAGCCGAGATCGGACCCGTTGATCGAGCCGTCAGCGATGCGTCTCTGGACGACGCTGCTCAGCCGGCCCCCGGTATGCTGAGCCGACACTATGCACCCCAAACTTCGCTACGGGTGATCGCCACCGACGCCACCGCCGTTCCCGTGGCGGGCCGACGCTGCGGTCTGATGACCTATGGTGCTGATCCCGCAGGGCCGGAATTCGAGGCGGTCGAGCATCTCAGCCGTTCCATTGATCTGCGAACCTGTGCGACAAAGTTCTTTGCAGCCCTCAGAAGTCTCGACGCCGCCAATCTGGACGTTATCATCGTGCGTAGTTTTCCCGCCCATGGACTGGGTCTTGCTCTGAACGACCGATTGCAGCGGGCCGCCGCTGAATAAGCCAGCGCCACTCCGGGAAATCTGACCACCCGATCCTTTATGCCGTGAACGGCTCCGGGTCAGAACCCACCGGACCGACGTCGCGACAATCCACATTCCTTCCCGATACAATCATGTCTGCATCGCCAAACCCCGATTCCGTTGAGCCAGTTGCCACGGCACCGTTGTCAGGTTCTCGAAAGCTGACCGGATCGCAGCAGTTGGTTCTGCTGGGCGTCTGTCTGATCACGGTCGGACTGCGGCTGATCGATCTGCCGATTGAAAATCTTTCGACCATGGCCGCGCTGGCGCTGTTCTGCGGTTCGGTGCTGCGACATCCGGCCGCCGTTCTGGTGCCGCTGGTAGTCCGTGTGATCACGGATTCTGTGGTGCACTGGAACACCGGTTACGGATTCTTTGTCAGCTGGCCGTTTGACTATTCAGCCTACGCACTGATCTTTCTGATCGGGTGGTTCGTCCAGCAGAAGCGTTACGATCAAATCATGGCCGGCGCATTTGCGTCGATCATCGTCTATTTTCTGCTCAGTAATTTCGGTGTCTGGCTGATGTGGCCCGACACCTATGCGAGAAGTCTGGTCGGACTTACGGACTGCTTCACGATGGCCATTCCCTTTGCCCGTGGCACGGCGCTTGGCAACCTGCTGGCAGCCCCCGCGTTCTTCATGGTATGGAATCTGGTCACGTCTTCCATTCCGGCAGCACACACCTCCAGTGATGCGTCGCTGGTGTCTTCTGATCAATAGGAGCAGAGCAGGAGCAGAAACAGATGAGCGTATTGAATCGGTGGAGACTGGTGGCCGTGGCCGTGGCAGTCGGCAGCAGCTCGGCGGCCCTGGCCGGACAGGTAGGAACAATCGCTGGCAGCGGGACAAATGCGTATACCGGTGACGGCGGGGCAGCGACGTCGGCCGCCGTGTCTCAGCCGTTCGGCCTGGTCATCGGACCGGACACGGCATTGTACGTGTGCGAGGTCGGATCACATGTGATTCGCCGCGTCGACAGACAGTCGGGCGTCATCAGCACAGTGGTTGGTACGGGAAAGAAGGGATATTCGGGCACCGGCGGTCCGGCAACCGCGGCGCGGCTGAACGAACCCTATGAAGTGCGGTTTGACGCCGCCGGCAATATGTTCTTTGTGGAAATGCAGAACCATATTGTCCGTCGTGTCGATGCGAATACGGGCAATATCGAACTGGTGGCCGGCAACGGGACTCAGGGTTTCGCTGGTGATGGTGGTCCGGCGACCGCAGCGTCGCTGAACCGTCCTCATTCCATCGCCCTCGACAATGACCAGAATCTGTACATCTGCGACATCGGCAATCATCGCGTCCGCAGAGTGGATCTGAAGACCGGAATCATCACCACCTTTGGCGGCACGGGTGAAAAGAAACCGACGCCCGACGGTGCGGCGATTGCCGGGACACCGCTGAATGGACCGCGAGCACTGGATTTTGACGGAAAGCACAGTCTGATTCTGGCCTTGCGGGAAGGCAACGCCATTTATCGTATGGATCTGCAGGCAGGCACGCTGCAGCACCTTGCGGGCACTGGAAAATCGGGCTACACGGGCGATGGCGGCCCGGCAAAACAGGCGACGCTGTCCGGTCCGAAAGGTGTCGCTCTGGCGTCCAACGGGGATATTTATTTTGCCGACACAGAGAGCCATACGGCCCGCGTCATTCGCGCCGCCAGCGGGATTATCGAAACCGTTGTCGGCGATGGTCAGCGGGGCGACGGCCCGGATGGAGAACCGCTGAAGTGTCGTATGGACCGTCCTCACGGCGTTTTTGTGGACAGCAATGATCGTCTGTATATCGGCGACAGCAACAATCACCGGGTCCGGCTGCTGACTCCCTGACGCACATCGCCGCACAGGATCTTTCCACACAAAGATTCCAGTTCGGGCGTGGTGGGACTGGCCGAAGTGTTCCTTCAGCTTTGCCGGAAAAGGCCTTCTGCAGAATTTGAGCAGAACATCCTTCTCGGTACTGCGTGACTCGATCGGATGGGCGGGACCACCGTCGGAACCGATTTCAGCAGCTCTGTCAGCTCAGACATTTCGTGACCAGTTCACGGCTGACGCCGCCAATGGTCTCGACATGGCCAATGCGATCGGGCAGGACAAACTTCAGATCGCCGGACACGGTTTTCTTGTCCAGCAGCATGCAGTTCAGAATTTCGTCAGACTGCTTCTGCAGGGCATCGGGCACGCTGACGGGCAGTTCGACGGCGGTCAGCAGATCAATCTGCCGCTGCACTTCGGCATCACCAATGCGTCCCAGACGCAGCGCCAGACGGCTGCCGCACACCATGCCAATCGACACCGCCTCGCCATGCAGCAGAGCACCGTAGCCGCTCAGGGCTTCAAACGCGTGAGCATAGGTGTGTCCGTAATTCAGAATCGCCCGCAGGCCCGTGGTTTCGTATTCGTCATCCCGGACCACCTGAGCCTTCAGTTCACAGCTGCGGGCGACGACACGTCTCAGAACATCCGGATCTCGTGAGTTCAGACCTGCGACATTCTGTTCCAGATAGCCGAAGAACTGTTCATCCAGAATGACTCCGTACTTGATGACTTCTGCCAGGCCGGACCGATATTCGCGATCTGGCAGCGTCTTCAGCGTATCAGTGTCGATCAGCACGCCGGCCGGCTGGTGGAAGGCTCCGATCAGGTTTTTCCCCTTCGGATGGTTGATGCCTGTTTTGCCACCGACGCTGCTGTCGACCATGGACAGCAGCGTTGTGGGGACCTGGACAAATGGCAGACCACGGGCGTAGGTGGCGGCGACAAATCCGGCCAGATCACCAACCACACCGCCTCCGACCGCCACCACCGCGGTTTTTCGATCGGCTCTGAAATCGACCAGTTCGTCGTACAGATCAGAGGTTTCTCTGAGTGACTTCGAGGCCTCGCCGGCCTTCACACAGGCGACCCGGACCTCAGCCCCAACCTCGGTCAGAGCGGCACGAACGGCATTCGCGTGCGGCTGCAGGACATTCGTATCCGTGACTACAAAACACTTCAGGGGCTGATCGGCCGATCGGCCCAGCCACTGACGGGTAAATTGTCCGGCGTCCGGCAGATTGCCCTGGTGAATCCGGATGTCATAACTGCGGGTTCCAAGATCAACACGAACGGTTTGGCCGGAGGATTGCATCAGCGAGAGTGGCTTCGGGAAAAACGGGAAAACTTTGAGCCGGCCGCTTCATCGTTGACCGGTGATGAGCCGCACGATCTGATAAGCTGCCCGGCAATGAAGTCGTACACGGCAGACCGGCAGATCAAAAGGCCGGAACGCTGGCAGACCGGAACCGGTCGGTGTCCCTGACGGGACGGATACCGAGCCGACCCAATGTGCCGAGAACTCTGTGTCACGTCGGCGGATTCGATGTCGGCGAATCGACGGCGAACACACTGTCACAACACTGGAACACAAGCCATGCTGGCAAAGCGTATCATCCCCTGCCTTGACGTTCACGCCGGGCGTGTCGTGAAGGGCGTGAATTTCGTCAATCTGCAGGACGCCGGTGACCCGGTTGAGATTGCTCAGAAATACGAACAGCAGGGTGCTGACGAACTGGTCTTTCTGGATATCACGGCCAGCCATGAAGAACGAGATATTATTCTGGACGTGGTCGAGCGCACCTCTGAAGTCATCTTCATGCCGCTGACGGTCGGAGGCGGCATACGGAATGTGGACGATATCCGGCAGCTGCTGAGTGCCGGCTGTGACAAAGTGTCAATCAATTCGGCGGCCGTGCGGACACCGGAATTTATCAGCGAGGCGGCTCTGCGGTTCGGCAGCCAGTGCATCGTGGTCAATATCGATCCGAAACGCGTGCAGCGGGACGGTCGCGAATTCTGGGATGTGCATATCAACGGGGGCCGTCTGCCCACCGGGCTGGAAGCCGTCGCCTGGGCTCAGCAGGTGGAACGGCTGGGAGCCGGCGAAATCGTCCTGACCTGCATGGATGCAGATGGCACCAAAGATGGTTACGATCTGGAGATCACGCGAGCCGTGGCTGACGCGGTCTCAATCCCCGTGGTGGCCAGCGGTGGCGCCGGGTCGCCCGCCCATCTGTGCGATGCCGTCACCAGGGGCGGGGCCAGCGCGGCGCTGGCCGCCAGCATCTTTCATTACGGCGAATACACGATCCAGGAAACCAAACGCTATATGGCCGACCGGGGTGTTCCCGTCCGACTCTGATCGGCACCAACCCGGCACTCACGTTTCCTGCACCGCACACCCTGTTTCAACCGAATTCGGAACCTCTACACATGGTCATGATACACGACTGGACGGAATCCACCTTCGACCCCAAGAAGGACATCGAGATCAACAAGATCTTCCGGCTGGCCGTCAAGATGAACTGTTCAGACATTCATCTGCAGGTCGGCCGCCCGCCGATCTTTCGCATCCGGGGAACGCTGAAGCCACTGGACATGCCGCCGCTGACCGAAAGCGGCATGATCAAGCTCACCTTTCCGATGATGGACCAGCGAAATCTGGATATCTTCCATCGGGACGGCGGAGCGGACTTTTCCAAAGTCGTGGATTTTGAAAACGATTCATGGCGGTTTCGCGTGAATCTGCTGACTCAGCTGGGCAAGGTCGGCATGGTCGCCCGAAAGATCGAACGATTCATCCCGCCGTTCGAAAAGCTGTACCTGCCGCCGATCATGGAAGATCTGTGCAAGTTCGACCAGGGGATGGTGCTGCTGGCCGGCGTCACCGGCTCCGGCAAAAGTACCACGATTGCATCCATGCTGGACTGGATCAATCACAACATGAACAAACATATTCTGACCATCGAGGACCCGATCGAATTCGTCTACACGTCTGATCAGTGTCTGATCAACCAGCGAGAAATCGGCCAGGACGTCATCGACTTCCCAGTGGCCATGAAGCATGCCGTGCGAGAAGACCCGGATATCATGCTGGTGGGCGAAATGCGTGACCGCGAAACATTCGAAACTGCCATTCACGCCGCTGAAACCGGGCACCTGGTCTTCGGAACCATCCATGCCTCCAGCGCACCAGGAACAATCCCACGTATCATCGACCTGTTTCCAGCCGACATGCATGCGGCGATCCGAGCCGCCATCGGCATGAGCATGAAGGCGATTGTGGGACAGAAGCTGCTGAAGACGATCGTCGACACGCCCGGCCGCGTGCCGATCGTCGAAATCATGACCTTTAATCCGACCGTCCGAAAACTCGTGATGGAAAACGAAGACGAAAAGCTGCATTCAGCGATCCGCATCGGCAGAGATGAAGGAATGCAGATGTTCAACGACAGTCTGTATGACTTTGTGACCCGCGAATACATCAGCCGCGAAGCCGCCTTCGAAATTTCTCCAAACATCGAAGAACTGAAGATGAAGCTGAAAGGGATCGAAGTCAAAGGACCATCGATCCTGTAATCCCGCGCGGTGTCGCAGGGCAATCGCATGTTCAGAGCTGCGAAAACACAGGTTTTGCGGCCGTTGATTCGCCG
Source organism: Fuerstiella sp. (assembly GCA_040222735.1). Classification (GTDB taxonomy): domain Bacteria; phylum Planctomycetota; class Planctomycetia; order Planctomycetales; family Planctomycetaceae; genus Fuerstiella. The sequence continues at coordinate 9,159 of JAVKCM010000137.1, read as the reverse complement.
GAACGGCGATAGGTTCTCTTGCACTTCAGACGCCGCGGGCCGAATGGCCCAGAAAAACACAGGAAAACGACATGCGTTTGTCCTGCGCGGTGTTGTCACCAGGTCAGCTGAGCAGCTGTAGCGCCGGTGTCGTCGGCTGAATTTCTCGCCCAGACGTGTGTAAATCGGGTGGTCAGTCTTTTTCAGGCCGCTGGGCTGGCCTGCATCTGCAGATCTGAGCAGAAAGATCTTTCATTCTGGTGACTCGTTAGTTAGTGTTCCCCAACTAACAAACTGGAATGCCATGGCCCGCCCGCGCACTGTCTCTGACGATCAGATTCTGAACACCGCCCGCGACTGCTTTCTTCAGCATGGCCCGTCGGTGTCCACGGACGTCATTGCCGAACAGCTGGGCGTGTCTCCTCAGGCGCTGTTCAGGCGGTTTCGCCACAAACGTGATCTGATGCTGGCCGCGGTGCTGCCGTCTGAGCCGGCCCCGTGGATTCCGATGGTGGAAGCGGGTCCGGACAATCGGGACGTGGCCGAGCAACTCAGAGAGATCCTGACCGAACTGGCGGATTTCTTTGTGGAAATCGCCCGGTGCATGTCTGTACTAAGATTCAGCGGTGTGGATGCCCGGACCCTTCGTGATCAGTTTGACGAGCCACCGCCGCTGGTCGATATCCGGGTGCTTTCCGGCTGGCTGGAACGCGCTGCGGCTCAAGGGCTGATACGGTCGGTGGACTTCAAGGCCACCGCCATGTTGATTCTGACTTCCATGCACGGACCGGCGATGCTGACCGACATGCTGGGCGAGCATCCGACGGGACACACCCGTGAAGAATACGTTGCGTTCATGGTGGGCACTCTGTTGCAGGGCCTGTTGCCAGGAAGCGGGTCTTTGACTGATTGAAGCGGGAGAGAACGTGAAGCCCATCCTGAATATCGTGGGATCGCTGCTGATTATCGTCGCTGGCATTGTTGGCCTGAAAATCTTCGGCCAGAAGCCCGAGGTGCCTCGTGAAGAGCTGTCGCCCGAAAGTATCGCTGCCGCGGTCCGCACGGCCGAGGTATCGGCCTGGAATCGCCCGTTCAATCTGACAACAGATGGAGAGGCCGTCACTTACCGCGTGGTGACCGTGGGTGCCGAAGTGGAAGGGCGTGTGGTGCAGAAGTCGGCTCACGCGCGCGGAGGCAGTTATGTCAATGCGGGTGATCTGCTGTTCCGAATTGACCCGACTCGTTATCAGCTTGAGATTGATCGCCTGACGGCCCAGCTGAATCATGCCGATGAAGAACTGGCGGCGGTTTCTGTGGATCTGAAAAACACGACTGAGCTGATTGCTCTGGCCGAAGAAGACTGGCAGCTGCAGAAGAATCATCTGAACCGCATGCTTGAGCTGCTGAGAAGGAAGACGGCCAACGATACCGAGGTGGAGGCCAGCATGATGCAGGAGCTGGCCGCCCGTAATTCTCTGCAGATGCTCCGCAATCAGCAACGAACACTGACCCAGCAGCTGAAAACCAGGCAGGCCGCGAGCGACCTGGTGAAAGCCCAGCTTGAGCAGGCGCGGTTTGACCTGGCACGCTGTACGGTGGTTTCGCCGCTGGAAGGACGCATTGTCGAAGACGAGGTCGAGGAAGGTGATTACGTCAAGGCCGGGGACGTGCTGATCCACATCAGCGACGGGTCTCGCATGGAAATCAAGTGCCAGTTGCGGGCCGAAGAACTGGCCTGGGTCTGGCAGCAGTCTCAGGCCGCACCAGAAACGTCTGAGGCCGGGGCCGCGGTGAATAATGATCCCCTGAATCTGCCGCCGGTGCCGTGTGAGGTGGCTTTTGAATTTGAAGGTGTGGAAACGATCTGGGACGGTTACATCGGTCGCCTTGAGGGCACCGGCATCGACCGGGCCACAAGAACATTTCCCTGTCGCGTCTTCGTCGACCATCCTCATCAGACTCGATTCAACGACAGTGCCGGCGGCCGTCCGGCCGTGTCACCGCCGGTGCTGCTGAGTGGAATGTATGTAACGCTGCGGATACCCGTGGAGTCTCCGGCATCGCTGCTGCAGCTGCCGATTGAAGCGGTGCGTCCCGGAGGCCAGGTCTGGGTCAGCGACAACGGCCGACTTAGAGTGACCCAGGTGACGGTCGCCACGGTGGCGGGTGAGTCGGTGCTGGTCAAGCAGCACGCCAGCGGGCTGAAGCCCGGCGACCGCGTGATTGTATCACCACTGGCATCGGTGCAGGACGGGCTGCGTGTGGTCGAAGCCGAGGAGTCGGATGAATGAAGTCTGCCATCGCGTGGGCCATCAGGCAGTCGCCCGCCATGAATACTCTCATGGTGGCGGTGCTCGCCGTGGGACTGTTTGCCGGCTACAAGCTGCGACGGGAGGAATTTCCGCAGTTTGAACTGGAGATCGTACTGGTTTCCGTGCCTTATCCGGGGGCCAGTCCGGAAGAAGTCGAAAGCGGTATCTGCCAGAAAATCGAAGAAGCCGTGCGGTCGGTCGACGGCGTCAAAAAAGTGACCTCGGTCGCGGGCGAAGGCGCCGGCAACGTGGTCATCGAAGTAAAGACCGATGTGCCCAGCGTGCAAAAGGTCCTGAACGAGATTCAGTCTGAAGTTGACCGTATTCCCAGCTTTCCGGATCTGGCAGAAGAGCCCGAGATTCAGCAGGTGACCTTTCGGAATCCTGCCATCACCGTCGGCATCGTGGCGGAAGAATCTGAGGCTGAAGATGCCGAGCTGAAGCTGCGCGAACTGACCGAACGCGTGCGCGACGACCTGCTGCAGATTCCCCAGATTTCCGTGGCCGACATTCAGGGTGAACGAGATTTTCAGATCGATGTGGAGATCCCCGAAAAGACACTGCGCGAATACGGATTGTCGCTGGCAGACGTGGCCCGCCGGCTGCGGATGAGAAATCTGGAACTGCCGGGTGGAAATATCCGGGACCGCGGTGAAACCTATCTGCTGCGAGGCAAAAGCAAACGCACCATCGGTGAAGACATTGCAGAGATTCCTCTGATCACGCGCCAGGACGGCGTCGTGTTGACGGTCGCTGATCTCGGCAGTGTGAAGGATGAATTTGTCGACACAGTGGCCATCAGCCGGATCAACGGAAAGCCCGGACTGGCAATTTCCGTCAAGGCGGCGGCTCGTGAGGATCTGCTGGCGATGGTGCAGGCCGTGCATGACTACATGGACAGGACCAGCCTGCCGCCCGGCTATGAATTCACCACCTGGGGAGACAGCGCCGTCAATGTTCAGGATCGACTGGATCTGCTGAAGCGGAACGGCCTGCAGGGTCTGATTCTGGTGTTCATCGTGCTGGCTCTGTTTCTTGAATTCCGGCTGGCCTTCTGGGTAGCGCTGGGAATCCCGATCGCAATTCTGGGTGCGTGTGCCGTGCTTTGGCAGTTCGACCAGACGCTGAACATGCTGTCGATGTTCGCGTTTCTGATCGCGCTGGGAATTGTCGTGGACGACGCGATCGTCATCGGAGAAAACATCTACGCGCACCGTGAACTGGGGAAGCCGATTGTCCAGGCGGCGGTGGAAGGCACGGTCGAAGTCGTGCCTTCTGTGGCAACGTCCATCGTGACCACGGTCTTTGCCTTTATGCCGATGTTTTTCGTGAGCGGCGTGATGGGCAAGTTCTTTGCCGTCCTGCCGCTGGCCGTCATTGCCATGCTGGTGATTTCGCTGCTGGAAAGCACCTTTATTCTGCCCTGCCACCTTGCTCATGGCAGCCGGAAGCCGTTTTTTCTGACGGCCGGACTGAATCGCGTGACCGGCCGAGTGCTGGATTTCGTGATCTTTCGACTGTACACGCCGTTTGTCCGCCTCTGTGTCAGCAATCCGGCGATCACGCTCAGTTCCGCCTGTGCGATCGTCCTGTTGTCCGTCACGCTGGTGATCAATGGCACAGTTCCGCGGCTGTTCTTCCCCAAACTTGATGCTCCGGAAGTCATCGCCAACGTGATCTTTCCCGACGGCACGCCGAGTCGGATTACGGACCAGGCGACTCAACAGGTGGAACGGGCAATTCAGCAGGTTAATGAAAAACATTCCACCCCCGAGAGACCTCTGGTCCGGGTGATTCATCGGATGGTCGGCTCAGTCACCACCGGCGGCGGGCCCGGCGGCGGCGAGACGCAGAACGGCGGACATGTCGGCAAGGTCCACGTGCAGCTGGTGGACAACACAGAACGCGATATCACCAGCCAGCAGGTGGTGGACGAATGGCGTGCTGCCGTGGGCGATCTGCCGGGTGTGGAAACGCTGACCTTCGGATCTCAGAACCGCGGTCCGGGAGGCAAAGCCATCGAATTCAAACTGCTGGCTCCGGCCGAGCAGATGGACAAACTGGAACAGGCGGTGGAAGAAGCGAAGGCGGAACTCAGCCGATTCAAAGGCGTCTTCGATGTGGCTGATGATTCTCGTCCCGGCAAGTGGGAACTGCAGCTGACGGAAAAACCCGGTGCCCTCGCGATGGGTATTCCGCTCGACAATATCGCCCGTACCGTCCGAGCTGCTTATTACGGTGAAGAGGTGATGCGTCTGCAGCGCGGCCGGCACGAAGTCAAACTGATGGTCCGCTACCCGGAACCGGACCGAAACTCACTGGCCAACTTTCAGGATATTCGGGTCGACGGCGGCGACGGAATTCAGCGGCCGATCACGGAACTGGCATCGGTAAACATTGCCCGCGGCTATTCCGAAATCAACCGTATTGATCAGCGGCGGTCGATCACGGTTTCTGCTGACATTGACGAGCAGGTGGCCAATGCTCGGGAGATCGTTGCCGGACTACAGGCCTCATTCGTTCCGAATCTGCTGAAAAAATATCCCTCACTGCGAATCCGCTGGGAGGGTCAGCAGGAACAGGATACCGAAAGCATCGGCAGCCTGATGGTGGGGCTGGCCGTCGCGATGATTGCCACGTTTGTGCTGCTGACCGTGGAATTCAATTCCTACGGACAACCGCTTGTGGTGATGGCGGTGATCCCGTTCGGCATTGTCGGAGCCATCTGGGGACACGCGTTCATGGGGCTGCCGCTGACGCTGTTCAGCATGCTGGGTCTGGTCGCGCTGACCGGTGTGGTGGTCAATGATTCGATTGTGCTGGTGGATTTCATCAACGCGCGTGTACGTGCCGGGGTGCCGCTCAAGGAAGCCGTGATTGAAGCCGGGCAGCGTCGCTTCCGGCCAGTCCTGCTGACGTCGCTGACCACGGTGGCCGGTCTGCTGCCGATTCTGACCGAAAAGTCGTTTCAGGCTCAGCTGGTCATCCCGATGGCCACCAGTCTGTGCTTCGGACTGATGCTGTCGACGTTGCTGGTGCTGGTGCTGGTGCCGACGTTTTATGCCGTCTACGGCTGGCTGTTCGGAGTCCGAGTCGACGAGCCTGTTCCGGCTGTCGCAGAATCGGCAGACGAAAAAGTGCCCGCCAGTGCTCTTTGAAGCGGGCCGCTTCCGTCCACCGCGAATTGTCTGCGATCAGGCCCCACCACCGGTCTGGTGATGCTAGCCCGGTCAGGCCGGCCAGACCGGGTTGGTGAAGAAATCGCGACCAGACAGGGCCGCGGCCACCAGTGACGACGGGCCGACTGGAGAACCACGATGGCAGATCTCACTAACCCGCGCCTGATCTGCCTGAAGGGCGCTTTGTTTCTGGTGTGCGGTCTGCTGGCGGCCGGAATCCTGATTGCCGAATCGCCCCGTTGGAAAACGGTCGGGCTGCTGATTCTGGCCGTCTGGAGCTTTTGCCGGTGCTACTATTTCGCCTTCTATGTCATCCAGCACTATGTCGATGACCGCTTTCGCTACGCGGGCCTGCTGCACTTTGCGATCTATTTTCTGCGGAGCCGGCGCGATCAGCATTCGAAAGCGAACGATGGCTCCTGACGACTTGATGGCCTGACAGTGCTCGATTCTTGCCCACAGTGGCTTCTACAGGCGGATGTCACGCCTGGCAGAGTCAACGACACGTGATGACGGATTGGCATGGCGCTCAGCTCAATCCGGGCCGCGCGAGATCACGGTACGATGTACATCCCGTCAGCGGATACGGCCAGTTTATCCTCATCGTCGATGACCGCTTTGCCGGTGATCAGCACCAGTTGCCCGTCCGTGACGTTGAACAGCTCACGAGCATCGATGTCGATGACGGATCCATTCTGGTAGAAGCGGACTTTCGCCAGGTAGTCATCGATGTTACGGCTGCAGAACGGACAGGCCCAGGGATCGTGGTCTGATTCGCCTTCATGGCCGGTGGCATCGGTCAGAATGAAGGCCGCTTTGCCGGGTTCCCAGGGAGGGAAATCACCGGCGGTGATGCGGCCTCGAATAATCACGTCGACTTCTTCTGCGGCGCCGTCTTCCTGCAGCGCTGTCCGGATCCGGCTGATGGAAGTTTCCTCACCCGGTGCCGACGCCAGCACCAGCGCCTGGCGAAGTTCGGCAATCCGCGGGTCGACCGTTTCGCCACAGCCTGCCGCCAGCAGCAGGCAGACCATGGCCATCCCGGCAGGATGGAGTGAGTATTTCATGCCTTACTCCGGTTGTTTTTCACTGGCCGATTCTGCTTTGGCGCCGGCCTCTTCGTGATGATCACCATCGTCCTCGGCGTGATCGTGATGGTCTTCCTTTTCGTCGTGACCATCGTGATCATGTGTGCCATGGTCGTGATCGCCCTCTTCATGATCGCCGTCGTGCTCAGCCAGCGGGCCGGCGGCATCAGAGATGGCCGTTAATGCGGCATCAACAGCGTCCGACACTTCGCTGTAATCCTTGCCGGTCTCACCATCGTGCATTTTCTTGTCGACGGCTCCGAAGGCATCAAACAGGACGTCGATATTGGTTTCGATCAGAGCCTTGGCGTCTTCAGAAAGGTCGGACTTTGCTGCCATTTCTGACATCGTCTCCAGCAGATGCCCGACTTCGTGCAGCGGTTCATGGGCGGCTTCGGGATCTTGCAGCTGGAACGATTCGCGGATGGTGTTTCGCATCCCGGTCACTTCCTCGAACGCCTCAGCAAAGGTCTCCGGATGGTGATGGTCACCGTGTTCATGGTCATGAGCGTCTGCCAGCACCGGCGTTTTCGGCGTCGATTCTTCGGCGCAGCCCGCCAGAAAAAAACTCAGGCCGGCCACGGCCGCCCATCCGGTAATCTTGAAGTTCATGATGTCTCCCTCAGGCATCTTGCCGCCTGGAACAGGTGCGAGTCAGAAAGTTGTGCAGCACTGTCTGAAAACGAGTAATTGCGTCCGGCCGTCAATATATCAGCCCGCGCTCTCAGGCACAGCCTGGAACGCTGCTGCGGGTATTGTACGCAGCCGCCTTCGGATCTGTTGACAAATTCTGCGCACACCAGCCGGCACCAACGGATACGGGCTGATCCGGGGTCGCTGGCAGGGCAGCCCTGCAGCCGTTAGTGTGTCACCTGTTCGGCCAGCATTGTGCGGGCATCGGTCATGCCGTCCTGCCAGCGGCCGGCTTTGGCGGCTTCAAGGATATTCAGCAGCCAGCGATTTTCGGCTTCCGTCAGCTGTTCTGCCGCATAAGCCTCGGCAATCACGGTCTCAAGCACGGATATTCGAGACTGATCCTGCCGGTTGCAGACGCTGTACAGCGCCGTACTGACTTCGTAGGCCTTCGGACTCACCGAGCCATATTGCTGACAGCCCTGAAATCCGAGCATTATCGCCACCAGCAGCAGGGCGGTGCCCATGCCGACCAACAGACGGTTCCTGTTTTCACTTAACATCACGGATTTCCCTTCGGGTCAGAATTCACCGATCACTTCGCCTTCACTGATGCTGGACAGTTCGGCAAACAGCAGCAGGTTGATATTTTCCGAGATGAATCGGACGGAACCGTCTCCCAGGCAGACCAGACCCCCGCCGGTGTGCTCGGAATACATCTGACCCACGTGATAGGTGGGAAAATTCACCGGATGAATAATCGGAAAACCGGTGATATCCAGTTCGCCACCGGAGGGGCCGGCATGGACCAGTGTCAGCGTGGCGGCAGCGTCCGGCCCGTTTTCCGGACTGCGGAACCGTGGATGCGTGTAAGCTCCCGGCACCACACCCACCCAGGTCTTTTCGCTCAGACGGGAAGAATGCTCTCCCAGAAAGATCGAGTTGGATGTGCCGTCTGTTACATCGCGAAATCGAGTACGCGAATTGCGGTAAAATGGCCCGTCTGCCACGCGTGAGACATCGCCGTCGATCGTGATGGTGGTTGTGGTACTGGTGTAAATATTCGTGAAAATCTCACCGGTCAACGCGGCTCCGCATTCGCCCCAGCACGATTCCTGCCCATGGCTGGCCACGTAGTGAGACCGTCCGAGCTGCAGCGGGCTGCCGCCGATCAGCAGGGGACTGCCGCTGGCATCTCGGACCGTGAATGATTCATCCCCGCCGCTGGCCGACGGGCACAGAAACATGGGCAGTTTGGTCGAGATCAGGTCCCGGACGGAAGGGTCCCAGATCGGTATCTCGCCTCGCAGTGAGGCCGCCAGATTTGCCTGGTCCATGTACGGCAGCAGAGCACTGCTCCAGCCCCAGCCAGGAGCTCCATCCCAGGTCTGCGGGTCAATATTGGCGGCCGGCGGACCATTTCCTGTCCGAGTCGGATAAGAATAATAGCCGGCGGGAAACGTGGAATGGGCGTCGTGGTAATTGTGCAGGGCCAAACCGAGCTGTTTCAGGTTGTTGCGGCACTGAGTTCGACGAGCGGCTTCTCGCGCTTGCTGTACGGCGGGCAATAACAAGGCGACCAGCACGCCGATAATGGCGATGACGACCAGCAGTTCGATCAGGGTAAACCCCCACGACCTTCCACGATTCTTTTCTTCACGCATGATGACCCTCAGCTGGGTTTCCGGTAACTGCCAGTATTTTGAGTCGTCAAAATATTTATTTTGGTTTATCAAATCAAGCTGAGTATCGTCGCTTTTTTGGTTCTTCCAACTTTTAATTTTGATAAATCAAAAACACCACGGAATGTCGGTGGCCGCCAAATAGGGACGGCCGCCAAATAGGGACAGTCGGCGCCAAATAGGGACAGTCACAATACGTCCCATTCGGTGCCTGTCCCATTTCCGCCGTCTGCCAGACCGTAACTGGGGCTTCCAGCCGCAGTCTCTGCCGGCTTCGAGTCCCACC
>JAVKCM010000136.1:0-7938 GCA_040222735.1 Fuerstiella sp. | reverse complement strand
CCGCGCTGGGTGAGTCCGGCTTTGGTCGGCGGCGGCGTGGTGTTGACGCACGGTGGTGGTGCGTTGACGGTGCCCCGCAACAGGTCGTGCAGAACAAACAGTCCGCGTGAGACCATCGAAGCACCATCGCCACCCACGGTCAGGATACTGCCCTGAGTCAGCAGCCCGCCGCGCGCCGGGACCGGGGACAGATCGTAGACGGCCAGCTTTTTCTCCTTCGGCTTCAGTCCGTAATGTCGGGCCAGACCGGGCGTGAGGTGGGTCAGCTGCGCGTTCAGCAGATCAGACAGCGGACGATTCTGTTTCCAGACGACATCGCGAAAGAACGCCACCGTCTCGGCACGCATGTCGTCGGCCAGCTGAGCGTCCCATTCGGGGAATCGATCTTTATCAGGCCGCATATTGTCGAGCCGCGCCAGATTCAGCCAGTCGGAGACAAACTGAATCGAACGGTCGACCGCACGAGGATCCTTCAGCATCCGTTCAGCCTGAGCCGCGACCTTGGCGCGATCGGCCAGATCACCCCGGTCAGCTGCCTTCATCAGCTCTTCGTCGGGCGGTGCTCCCCACAGAATATAGCTTAGCCGCGACGCCAGTTCGTAAGGTCCCACCGGCCGCAGAAAACCACCACCATGCTGATTTTCGATGCGATAGATGAACCGCGGCGACTGCAGCATTGCTTCAATGATATAACTCATCGCCTGCCGGAAATCTCCGCCGGCACTGGCGACGGTGGTGGCAATGCCGCTGTACGTGTTCACTTCGTGTTCGGCCAGCGGTCCGCGAAACAGCCATTTCCCCATCGCCGCCACATGATCACGCATGGTGTCATCCGTCGACAGCTTCCGGCTTTTCGAGAACCGGGCCGCAAACTTCAGCACATCCATCCGTTCGACGATGATTTCGGCCAGCCTGGCATACGCCTCCACGTGCTTCAGATCAATATTCAGGTTGTATGCGGTGTTGCGGAATCCGTCAGCCCGCAGATCGGGGGGCAGCAGCTGCTTCGCTTCTTTCGCGATATCCACTCCCACGGCACTGCGGACCGTTTCGATGTATTCGGGCACCGTCAGACGCTGCACCCAGACGTCTCCGACGTGGCCGCCGTGAACGTAGATGACCGGATCAATCACGTCTGTGGTCCACACTGCACCGGTATCCAGCCAGTGCCGTAGCGCCGCCTTTTCCTCAGCAGAAAGGGGGGCCCGATCTTTGGGCATTTCGTCTGATGAGACCGATTCCCACAGCAGACTCTCGACCGATTTGCCCGGCATGATAACCTGACCGCTCTCGCCACCCTTCAGCGCTGCTGTCTGGCGCGACAGGTCCAGTCCGCCCTTTCGAATGGCCGAGTCATGACATTCCAGACAGTGCTTCGCGAACAGCGGCGCTACCTGAGTGTCGAATGTCGTTGCCGAAACCATCGCGGGCGAGGGCGGTTCTGGTTTCCGGTCCTTGGGCCCGGCTTCGAAATTCTGCCGAACTTCCTTCGCATTCAGAGCCCGGCTGTAGACGGCTACCAGGTGCAGATCGCCCAGCCACGGGCGATCTTTTGTCTGTTCGTTCGCCAGAATCAGCCGATACCCGCCGTTCCAGTTTGAAAAGCCGCCGGCCACCCTGCGTTTCGCAACCTGTTGGCCGTCGATATACATCAGAGCGTTCCCGTCGGCGTCGCGCGCAAAGACAACATGAGTCAGCCTGGTCTGCAGCGACCGGCCGGGGCTGCTGGTGGACGGCAGGCCGTTGTTGTCCGTCTTCTGAGAGCGTAGCCGCACGTCCCAGGAATCCTTGTCCTGCCCGAGCGTTAAATTTCGCTGACTGGTGTCGGCGGACAGCGACACAATTCGGGCCGGTCCCGCCTGTGACGTATTGGCCGCCTGCAACCAGGCCTCCACTGTCAGGGCGTTTGAGCTTTTTACCGCTTCAATGATCTTCTTCGCCGGCTGTCGGGATGCGATCATCGTGGCCGACCGAACTGTCAGGACGCCGTCCCGCCACTGAACCCCGGAGGGATCTGCGATCTTCAGATCCAGACCGGCACCGGAGCGATCCGAGACGACATCCCCCTTTCCGTCTTCGAACGTATACAGGGCCTGCAGGTCGCGCGTCACACGCGCTGAATCAGCCGCCCGCGACAAAGAACCTGAGCACGCTGTGAGCAGAACGGCGGTCAGGCAAGCGAAGAACCGCCCGTCTGCCGTCGTACACAACCCGGCAAGGATCAATCGGAAGATTACTGTCATGCTGAAACGCGGCGCAAGCTTCCAGCTTGCGTTTTTCTGCATCGCAGGCTGGAAGCTTACGCCACTGTTTTTCCGCTCGGTCCTGAAGCGATGCCGATGAGCGAAGCCGTATAAGTCAGAACCGGTTGTGTCTGTGACTGGTGACATTGTCCGTTTTCCTCAGGCACTATCTGGTCGGCAGGAAACGTCGCAGTCCCTGGCCGAGGTGTTCATACATCAGACGGGACGCGCGCTCCGGATCACCGCTGACCAGCGCGTCCAGAATTCCTCGATGCTCGTCACACGTCTCGGTCACTCGTTCCGGAAACTGTTCCGCCACCTGAAAGACAACACGCTGTACTTTATCCCGCAACTGCCGCATCACGCGAGTGATTTCGTCGTTCCGGAGGAAACTGCACAGCAGCTGGTGGAATTCGGCATCGCGGGCCATCAAGCCAACCGTATCGCGTGCTACTGCACACTGGCTGAGTTTATTCAGATTCTGTCGCAGCTGTTCAACCTGCGGTTCCGTCAGCCGACCTGCCAGACGGCGCGCGACAAACGGTTCCAGCGCCTGGCGGATTTCATAATGGTTGACAATATCCTGAACGGACATTTCACGCACAACGACTCCCTGCTGGGGAGCCAGCGTGACCAGTCCCTCGGCCTCAAGGCGTTCAATGGCCGCGTGCACGGGAGTCTTGCTCATCTTCAGCCGAGCCGCCAGTTGTCGCACCGACTGGACACTGCCGCCGGGCAGCTCACCCGACAGAATCAGCTGTTTCAGGTCTGAATAGGCCTGATGTTTCAGAGCGCGTCGTTCAGTCCCCGCATCAGGTCGCGGAGGAACTGTTTCACTTCCACGGGTCACGGCAGGATTCCTGAGCGACGATCTGCGGCCGGCGAACTGTCGACCATGGCCGAAATCCTACTGGCATGCCAGTGGCGTGTCAATTCTCTGAAGCTCGGCGCCAGCGGTCTTCTGTGTTTAAAGTATATTGACCTGTTCCTGTCAGCCGAACCGCCAGGGCACGGGTGATCGGGCCGAAGTATCTGATCGATCACCGCTGCCATGAGATAAGAACCCAGCCGAACAGACGACACTTCTTTCAAAGGAAAAACAAGATGAGACCAATCAGTCCCTGTGTGACGGCAGCGGTTCTGCTGGCCACGATCGCCGTCCACAACTTGTGCCCCGCTCAGTCGGACGGCAACCGCGCCACGCCGCAGACGTCGGCCGGTTCAGCAGCCGGTGCCACCGCCGCCACCGGGCACGACTGGTCTCGATTTCGAGGACCCGGCGGCATGGGAGTCAGCGCCGCCACGGACCTGCCGGTCACGTGGAGCGACAATGAAAATCTGGCATGGAAGACACCGTTGCCGGGAGCCGGGTCTTCCAGCCCGATTGTGTTTGGCGACCATATCTATCTGACCAGCTACACAGGCTATCTGGTTCCCGGCGAATCCCGAGGCAGTCTCGACGCCCTGCAACGGCATCTGATCTGCCTGCGACGCGACGATGGCACCATTCACTGGAACCGTGCAATTCCGGCAAAGCTTCCTGAGGAGGAGAGTATTCGTGACCACGGTTATGCCGCCAACACACCGGCCGCCGATGCCGACGGAGTCTATGTTTTCTTTGGCAAGTCCGGAGTCTTTGCCTATGACCACGACGGCAATCAGCGGTGGCAGGCCGATGTCGGTTCAGGCACGAGCGGCTGGGGGACCGCTGCCTCGCCGGTGCTGAACAAAGATCTGGTGTTCATCAATGCCAGTGTTGAGAGCGGCTCGTTAATTGCGCTGGATCGGCGCACCGGTGCAGAAAGATGGCGAGTGGGGGACATCAAGGAAGCGTGGAACACGCCGCTGGTCGTCACCACAGAATCGGGAGAAGATGAACTTGTCGTGGCCGTGTTCGGCAAGGTGCTGGGCCTGGACCCGGATTCCGGAAAGCAGCTCTGGTCGTGTGACACGGACATCACCTGGTATATGGTGCCCTGCCCGGTGGCTGCTGACGGAGTGGTCTGGTTTCTGGGCGGCCGCTCAGGCACTGCTGCGCTGGCCGTGCGAACCGGCGGCCGGGGCGACGTGACTCAGACGCATCGCCTGTGGACCAGCGCTAAAGGCTCAAATGTCACCTCACCGGTCTATCACGACGGCCACCTGTACTGGATGCACGAACAACTGGGAATCGCTTATTGTGCGCGCGCCGATACGGGCGAGCTGGTGTACGAGGAGCGAATGAACCGAGGCGGTCAGGTGTACGCGTCAACGCTGCTGGCCGACGGTCGGCTGTATCACCTGAACCGCGCCGGGCGGATGTTTGTGCTCGCGGCCAGCCCGGAATTTCAGCTGCTTGCCACCAATGACCTGCGAGACGGAAGCCTGTTCAATGCCAGTCCGGCAGTGACGGGCAACCGGATCCTGCTGCGGTCCGACAGATTCTTGTACAGCATCGGCAAATAACGACTCAGTCTGATTCGCGGCGGCGAAGCTGCGGACGGGATTTCTCACAGCAGAAAAGCTATTCACGGATGACAAAGCAGTTCCTGATGACACGTCCGGCCCTGGTCTTGCTCCTGGTTCTGATGACTCCTGAACGCGACGGACGTGATGCAGGAACGGAAGGTCCCGGTCGACGATCTGCATGCGTTGCTGGCGCAGCCGATGGAGCCGGTCACGACTGGTGATCTGATCGGCAGCGATGGTGTCCATCTGACGCCGGCGGCGCAGGAACTGGCCGGTCAGCAGGTGAGTGCGTTTCTGAGGCAACAGCTGACCGGGCTGCAGCAGCCGTAGAGATCGGGCCACAGGTTGCAGCCTCACACATGGAACTCACCCGGTGAACGGCCCGGTGCCTTACGGCACTCGGCTCAGTGTCGGGCGACTATGTCTGGTGAGCCGCGACGCGATCACCACGTTCCGGGCCGGGAAAGCTCCGATCGCGTTGCCCGTATCCACGCGATCTGAAAAATTGTTCGGTCTGTGTCGAATGCTGCGGAGGCTGATCGACTGTGTCGAGAAAGTTGTCATGATTAGACGCAGTACAGATTTTACACCACCTCCGAAGGAAATGTTGCGATGTTTGGAAAACCTCAGGCGCAGCACGAATGGTTCAATGACCTGATCGGAAACTGGGAGTTCTCGCACGAATGCAGCATGGGGCCGGATCAGCCGGTGTCGACCACATCCGGCACCGTGGTCGGCCGATCACTCAGCGGGCTGTGGACGGTGCTGGAATTCGCCGGAGAGACTCCCGAGCATGGTCAATGGACGTCGCTTTATACGCTGGGATTCGATCCTCGGATGGACCGGTTCGTCGCGACCTTCGTCGCTTCCATGATGACACATCTGTGGGTCTATGAAGGACAGCTTGATGACAGCGGAAAGGTGCTGACGCTGGATGTCGAAGGCCCCCGGTTTGACGGCGAGGGACTGGTCAGGTATCAGGATTCCATCGAAATTGTGGATCCTGATCACTGGGTGCTGCGGTCCCGGATCCTTGGCGATGACGGACAGTGGCATTCGTTTATGGAAGGCCATCATCGACGCGTGTGATCAGGTTGCCTGTTGCCGCGCTGATGGGTGTGGTGACGGGGACCTTTGGCGGCGTCATACGTGACGTAGTCTGCAACCGTGTACCGGGTCTGTCCAGAACCGCTCCACTGTTTGCGACCTGCTCGTTTGTCGGCTGCTGGAGCCTGTTCGGCCTCAACGCGCTTTCGGTGCCCTGGCCCGTTGCCGTGCCGTCCGTCATCACCGGAATCGTACTGATGCGACTGGCTGCCATCCGGTGGAACTGGCGGCTGCCGCAGCATCATGACGAAGATGCCATCGGCGGATCCTGACCATCCGAACCAGTGATCCTGAGACGCCTGCGCCGTCTTCGGCTGATTCTCGATTTCAGCCGATCTCCGTCGCCGCTGATCTGGCAGCAGCATCCGCGATGCAGTCAGACAGCGGACCGAGCCAGGCACCAGGGCCACGTTTGTGCGGCTCTGGAAAATACACTGGTGCCACCGGATGCAATGATTGCTTTGCAACGCGTCTTTGTCGCAGACACACTGTGAATTCGCTGAAACAGAAAACTATCATGTGTCCCTTCAACCGCAGCCGGCCGACAGCCGGAAAGATGCGGTGAGTCTGTCGAACAGCCCGGGAGGCCATACCATGAAGTCCTGCCTGAGAATCATCGTGATGATCATGCTCTCCTGCCGAAGCGGTGTCGGGGAGGCCCAGCAGAATCCGGATCGCACGTTTCGTCAGTGGGACGTGGATAAGAACGGTAAGCTGACCCGAGACGAGCTGCCGGATTCTGCCCGACGAAACTTTGACAGAGCGGATGCGAATGACGACGGCGTTATTTCGCTGCAGGAACATGTCGAATTCCTTGCACGTCGACAGCGTCGGGAAAAAAACGGGCTTCCGCCGGGGGTAATTGTCGACAAAGACCTGGCATACGTGAAGGATGGTCACGAGCGGCAGTTGCTGGACCTTTACCGTCCGATTGAATCGGACGGGCCGGCGCCAGTGGTGATCTGGATTCATGGCGGCGCATGGCGAGCGGGAAGCAAGGATTCCTGCCCGGCTATTCCGCTGGTCAGTCGAGGTTTTGTGGTCGCCAGCATCAACTATCGGTTGAGCGGTCAAGCGACGTTTCCGGCTCAGATTCACGACTGTAAGGCGGCCCTTCGCTGGCTGCGAACGAACAGCAAACAGCTCGGTATCGATCCGCAGCGATTCGGTGTCTGGGGATCTTCGGCAGGCGGACACCTCGCAGCCCTGCTGGGAACCTCGGGCGGTGTCGCTGCCCTGGAAGGGGAACTCGGCCATCAGGACGCGTCCAGCCGCGTGCAGGCCGTCTGCGACTGGTTCGGACCGATTGATCTGCTGCTGATGAATCAACAGGCAGGCGATCTGGGCACGCTGAATCATGACGCACCCAACAGCCCTGAGTCACTGCTGCTGGGCGGGACACTTCCGGACGTCCCGGAGAAGGCGAAGATTGCATCTCCGCTGACCTATGTGTCTGAGGACGATCCTGAGTTTCTGATCGTGCACGGCGATCAGGATCCGCTGGTTTCGTGGAAACAGAGCCAGCTGCTGCATGATGCGCTGAGCGCCGCGGGCGTCCGGTCAGATTTCACAATTATCAGGGGGGCGGGACACGGTCGCTTTGCTGATCCGGCGATCACGGAAGCATCGCTAAGCTTCTTTGAACGCGTGCTGGGGCCCGAACGAACAACCAGGAAACGCTGACTGGCGGCGTTCGAATCCCGACCGCCTGTTTGGAAACTCGGCTGTAGCAGAAGTCGCCCGGACTTTCGGCCGCGCTTCCCGCGACTGCCGAAGCCCTTGACGAGCTTCGCAACGGTATCCGGACGGCCACCTCGGCAGACGGCTCAACGGTCGGCGCTCCGGCCGCGACGGCTTGGAAACGGTCGATCAATAACTGACTGGTTGGTCGCCTTTCGCTCGGGACGTCGATTTAATTACTGATGCGATTGCCCGGGTCTATCAGGCTCCGTGCCCCCCCGAAAAATCCGACCAGACAGTTGTCCCGCCACCGACCCACGCTCCACCTGGGACCGCATGCCCTTCGGGCGGAGCCCGAACTGTGCGCAGGACCCACGTTCGAATTGTGGGGCGTTGGGTTCGTGGCAGCGGGTTGTATGAAGTGGCGTGGGTGTTGCAACCACAGTCGCGGCTTTGCCGC
>JAVKCM010000135.1:0-9159 GCA_040222735.1 Fuerstiella sp. | reverse complement strand
GGCGGTCTCCCGACCGTCCCACGGCTTCACCGTTGTGGGGCGGTCTCCCGACCGTCCCACGGCTTCGACCGCAGGTCTCCATCGACACGGCCGGCCAAACAGCAAGAGGCACGATGCTGTTCACCCCGGCCTCATCGGGCGTCGGGCAGTGGTGTGCCGGCGCGAAGGCGGTTGAGGTGCGAGGCGACAGGGTATTCGGATGTGTTTCGTGTGTTGGGATGTTTTCTGGCGGTTCGCTTCGCTGGTCACACCCTACGGCTTCACCGTTGTGGGGCGGCGGTGGACGGATGTTCGTTTCGTCGGACGCGGTATCGTGGTAAACTTTTTCGTGTGGTTCGGAATGCGTTGACGTTGTCGTGTTCCGGATTTCCGGTTCTGCCGGACCGGGCGCCGACACCGGGAAGCCGAGTGCCAGCCCTGGCGGCGGACGGACACGGTTTGGCTTATGAGCAACAGCGTTGTTTTCGGATACAGCAAGAGATGTCAGGTTATCCCTGTGGTCGAGTGGTGAACATCCACCCCTCGCGCCGGAAGATGTTATCCCGATGTGCCACGGGGTTCGGCTCGGTGGCGCTGGCCGGTCTGCTGCATGACGTGCAGGCGGCCGAGCGATCGGCGGATCCGTTTGCTCCGAAGACAACACATTTTGACGCCACGGCTCGCAGCGTCATTTTTCTGTACATGGACGGCGGCGTTTCCCAGGTTGATTCGTTCGATCCGAAACCCCGGCTGGACCAGGATAACGGCAAGCCGTTTCCGGCGCGGACCGAGCCGACTCAGTTCAACAACATCGGCAACACGCTGGCCAGTCCCTGGAAGTTTCGGCAGTACGGTGAAAGCGGCATCCCGGTCAGCGACCTGTTTCCTCATGTCGCACAACACGTGGACGACCTGGCCGTGGTCCGGTCGATGGTGTCGAACTTTCCGGAGCACACCAACGCCAACTACTTTCTGCACACCGGTCACGGACAGCAGGGCCGTCCCGGCATGGGAGCGTGGTTTGGCTACGGACTGGGCACGGAATGCCGCGATCTGCCGCACTATGTGATTCTGAACGGAGGCCTGATTCCCCCGGGCGGTGTGGATAACTTCGGCAGCGGCTTTCTGCCAGCCAGCTATCAGGGATCCATCTTCGGTAATTCGGATCCTCCGGTGGCGGACATCAGACGCCATGAAGCCAGCAGCGAACTGCAGCGCCGCAAGCTGGATCTGATTCGGCAACTGGATCAGCGGGCACTGGAACGTTACGACCATGACGACAGGATCGAATCAGCCATCGCCAATTATGAACTGGCCGCCAGAATGCAGCTGGCCGTGCCGGACCTGATGGATCTGAACAGTGAGTCCCGGGTGACTCAGGAATCCTACGGCCTGTTTGACGATTTTCCCAACACGACCACGTTCGGACGGCAGTGTCTGGTTGCCCGTCGACTGGTGGAACGCGGCGTCCGATTCATTCAGCTGACGTGTCCGGGAGGGAACGGTGACCGATGGGACCAGCACAGCAACCTGAAGGATGGCCATTCCAGAAATGCCAAAAGTGTGGACCAGCCGATCGCCGCTCTGCTGGCTGATCTGAAGGAACGCGGGCTGCTGGAAACCACACTGGTTGTCTGGACGGGTGAATTCGGTCGGACACCGTTTGCTCAGGGAAGTGACGGACGCGATCACAACCAGTACGGTTTCTCTTTGTGGATGGCTGGCGGTGGTGTGCGAGGCGGAACGGTGTACGGCGCGACGGACGAGTTCGGTTACAAGGCGGTGGAAAACAAGGTCGAAATTCACGACCTGCATGCCACCATGCTGCACCTGTTCGGAATTAACCATGAACGACTGACCTACCGATTCAGCGGTCGTGATATGCGGCTCACGGATGTTCACGGACATGTGATTCAGGATATCCTTGCCTGAGACGGCAGCCCGCTGCCGACATCACAGACAGAATAAAAATACAGATCACCACTCAGACGGATGACAGACAGGTTATGATGAATTTTTCCCGATTGCTGCAATGGATGGCGCTGTCCGCGGTTTTCAGTTCGGCTGTCCGGGCCGGCGACTGGCCGCAGATTCTGGGGCCCCATCGCGACGGCATCGCCGTCGACGAGACACTGACAGAAACGTGGCCGGAAAGCGGTCCGAAACAGGTCTGGACGGCGGATGTCGGCGACGGGTTTGCCGGGGTGGCGGTCCGCGGTGATCGGCTGATTCTGTTCCATCGCGTCGACGACCAGGAAGTGGTTCAGGCACATCAGGCGGCGACCGGTGAAAAACTCTGGTCGACCGGATTTCCCTGCTCTTACCAGTCCGGATTTTCCAGCGACGCCGGTCCGCGCTGCGTACCACTGATCGCCGACGACCGCGTCTACGTGTTCGGTGTGGAAGGTCAGCTGCGATGCCTGCAGCTGAACGACGGTGCTGAGGTCTGGAGTCGCGATACCTGGACAGACTTCGGAGCACCGGAAGGATATTTCGGCGCCGGCAGTACCCCTCTGCTGGTCAGCGATCGACTGATTGTCAACGTCGGCGGACGGGACAACGCAGCCGTTGTGGCGTTCTCGGCAAAGGACGGAAAAACGTTGTGGCAGAGTTTCGATGACACCGCCAGCTATTCGTCGCCGGTGCTGGCCGACATCGACGGAACACAACATGTCATTGTCGTGACTCGCCTGAATACGCTGTCACTGGATCCGACCGATGGTCGCGTCCGCTTCAGCTTTCCGTTTGGTGCGCGGGGACCCACGGTGAACGGAGCGACTCCGGTGGTGATCGGCGATCATCTGTTTGTTTCTTCCAGCTATCGCGTGGGCAGTGTCTGGGCGACGATTGGTTCTGAAACCAGCGAGGCTACTTCCAGCGGCGAAAAACTGCTCGCCACACAGTATGCCACTCCGATCCGGTCCGGACGGCTGTTGTACGCCGTGGATGGTCGACAGGACATCGGCACGGCCGTGCTGAAATGCATCGACCCCGCTGCTCAGAAAATTCTGTGGGAAGCCGGTGGCTTCGAGTACGGCAGCCTTGTCCGCGTTCAGGATCAGATTCTGTTTCTGACATGCGGTGGAGAACTGATTCGATTTCGCGCCGATCCCGGCGGCTACCGCGAGCTGCACCGCAGCCGAGTACTGAATGCCACTCCGCGGGGACATCGCCTGCCGGCCATCAGCAACGGACGGATGTTCGTCCGTGACGACCGTCAGCTGAAGTGTCTGCAGATCGGCGACACAACGTCAAGATGACGCGGGTCGTCCGAAGCGGACGGGAACTCTGACGAGAATGTTCAGACGGCCACGGCCTGCGTCCATTCGACCAGATCATTCAGCTTGCTGGCCGCGATGCCGTCGACCAGTGTGATCTTTACCTGACGAACGGCGGCGGCCAGATCTTCTGCCCGTTCGGCCGCCAGCAGTGCGGCGGCCGCATTGGCTGTCACAATGTCGGCGGCCGGTGAATCGTGGCCATCCAGAATACTGTGGATGACATCTGCACTCTGCCGGGACGATTTCACTCGCAGGCTGCTGACATCGCACGACGGGAGACCAAAGTCTTTGCTCGTCCATGACAGTTCTGTGGTGGTTCCCGATGTGACCTGATACACCCGCGTCGGTCCCCACAGGCAGACTTCATCCAGTTCGTTGTTGCCGCAGACCACCAGCGCCTTGCGAGTTCCCAGGACGCTGAGCGCCGAGGCCAGCAGACGAGCCCGTTCATCACTGCTGGCTCCCAGCAGCTGATACTCTGCTCCCGCCGGATTCGTCAGCGGCCCCAGCAGGTTGAAGATGGTGGGAAAACCAAGCGCCTGGCGCACCGGGGCCGCATGACGCATGGCCCCGTGGATCAGCGGAGCAAAGCAGAATGTAATACCGATTTCGTCCAGACAGCGCGATGCCTGTTCCGGTGTCAGCTGGATATTGACGCCCAGGGCCTCCAGAACATCGGCCGAGCCGCTGCTGCTGGAGACGCTGCGATTGCCGTGCTTGGCCACGTTCACACCACAGGCGGCCGCGACGATGGCCGTCGCCGTGCTGATGTTGAATGTATGCAGCTGGTCACCACCGGTGCCACATGTATCCAGCAGCGGTCGACGGCGACTGGCAATGCGTGCCGCGCGGTCGCGCATGGCCTGAGCGGCGCCGACCAGTTCAATGGCGGCCGGCTTCTTACAGGCCATCGCCGTCAGCCATGCGGAGATACTCACCGGGTCACATTCGCCGTCCATGATGGCACCGACACATTTCTGGACGGCGTCGGACGACAGATTTTCTCTGGCGATCAGATGATTCAGAGCTGTCTGCAGCGTGGGATGCATAAAAATCACTTCGGATGGAACACTCAGAACCGGCCCGTTCCGGTTCGTCAGGCCTGAATCGGTGCTGCATGGTACAGTGGCATCGGACGATTCTGAAGGTCATACCACGCGGCACCGCGGGGAATACCCAGAGCCGAGTAGATCGTGGCGGCAAGGTTTTCCACGGATTGACGACCTTCCACCGGCTGCCCCCCCTGACTGTCGGTGCGGCCGATGATCTGGCCACCCTGCATGCCGCCGCCGGCCAGCAGAACCGACTGCACGGCTCCCCAGTGATCGCGTCCCGGCAGTGCATAGTGGGCGGGTAGTCGCGAAATCTTCGGCGTACGACCGAATTCGCCCGCCATGACCACCAGCGTTGATTCCAGCAGCCCCCGTTCGTGCAGGTCATCCAGCAGCGCGGAAACCGCCAGGTCCATGGGAGGCAGCAGATAATTTTTCAGATGCGGAAAAGCATTGCCGTGCGTATCCCACGTTTCGTTGTTTCCAAGATTGACCTGGATGAACCCCGTGCCGGCTTCGACCAGCCGCCGAGCCAGCAGCAGCGACCAGCCGAAGGAATTTCGCCCGTACCGATCAAGTTCCTGAGGGCTGGCGTGATGAATATCAAACAGTCGGTTCAGTCGACCGTCTCCCAGCATGGAAATCGCTCGTTCGCGATACCGGGTAAAAGGTTCCAGTTCCTCCAGCTGCTGCATCGACCGCTCTCGCTGTTCAAGCTGAGTCAACAGGTGCAGTCGATCGCCGAAATGAGTTTCCGACAGATTGTCCGGCAGCGACAGGGCCGGCGTGCGAAAGTGCAGATCACTGGTGCGTTCACCTCCGCGCTGGTGATGAAATTCATATTCCGGCCACGCGCCATAGGTGCTGGCATTGAAGCGGCTGGCGGACAGCATCCAGGGATCGTGGCGACTGCCCATCTGCCCCGCAAACTGCCCCGGAATCACCCGGCCCGTTCGATGAATCAGTTTTTCCGGCAGCACAACCGACGACGGTAGTCCCTCACGTTCCGGCAGCAGCGCCCCCACAATCGCGGCGATGGACGGGTGATCCGTGGGGCGGGGCATGGATGGATTGAACCCGGTCGGCAGCTCGTTCCGCCCCGACAACATGACCATGTGCCCCTGAGAATGCTCGTTGTAGCGATGCGCCAGACTGCGGACCACGCTCCAGTGCTGGCTGCGGGCCGCCAGCCGCGGCAGATGTTCGCAGATCTGCAGCCCCGGCGTCTTTGTCGCGATCGGAAGGAATTCGCCGCGCACATCCGCGGGAGCTTCGGGCTTCGGGTCAAAACTGTCCTGCTGCCCCAGTCCGCCGGACAGAAAAATGTAGATCACCGACCCGCGTTTCGTCGGAGCCACAGGATCCGCCTGCACAAACGGGGCCGCCGCCAGAGCGCTGCCGACAGTCGTCAGCCAGCGACGCCGGTTCAGCGATGAATTGACATTTGCTGTCGTGGTCATGTTCGCGTGTCTCCAGCATACACCTGTCCAGAAGAATCCTCTCGCGCCGGACTCGTCGTCAGATGCAGACTATAACGTGCCCCGAACGGAAATGGCAGCCGTTTTCCGGGCCTCTCGACAGAAGCCCTGCAGGCCGCTGCTGCAAATGTGCTGATGGCGACTGCAGGAAGCCGTCGTCCGACATCCCGGACCTCAGCATTGTTCTTCTCCGGACGAACGGACATCCGGCCACCGATTGCCGCGGTTGTGCGGCCGTTCCGGATCTGGCAGACTGCGACAATGGATTTTCTTGCCACGCCGCAGCGCCGCCGCATCCTGTTTGCCGCCCTGTACTTCAGCGAGGGTGCTCCCATCGGTTTTCTGTGGCTGGCACTGCCCACACGGCTGCGCGCCGCGGATGTGCCACTCGAACGGATCACCTGGCTGACCGCCGTGCTGGTGATTCCCTGGACGCTGAAGTTTGCGTGGGCTCCGCTGGTCGATGCCATTCAGTCCGGCCGCTGGACGCTGAAACACTGGGTGATCTCGGCTCAGACGCTGATGGGCGTCACACTGACGCCGTTAATCTGGGTGAATCCGGTCGACAGTATGAATGTGCTGAGCATACTGCTGATCATGCATGCCGCGGCAGCCGCCACTCAGGATGTCGCCATCGACGCTCTTTGTATTTCGGTCACCGACCCGTCAGAACGCGGACGCCTGAATGGCTGGATGCAGGCCGGCATGCTGTCCGGTCGAGCGGCCATGGGCGGCGGAGCTCTGCTGATGAGTTCACTGCTGGGCGATGCCGCAGTCGTGATCATTCTGGTGGCCGCAACAACTCTGTCGGGAAGTCTGCTGCTGATGTCGCACCTTCCCCGGCATCAGCCACAACGAGACCCGAACGACGGGCACGAACCAGCATGGCAGCGGCTGGAGGAACGTCAGGAGCGGGACCAACATCCGGAAAGCCTGCCTCTGTCGTCGCGAATTCGGCAGATCTGTCGGGATCTGGGCCGTGTTTTTCGTCAAAAGAACACATGGCTCGGGTTGTTGTTTGCCCTGACAGCACCGGCCTGTTTCAAAGCCTTCGAAGTGGTCATCGGTCCGTTTCTGATTGACAGAAACTACACGTCAGATGAAATCGGCTGGTTTACAGCGGTGATCATGATCGGAGCGATGATCGCCGGATCGGTCCTGGGCGGACATCTTGCAGACCGGTTCCGTCGCCGGTATTTTGTGGCTGGCGCTCTGGTCTTCATCGTGATATCGCTGACCCTGCTGGCCGGATCAGATTATCTGGCCAACGAACAGCGCGGCAACCATCTGCTGGTCTGCATCGCCATGACGGCTCTGGGCATTGGAGTCTTCACCGTCGCTTTGTATGCCCTGCTGATGGATCTGACAACGCGTTCAACGGCGGCCACGCAGTTCAGCGCCTTCATGGGCGCCACCAACGGCTGCGAATCGTGGTCAACATATACCATGGGACAAGTCGTCGCAGCCCGGGGCTACGGCACCGGCATCCTTGTACTCTGCGGCGTCTCACTGGCAGCCCTGCCGCTGCTGAGCGTCCTGCACCGAATCCACCACCAACCGCATCAGAAATCCCACCCGTCATGATCAGCCAGAACCCCGGGCAACGCCGTTCCATGATCCATCATCTTCGAAGTTTCCTCACGGTACTGATCGTACAGGGGGTAACGCTGGCCGGCGACGCACTGCCGAGTCCGCCACCCAACATCGTGCTGATCTATGTCGACAATCTGGGGTACGGAGATCTGGGTTGCTACGGCAACTCAGAAATTCAGTCGCCTCGGCTGGACAAACTGGCCGACCAGAGCGTCCGCTGCACAGACTTCTACGTCGTCAGCCCGGGCTGTACGCCGTCCCGGGGAGCTCTGCTGACCGGTCGGTATCCCCGCAGAAACGGGCTCACGTTTCAGCTGGCCACCACTGAGAACTGGACCGGTCAGGGACTGCCGCACCGTGAACGCATTCTGCCTGAATACCTGGCCGACGCCGGTTATACCACGGCCTGTTTCGGTAAGTGGAATATCGGCTTCGCGCCCGGCAGTCGTCCCACGGAACGCGGATTCGACGAATTTCTGGGCTGCCGGTCCGGCAACATTCATTACTTCAAACACACCTACCACGGCGATTACGATATCTTCAAGGGACTGCATCGTCACCACGTCACCGGCTACAGCACCGATATCTTTGCGGATGCCGCGTGTGACTTTATCCGACGCACCGCCGATCAGCCGTTCTTTCTGTACCTGCCCTTCAACGCTCCGCATTACGTCAGCCGCGTCAATACGGTGCCGGACGAAACCGAAAAGCCCGAATGGCACGTACCGGGTCGGTACCTGGAACGATATGGCTGGCCCGCCGACGACAGTACTGAAAAGCACCGTTATCTGGCGCTGCTGACAGCCCTGGACGATGCGGTGGGACGCGTGCTGGACACATTGAGCGAAACCGGGCAGGACAACAATACGCTGGTGATGTTCATTTCCGACATGGGGGCTATTCTTCGCCCGACTCATGGTCTCGGAGTCGCCTCAAACGCACCTTTCCGCAGTGGTGCCCCCTTCATGTACGAAGGCGGCGTCCGCGTGCCGGCCATGTTTCGCTGGCCCGGACAGCTGGCTCCGGGAACCACGTGCACCGAGATGCTGAGCCACATGGATGTGCTGCCGCTGTGCCTGAACGCCGCCGGAATTGATCCGCCCGCACCTGCCGTTTCGCAGGGGTCGGACGCCAGCGACGAGCAACCGTCTGTGCCGCACATTCTGGACGGCCGCAATCCGCTGCCGGCTCTGACCGGTGCCGCTCGATCACCGCACCGCTTTCTGGTCTTCGCCTATGGAAGAGACGTCGCCGTGCGTCAGGGGCACCTGAAGGCCGTCCGCCCGGGGGCTCGAGGGCCGTGGGAACTGTATGATCTGGAAGCCGATCCGGCAGAACAGCATGACCTTGCCGCGAAACGACCTCAGGACCTGGCAAAGCTGCAGGCCACGTTTCAGCAGTGGAGCGAAGACACGAAACAGGACGCCAGTGTCGCCGTCCGAGACATCCCCGCCCGCAAATAAACGTGGCCGTTCCGCTCCCTAAAAGGTCGGCAGCAAGTCCACCGTCACCGTGGCGCAAGCATCCTGCCTGCGACGGTCTCGGCGGCGGCTGGAAATTCGCCGCGCGTGGGCGTGATCAGCGAACCCTGCCGTCAGAGGCATCCCAACACACGAAGCACGTCCAGAGGGTACCTGCCGCATCGCAGCTCCCCGGCCTTCGCGCCGGCACACCGGGACGTAGTGCTGATTCGCAAGCGGTAGGCGGACGCCACCAACGAAAAATGGCTGGCGCCGCGAGTTGGGCGGCGTGGTCTCAGATGGCGAACAGTATTGT
>JAVKCM010000134.1:0-28623 GCA_040222735.1 Fuerstiella sp. | reverse complement strand
GTTCGGACAGGAATGTCCGAACTACGGTCGGTGGATCGGGATCTGTCGGATGCGCGGGTTCGCGGGCTGGTTCTGAGTGACACAGCTGTAGCGCGCGGTCTCCGGTGAACATGACCGGCAGAACGGCTATTTCGGCAGAATCTGCAGGTGTCGGTCGGCTATGGGGACGATAACCCGTCGTACGGTCCGGTACTCGTTCGCCGCCACGACTCACCCAACGGCGCTGCACAACGGGTACAGGAGGACATTTCTCAACCGGCTGTGCGGCAGCCGGTGAGACAGGGGTCGGACCAAACCCAGACGGAGCCATATCCGACTGGTGCAACTGATGGCAGCTGGAGGCGTCGTCGCCGGGGAGTCTTTACCTTCTATCAGCGGGACCAGAGATGCGATTGCGATTGCCCAGCGTGTCACAGCATCTGAAGTGGCGCGGCAACGTGCTGGCAGTGTTACTGGCACTGACGGTTTGTGTTTCACGGACACCGGCAGAACAGCAGGTCCTGTCAGCTCCGGCGGCCCCCGAGACACCGGCGGCAGCGGAGACGCTGGCAGCGCCGACGGCGGCGATCAGTTCGATGCCGTCTCTGGCGGACTCCGGGTTCTGGTTCCTGAGTACTCAGCATTCGCCCCAGTCCTTTGACCGCTGTTGCCCGCAGTTCTGCCCGACGGTGAATCGTTTCGAACAGTGCGTTGGCTTCCGCAATTCCTCACTGGCAGAACTGTCGGGCGGCCTGGAACCTGGTGTTCCGGTCTGCATTGTCATTCACGGCAGTTTCGTGGATCTGGAAAGTTCGTGTCGCGAATCGCAACAGGTCTGGCACTGGCTTCGATCTGCCGGCATGGGTCAGCGAATGCAGATGATCTATTTCAGCTGGCCCAGTTTTCGAAGGCTGACGCCGATGGTCCAGTATGACGTCAATGTACTGGGACGTCGCGCCGCCCGGAACGGTTATTATCTGGCTGAGCTGATCCAGCATATTCCACCCGAGTGCCCGATCTGTCTGCTGGGACACAGCCACGGGACTCGTGTGATTTCCGCGGGGCTGCACATGCTGTCCGGCGGGGCGATTCAGGGAGTCTGCCATCCGTTTGCCCGCGCCCACGGACGCCGCATTCGAACCGTCTTCGCCGCGGCAGCCGTCGACCATCACTGGTTCAACCCGGGCAAACGCTATGACCGAGCCCTGTTCAGTACTGAGTGCCTGCTGAACCTGACCAATCGAATTGATCCCGCGCTGAACATCTATCCGCTGCGTATGCCGCTGCTGGCGGCACGCCCGATGGGCCTGACCGGTGTGACCAGATGGGACCGCTGGCGTCTTGGCAGCTGCGGTGGCAAGGTGCTGAACTACGACGTGTCGCGGGACATCGGCCGCACCCATCTGTGGCCGTATTACTTCAGCAACAACCGGCTGGCGATGATCATGCGGAATTATGTGTATTTCCCGGACTGCTGTGCGTCCGGGAACCTTGCGATGCAGTCTGGTTCTGCTGACCACCAGTAGCCAGGTCAGCTCATCATCGAATCAAACATCACCCAGCGGAACGTGAGCAGCACGCAGACCAGGCACATCCACCAGGTGGCATGCTGAATCTGACTTCGATGTCGCCAGGCGTACAGAATTCCGCAGCCGATGGCCGTGGCCACTACTTTAAACAGGGCCAGGCTTTCCGGCGAGTGGATAAAGCGGGCGGCCAGGGGATTCAGTTCCTTCATGGCTCCCGCCTGTCCGGCCAGCACCGTCCAGATCAGGTCGATCGCTGACATGCCCAGCATCAGCAGCAGCGCCACTTCAGCGGCACGCGTGGATTCCGGAGAAGCGGTGTCACCGTCCTTCGCCCCCAGTCCGCGCCCGGTCCACTTCAGCATGTGGCCCAGCGCGAACACGCCCAGCAGCATTCCGGCAATGGTCAGCGGATACGCAAACGTCCGCAGACGATGATTGGCGGCAATCGACCTGAGATTCCTGTCTTCGGCCGCCACGATGGTTTCGAGCCGGGGCTGCAGAGCCTGACGTTCGTCGGGCGTCGTGTCATGTTCCTTCAGCCACTGATGCCACAATTCTTTGACCGATGCGTCACGGACCAGATTCAGGCAATTGGCGATCTGCTCCGCGTCAGGCGATTCAGCCAGAACAGCGTCGGCAAAGTCATGAAATTCTGAGGCTGAGTTCAGGTTGATCACGGCCTCATCAAGAATAATAACCGTGTTGTCCGTATCCAGAGACTCAGAGATGGATCTGGCGAGTCGGACGGCCGAACTCTGGCGCCACGAAGGCCGTCTGCGCGATTCAGCATTCGAGCCCCACCAGCCGCGGCGTCGTTCGAAATCAGGTGCCGCTTCGTCATTCCGACGGCCCTCTGCTCGCATCTCGCCCCTGAACCGGCCATCACCGCGGCCATCACCGCGGCCATCGACTCGTGCGCCGGTCCGTGCGCCGGTCCGTGCGTCGTGGAAATCGTCCGGTTTTGACTCTGAGTCAATGAGCTGATCGCACGCCATTCCATTGATCCATATCGAATCATTCGATGCTTCAATCCGGTAGGGGGGAGACACGTACGTCCCGTTCAGATACAGCACGCCATCGAACACAGAGTCCGAAAACAACAGGCTCTTTTGTGCCACCCCGCCGCCGCTCTGTCGCGTGTCCTCAGAAACCCCGGAGTCCGCCAGCAGGCCTGAGCTGGCAACCGTCGCCGCTGACAACACCACAGTTCGCAGCAGTCCGGCAAAGGCGGGCAAATAGGTTCGGGAAGTCACAAATTCCATGTGGATGAATCCTGAAGTGAGAGCCAGACGGAAACAAAACCTTTTCCGTTCACCGGGAAAGAGCGCAGGCCACCCTTTAAACAACGCGCAAATCCGTTTGGTGTCGTCATTTTTTGCGAGAATTCACCGTCGTTGCCGGAACGCCGCTGATGCCCCGTGCCGGAAACGCGTACCGCGGGAAGCCGCAGCAGGTGCGATTTCACTTGTGGTTCGGGGAAGTCGCCGGCACAGCATGTGACCTCGAATCCGTCGCCCCAGGTCCCCTTCCCGCTCTGGCAAGGCTGCCTGTGAAAGGCGGCTCGGGAAGGGCTGCTCAAGGCCGGCTGCCCGTCAGACCAGCAGATCGGGTTTGGCAATCATCACGATTCCCAGCCCCAGAATCACCAGTCCGCTGAGCAGTTTCAGCCAGCGTCCCTGGCTTTCCTGAAGCTTCTTGCGCGATAATGTGATCACCACAACGGCGACCAGCAGCGAGTCGTCCAGCATGTAGGCCACGATGTACAGCCCCAGATACAGATAGTTCACCACCGGCGAATACTGCTGCATCGTCAGGATCTTGGTGTACATGGCCGGCAGCCCGGCGGTGCAGAGCAGTTCAACCACATTGACCAGCACTGCCAGCACGATGGCTCCCGTCAGTGCGGCCCACAGATGTCTGGCCGCCACAATTCTGCGGACCCTCGCATAAATCCCCGGTTTGGCAGAGTCCGGAATACTGAACGAAACACCTTTGCCGAACGCAAAAAAATCCTTCACGTTCACCACACCGATCACAATGGCCGTCGCCCCCAGAATCAGCTGTGCCGGACGATCCAGCCCCACCAGCATGAATACGTTCAGCCACGCCGCCATGAAGGCGTAATAGGCCAGCCCGCTGACGACCACAAAGGTTCCGGCAATCACCAGAATCTTTTTTCGTTCCCGGATATTCACCAGAACGGACAGCAGAAACATCAGCACCCACATCGCACACGGATTGAATCCATCCACCAGCCCGATCAGAAACGTGAAGACGGGCATTCCCAGCTGCTCCGCATTCAGCCGACCAAACACCGGTACCTCCATTTCCGGATCGGCTTCAGAACCGACTTCCGAGCCGTCCGCGGGCGTGGTGCTGCCGTCGAGCGCTGCATCGCCGGGCAGCGGCGGCAGAGCATCCATCGTGTCTGTTTCCATCCCCATCTCTGGCGGAAGATCGTCCATGGAATCCAGAGATGCCGGCTCCTGTGGCGCCTGCCACAGGAATCCGGTCAGCAGTGCAGGTACCGGAACGCCGGCTGCCGGCCGCGGCAGTCGCAGGGAGGTTCGGATCGAGGATTTCAGGCCGGGCAGCAGCTCGGGATCCCGGTCAGCAATCGGGCGGGCCGCCTGACGAATAATGCCTTCAATTTCGCGCCCGGTGATCGTCGGGCCGAGATAGCCGATCTTCAGCTGACGACAAAGATGAAAGGCGGGCACCGAGGAAGCCTGCACCTGGTAATTCTGCGCCAGTTTCATCAATCGATCGCGTGCCTGCTGGTCCGCCACGATGTCATACATTTCGAATTTCAGTGCAGGCCAGCGCGGTATCAGTTGCTCCTGCAGAAACATCTTCGCGTCCTGACAGCGCGGACATCCGGCGCGGGTATATACTTCAATCGAAAGCAGTGCTTCGATGACCTGCTGAGCTTCTTCGGAATCGGTGTAGCCAACCTGAAACTGGTCCATGACGTGGACCGCCGGCAGACCCAGCTGACGGACCTGATACCGATCACCCAGTTCGTACAGATGACGCCGCGCGACGGTGTCGTCGACCACGTCGTGAATAATCAGATCAAGTCCGCGTCGGCGTTCCGCCAGCTCTTTAAGAAAGTCGCACAGGTCACGACAGCGATCGGAATCAGGGCGAATGTAGACATCCATCGCCACCCGATGAATTTCCTGCTGCCCGCGCTGAGGATCTGCCTGAACACAGGTGCCGCTCGACGCGCCCAGAATCAGCCACAACACAAGAAATATTGATCGCCTTTGCGCAGCGCGCCGTCCCGGAATTTTGTGTCCCGGGCAGACCAGCGAACCGACAGCAACTTCGCTCGACACTGAAGCAGAACTCCACATCTGAAACCTTTTGCTCCTTGACTTCGATCAGTTAACATTCCGTCCGTGGGTTCAGCATTTGTTGTGCCAGCAATGCCAGCCATCAGAAGGCCGAAAAAAGCGTTTCACTGGTCTATACTGTGACGAGAGGTCACACCTGTGCGGCCTGACTCGGATTCGGGCCGGGGTGCCGCGACCTGCCGCAATTCGCTATCCTGAAACAAATGCGCCAGATGCGGCCACGATCCTTACGTCCCGCACGGCAGCCAGCGGCGATCCGTCACCGGCGGTGCAGATCCAGACTGCAGTGCGTGTTTCTCGGCCTTTTCAAGGCCCATTTTCTTCCAGGCATGTGTTGTTTCAGACAGGAACCGAATGAAAAGGATGGCCGACAGATTCACCGTGGCACTGCCCGACGGCTGGTCGGCTCAGTTGCCTGCCCAGACACTCTGGACGGATGCTGATCGCATGCAGTTCGTGCTGGGGCTGGCGGAGTGGAATATACAGAACCACTGTGGCGGGCCGTTTGCGGCCGCCGTCTTCGAGCGGTCGTCCGGAGATCTGGTTTCCATCGGGGTCAACCAGGTCGTTCCGCAGGACTGCAGTCTGGCACACGCAGAGGCCATGGCGGTCGCTCTGGCGCAGCAGAGCGAGCGGACCTATGATCTTTCTGCGGACAAAACAAGAAGCTTTGACCTGTACACGTCCGGGCAGCCGTGCGTGCAGTGTTTCGGGATGGTGTGGTGGTCCGGTATCACTCGACTGGTCGTCGGAGCGCGGGCCACCGACATCGAGGAACTGACGGACTTTCAGGAAGGGCCTCTGCCGGAAGACTGGAAGATTCAGCTGCAGCAGCGCAGCCCGCTGCCGTCGGTGGAGGTCGTCTGCGACGTCTGTCGGCAGGAAGCCCGGGACCTGCTGCGGCGCTACCAGCGCGAATGCGGCCCGAATTACAGTCCGGGATGCCAACCGGAACGCCGTCCTGGGCGGGAGACGGAACACTGATCCGCAGACGGAAGGTTGCGGGGCACTTTCGCGGCCGGTGGCCCGTCTTCTTCAGAAGCAGCCACTCTATTCGCTTTCCATGATCAAAACAGACGTGTCATCGTGCCGTCCGGCGCCCCTGGTGAAGGCAAACGAATCCGCGAACAGGCGATCCAGACAGCAGGAAAGCGGTTCGCCACGAGTCTGCCGCATGGCCTCATACAGCCCGTCCATGCCAAATTCGACGTGATCACCGCGGCTGTTCCCCGGAAAGGCTTCGATCAGCCCGTCGGTGTACAGCAGCAGTCTGGTCCGAGGCGGAATAACGTGTCGATTGGTGACGTAGGCACCTTCTTCAAAAATTCCGATCGGCAATCCGGAAGCATCATCTGCCTCGGCCAGTTCCTTCAGCTCACCGGTGTCGAGATTCTGAAGCACGGGCATCTGATGTCCGGCGCTGGCCCAGCAAAGTTCCCGGGTGGCCGGATCGAATACACCGTACATCATTGTGATGAACCCGCCTTCGCCGCTGACAACGCTCTGCCTGCACAGCTGCTGATTCACATGCCGAACCAGCCTGGCAGCATCCAGATAGTCATCAAACCGGATCATGCGAATCAGCGTGTGCATGGTGAAAATGGACATGCAGGCCTTCATTCCATGTCCGGAGGCATCTCCGATCAGCATGACGATGCGGTTGTCGGGCAAAGTGAACGCTTCGTAATAGTCACCTCCGGCCATGGTCACGGGCTGGCTGCCGAACACGCGGATCTGAGAAGATTCGTATCTGGCGACAATTGAATAACCCGCCGGCGTTTCGATATCCGCGGGAATAATCGATTCCTGCAGTTCGCGAACGGATTCCACTTCCTTTCTCAGCTCAGCCGACACCAGACGTTCACGTTCGGTTTCCACCAGCTTCACGGCAGCGGCCAGAATCGCCTGGACCAGAAACATGAAGTCACCGTTTTCATCACGAATCACATAGCTGCGCAGTCCGGCGGTCAGAAATCCGGCCAGCCGGTATACGTCGCTCTGAGCACATCCGGCGACCACCGGACACGCCGGCCGGCGCTGGACGATTTCCTTGAACGCAGTAAATCCCGTCTCGTAGTCCGGCAGCGACGCGGCCATCAGAATCACGTCGAAAGTCTGCTTCGAATCCACCAGCAACATCAGCTTTTCGGGATCCGTCGTGGCCACGACCGCATTGTCGTCGACGGTCAGGTACAGATGAAGCAGTTCCAGTTCTGCGGGATCGTCCCAGCCGACAAGGATTCGCATGCGGGTGACTTCTGAGATGCGGGGCTTAGGATTTTTCGGACGTCGGTGGCAGATCGGGCTGAGAGACAGGCGGCTGCTGCTCGGCCGTGTTGTGCTGTTCTTCCTTTGCCAGAGGCACCGTCAGACGCAGTCGGCGGAAGTGTGTTTCCGAGCCTTCACTCTGCAGGGCGATGTGTCCGGAGGCGGGTCGGCAGCCTTCTGTCTGACCCGCCTTTTGTCCGTTGATTTCCACCGTCAGCCGTCCATTCTGACTGACGATACGGCAGCTGTTCCACTCTCCGGGCCGGCCCGTGATGCCGGCATCAAAAAGTTTGTCGCTGGTCGCGTCACCCGTGGCAAACAATGCTCCCGCCTGCGGCTGATGCAGCTGTACCTGAATCGACGTGGGCCACAGCCGCGGTTCGTTCTGAGTATAAACCAGAACTCCGCTGTTGCCGTTCGGATCCTTCGGATACAGCCAGTCGAACGTCAGTTCAAAATCCGTATACTGCCTGCGAGTAAACAGAAATCCTTTCGGGTTTCCGCGACAGATCAGATGCCGTTCTGAATCCACCTGGACCACCTGCCAGACTTCATTCAAAGGCACGTTCTCACGGGTTGAGAACTGATCCCAGTCCTTTTGCAGTTCCTGTTCCAGCAGATTGATCACTTCCCGCTGCACCGGGACCGGTGGCTTTTTTGCGGCTGCCGGAGCATCCTGAGCGGCGGTAGTCGCCTGAGTTGTGCCAGCCTGAGTCGTGCCGGCCGGAGCTCCAGCGTCGCTATCCGCCGTCGCTGCCTGCGTCGTGGATTCATCGGCAGGCGGCTGTGCCCCGAGCGCGTGATGACCGGCAGCGATTACGCACGCACACAGCAGCAGGATCGGCAGCAGTTCACTGGTGGAGAAATCTCTGCGATTCCCACAGCACTGCAATCGTTTCTGATCGATGTGAGACATGCAGTTATGGGGCCGCAGGCGCTGGGGAAAGAAGACTTGATCTTTTTGTCCGGACCACGCTTCCGATTCTACGAAGATTCATTCCGTGTGCAAATCACTTGAAAGCGCCCGTCACCACAAGGGTTTATCCGTGGAGCCGGCCGTTGTCAAAAAAAACCGCGACCCATCATTCCAGTTTTGTGCGAACGTTGTCCCCTCGGGGGAGGCGAACCCGCAGAATCGGAAGGCTCTCGGAACCGATAGCGACGGCCCGCCCGCTCTCCGGCAATAACCGCGGCGCGTTCTGAAAACCGGCCCGTTCGGCCGTTCCACACGGCAACTTCCAGCTTCCATCGCTCAGCCAGACACAGTCGGCCAATTAGGATAGGCGCTGTGCTGGCACATTTGATAACGTTCTGCCGAACTAAGATACTGATCCCCACAATTGTCTTTGAGGATTTTCAGGACAACACTTCAATACACGCGGCATGGAGGCCATGATGGGGTTGGAGAGAATCAAACCGGACGTCTCTGCACACAAATCTTCTGAGGACGTGTCCGTACGGACACAGATCCGGTGGCTGATCCGCCGCGACATGGACGAAGTGCTGGAGATTGAACGCGCCAGTTTCGAATTTCCATGGACCGAAGAAGAATTTCTGTCCTGTCTGAGACAGCGCAACTGCATCGGAACGGTGGCGGAACTGGACCACGAAATCGTGGGGTTCATGATCTATGAACTGCACCAGTCCATGCTGCGAATCCTGAACTTCGCGGTCGCCCCGAACTGCCGCAAACGCGGTGTCGGACGCCAGATGGTTCAGCGACTGATCGACAAACTGTCTCAGCAGCGACGTCGCGAAATCGTGCTGGAAGTGCGAGAAACGAATCTGGCCGCTCAGTTGTTCTTCGCCAACAGCGGATTCCGGGCTCTGTCTGTGCTGCGGAATCACTACGACGACACGCTGGAAGATGCGTACTACATGCGCTATTCACTGCGCTCCGGTACCAGCGAATCGTTTAAGCCGACAAACCGTCTGTCAGAATACGACGCCGCCTGACGTCCGCGTCCGACCGCACTCAGGACACGATGGCAGAACAGGCAGTGGTCGCAGAGACGCTTTCGCCGTGCGGTGGGCAGTGTTCGCCTGATGTCAATGTGTCCTTCGTCGACTGTCGAAAGTCAGTCGACGGACCGGGACCGGGCGGACTTCGGCTGTTGCGACAGCGGCCAGAACAGATACGCAGGTCCGTCTGCGTTTTTTACACCCTGAACCTCGGTCGTGCCAAAATTGTCTGCTTCCCGCCGCAACGGCCGGCAGCGAACTGTCACTTCAGCAGCGCCGGGAACCCGGGGAGTGATGATTCGAATGCTCAGCCGTTACGGTTTGTGCGACGTCGTCTGTTCCAGAATTCTGAGACGTACATCGATGATCGTTACCGGAGACGCGCCGGCCTCCGGCAGCAGCGAAATGTGAAGCGTGTTGAAGTCCCCAAGAACCTGCGTAACGTCGAACAGCGTTGTGGTCAGCGACGGCTCAGGGTGCTCAACCATCACCGGCGGCACCGACGTGTCGTTAATCAAGAGCGTGGCCGGGACGCGGGAGGCGGAGACCGCCAGCTGCACCTTCGATGTTTCGACCAGACCGCCCGGCCGATGAAACTTCCGTCGCAGCGCGCCGGCAGAATCGGGTTCAGTCTGTTGGAAAGGTAATGTCGTCCGCTGCCAGTCCTCTGTCCCGGATGCCGCGTATTCCCACGGTCCGGCCAGTCGGATTTCATGACGATTCTGATTCATGCGGTTGTTTTTCGCTTTGAAGTTTCTGATCACAAACTGCTGAAAGAAAACGACTTACGCTGTTTTCGGGGCTGAATTTCGAGGTTGACCCTGAATGAACGTGGCCGATAACATGTCGTCCTGCGCAGGAAGCGCGGTCAGACCGGGTCCCGTCTGTGGGTCCGCGGCGATTCACCACGGTGATTGGCTCCGCCGGGCAATCCACCAGAACTCGGACCGAGTACAGCAAACGTTGACAACGTCAGGGACGATGTAATGGATTCATCGGCACAGGACCACCCGGAAGTCATTCCGCTCAGCCATCTGGAACACGTTCGGGAAGCACAGGAAATCATTCGTCAGGAAGCAGCCGCTCTGCAGGAACTGGCAAATGGTCTCTCAACGGCATTTTCCGATGCGGTCCGGATGATTCACGAGGCCGCCGGCAGCCTGATTGTCACCGGCGTGGGCAAGGCGGGGCTGATCGGTCAGAAGCTGGTGGCCACGATGGCCAGTACGGGGACGCGGGCCAGATTCCTGCATCCGACGGAAGCGGTGCATGGAGATCTGGGCTGCGTGGCGGCCGGAGACGTGGTGCTGGCCCTGTCCAACAGCGGCGGCTCAGAAGAAGTGCTGCGGCTGCTGCCGGTCCTCGACCGTCTGAACATCCCGGTGATTGCCATCACCCGCGATCATGACAACCCGCTGGCCCGGTCCGCTCGCCTGGTGCTGCCGATCGGGCGGCATGCAGAAGCGGGCAGTCTTCAGCTGGCACCCAGCGTCAGTACAACCACCATGCTGGCACTGGGAGACGCATTGGCGCTGGTGCTGAGTCGGTATCGCGGATTCACAGAAAACGATTTCGCGCTGTTTCACCCCGCCGGCAGTCTGGGGCGAAAACTGTGCCCTGTGCGTGACGTGATGCGGTCCGGCACTGATTTTCGCGTCGCCGCAGAAACAGACACGGTGCGACAGGTACTGATTGAACTGGGGCGGCCCGGACGCCGAACCGGAGCCGTTGTGCTGATCAACAGTCAGGGACAGCTGTCCGGCATTTTCACGGACAGCGACCTGGCCAGGCTGTTTGAAAAACGCCGCGAACATCTTGTGGACGGACCGATTTCTGCCGTGATGACCGCGGGCCCGACAACGATCGGTCCGGACGTACTGCTGCCGGATGCCATTCACCTGATGTCCAGACGAAAGATCAGCGAACTGCCGGTGGTGGATGCGGCAGGCATTCCGCTTGGTCTGGTCGATATTACCGACGTGATTGACTGCGGGGTGGTGACGGACGCATCAGCCAATGCCGAAGAGCCCGCTGCCTCACGAATTCCGGCGGCGAAGTCCGCCTGAGGCGGTCCGGAGATTTCCGCCGGTTCGCCAATCTCTGGTTTCGGATGAGCATTTATAATTCACATCGTCGATTCTATCTCAGCGTGTGGACGGCCGTCGGCTTCGCGGTCGTGTACGTCGGCTTCCGGGCGGTTACGTCTCCGTTTCTCGACGTGGAGCGTCAGAAACACCATGTCTCGACGGTCGCCGATACCGAAGTGCTGTCGCCCGACGTTCGAGGCGACGCCGAAAAATGGTTTGTCGATCACCCATGGGTCGCCAGATCAGGCAAACACTTTCGGGACAACGGGCGTTACCTGTTCTGTGAAACGTTCGAGATCGAAAAGGATGGTCATGCCATCGTGGTCCGGCCCGTCGCGATGCTCTGGCGGTCCGAAACGGAAGATGTGCCGGTCACGATCGTGGCTGATTCCGCCGAGCTGCGCAGTTCCACTCGCTTTTCGCTGGAAGATGCAGAACTGGGCCGAATCACAAACGGTATCATTTCCGGCAATGTGCAGATCCGAGGTCCGCGCGCGCTGAAGATCGACGGCGGAACATTTCGCCTGGAAGACGCGCCCATGAGACTCTGGAGCAGCGAGCAGGTCGACTTCAAGTTCGACGGCCACACGGGGGCGGCCCAGAGCGGCGTCGAAATTCTGATGAATTCTTCCGGCGCCGATTCGGACGGGCTGACCGACATCAGCAAGGTGCAGCTGCTGGGTCGGGTGCTGTGCAATTTCGTGGTCCCGGGCAAGCGGCCGATTGACGAACCGCTGAGAGCCAGTGTCAATGCCGCCCGAGGCTTCGTGTTTGACGTGCCCACCAGAACAGGAACGTTCTCCGGTTACTCCGCAACCTCAAACTCACGTGGAAATGCCGACCGCCTGCCCCGCACTCTGGTGCCCCGGGATGAAGTCTGGCTCCGCCGTCTGAATACGGACGGCAGTACCGATGAACTGGTCTGCCCGGAATTGAAACTGACATTTCGAAATGCCACCGATCCGGTCACGGGCGAACCGTCTGACAGCCGCATGCAGCTGGAACATGTTCAGGCCTGGGGACGGCTGGTCGAGTTCCATTCGCCACAACAGGACCTGCACATTCGCGGCAACGATTTTCAGTATTCGGTCGACCAGCGACGGATCGATCTGTGGCATACCACCAATGACATGTCGGACACGCGGAAATTCGTGCATGTCAAACGCGGAGCCTCTCAGCTGGTGGTGCCGCATATCCGGATTCTGCATACCCCGACCAACGACCTGCAGCGCATCGAATGCAACGGTCTGGGCGGTCTGAAGGGCACAACGGACGTGGCTGAAGCAGAGCAGGGCGGCACACCTGAGGACGCCCCCCCGTCCGAATTCGAAGCGCGATGGGGCCAGTCGCTGACGATTCAGGCAGCCCCGGACGGACTGCACCACTATCTGACCATGGAAGGTGGGGCCACCATCGCGGATCTGACACAGAACATACGACTGTCGGCCAGGAAACTGGCCATGACCATGATCAGTTCGCCGCCGTCTGACCCCGCATCGGCAGCCCAACCGGGCTCAGCCACCGTGCCAGCCGAGGCGACTCTGTCGACCGGAATCGACTCAGTGTCCGGCGGCCTGTTCCCGGAATCGATCAGACCCAGCCTGCTGATTGCCACGGACAACGTCGTCGTTCGTTCGGGCGAAGGCAATGGCACGCTGCGACAGAACCTGACGGTGCGGTTTCAGCAGGAAACCGCGGCCAGCCGGATTCACACGGTCTCGGCGACTCAGACAGCCCCGCCGCTGCAATCACCCGGCGGACCGGACACCGCAGTTTCCGAAGACCTTTCATTCATCTCTGATGCCGCGGATGTGCTGATCACACTGCCGCAGGACCGCCAGGACGACCGGATTCCGCCTTACAACGTGTGGCTGAAAGGCAATGTCGAAGTGACGCGGCAGACACCGGACCACCAGAATGATTTCTTTGCCACCGGAAACCAGTTGCTCGCATCCGGTTCTTCAGAGAAGGCGCGCACAATCCATTTGTTTGGTGACCCGGCCCGGGTTTCCAGCCTGACCCGAAATCTTGAAGGGCCGCGAATCGATCTGCACGAACTTCAGGGCAGAGCAGAAGTTGTTGGCAGCGGCCGGATTCGCTTCGTTACCACCACCGGATTCGACGGCAAGGCGTTGCCGGAACCGACGCCGCTGGATATTTACTGGAGCGACCATATGTCTTTCCAGCAGCGGTCAGCCGAGTTCGTCGGTAAGGTCCGGGTGGTCATGAGCGACGGCCGAACTCAGGATCTGGAAGTCCTGTGCGCCGGACTCACGGTTCATTTTTCCCGTGACGTGACTCTGGATTCTTCCGATGAAGGCACGTTCCAGGCTGTCGATCTGTCGGCCGGTGACGAAGCCGAAAAGGAAAATCCGATTGAACGCCTGGAATGTCATAACCGTGTGGAAGTCAGAATCGATCAGTTTGAGGCGGGCAGCGTGACCGGCCGTCATCGGGCCGTGTTCGCCGACCTGAAGGTCAATCTGAAGTCGGGCGATTTCGAGGCCGTGGGGCCGGGAGCGCTGGAATCAACGTCTCCTGACAAGGGCGGTCGCCTGCAGGGCGGCTCACCCGTGACCGTCCGCCCCAACACGCCTTCACAGACCAGCGAAACAGTGTTCGTGTACCTGAAGACCGAATTTGTGGGCGGCGTGACCGGAAATATCGAGCGTCGGGAAGCCACGCTGTCACACAACGTGGTGGCACTGATGACACCGGCGCGGCGAGTTGACGAAAAGATCAACCTGCAACAGATCCCGACGGATGAACTGCCTGAACGTGCCGGAATTCTGCAGGCCGAAACCGTCACCTTCGGAGCCATCTGGGGCCGGGATGGAGCCGCTGATTCGTTTTCAATTGTCTGTCGCCGCAACGCAAGACTGGAATCCCGGTCGATCTCGGCCAGCGCTGATGTGATCACCTACGACCACGGCAAGGAACAATTTATCATCCGCGCCGAAGACGGTAACTCAGTCAACGTCAACCACCGCACCGGCAACGGACGATTCAATCGCACATCCGGCAATCGCTTTGAATATTATCGGCAGACCAATCAGCTGAAAGCCGACAAGGTGCGCGCCCTGAATCTCAGCCAGTAACAGCCTTCCCACCGCCCATCCGTCTGAAACAGCGTCGCCCCGGAACCGGTTTACTACGACAACGACAACGGGCAGAGAGACAACGGGCAGAGAGGAAACGGGCGGTGAGGAAACGGGCGGTGTCGGCAGGCCATGAGCGATGACCAGTCGCCTGAATTCCCGTTCAGACGGCGCGACACTGCTGCCAGTGATCAAACAGCAGGACGTCCATCTGCAGTTCCTGAGGATTCTGAAACGCCATATCGACTTCGGACACCACCAACCCGCCGAAGCCGAAGTCCGCCAGGATGTCAAAGACACCGAGACAGAATTCGCGCGACGTATACATCGGGCGGTGTTCGCCGTGACCGGGCAGGTAACCGGGCATGTGGATATGCGACACGCAGTCCGCGGCTTCTTCAAACACACGTCGCACCAGCCCGAACAGTTCGTCCAGCGGTGCGTCCAGCAGACTGAATTTCCAGAGATGTTCGATATCCAGAGTCACGGCGCCATGCTGTCGGGCCCAGGCCGTCAGTTCGTCTGGTGGTACCCGCATGGTTTCGACCGCCAGGATCAGGTCTGAATGCAGGGCCCGCAGCGGAGGCCCGTACCGTTTCATCATCGGCGGATGTATCACGACCGCAGAAATCTGCAGTTCATCAAACAGCCGGCAGCAGGCTTCCAGATGCTGCGGTGACAATTCCGGCTTATTCGGAAAGTGCATCGCGTAGCGCATGTCGAACTGTCGCGCCAGGGCAAGGACGTCGTCCGTTTGTTCCAGTACAGCCGAGTTCAGGTACAACTCGGCATTGCGAAAACCAGCGTGAAACGCCTGAGCAAAATTTTCCGGTGTTGGCAGAAACTTGGTGGCGAGTCTAAGCATCCGTGTCTTTCCAGTTGGTAAACCGTCGTGCTGGTCCGGACGTCCGGCGCCGTTCAGGAAGTTTTCGTTGAAGGCGGCCGACCTTCCGGCGCCGGCGTACAGCGGGGACACGCACCGTGACTCAGACAACGACGACGGCCGATTCAGGCCCCGGCAGAAAATCTCAGGCAGCGTTTCCCTGTATCGGCCGACGACCGGCAGGGCAAGACCTGAATTGCTGCTGACATGACCGGCCCTTCTGCGTTCCGCCTATTCAGCGACCAGTTTCTTTCCGGTCCACCGAGGATCGCCGGTCAGCGTGCGGCCGAACTCCGTGAGCTGCGGATCGGACTCCTGCAAACCTATTGTGGACGCCTGCAGACCGAGTGCCAGCAGATCACGGGGCTGGAAATAGCGGGCCAGGTTCAGGAACACTGGCAGATCTTCCCGCGACGTCTGCAGGTCAAAAAATTCACCGGGATGCTGACGGTGGTCCGTAAGCAGAGCCGTCAGCCCCAGCCAGCCGGCCTCGCCGCGACCGGACACGGTGATCTCGCCAGCCTTCGGACATTGTATTGCAATCAGGCTCAGCGCTCGCCGAATATCCCAGACACGCATGGCGTCGGCCGTGGTTCCGATCAGCTGAAATCGCCGGCGGATCT
The DNA here is from genome assembly GCA_040222735.1 of Fuerstiella sp. GTDB lineage: Bacteria > Planctomycetota > Planctomycetia > Planctomycetales > Planctomycetaceae > Fuerstiella. The sequence goes on along the minus strand of JAVKCM010000134.1, from coordinate 12,835 downwards.
GGATCTGTTTGCGTTCGTCACCAACCCAGGCGTGTGGTCCCATACCTCGCGGTGCGAAGATCGCGACTCCGGTCTGTTCGTCCGCCAGCGACGTCAGCAACCGGCGAAATTCTTCCGAGACGGCCGGGTCCTTCTGATCGGCTGTTGTTGCGGAAAAGATTAGCAGGCACGATCGTGCGTATGCCTGCCATTGCCGGTCATTGACCACAACCAGCCGTACGGACTTTAGTTGCGAGATTTTTTTGTCCGGATCCACGCCGTCGGCATCGGGTGGCACGGGAAGAATCACATCCAGCGACAGAGGAACAAATTCCTGACTCCGGAACCGAATCCGCCGGGCCATCAATGACGGTGCCACGGCGGCAATGTCGTCGGAAAGCGACAGTGGGGCGGTTTCCACCTCCTCAAAATCGGCCGTCACCTTCATTTCATCCGGCCAGGCGGCAAAACTTTTTCGCTGCAGCGTCACCAGGGACGACCTGTGCCAGCTCTCGGCATCGTCCAGAATATTCCGGATCTGTTCTGCATCGCTGGTCTCCGGCACCGCCACAAAGTCTTCGTCGATCGACGTATTGCGTTCGTCCGCCGGCAGATCAGTAAAGACTCGCAGCTGTTCAGGCTCAAAGAACTTATGGGCCGCGTTTTCGATCAGGCTGTCGTCGTTCTTCAGCCAGCGGTTGAACCACCGAAATGCGTGGATGCGCAGTTCCTGAGTATCCTTGTGAGGACCTTCCGTGATCTGCAGCCCCAGATGCTCGGGCTGTCCGTACAGTTCGTAGATGTGACTCACCTGACGATGCGTCTCAACCACACCATCCAGCGGAAAGATGCTGTCCTTGTCGCTGTTGCTGATCAGCAGCGGACGCGGGGCAACCAGAGCAGCCACTTTCGCGTAGTCCCAGCGAGACGTGTTGACCATATACATGCAGTCGCAGTGACCTTCGACGCAGCCGTCCACCACATGGTTTCGCAGCGTGGTGATACCGGCGACGGGCACGGCACAGCGGATGCGGTCGTCCAGCGCGGCGATCCACCAGCTGTACGCGCCACCGCCGGAACGTCCCGTGACCCCGATTCGTTCGCTGTCCACCTCCGGCCGGGTTTCCAGATAATCCAGAGCACGAATGCAGTTCCATGCCTCGACCCCGGCGGGCGTGTAGCCGCGTGAATTCCACCACCAGCGATTGTATCGATACGTCCCATGATGAATTCCCTCGATCTCACCCAGCTGCAGCGTGTCGATCGTCAGACAGGCGTATCCATGGCGGGCAAACCAGGCGCCGTGGTGCTGATAGCCCGTCTTGTTGCCGAAACTGACGTCCCCCTGCTTCATCCGAGCATGGCCGCACACATAAAGGATGGTGGGCAGCGGCTCGTTCACGACTTTGGGAAGATACAGACTGGCCGTCACATACAGACCGGGGGAAGACTGAAAATGTAGTTTCTCAACCCGGAACTCCTCTTCCTCTACCGTGCCCGTCACGTCAGCTCGCAGCGGCGTGCGGGCCGGCAGCGGCGACAGTCCCAGCATGTCAAACAGTTCTGTCTGCAGACGACTCTTCTGCAGATTCCATTCGTTCAGCGACTTGTAGTTGAACAGCGAACTCTGCCGTTCAATCTTTGCGACTTCGGCTTCGAAGTATCTCGCCAGATTCGGATTCTCGCTCAACGAACGATCCGCAGCCCACAGCGAGCACGAATTCAGCAGAACAACCAGCGTCAGGAATCGCGTCATCTTCATTCACCAGAATTCATTGCATGCGTCATGTGTTGACAAACAGACTGTTATCGCAGTGTCCGGCACTGCGATGGAACAGCTCTCCTTTTTCTTCTTCACAGTCTGACGTCACGCACGCCGGTTGTCATCCACGCAGCCGGTCGGATTCGAAAGCTCGGGGCAGCCCCGGTCTGTTTTGCTGTTTCATGTGCAATGGGTGGGGCGGTCGGGAGACCGCCCCACAACAAGCCTGGTGTTGCCGTCGCCGCAAGCCGTCCCGACTGGCTGGCGTCCCGACTGGCTGGCGACTCGACTGGCTGGCGACTCGACTGGCCCGGACTTCATGGGGTGGGGCGGTCGGGAGCCCGCCCCACAACAAGCCTGGTGTTGCCGTCGCCGCAAGCCGTCCTGACTGGCTGGCGTCCCGACTGGCTGGCGACTCGACTGGCTAGCGACTCGACTGGCCCGGACTTCAATGGGTGGGGCGGTCGGGAGATCGCCCCACAACAAGTCCCGCGCCGACGCAGCGGGTTACCCAATTTCATTCAGTCAGCAAACCGCGTTGTTCTTTTTACGGCTGACGGATCAGGCAGGCGCGCCAGAGTCACCGTTGGCCGCCTCGCGAGCCGCAGCGGCGCGGTGTTCGCTGGTTCCTGCAGCGTGAGCGAATCCGGCAGATCCGGCGGCCACGGCCAGCACCGCGTAGAGTGAATACGTGGTTTCTGACGAGACCAGAATTCCAACCGCGACCGGGACCAGGATCGCGACCAGCAGATTCAACACTCCGGACCGGATCCTGCCCAGATACCAGAGCCCGGCTCCCGGCACGACAAAGTTGAGCGCGGTGGCAATGGTACGGCGTTTCATAAAGATTCCTCACGGCGAAGATTGACAGAACTCAGATTGTTGACGCCCCGGCTGATACTACCGGAAAGATTTCGTGCATCGGGCGTGCCAACCGCCACAATCAGGTCATCATCGTAGCTGTTGCCGGGCACAGGGTTTGCTGAACATCCAATCAGGTGTCGTAGGCGAGTGCCTCGGGTTCACGCTTCCATTCTGTCCCGCACACTGCCGACCAGAAGTCGCCTTCGTGCATTCTACACTTGATTCCGGATGAGTTTGATCAGGGTTTCAAAAACACCAGCTGCATCCTTTCATAGCGAACGCTTCGCTGCAGACATCAACGTCCGCATCTGTCTGTCCGGGCCACTCGGAATTATCTCAGGGGACCAGAAATATGAAAAAGCGACTTCTTTTCTCAACCGTGCTTCTGCTGCTGATCACGACTGTCCTGGTTCCGCGGACTCTTGTCGAGTCGGTGGCTCAGGATGATCCGGCCGGTTCAGCAAAGGTTGATAAAACCGAACGACAGGAGTTCATGCGCGGCAAACTGACGATTGTACACAAGATTGTGGAAGGGATTTCGACCGAAGATTTCAAACTGATAAAGAAGGGCGGCATGGAATTGGTCGGCATCGCGGAATCCGCCGCCTTCAAGTCCACCGGTGATCCCTTTTATAGTCTGTACAGTGCCAATTTTGAACAGGCGGCGAAAGGCCTGATTTCCGCGGCCGATGCCGAGAACATCGACAAGGCAACGTTTGCCTACGTCCATGTCACCTTTTCCTGCACCGCCTGTCATCAGCACGTGCGGGGAACGGTTCGTGTCGCCGGGCCCTGAGGCGACACCGCCCGTTCTTTGTCGTCGAGAATCTTTGCGTCAGCTGAAATCCGGCTCTGGCGGCGGCCGCTTTCCGTAGTGGGCTCAGGTTTCGTGATTTCTCAACTTCCCGGGGCACTGTAATTTGGGGACTGTCGGACTCTGAGCTCAGACGTGGCGAAAAACACCTGAACCTGCTTAGGAGTGTCCGGTCAATTATTGTCGCCTTTCGCTCCACGTAAGAACGATTTTTCGCGGAGCGTAAGGCGACCAGCCAGACAGCTATTGATCGACCGTTTCTTACCGGGGGCTCTGAGTCGCCGCCAGCGTGTGATGGATCGCAGGAGCGGCCAACGCGATTTTGGGCTGACGGACGTGTCGGTGACAGGCCAGACACGAAGCCGCCACGGCTCCGTAACTTTCGGCCACGCCCTGCGAATCTTCGGCCCGGGCCATGCGAACCATGAATTCCGCGGCCTCTACAAAATCGGCTGTATCCTGCAGGTAGGTGGCACTCGCTCGCTGATGCCATGCCGCCTGACGACTTAGTTCAACAAGTTCCCAGCCCGCTTTGGCGACGGCTTCGTAATCGTCTGTGGCTGCCGACGCCATCGCGGCATTGATTGCCTCCAGCTTGATTTTCATGAAGTCTTCCGTCTTTTCGTCGGCGGGAGGCTGAGCCGCATAAGAAGTGGCCATGGGGCGGATCAGCCAGCTGCCGGCCGCAGCCGCAAGCACAGCGACGACCAGAAGGGAAGAATGTCGGCGGGTTGAAAATAGCTTCATCGGTCAATCCTGACGTAACGGTGTGCGAAATAGCTCAATTGCCTTCTGAGTGTGCGACAACAGCACATGTTCTCGGCACACACTCAGGTCCGTTCAGGAGGGATGCAAATCGATTGCCGAATTCGCTGGCCGGCATAAAAAGCACGAAAGCACCACATGCACTGATGCGCGGTCTTCCTGTCCGCGCGGAGCGAGGCCGATGATCTGTGCGGCACAACAGACCACAGTCGAAGGCGTCAGTCACCGCGAACCGACTGTCTCCTGACGTGTCTGGAAAATCACCTGTGGCGTTATCAGGTTCCTGTTCTGCGGGCGTCTGGCTTCTGCCGCAGTACTTGTCCCGGGCCGGAAGAAGTCTTTGGTTCCGGCTGTTGACCACCGAAAACCTGCGCGAACAACGCTTTCATCGCTCAGCTGCCGGTTCCCGTCTGCGTGGATCCCGGATCAGAAGCGACTGCAGGCGGGGACTCACTGCAGGCGGGGACTCACTGCGGGTGGGAGCCGACGGTGGGGTGGGAACTGCCGGGCGTTCGGGGAACTGCCGGGCGTGTGACTCTGCCCGGAATCTGCCGTTTTTTGGCACCAGCCGCAGTCAGATCAGGTTAACGGGTCTTCATGATCACGGTGGCAAGTTGCTGACGCAGTCTGTAGTGTAATGGCTCTGCACGTCGGTCTGTGATGCCGAAAGCGGGGGTTCGACTCCCCTCAGACTGCCTCTGTCCGGACGCCTGGTCCGGCATCACAACATCGCTCACGCGTGGTACTTTCCGGGCGAAAGACCACCCCAGCAAGGTATAGATCCGTGGTGACTTCAGTTCTCCAGAGACCAACGCTGGTCCTTAATCGCAACTGGCAGCCGGTTGGCGTCGCGACCGTTTCGCGATCGCTGGTGAAGGTCTGGAACGAATCGGCTCGTATTGTGGATCCGATTGATTTTCAGCAGTACGACTGGGAAGACTGGTCGCTGATGGAACCGGGCGAAGACGAAGACTGCATTCACACTCAGTGGCTGCGGCTGCGCATTCCCGAGGTTATTGCGTTAACCAGATATGACCGCCTGCCGAAGAACGTGGTGGCGTTCAGTCGACGTAACGTGTTCAAGCGGGACAACTTCACCTGTCAGTACTGCAGCTGTCGTCCCGGCAGTGAAGAACTGACGATTGACCATGTTTTGCCGCGGTCGCACGGTGGTACGTCCACGTGGACCAACTGCGTCCTGGCCTGTGTCGAGTGCAATCATCGCAAGGCCAACCGAACGCCGGAGCGAGCCGGAATGCCGCTAAGACGCAAGCCGACGCGACCGGTGTGGAATCCGTCGTATGCACGTCACGGCGTACGGCTGGAAAGCTGGTCCAGGTTCGTCAGCGACGCATACTGGAACGTGGAACTGGAAGAATAACACCGGCCGGTTCCCGGAACTCGAAAGTCCGTGCCACTCAGACCTGAGTGACGCGGACTTTTTTTTGCGCCGGCTTGCCGTTCAATCAGCCGATGGCGTACTGATTCACGGGCCGCCGGTCTTCAGCATTGTCCGTGTTATGACGTCACGTTATGCGTGGCAGGGCGACTCACCAGGGCAACACTCGCGACAAAGCAGAGGGCCGCGAACAGAACAGTCACGGCCAGACACACGGGCATTGACGGCAGCGAGTCGGTCACGGGAAGCTGTCCGGCGTACAGCAGTCGTCGCAGACCGGCCACGCCGTAGGTCAGCGGATTCAGTCGGATCACCCACGACAGCCAGTCTGAACCGCCGCCTGGAAAGAAGGCCCCGGACAGCAGCCACATCGGCATCAGAAATATACTCATAATGGCGTGGAAGCCCTGAGTGGAGTTCATCGGCCACGCGATCAGAAACCCCAGCGCCGTCAGTTCAACGGCCACCAGCATCAGAAACAGAGCGGCCAGTACGACCTGTCCCGCATCGGCACTGACCTGCAGTCCGGGACTCAGCCCGATATGGCTCAGCAGCGGCCCGACCAGCAGAAACAGACCCGCCTGCACGACGGCCAGCACCGTTCCGCCCAGCACCTTGCCGAGCACAATGACGGAACGCGGCACGGGAGCCGCCAGGACGCCCTGCAGAAATCCTTCCCGGCGATCTTCGATGATGGAAATCGTCGAAAAGATGGCGGTGAACATCACAATCAGCACCGCAATTCCCGGAAAGAAATATTCCTGGTAACTTAACGGCTGTTCCAGTTCGCGCGCCCAGTCCGGTGCCTGAAACGATCCTCGCAGACCGGCGCCGAACAGAACCCAGAAAATGATGGGTTGTCCGATCGCGCCGACAATCCGCGTCCGCTGGCGAAGAAAACGGATCAGTTCACGTCCGGCCAGCGCGGTCGCCCCGGACCAGATGACATTTGAAGACGGTATGGTTGAATCCGGTGTCGCACTCATTCGGCCGATTCTCCGTCACCGGCACTGAGCTGCCGGCCGGTCGTTTCCAGAAACACATCCTCCAGCGTCGGCTGCGCCACTTCAGCAGCAACCACCTGCGTGCCCAGTTCGGACATGACCTGCTGCAGTCCCTGCGCCGCGTTGTCGATGCGAAAACACAGCCGGTCGGCAATCGGGCGGGCGGTGGCGTTCAGCAGCGCTTCCAGCTGCGGCCGGCACGCGGCGTTGTCCCGCGTCCGCACTGTGAGCCGCTGGCCACTGAGTGACTGCTGCAGTTCCTGAGGAGATCCGTGTCGAATCACCCGCCCTTTGTCCAGCAGCAGCAGCTGTTCGCATCCTTCGGCTTCCTCCATCAGATGAGTGGTGACGACGACGGTGGTTGGTGTCCGCTGCTGTTGTTCGCGAATCAGATCCCAGAACTGTCGGCGGGCGACCGGGTCCAGCCCCGTGCTCGGTTCATCCAGCAGCAGCAGTTCCGGAGAATGCAGCAGCCCCTTGGCAAGTTCAACACGGCGACGCAGTCCGCCGGACAGATCTCCTACAATCGACCGACGACGGTCCGCCAGCGTGAACTGCTGCAGCAGTTCATCCATTCGTCGCCACAGGTCACCGGAACGGATCCCGTAGATTCTGCCGTGACAGCGAAGATTTTCTTCCACTGTCAGCCGCGGGTCGACGGCCGGGGACTGGAAGGTCACTCCCAGACGCCGCCGAATGTCGGCCGACTGCGATTTCAGATCCAGTCCGCATACCTGCACGGTTCCCGACTGCAGCGGCAGCAGCGTCGCCAGCAGCCGGAACAAAGTCGTCTTGCCTGAACCGTTGGGGCCCAGCAATCCGAACAGGGTTCCACGTTCCACCTGAAAACAGACGTCGTCGAGTGCCTGGTGGCTGCGGTAGTGATGATCGACGTGTGAGACGGCAAGCGCCGGCGTCGTGGTGTTCATGGCTGGTATTTCGGCAGCCGGATGGCTGATGGCGGTGACCGGCTTATCCAAGAATTTCATGCACCACGCGGGCTTCTTCCACCCCCGTCAGACGCATATCAAGTCCCTGATACCGGACGGCGAATCGCTGATGGTCAATCCCCAGCAGATACAGCATCGTGGCATGCAGGTCACGCACGTGCACGACATCTTCCACCGCGTTGTAGCCCAGTTCGTCGGTATTGCCGAAGGTGGTACCACCGCGAACACCGCCGCCGGCCAGCCACATCGAAAATCCCTTGATGTGATGATCCCGTCCGGCACCGCCCTTGCCCTGAAACATGGGCGTACGACCGAACTCACCGCCCCAGATAATCAGGGTGTCTTCGAGCATGCCGCGTTGTTTCAGATCCTGGACCAGCGCCCAGGTGGGGCGGTCCGTCAGTCCGGCACAGATATTCATGTAATTGACCAGACCGCCGTGATGGTCCCAGCCACGATGATACAGGTGAATAAACCGGACGCCGCGTTCCGCCAGCCGGCGGGCCAGCAGACAGTTGGACGCGTAGCTGCCGTCTCCCGGCGTCGCGCCGTACATGTCCAGAATATGCTTTGGTTCCCCCGACATATCGACCAGTTCCGGCACGGACATCTGCATCCGAAATGCCATTTCGTACGCCGCAATGCGGGTTTCCAGTTCCGGATTCCGCAGCTGTTGATTGCGATGACGGTTCAGAGCCCCGACGGTATCAATCAGTTTCCGCTGCTGCGCTGTCGACACCCCTGGCGGATTCTCAAGATAATGCACCGGTGCTCCGGTGGCATTGAACTCGACTCCCTGATATCGGCTGGGCAGAAAGCCGGAACTCCATTGCCGGGACGCGATCGGCTGCGGATTGCGGCCGCCCACGCTGGTCATGACCACGAAGCCGGGCAGGTCCTGAGTTTCGCTGCCGAGTCCGTAGGTGACCCACGATCCCATGGAAGGCCGACCGCTGATCGCGGTGCCCGTATTCATGAAGGTATGCGCCGGGTCGTGATTGATCTGCTCAGTCACCATGCTCTTGACGACGCAGATGTCGTCTGCCATTTTCTGGTGCCACGGCAGAAAATCGCTGACCAGCGTGCCACTCTGCCCGCTCGGCTGAAACCGGGTCAGCGGCCCGAGACATTTCAGTGCCGCGCCCTGCAGCTGAGCAATGGGCTGACCGGCAGTGTAGGACGTCGGCATCGGCTGACCGTCCATCGCGGCCAGTTCGGGTTTGTAGTCGAATGTTTCCAGATGCGACGGCCCACCGGCCATGCAGAGAAAAATGACACGTTTGATTCGCGGCGGCAGATCTGGAAAACCGGCAACCCCGGTATTCAGACGCGCGTCAGCGGTCGCCGGAGACGGGTCCGCCAGCAGCTGGAGTGCGGCCGCACCAACGCCGACACCGGATCGGCTCAGAAAAGTCCGGCGGTGACAGCTTGTCGTGGATGTCACATTCATAACGCAGGCAAAGCAGGGGTGAAATACGTATCAGGACATTCATCTATGACTGTATCCTGCTCGGCCCCGAAAACCAACACGGTCGACCGCGAATTCAGCGTCCAACCGCGATCATTGGCCTCTACGCGACAAGAGCGTCCAGCAGATAATTCTGCCAGAACAGGTCGTTCGGATCAGAATCGTCAAAGACTGAGGCTGCTTCCGCAGAAACGCTTTCGGCCGCTCCGGACCAGGCGGCGTCGGCATACATTTCACCATCCGCCGGCTCGGCGGCAGGCGTTTCGCTGTCGGCCCCGGCGACTGAAGACGAGCTGCCGCCGTTGTACGGTTCAATATCGTAGAGCGTGGTGATGCCACTCAGGACCTCAACACTGTTGTATCGGGTTGCGGTCTGAAACTCAAAATCCTTCTGCCCGTCCGCCTCATCCAGGTAGAGCGTGAATTCGCCCGAGATAATTCCGGCTTCGGTCCAGAATGTCTGTCCGACTTCCCGGTAGCGCAGGTACACCGAGCCGTTGACGCCTTCCGTGTCGACCGCGCCGAACACCGTTCCGTAAGCGCCGTTCAGCCAGGTAAACGGAGTGGCGGTCACTGTTACTCCGTCGACCGGTAGTACCAGGGAACTGGACAACGTCTGTATACCGGGGATCGCGGTAACAGGATCCATTGAATAAACCGTCTCGTAGGCGGTGATACCGACGTCGACTGTGGTGTTCGGAGTAATGTGCATGCTCAGATCAACGAATGTTGTTTCGCCGGACGCGACGCTGTATTCAAAGTCCACCGTGCCGTCATCGTCAATATCGATGTGCAGCTGCAGACCGCCGTCCTGGGCCGCGTCGACCACGACCATCAGCATCGCGTCCACACTAGTGGCGCTGATCTGTGGATCCGAGCCGGTGCCTGACAGCAGACGTCGATCTTCGAGCACATCAGCGGCCCGATTCAGGTGGCGACGTGCATTCCGGCGACCGGGGCAACAGGACAAGGAATTCAACAGAGGAGCAAGGAAGGGAACGTTCATGATGCGATGGCCCGTGGAGGTGAAAACTGTCAGAACACCGGCGAGATCGCAGCGGCCTGGTCAATGCGGACCCGGTTTCAGAGGTGCCGGAGCGTTTTCCGTGAATTTCTCTTTCGCCGGAAAGACGGCACTGTTGACCGCGGTCGGAACAGCCAGAGGAATACTGCGCGTCCGGTCGCAGTGCCCCGCGTTGCAGTCATGCGGTGAGCGTCCTGACGTTGATGTCAGCAACGCCAACTGACCGTTTCACGCGCACCGGCTGCACTGGTGGCAACAGCGGCGCGGGTATACGGGAAGCGAAAGAAACCCGGCAATACGGGACCGCACGTGGTATGAGGCTGTGACGGAAACCCGCACCGGCAGGTTGCCGCTGAGCGGCAGGTTCTGCTCCTGATCCGGTGAAGAAGCTGTTTCCTGCCTGCCAATACGTGGTCGTCCCTGCAGAGCAGTCCCTGCAGAGCACAATCTGGTCAGCGCGGTCGACGAGTCGGGGCGATGAGTCGTTCAGCCAGACCGTTCAGCTGGGCCATGCAGTCAAGCCATGCAGTCAAGCCATGCAGTCAGGCCATGCAGTCAGGCCATGCAGTCCGGCCGGCCAGTCGGAAGCGTCACCTGCGGCCCGGTGCAATTGTGGCCAACCACACATCCCGCACGGTGCTGTTCGGCTGTCACTGACAGTATCGAACGCGATCTGGACAACGGATGGAATAAGCCTCCTGAGGGGAATCGCACCGGTCATCCGGACGGACTTCCGGTTACGCAACAAAGCACGGCGGATCTGCTGGCAATCCGCTTCGGCGAACAATATTCTGCCGACGACAGAACACCCCTGTCTTCTGATTCCCTTCCTGCAGAACGATTGAACGTGGTTATGCGCCGCAGCCGAACACTTGCCAGACTTCGCAACAACGAAACCGTCCGTATGTGTTGTCTGGGTCATTACATCCCAGCCTTTGTCAAAGTTGCAGCACACTTCGGCTACGACTGCATCTGGCTGGATCTGGAACATCGCAGTCTGGCGGACCGGGACGTCGAGGCACTGCTGGTCCAGTCTCACCTGCATGACATCGACATCATGGTGCGACCGCGAACACTTGAGAAGACTCGGCTGTACCGGTACCTGGAAGACGGCGCCGCCGGTTTGATGATCCCGCACGTCAATGACGCCGCCAGGGCGCAAATGCTGGTCGATGCCGTGAAGTTTCCGCCGCTCGGTGACCGCGGGCTTGACGGCGCAGGGCTGGACGCCGACTATCTGGTCGACGGAATGACGGGCGTCGCCGACTATCTGAGTCGTGTGAACGACGAGACCTTTCTGGTGGTTCAGGTCGAAACACCGGCGGCCGTTCAGTCCGTTTCAGAGATCGCCGCGGTACCCGGCGTGGATGCCGTCTTCGTGGGCCCCGGGGACCTCGGCCTGAGACTGAAACACCAGGACGACGGAATGACTCTGGAATCTGCCTTCGAAGATGTGGCGGAGGCGTGTCGAGAACACGGCAAGGCGTGGGGCTGCCCGGCCGGAACGCCCGAAGACCTTGCCCGGCGACAGGCCATGGGCGGGCAGCTGCTGGCGCATGGCGGAGACTTCGGTGCCATCCTGAACGGACTAAGTACCGGTGCCTCCAACTTTGAAAAGAACCCGCGTGGAGGACAGGCATGAATCTGCATGGCAAGACTGCACTGGTAACCGGTGGCGGACGCGGAATCGGTCGCGGCTGTGCGATCGAACTGGCCCGGGCGGGTGCGGACGTGGTGGTTAACGACCGCCCCGGCAGCCCCGATCTGGCCGACACCTGTGAACAGATCCGGGCGCTGGGACGCAGCGGTGTGCCGCTGGAAGCTGATGTCTTCTCGCGCAGCGGCTGCGAAGATCTGATGGCGGCGACCCTGAGCAATGCCGCACAGATCGACATTCTGATCAGCAACCCCGCTTTCAGTCGACGACACGCCTTTCTCGACTGCCCGCCCGAATTATTCGAACAGACACTGAATGGTACGCTGCTGAGTGGCTTTCATATGAGCCAGCTGGTGGCGCGGCACATGGTCGAACGCGGCAGCGGCGGCCGAATGGTGTTTATCTCCAGCGTGCAGGCGGAAATGCCGCTGGAGCTGTGCTTCGCCTACGGAGCCGCCAAGGCCGGGCTGAACCATATGACGCGGTCACTGGCCGTTGAGCTGGCTCCCTATCGAATCAACGTCAACGCCATCGAACCCGGCTGGATCGACACACCGGGCGAACACGAAACATTCTCTGATGAGATGATCGAGGAAAAAGGTCGCCAGCTGCCCTGGGGGAGAATGGGGCTGCCGCAGGATATCGGCCATGCCGCCGCGTTTCTGGCATCCGACCATGCGGACTACATCAGCGGCTCCATACTGCCCGTGGACGGTCTGTTTCGCTACAAGGACTGTCGCAATATGCCACACTGATCCGGCGTTGTGCACAGGCGGCCGCATCCGCTGAGTGACGATTGAGCTGCCGACGGCCGGAATTCGCTGGGTTCCCGCAGCGAATTCAGCCGCTCCAACTTTTCCGAAAGAAGTGGCATATTCGTTGCGGAGGTACTGGTCAGCTGAATTATTTCAGCGTACGCTGCTCTCACTGCAGTGAGTTATTCATCCCGTGCGGGTCAAATGGTCCGGACAGAGCTCGCAACATTCATATGGAGATGACTCTTCGTTCTTCTCACCACGTCTATCCGCGAGCCACTTATCTGAAAGGCTTCGTTCGCAATGCGAACGAAGCCTTTTTTGTTTGACGCGGGAAGGAGACCTTCGGTCGGTCGCGGGGTCGGGGGCGGGGGCCCCACCACACACCGGGGGG
>JAVKCM010000133.1:0-126387 GCA_040222735.1 Fuerstiella sp. | reverse complement strand
TACAATTGGTGGGGCGGTCAGGAGACCACCCCACAACGAAAGCCAGTGGGTGGGGCGGTCGGGAGACCGTCCCACAACGAAGCCAATTGGTGGGGCGGTCGGGAGACCGTCCCACAACGAACTGACAACAGGTGGGGCGGTCGGGAGACCGCCCCACAACGAAGAGGTGGAGCGGTCGGGAGACCGCCCCACAACGAAGACCGCCCCACAACGAAGACACGGAGTGTTTATAGAAGCGGCAGTGGCGACGTCAACTCGGGTTTTGGCACTGGATTCAGTTCAGCAGTCCGGCCAGTCTGTTCAGGGTCTGCTGCACGGCGAGCGGAGAATTCAGGTCGTCTGCGGCGGAGGCGAAATAATCGTCGTCAATTCCCATGATCTGCTTCATCATGGCGGCTTTTTCAGGCGGCTCATCCATGAACTCTGACAGCATTTCGTAGTCACGGTCCCACAAAATCCGGTCGGCCAGCAGTTCCACAAGATGATGCCACAGATCCCGCCGATCACAGTGGCAGGAGCGGGGAAAATCAGCTTCGTCTTCGTCGTGCGGGGAGCTGATTGCGGTTTCGTTTTCCGTTAAGGATTCCGGAAAGCACTCCTGACAGGCATCCAGCACCTGTTGCCGCCAGCTTGCCCCGGCCGGTTGATCGTCCATTTCCCGGTCGATCTGGAGGCTGATGTATTCAAACACGGTTCCGATAGCGGCTTCACTGACCGCGGTCAGTTTCGGGGACGGCATTGTGGGAAGAAGCAGGTGGCTGGTCACATGTTCCAGGACGGCCAGACGCTGTGACCACGTCAGGTCATGGAACAGGGCGATTGAATAGCCCGGATCCCCGTCGTTCGCTTCGCATTTCACCTGTTCAACCAGCTCGGTCAGGGCAGCTTTGAACAGCCCTGCCTCGGCCCCGGTCAGAACCCGATCACCTTCTGATGTGTGCCACATGCTCCCCTCAGCTTCTGGACAGGCCTGCCCTGGAATCGATACTGGCTGGCTCAGGTCCTGTCTGTCGTGGATTCTGACGGCAGACCACAGTTGATGCGAACATCTTCTGCGATTGAATGGGCAATTACGCCGGGGAGTTCTGTTTCGAATTTCTGAATACGGAAATCAGGACACAGGTCGACGATACCGGGAATTGCGGGCAGCAGCGTCGAGGCCCGCATCAGGATGCTGCCATGCTGCATAATATTGCCCCGCCGTCGTCGCTGGGCACTTCCGAGAATCTTATGGCCGTTATAGACCACGTCTCGCGGATCAGCTCTCAGGAAGCACAGAAAGGGTTCTTCAGAAGGTGCCGCCGTCGCCTGCGCGGCATCCATTCTCAAGTTGGCTGCAGCTCCGCAGCTGGTCATCAGCTGAACAATGGCGGTGTGGATGACGGAATACAGGCTGACCGGGTCACTCCGCAGCGGGTGGCTGTTCGGCAGTGCGCACGAGTAGGTCCATTCGTCATCATGCAGGATCGCTCCGCCGCCGGAAGCTCGACGGACGCGCGGGCAGTGAGCCAGACGCGGATCGACATCGTCGAGCGACTTCTGAAAATAGCCGACCGATACGGTCGGCTCGTTCCAGCGGTAGATACGAACAAATGAACGGTCGGCTTTCGCGGCAACGGTCTGCAGCAGAAATTCATCACGCCGCATGTTTTCTTCGCCGCTCAGGGGCGGGTCAACGACCAGGTCACAGGGAACTGTATCTGAGCTGAACACGGCGGCGTTACAATCGGAAACAGGGGCGGAAAGGCAAAGACAGCTGCGACTTCAGGACGCCTGAACCATTCTTCCTGGCTTTGTTGGCGGTGTCGAGCCGGTTTCTGTCTGCCTTGACCGTGCGCGAATTCGGTCAGCTGCCGGGAGCCAGTTCGGCTGATGATTTCTTTTCGAGGTCCGTGATCTTGCCGACTCGTCGGGCATGTCGGCCGCCTTCGAATTCCGTCTTCAGCCAGATCTGCAGAATCTGATCTGCCAGCTGGTCGCTGAGCTGATCGGCCGACAGGCAGACAACATTAGCGTCGTTGTGCAGTCGGCTGTATTCGGCGGTCACACTGTCGTTGCAGTTGGCGGCGCGGACACCGTCAAACTTGTTGGCGGCGATGCACATGCCGATACCGGTTCCACAGATCAACACGCCGCGGTCCACATCATGAGATGCGACACCGGCGGCTACCTGTCCGGCGTAGTCCGGATAGTCCACACTCTCGGTGGAGTGCGGGCCGTAATCAATGACTTCATGGCCCAGACTTTCAACCAACTGAATCAGTCGGCTTTTCATCTGGAAACCTCGGTGGTCGCTGGCGATGCCGATCTTCATGTGCCCGCGGTATCTTTCCTGATTATGTCATCCAGAATTGTTTCCAGACAACTCGTTATTTCATCGGCGCAGCCTCGATAATCCTCGATGTCTCCGCCGATCGGGTCCGAAATTCCTCGCCCGTCGTCTCTTAGCAGTCTCATTTTTCTGGCCAGATCCGGTCGGGCATTCTGCAGGACACTCAGATGACTGGAGGTCATTGCCAGAATCAGATCTGACTGCGTCAGCATGTCGTCTGTGACCTGCTGACTCAGGTGTTGCGAAAGATCGACTCCCCGATCCCGCAGAACGCGAACGGCTTCCGGAGAAGCAGGAGCACTGTCCGGCGCCGCAACACCGGCGGACAGCACATCAATATCGTGGTCAAGCAGCTTCTCTTCTGCACAGTTGAGTCTCTGGCTGGCCAGGTTTCGGAATACTGCCTCGGCCATGGGGCTGCGACAGGTATTGCCAGTGCAGACAAAAAGTACTCTCAAAGAACTCGATCCCTATATCTTTAAGACCCCGGCGTCCGAACCTGTCGCCCGGGCCAGCGTGTTCGCCTCTACTTGCGCACATAATGGCGTGCAAATCCCGAAATCTCAAGGGGCGCAGGGGCAATTATCCCTGTGGGGAAAGCCGACGGCCACTGGGATAACCCATAGCGATGTGCTGCAAGTCATTTGTGAGAAAAGACTTATGTTCTATTTGCAGGGGCTGTTGTCCGTCTGTTATGTTTTCTGGCGAACCGGTGGCGGATTCTACCGATTGGCCAGCCACTGCGGTGGTTTCGCCAGGATAGTTGGATTGGCGGGGATTGAACCCCTCGGGTGCAGAATTTTCCCTGACATGGCTGAAGCCGTTGCTTTGGTCTCAGGTACCGCATGGTTAGACTCCCGGTCGCCTTACCAATCAACCAGACATAGGCAGGATACGTAGTGAGAAACACGGTTTCAAAATGGCGGATGGCCGCTCGGAACAGGGTCCGTCGTGTGGCCGAGTTCGGTGGCATTAGACGTCAGCCACTGAATCAGTATCAGAGCTCTGTGCGTCGTCTGTATGACGGTCCGCAGGGGGCCGTGCTGAAATTCAGCAGCCTTTTTTCGCTCCATGAACCCCTGATGGGACAGCTGTTCAGGTCAGGCCGGTTCGACGCCTCTCGCTTTGACAGAATTCTGGACGTCGGCTCAGGTGCCGGCCAGATCATTCGACACTTGTTAAGAACCGCACGTCCTGACGCAGAAATTGTCGGGTTCGATCTGTCTGCCGAAATGCTCCGCCGCGCTCGCGAACGACTGAAGTCCAGTCGCCCGTTTTTTGTGGCGGCCGATATGATGCAGATGCCGTTTCGCGATAATTCGTTTGACTGCATCACCTGTGGTTATGTACTGGAACACATTCCCGACCCGCTGCCGGGGCTGGCCGAATTCGCACGCGTGCTGAAGCCGGGCGGCACCGTGCTGCTGCTGGTGACGGAAGATTCGCTGTCCGGACTGCTGACCAGTCACACGTGGAAGTGTCGCACGTTTTCTCGTACAGAACTCAAGGATGCCTGTGCTGATGTCGGTCTGGAATGGGAACGTGAACTCTGGTTCACGCGGTTTCACGAACTGATGAAGCTCGGCGGCATTCTGGTGGAAGTCACCAAACAGCTCGAACCGGCGTTGCAGTAGCTTCGGGCCGCGTGAATTCTGGACACGGTGAATTCTGCGCGGTTAGAAACGTTCGGTCAGTAACTGGCTGGCTGGTCGCCATTCGCTCCGCGAATGGCGACAATAATTTTCCGGCCGCCCCCGAGTTCCTAAGGACCGAGCGGAAAATCAGTGGCGTAAGCTTCCAGCTTGCGATGCAGAAAAACGCAGGCTGGAAGCCTACGCCACGTTTCGACGCGACAGTAATTTTCCGTTTGATCCTAAGTTCACGGGATCTGCCTTGAAGACCGGGACGAGCGATTTATCACTGCCCGAGTTGACGCGTTCGCAGGATGTTGGGGCTCGGCTGTCAACAATCAGGGGCTGTGTCAGCAACCGGGGGCGGCAACGGGGGGGCGGCAACGGGCTCGGCCGCTGACGCGTCGCGGCTCACGGGATCAACGCTCGTCATCGTAGCGAACCTGACTCCAGTCGGCGGCCAGTTCGCAGAGCTCACGGTTGACGTCAGGATATTCACTGCACGCGACGATGGCGGGAAAACGCAACATGTCGGCCCGCTCGTCCATCCACAGCTGTCGATAGTGGACCGGTTGCCGGTTGTGTGCCCAGACGGCGTCACCACCCAGCAGCCGCGCGATGTGCATGGACACGGGAAAGTCATAGATGTTCGGGGAATGAATCAATGAGCCGGCGTACTCACCGGTGGCCATCAGCGGATAGATGCTGCCGGCCATTTCGTCTGAGGTGCGTCCCTGCAGGCCGATTCCGTCCACCAGACGAGCGCGTTCAGCATCGCGCTGCTGGAAGCCGATCAGATAGATTCCCCGTCCGTCCGCTCGTCGATCTGTTCGCAGGTCAGGCAGGTCGTCCAGGACCTGACGAGCGGTTCTGGTTGTGTCATCAGGTCCGCAGCACAGTCGGTCGGGGGTCACTTCGACCCATGTACCGGTGGGGCCCATCTCGGGGACGAAGACCAGTGAATAATAGGGTGTGTCATCGTCATGCAGATGCACGATGATGGAATAACCGTTGCCGGATCGATCGCGGTATTGTCTGGTGCCGTCGATCGGGTCGATGGCGATGGCCAGGTCGCTGTGCTCGGAAAACAGGACCATGTCGCCGGTGGATTCTTCACCTTCCATGCGGCATGTTTTCAGCACCGGATCGGCATCCCGCAATGCGGCCACCAGTAGTTCCTGAACTGACAGGTCGGCCAGCGTCAGGGCATCTGTGTTGGAGTTGCCTGAAGCCTTACCTTCCACGGCGATATTGAACTGTCGCAGGCGTTTGGCGACGGCGCCGCACCAGCGCATCACCGGAGGCAGTGCGTCTGCGAGAGCGGCGATGATGGCATCACGATTTTCGTGCATGAGGAACGTTTCTTTGTCCTTGACGTGTGGGCTCCGGGCGAATGTAACGATGGAAGACCGGTTCATGTCAACCGACGGCCGACTGAATTCGATTCACCAGTCCGTTGTCCGAATCATTGGAACCACGCAGATTAAAGGCCGCTGTTGCCAGAAATCGATTGCGCCAGGCCGGGCTGACGTTGTAGAAATCTTCCAGCACGGCGGAGCTGAACTTATAGTCATGAGCATTGGTGCCCTTCAGAAAGATCAACCGGCGTGCACCTGTCAGCAGATCCTGCGGACTGTACCCGGATTCCAGGTAGCTCAGAATTCGATTGGCGGCCTCGTCCGGATTCGGTCGGATGGCGTCGAACACGCCGTGAAGGCTGTCGGCGGCAGATTCGTTGGCAGCAGAGGCCGTCAGTGTTTCGACGGTCGTGTCTTTGACGGCCCCGCGTCCCTTCATGGCTTCACGAAACAATGGCAGAAACGAAGCGTTCTGCAGCATCAGCAGTCTGCGAGTCTGATCATCACCGGTGGCATCAAACAGAAAGCGAATGGCATTGGTGGATGTCACGGCATGCAGCGCGACAATGCCGGGCTGCCGCATCAGCAATTCCCCTGCCCCCACATGCAGCGCGTCGAATATGGATCCCGGTGACACGCCGGCATTCACCATACCGACGACGGCGGCAGCGGACTGCTCTGCTGATTCTGTACGCAGCACCTGCAGCAGTTCAGTGGTGGCCTTTGCGTCCAGCTTTCCAGACAGCCAGTTCGGTCGAATGGCAGCGGCCTGTGCCTGATTCTGTCGCCATGGTTCATCAGGACTGAGCTGGTTCTTTGCCGGGTTGGGTTCACCGTTGTGATTCAGCAGAGCATATGCCAGTGATCTGAGCACCGGCTCTGCGTGATGCCAGCCGATCGTCTGCAGGGTTCTCCACGCGTTGGCCACATAAATGGCTTTGTGTCCGATGCTGCGGAAGTCGCGCGCCGCATAGCGAGCAAACCATTCCAGAACCTCAGTGGCACCGACGTATCTGGCCAGTCCCGCCGCCGCGCCGTCGGCTTTTTCTTCGTCCCATGTATCCATCGCCGTCTGGAAGGCCGGCCGGACGTGCTCCGCGTCCGGCACGGCAGAGTCTTTTAAAGCGGGCATGGTCCAGTTGCCTTCCCGGACGTCGCGAGCCTGCGACGATTTGAATTCATCCAGTGCCCAGAAGATCGGCAGCCAGCGATCCGAATCCGGCCCGGACTGGCTGGCGATGTGAGCGGAATTTACCACGAGCACGGCATGAAACTTGAAACCGACAGACGGTCGAGGCTGGACGTTGCGTATTCCGGCCAGAAACAGGGCGGCCAGTACTTCGCGGTAACTCAGCCCCGACTTCACCCGCCGCCCCATCTGTTCCAGAAGTTCCTGCCGGGGAGTTTCTTCGATAAGCCGCACCAGTGCTTCAATTTCCGGGTGAAACTGAACCACGTCAGGGGCAATGGCGGTATCGGCCGCCTGCAGCGGGCCCAATGCGGACAGGGCGGGCAAGGAAAGACTGCCGACAAACGTTCCCGTTTGAGCGACCTGTGTCAGAAAGCGGCGGCGATTCTGTGGGTGGGACATGGTCAGGCTCCTGTCAGAGTGTGGGAAACACAAGATTGTGCCGGGTGCCGGATTATTCCGGTCGCCGACATTGCCTCGCCGGGCACGGCTCCTGGAAGACTCAGCGAAGCTTCGTCATGGGCGATCCGAAGTGACGCCCTGCACTGCTGTCATCTTACAGATGTTGCCAGCCCAGGGGCAGCAGGTCCGTCACATCTGTTCCGGATCTCAGCCGGCATCCGACATTCGCGTCAATGCGACCGATTTGCCATAGCCGGGGACAATCAGGCCGTTGCCGGGCTTCCTTCAGTGATGATTCCGACAACGCCAGCAATAACTCAAAATCTTCTCCATCGGAAAGTGCAGACTGCAACGCGGCTGAACCTTCTGAACTGCCGATGTCGCTGTGCTGCGGAATCAGGTCGGCATCGATGGTCGCACCGCACCCGCTGGCTTCCGTCAGTCGATGCAGATCCAGACTAAGCCCGTCACTGATATCCATCATCGCATGCACGTTTGTATTTTCCACCAGCCATCTGGCAGTTTCCAGCCGCGGTTCAAACGACAGGTGCCGGCCCCGACGCAGGCTGCCGCCAAGTGGGCCTGTCACACACAGCTGGTCGCCTGGTTTTGCCCCGGAACGCAGTATCGGGCGGCTTGTCACGGGAAATCCTGTCAGGCAGACGTTGATCACAAATGGCCCCTGCCATGCATTTGTGTCACCGCCGGCGACGGTGAAGCGGTACCGATCCGCCAGCTCCGCAATGCCGTCATAAAGTCGAGGCAGAAAGCGTTCCTGCTGTCGGATGGCCGGCGAGACGGCGATGGAAAGAAAGGCGGCCGTCGGCCAGCAGGCCATCGCCGCCAGATCGCTCAGATTCACAGCGACCGCTTTGCGTCCGACCAGCTCTGGCGCCGTGTCCTGCAGGTCGAAATGAACGCCATCCAGCAACATGTCTGTGACGACCACCTGGTCACGGCCATCACCGGTCAGCACCGCTCCGTCGTCGCCGATGCCGACGCGCACAGGTGGGCGAACGGCGAACCGTCGGTGCAACTGCCGAATAAATTCCCGTTCCGACGTCATTGATCAGTGGCTTCCGGAATCTGTCTGCAGCAGGGCTGCATCGCCAGTGAATTCATGGCGAACGATGATCACGATGGGGGCGGATGACGACCGCGTCCGCCAGGGCCGCGTGTGTTAAAAGCATTCAATGCCTTTCAGGCACGAGCGAAAAAGGAAGAACGATTCCAGCAGCCTCGCCGGCAGGTCAGGCTGCATCGTTCGAAGGGCGATGCGATCTGAACATATGTTCAGAAGCCCAGGGATATCCGAGCTTGTCAGCTGGCACCAGGTTGCCGTACGATCGTAGTCGAGGCTAAGGGCCGGATCGTGTCGCGCCTCGAGGCGGTCAATAAAATCTTCGATGTCGAGGGGTTCCGGCGGTTCAAATTCGACAGTATCGAACAATTTGCCGAAGGCGGTGGCGAATTCGGAAGACAGCAGAGGTTCGGGCTGACGAAAATCGGACACCTGGCGGCGCCAGACGGCTTCGCTGGAATCATCGGTGGCCTGCGTGACGGTGACTCGGTATTCGAACCACGGCGTGGCGATGGCCCCGGTGCCGTTTTCCGGCTCTGAAACTCGTAAATCCCGGCGTTTGAACCCAAAATGCCGGCGAAATTCGGAAAAACGTGCATCCAGGTCATCGCTGATATCGCTGTCGGCGATGCGTCCGACAAAAGCCTGAGTGCGTTCGCTGGTTTCGGCCGGCACCTTGTGAGAGCTGCGAAAACCGCTCAGGTCCCGGACTCGCTGCCGCTGTTCGCGAACAAGCGCGACTTCGCGGATCTGATGATTGTGAAATCCATTCATGAGGGAAGAAACGGCGGTGATTCCTGAGTAAGAAGGCCGAACGGTCGCCGCCGTCGGCAGATTCCTGCGTGAATCCGGCGAACGGATCGACTTTTATCTGGCGGAATACGTAACTAAGTGGAATAGGTAAGAAGGCAGGCGGCATTTTCTGCGGGATCGGCAGCGAAAGCCAGATCCGCGGCCCGTGGTTTCAGAAGGATGTTGATTTTGCTGGCGGAAATGTTGTTGTGTTCTCGATGATCAACGTGCACGGTCGAATAACGCTTCCCTGAATTTGCCGCGTGTGCGACGAAACCAGTCATTCCAATGTCTGAACGCAACTGATGGCGTACGGAAACGCTGGTGGATTGACATTGGCAGAATCTATCCGGAGGCATCATGTCGTCAAATCTTACTCGACAGACATTATTCAACTGCTGCGATCGCGACAACGTGATGGTTCTGAGGCTGACGGCCGATCTGCGTGCCTGCCACTATCATGAGAAGCAGGAAGAATACAATCAGCTGATGCGACAGCTGTGTGATCGCACCAGCCCCCGCCTGCTGTTTGACCTGTCCGAATGCCGGATTCTTGATTCCGTGACCGTCGGAATCATGCTGGCTTTGTCAAAGGCTGCGATCCGAGAAAATGGTGCGGTGGGATTAAGCAGCGTCTCAGCCCGGATCGAACGCATACTTTCCCGGCTCATGCTGCTCGAACCCCGACACCGACAGCTCACCTGGGACGTCTATCCGGATGTCGATCAGGCGATCGTTCGGTTGAGCGCCCTTTAACCCGGCGTCACGCGGGTCATTCGCAGCCGAAGCGACCACGTGGCCGTGCGGCTGCCATCGCGTAGCTCGCCAGAGCTGTGGCCGCCGCCTTGTTGTGGCCGGGTCTCACATGTTGTAGCCGGGTCTCACATGTTGTGGCCGGGTCTCACATGTTGTGGCCGGGTCTCCCGACCCGACCACTCGGTCGACCGAAGGTCTCCCCGTCCGCATCACGCCAATGTGGGGCGGTCGGGAGACCGCCCCACAACAAGCGACGACCGCCCCACAACAAGCGGCGACCGCCCCACAACAAGCGCCTCCGCGACGGCCGGGTTTCCGGACAGACTGCCAGGGCGGGGGCGGAAGCCGGGGTGTCCGGGCTGCCGAACCTGCCGACTTGCTTTTCTCTGTTCGCCGCGGCTGATATATCTGTATCCCTGTCTCCGGTGGCGCGCGGTTGGGTTCTTGCTGAGCAGACTGCGGAGCTGCGGGAATCGCCTGAACGCTTGTGGGAGTCTGTAACGATGGGACTGATGACACGCCGCCGACTGATGACCCGTACTCTGGCGAGCGGAGCGGCCGCGATTGTCGGTTACCCGACCGTGAGCCGGCGGCTCAGCGGTAATCGGACTCAGGCGGCCGGTCCGGACGTCGGCGGTCCGAAGGTGGCGGGGCTGAAGCGTCGGTTTACGCTCGATCTAAGCTGGGGAGCGATCGGCGTTCGAGCCAGCCAGACGGAAGCCATTGAACTGGCGTCACGCCATGGATTCGAATCTGTTTATGCGGATCCCGGCTTCCTGGCAGCGCAGGATGAGGCGGCGCTGAGCGATCTGAAGGCAACGATGAAACAGCATCACATCGTCTGGGGAGCTGCCGGACTGCCGGTCGAATTCCGCAGAGATGAAGCCGCGTTTCAGGCGGGGCTGAAACAGCTTCCGGCGATGGCCCGGGCGCTGCAGCGTGCGGGGGTGACTCGCGTCAGTACATGGCTGAAGCCCTTTCACGAAGAATTGACTTACGTAGCCAATTTTCGCCAGCACGCTCGTCGGCTGCGGCAGTGTGTGAAAATTCTTGGTGACCACAACCAGCGTTTCGGAATGGAATATGTCGGTCCGAAAACGCTGTGGAGTTCGCAGCGGCACACTTTCATTCATACGATGGCCGAGACGAAGGATCTGATTGCTGAAATCGGTGAGGACAATGTCGGGCTGGTGCTCGACAGCTGGCACTGGTACACGGCTCACGAAACGGTGACTGACCTGAAAACGCTGACCAACAACGATATTGTGGCCTGCGATCTGAACGATGCTCCGGCCGGCATCGAAATCGATCAGCAGATTGACAACCAGCGACATCTGCCTTCCGCCACCGGTGTGATCGACCTGAAATCATTTCTGAATGTTCTTACTGACATCGGCTACGACGGACCGGTACGGGCGGAACCATTCAACGCTGCTCTGAATGCTCTTGATAACGACCAGGCCTGTGCAGCAACCGCGGCGGCGATGCGTCAGGCCTTTTCGCTGGTGGAGAATCAGCAGCAAAAGACCTGATTATTTTCTTATGAAAGCCGAACAAGCATGAACATCCTACAACCGTCCCGGCGTCTGATGGCGTGTCTTGGTTTCGCCGGATGGATCCTGTCCTCGGCCGCCTTGTGGGCGGCTGAACGGAATGTGATCTTCTTCATCACCGACGATGAAAGTCCCACCCTCGGATGTTACCAGGATCCCGTGGCGGTGACTCCCGCAATTGATGCGCTGGCGGCCGACGGGACTCGGTTTGTGAATGCCTTTGCGACGACCGCCAGTTGCAGTGCCAGCCGTTCGGTGGTGATGTCTGGTCTGCATAATCATCGCAACGGGCAATACGGCCACCAGCATGCGTATCACAAGTTTTCCTCGTTCTACAACGTGGTGAGTCTGGCGCTGCCCCGCGTGATGGCGAATGCTGGTTACCGGACTGCTCAGTGCGGCAAGTATCATGTGGCGCCGGAGGAGGTTTACCATTACGAAACCTATCTGAAGGGCAATGGTCGTAATGCGGTTGAGATGGCGGAAAACTGCCGGTCGTTCATCACCGATCAGACATCCGGGAAGCCCTTCTTTCTGTATTTCGCCACGTCTGACCCGCATCGCGGTGGTGGCAAGGATCAGACGTCAGAACGAGAGCTGAAGCCGGATCTGTTTGGCAACAGACCTGAGGACGGGGCCTATCCGGGTGTGGATGAGGTGTTTTATGATCCGGCTGACGTGCCCATTCCTCATTTTCTGCCCGATACGCCGGAAACTCGTGAAGAGCTGGCTCAGTACTATCAGTCCTGCTCGCGCGTCGATCAGGGCGTCGGCCGTCTGGTCCGGATTCTGAAGGAAGCCGGCCTGTATGACAAAACTCTGATTGTCTTCACATCGGATCACGGCATGGCCTTTGCCGGAGGCAAGACGACCGTGTACGAAGGGGGGCTGAAAGTTCCCTTTGTTGTCCGAAATCCCTATGAGACCCGCCGCGGCGTGGTTTCGCAGGCGATGATCAGCCATATCGATATCACGCCGTCGCTGCTGGATTTTGCCGGTGGACTGGATGCAAAAACCAACGGTCCGAAAAACTGGATCGATCCGAACGACTACTGGAGGGACCGCGACTATGCGAAAAAAGAGAACCGCGGGGCGGGACGGTTTCGCAGCTATCACGGCAAATCCTGGATTCCGATTCTGGGGGATCCCGAAGCTGCTCACCGGGACACCATCTTCGCCTCGCACACGTTTCACGAAATTCAGATGTACTATCCCATGCGGGTTGTACGGGACCGCCGTTACAAGCTGATCTGGAACATCGCTCATCAGCTGCCCTACCCTTTTGCGTCCGACCTCTGGGCGGCTTCCAGCTGGCAGGCCCAGTTCCGATCCAGCATGGATGCGCCTTATGGGACGAAGACGGTCGGCGAGTACATCAATCGTCCGAAGTTTGAACTCTACGACATCGCGAAGGACCCTCACGAATCCCGGAACCTGGCACTGGAACGTGAGTACAACGATGTGCTGGTCGAATATCAGCAGCAGCTGAAACAGTTTCAGAAGCAGATGGATGATCCGTGGATCATGAAATGGAATTACGAATAACGCTGGCGGCGTCAGCGGCGTCAGCGACGAAAGTTCGGCAACTTCAGGAATGTGCTTGTTGAATCTGCAGATCCCGTTATTGTAGGTGCAGTTCGAAACAGCACGGGGAATACGCCGGATGAAGAGTATCGCGATCAGCCGAGACACCTTTCTGCAGGATTCTCAGGGCAGAACGTTCGCGGACGTCATCAATGATCCGGAACAGCCGTTCGATGCGGTGCTGGAATTCTTCGGCGATCCGGGCCGCCAGCGCCGCATGGAAGAATCAGAACTGCACCACGACCGGCCGCCGCTGGCTGGTGTTGTTCGGGAACTGGAAGCACAGCCGGACATCAACCGGTTTCTGAACGAAGTGCATGCAGATCGTTCCAAGCGACTGCGTCAGGCCATTGGTGTGGTTGTCCGCATCATCATGGAGGGGCGTGGCTGGAAGAAGACCGGCCGCAAGGGCTCGCTGGGAGTTCGTGCTGTCAAAACCGACGTGCCGTCTCCGCGGCACAATACCGGCGGGCTGGCCTTCTGGTTTATCAGGGGTGAGCGTTACGAGCTGAAAGAAGGGATGCCCTTTCGGTCGGTTCGTGATCGCTGTCGCGAACTGGCAGCCTCGCAGCCCCCGGCCGCAGCGGGTCGGAAAGTTGCCCGGAAAAATGCTCGGAAAGGCGCCCGAAAAGAGGATCAGAAGGACGCTCGGACGGCGGCCGACGGGCGCAAAAGGCGAACCGGCCAGGCAAAAGACAAGGCCCGACGCAAATAAGGCCTGTGGTTCCCGGGCGGCGTTCGAAGATACCGATACCGGTGTGTTTGACCGTCAGATACAGGGAACGCCGTGGATCGGGATGCACGGCCACCATTTCAGGAGAATTGGTATAGCCAGGCCGTATTTCAGATGTAGAATATGCAAGTGCAAAAAATGTATCTCTACAGAATCAGATCGGGGCTCCTGTGAGTGACCGGAACCGCAGACGTTTGACCAGGACCAGCGCCCCTGACGCTGTCATGCCGCTGCCGCGTCGTATCGACATGCGAGCGATCTGTTCCGTCACGATTGGTGGTTTCGGGCGTCCGGTGTCGGAGCGTCGAACGTTCAGGCTCACCGGACACCATGTTGTTGTTCCGGTGTCGGAACGATCTCGGTTTTTGCTGTTTGCTGATGGTACGCGGCGGGTGATGACCCGGGACAGGATGCGTGCCATTCATGTCCAATAAGAAGCCGATCCCTCTTTTCGAAACCGCTCCGCGCAGCAATTGCCCGGTGTGCGGCGAAACAAGTTATTCCGCCGCAGGTATCCATCCGCAATGCGCAGTGCGCCGCGCCGATCAGGAACGCATGCAGCGGCGGACCTTCAACGTGGTTGACGACGTGGTCGACAACGCGGATGACAACGCGGTTGACGACGCCACCGACGAGCTGACACGGCCGACAGGTTCGGTTTCTCCGGCGGCGGCCCACTGCCCAAAGTGCGATGCTGCTCAATTCGGGCCGTGGAAATGCTGCAGCTGTGGCTATGTTTTTTTCATGGATTCACGTGTTCCACAGAATGAAGGCACCTGATTATGGCTGGTGGAATTGGCTGGTTGCTGCTGGCAGTCTTTGTCGGTGGCCTGCTGTATGTGGTCAGTCGCTATTTTTCGCTGTGGTTGCAGGCGTATCTGACGGGCACCCGGATCGGGCTGTTTTCGCTGGTTTCAATGTCGCTACGGAAAGTCGATCCGGCCACGATCGTCCGATGTAAGGTCATGGCTGTGCAGGCCGGACTTGATGATTTTTCAACGGACGCGCTTGAGGCTCAGTATCTGGCAGGAGGCAACGTCAATCGTGTGGTCCTGGCCCTGATTGTGGCTCAGCGCGCCGGCATTGAACTCGACTGGAAAACCGCGGCCGCTGTGGATCTTGCCGGTCGGAACGTCCTGGAAGCCGTGCAGGTCAGTGTCAATCCGAAGGTGATCATGTGTCCGGATCCGGAGACCGGGCACGGTGACACACTGGACGGTGTGGCGAAGGACGGCATTCAGCTGAAGGTCCGGGTTCGCGTGACGGTGCGAACAAATCTGTTACAGCTGATCGGCGGCGCCACGGAATCCACGGTCATTGCACGCGTGGGTCAGGGAATTGTTTCGGCGATCGGATCGTGCGACAGCTATCGCGACGCACTGGCCGACCCGCTGGTGATCACTCGGCAGGTGCTGGCGAAGGGACTGGACTCACAGACCGCGTTTGCAATTGTTTCGATCGACATTGCCGACATTGATGTGGGAGCGAACATCGGGGCCACGCTGCAGAGTGATCAGGCCAACGCGGATATTCGTATCGCTCGAGCTCATGCGGAAAAGCGGCGAGCCATGGCGGTCGCCCGGCAGCAGGAAATGGTGGCATTGACCACGGAAAATCAGGCGGCCATTGTGCTGGCCGAAGCAGAAATTCCGGCGGCGATTGCGGCCGCTTTTCGGAAGGGGCAGCTGCGAGCCGGCAAAGGCTCGCAACCTCGTTTAAGAACCGCCGCCATGAGACTCTGGCCTGACAGCCGCACCGTCGGGGGGCCGGGCAAGACCTCGGCCGATCGTCCCACAGGCGGGGGCGGCGTGTAAGAATCCTAAACCGACGGCGGTAATCATTGACGAACAAGGGCCTGCTGGCCTGTTGTCAGCAGGCCGTTGCCGCGGGAGCGGTGACAGGCTGGGCGTGACGTTGAAAGTCGCGACGTTTCATTATTCAATCAGGAGAAATCGGTGATGGGTGACAAAGGTGGCAAAGACAAGGGCAAGAAAGAAGAACACAAGAAAGCGAAGTTAAGCGTCAAGGAAAAGCGAAAACAGAAACAGGAAAAACACAAGACCGACAGCAGTCCCGTCAGCAACTGAACATCGCACCCGGCGCGGCCGATTGCGGGCCGGATTGAAGCTCACCCGGCAGCCCGTCACGGTTTATGCCGGACGGCGGGCTACAGCCGCACGAGCTACAACGGCACGAGCTACAACGGCACGGGCTACAGCGGCGCGGACTACAGCGGCGCGGACTACAACGGCACGGGCTACAGCGTCGCCGGTGGCCAGAATAACCACCAGGCCATGGCCACCGGTGCGGCAAACAGTGGACTGTCGAGCAGATCCAGCAGTCCCCCGAAGCCGGGCAGCAGCTGAGCCGAATCTTTCTTTTCCATATCTCGTTTGATCAGTGATTCGCACAGGTCGCCGATCAGGCCGACCGCACCCATGGTGATGCCGTAACCCAGAATGCAGTCCAAACCGGCTGGCGACGGGTTGGCATCGAACAGTCGGCCGCCCCACGTGAGCCACAGCCAGCTGCCGAGGCAGCCGCCAACGAGGGCTCCGAGTCCGCCCATCCATGTCTTTCCGGGGCTGAGCGTGGGCACCATTTTTTTTCTGCCCCATAGTCTGCCGAATGTATAGGCCATGACATCGCCGCTTTTGACGGCGATGATGACCGAGCCGATGGCGAAGTAACCGATCGTTGGATGTGGAAACCAGCGGAACTGAGCCAGTACGGCCAGCAGCCCGCCCGAATACATGACGACCAGCAGGTTGGCTCCCAGTGATTCGGATGAGACGCCGGGCTTCCGGTACCGGATGGCTTCCAGCAGCAGCAGCAGCAGCAGCGAGACAAAGATTGCGCAGGCCACCAGCCCCAGTGTCACCAGTAGTTCCGTTTCCGGGTCCTGCTGTCCCGTCACACGTGCCTGAGACCACGCGGCCAGAATCACCAGCACGTTGCAGAATGCCGTCACTTCGAACACCGGCCGCATGGCGCGGGTCTTCAGCAGCAGACACATTTCGTAACTGCTGCGGATAGCCAGCAGCAGGCAGAGCACCAGCAGTACGGGAGCTCCGTTGCCAAGTCCGGCGTCCCAGCGGAACAGCATCAACAGCAGTGGCACCAGAAGCCCTGAGATTGCCAAACGCCAGCCAAGCATGAAATCAGATGCCCTGTCGTGTCATGGAAAGAAGGCGGGTCACGTTCAGACGCTGGTCGGGGATATTCGATCGGCGGTCTGATTCAGGCCACCGAACCGGCGATCGCGCGACGCATAATCCTTCATGGCCTGCCGCAGATGCAATTCGCGGAAATCGGGCCAGAAGCAATCGGTGATCCACAGTTCTGAGTAACTGATCTGCCACAGCAGAAAATTACTGATCCGCATTTCACTGGCCGTACGGATCAGCAGGTCCGGGTCGGGCATGCCGCCGGTCATCAGATGATCGGCGACCGTCTGTTCTGTGATGTCCGCCGCCGCCAGTTCACCCTGCTGCACTTTCTCTGCGATGTGCTGCACCGCTTCGGTGATTTCCAGTCGTGCACCGTAGTTGACGGCCAGGCACAGCGTCATTCCGTCATTGCCGGTGGTCGCTGCCTCGGTGGCGGCGATTTCCCGCTGAATGGCCGGGTCCAGTTCGTCCGTTTTGCCAATGACGCGGAACTGCAGGCCCTGTTCCTGAATCTGGCGACGTTCTTCCACCAGGTAGTGCCGCAGCAGGCTCATCAGCAGGCTGAGCTCCAGCTTCGGACGTTTCCAGTTTTCGCTGGAAAAGCAGTATAACGTCAGCTGTTGCAGTCCCAGGCGAGAGCTTTCCTCAACAATGGCCCGGACGGAATGCACGCCTCGTCGGTGGCCTTCGATACGCGGCAGGCCTCGCTGCTGGGCCCAGCGTCCGTTGCCATCCATGATGATGGCAACATGCTGCGGCAAGCGGGCGCGGCACAGCCCGAATGAGTCGATTTGTTCATCGGTATAAGGCAGTTCTCGCGACAACGCCTGGAACTCCGGAGG
This sequence comes from Fuerstiella sp., assembly GCA_040222735.1. Lineage (GTDB taxonomy): Bacteria > Planctomycetota > Planctomycetia > Planctomycetales > Planctomycetaceae > Fuerstiella. Next base: position 108,964 of record JAVKCM010000133.1, on the reverse strand, counting down.
TTACGTTTGACCAGATTTGCTCACAACTTAGCGAAATTCTCCCGAAGTCACTAGCAGCCTTGTCCGGACACTTCTGTCTGACGGACTTCCAGGTCTGTCATTGGCGAAAACGTCGGTATTTTCAACGCGCCCGGCCGGCCAGCGCAAAAAGATTTTTCCGTTATCCGGACAGGCAGCCAGAGGCGGTCCGAAGACAAGTTTCTATCGGTTTTCGCCTTGATCATCGCCGGCTATCTGATGCCATCCCGGCCCGCGCGAACGCCCGCCGGTACGGTGGCTAAGGACCGAGCGGAAAATAAGTGGCGTAAGCTTCCAGCTTGCGATGCAGAAAAACGCAGGCTGGAAGCGTACGCCACGTTTCGACGCGACAGTAATTTTCCGTTTGATCCTAACGCAGCTGACGAACATACGTCAGCATCGCAGCACGTTCTTCACTGCTGAGTCGTGGCGGGGTCACGTCGGCCAGCCGCAGCTGGTCTGGAAATGTCAGCTCTGAAACCGGCTGCAGAAAGAACCAGACGCCGTCTGTTGTGGAACGCAGAAATGCCGTGGCTGCCTCATTTCTTTCAGGGCCGTAGATCACGATCGGCGTGTTTCGGGTCCGGTAGTCGGCACGCAGGTTGGCGACGGTATCCGACAGTGACCACCGCAGGCAGTTGCTGTGGACCAGAATCAGTTCACAATTCAGCTGGCTGGTCGCCGCTTCATACCCCCGCTGTCCCGACCTGGCGGTTCCGACGACGTACTTCAGGTCGTTCAATACGGCGGCCGCCGTGGCCGTTTCGCCACTGCGCGAATCGATGACGACCGCTTCCGGGCGGTCGCTGCCGGTCAGTGCGGTTTCAATTGTCTGCCGACCGAACGTGTTTGAAACGCCGGCCGCCCGCGCCAGCGCGGCCGTCAGCAGACGGACTCGGGGGTCACCGGACAACTGGCACTCGCGCACCAGTTCCGGATGGTGTTGCAGGATGGACATCGCTGAATCCTGACGCATCAGCAGCGACAGAACGGCTCCGGCGTTGTCCGTGCCAAGTGCCATCTTCAGAGCATCAACATCGGCCGCTGCCGGAGCCGGCGCGTCAGCGACTGTGACGGCGGGGGGCGCCAGCTGATCCGGCCAGCGGACCGGCCAGGACTGTTCTGTCAGTTCGCAGACCAGCAGCGCAGCGCTGACGCGATCCGAATTCGGTTCAATGGCGGCGGCATGTGTGACCAGCTGCACCGCTCGCTTCAGAAAGGCAGCTCCATAGACGTCCGGAGCTGCTTCCAGTGCCAGACGTTGTGCCAGGCCCTGTTCGCGTAACCGGTCTGTGTTCTGAGGGAAAGGATGTCCGGCGACCGTCACGTAGTTGAGCGCCTGATCGACAAGAACATCAGCGGCCTCGGCGGCCGATGATATCATAAAGGCACTGTCGGGCAGCAGTTGTCGTACTGTGTCAGCGGCTGCCTCGGCGACGGAAGCGGATTCTGCGAACTGATACCTGAGCAGATCGGGAACCAGTTCTGGCGCGGCGGTCAGACTCAGCAGATTCAGGATCCGAACCTGCCGATTTTCGTCGGCACCGGACAAGGCCTTCAGCAGTCCGTGGCGCAGGCGTCGAGCATGTTTTTCCAGCAACAAAGCGGCCAGCTGGCCGGACCGGGTGCTCTGATCGGCTGCGAGCAGCGGTTCGACGGCTGCAGCGTTGGCGGTCAGAATTCTGAGCGATGCCTGTCTGGTCTGCTGGTCTGACTGTCCGAGCTCCGGAATCAACAGTTCGACCGTGTTGGCTGACAGCGGATCCTGAGTGGTTGCCTGATTGATCAGGTTCAGCAGTTCCCGCGAAACAGGCAGCAATGACTCTCTGGCGCTGAGTCTCAGGAAGGTGCCGATGCCGAATTCACTTCGCAGCGCCAGCAGTTGTTCGGGCGATGGTTGCGAGTCGATCAGTTCCTGCAGATAGCCCTGAGCCAGGCTGGGGCGGTCCAGACGTTCTGCCAGCACTGCACCGCGGACCAGGCGGGATGGGGTGTCGGGTCGAAAAAAGAAAAGGTCGTCACTGGTGGCCTGGTCATCGGCGGGCTGAGCCCGCGCGATACCGGTCAGGCACAGCGCACACAGCAGTGTCAGCATCCGCAGATATCTGGCGGCGACAGAAGCAGAAGTGGGGGGGCGGAGAACGTTCAGGGGCATGTCAATGGTCACCGTGAGTCCTCATCGGGACAGAAGTTGTGCGTGATGACAATGAAAGAGTTCCAGTTGACGACATCTACGGCAGTGTCTGGTGGCTGCGTTCTGTTGCGGCGAACCGTTGCCGCCGTCGTTCTTCGCCTTTGTGCCGAAAATCCGGTTCCGGCACTGGCGCGATGGTTTCTGAAAACCGCGTCCATCTTGATACCGCGATCACTTCAAGTCCAGAATTCACCGGTCCGGGCCGGAAGAATCCGCTCATCGCGGACGCTGAACCCTCCGTCATCTGTCATCGTCGTTGACCGCCGAGCCGCTTGATTCTGGAGGATGTGCGCCCGCCTGGAGGATCTGCACGGCCGGTCAGGCGTCCAGTCTGGTCTCTCGGGAAGCGATTATCGCACTTGTAGCGGTTTGGCAGTCTGGTCTCGACAGCCGTCTGTTCGGGCAATTTGTGGGAAGACGGTGTGGGGAAACCGGCTCCGATACGCTCAAACCTGACGTTTTCCGGATACCTGTTTGCTGACATTGATTCATGATTGGTAACCTGAACGCGCCCTCGTCCGCCTTCTACACTCCTCATTTCATGCCTTTCCCATGCCACGATCACTTTCCGCCGTTCTGGTTCTGGCTGCCCTGATGTCCGGCAATTGTGCTTTGTCGGAAGATGCCAACATGGAATTCTTCGAAAAGAAGATCCGGCCCGTACTGGTTGACTACTGTTACAAGTGTCATTCTGCAGAAACGGATGAACCAGCCGGTGGCCTGCTGGTTGATACTCGACAAGGCATTCGGGCGGGCGGAGAAACCGGTCCGGCCGTCGTTCCGGGAGACGTGAAGGAAAGTCTGCTGGTGTCGGCGATCGAGTACAACGATCTGGAGATGCCGCCGGATGAAAAGCTGGACGACGAAATCGTCGAAGACTTTCGAAAATGGATTCGCATGGGGGCTCCGGACCCGCGGACGAAACCGATGCCGGAACGTCCGGATCAGACGAAGGCTGAGAATCCAGCGCCGCTGCGGTCACTGCAGACGCTCAGAAATCCTGATTCGCCGATGTTACAGCCAGCGGCGCACACGGTTCACATAGGACGTATAGTGTTCGCCGAAGGTACTGGTCAGGTACGCCTCTTCACGCCGGATGACAAAGACGGTCAGCACGCACAGCACGACCGGCGTCAGCAGCAGCATCCATAGATTGTCTGCCAGCAGGGCGACGCCGATCAGCACGACGGTCAGGGCAACGTACATGGGATTGCGGCTGAACCGATACGGACCGTGATCAACCAGCTGCCGGGCCGGCTGGTTGGGATAAATGGCGGTGCGGGCTCGCAGAAAAGTCACCAGCCCCCAGAGCAGCATCGCGGTTCCTGAGATCAGCGCAGCCCACCCGGGCAGAACGGGTACTGGTATGGCCAGCAGCTGACTCAGAGGCATTGGTATTGCGGATTCCAGCTGCCATCCACTGATCCCTGCGACGACAAACAGAGTCGGCGGCGGAAAGTTTACGCCAGGGTGCTGCAGGTTTCTGTTTGGCATGTCGTGACCAGCGGGAAACTCTGGTTTCTGATGCAGATTCTTCCGCGCGACGATGTCGGCTCTGGACGGCGATGTTACAGAATATCGATCCATTGTCGAAACTGTTCCATGACGGTTGCCGATGTTGCAACCGGCAGGCCATCGTCGACGGTGCCCCTCAGATCTGTCTTCGGTTCGGCCACCGTACGAAAGAAAAGGTTTCCGGCGGTTCGCTGTGATGTCCTGCCAGACAGGTTCGGCGCTGCGGCATTTGCGGGTTGTGCATTCTGTGGCGATGCCTGCAAATGCTGTGCGCTGAGCGGGCTGGTAATGAAGGAATCATTCAGCGACGGCTCAAGGCCGGCCACCGCGGCTCGGATCTGAGTGGCGGTGTGCTGGCTGTTGCCTTTGGATTGATTGATCTGACTATCGGTGCCAGCCAGTTTCACCAGATGAATCAGGAACGAATCGTTGGCATCGAAATCTTCGTCACCGTCCACGTCAGCGGCTGAATTCAGCTGGTCGATGCTGTTCCGGATCTGAGCGGCGGTGTGCTGGCTGCTGCCTTTGGACTGATCAATCTGAGCATCGGTGCCGGCCAGCTGGACCAGATGAATCAGGAACGAATCGTTGGCGTCGAAGTCCCCGTCACCGTCCACGTCTCCGGACTGTCCGGCTGCTGCGGTGAAGACCCTGTTCAACGCGGCGTCCACGGCCGGCTGTGTCGTCAGCAGGCTGTTGTCGGAGTACAGAAATTCGCTGATCGAGCTGAGCCAGAGAGCCGAGTTCCACAGGTCATAGCGACCGTTGAATGTCGTCACATCACCACTTTGGAGATTCACGCGGGCCGAATCGACGGGGCCAAACGGGCCGACCAGAGACTGTTGCAGCCAGGTTCGTACCTGTGCCGCTGCCACCGCCGGATCGGCGGCAAAGACGAAGCCGGCGGACCACGGCATGGTCAGGTCCGGATTGCCGAACTGTTGAAACGCGCTGGGAGTAATGTACCTGTTTCCGCTGCCGTCGTCGGCTGCATCCGGCTGCAGCGGCAGCCCCTGGCTGGCGAATGTCCGGATGACATCCTGCTGATATCGCACTGCGTTTGTATACGGGTTCAGAGCAAAGTCGGGATTCGGATGGGTGGTCTGACCGCGGTTCTTCACGTCGACAAAGATCGGAAACAGCCACTGCAGAAACGGCGAACGAAACTCGGTGGACGGATGCACCATGTAGGATGGCAGTCCGTTTCCGAGGTCTGTCAGCACTCGGTCGGCTGAATGAAACTGAGTAGTGATGTCCACATGTCCGGTCTGCGCCAAATGGGCGGCCAGCGAGATCACCTGGACCTCACCCGAGTATCCGTCGTAGGTCCCGTCGGTCAGTGTGCCGGTCCGCGCGTTGTCGTCGTAGCGAAAAGCAAACCGCCAGCCGTTGGGGGAACTGAAGGGACGAAAATCAAAACGGTCGAGCAGAACTTCGATATTCGATGCCAGACCGCCATTCAGGCCGGGCATGGCCTGAAACGTGGTCAGGCTCAGAAACATAAAGGCGGCATCCACCGAAGATTCTTCTCGCAGCCCCACCGGCTGCAGCGTCACCCGGTCGACGGTGCGGGGTGGCAGAAACTGAGCGGCATCCATGAGGCTGTTGAGCGTGGTTGTCAGTGTCGTGACGTACGCTTCTGCCTGTGCCCGGGTGACCCATGCTCGCTGGACGGCGCCCGGCAGGCTGCGCACCAGCATGGCTGTTGTGTTCAGCCCCATCTGATCGGCGAACGTGCTGATGGCCGGCACCAGCCCGCTTGAGCGGTCTCGCGTGCCCCACAGTGATCGAAACGATCGTTCTGCCAGCTGCGCCAACAGAGTCTGGTCGGACAGCGTGGACAGGGGTTTCGGTCCACCCGGTTCGACGAACGCTGCTTCGTCGATGAAGACGGTTCCGCCGAGGGGAGCCACGGGACCGGCTTCAATGACAAACAGAATCTGACGCGCGCGAGACAGGTCCGGCGTGCCGGTCACCTGCCAGACGGCGTCGGCCAGATCGAGCGGAACGCTGAGGCTCTGCCAGTGCGGATCAGCGGAGACGGAAAACGACGCTACCGCGCGGTGAGCATTGCCGCCGCCGGAGAGATCGCGGAAATCTTTTAGTTCCAGCCTCAGCTGAAACGCCGTTCCCGTGTCGTTCTTCAGCTGAAATTCGAAGCGTTCAAAGGGCGTGATGTCCCGCGTGTCGACATAGCTGCTGTCGGTTCCGAATCCTGCCAGAGCCGGTCCGAAGAAGCCGAAGTCAGATTCCCCGACCAGTACGTCTGCCCGAATGGCCCCGCTGCCGCTGCGCACGGTTAAGGTTTCATGGCTGACCGTGACGTTATCCGATGCCACAACGGGCCCGCCGAACAGGTTGTACAGGGGAGACTCTGAGGTCGGAAAGGTGGCGTCCCCATCCCAGAAAGGCACAACCGACAGATCCGTCATGGTCTGAAACCGCCATGAAAACGGCCCGTCAATTCCGTTGACCGGGTTGCCGGTGGAATCCGTAATGGCCCCCGGCTCGATCTGTACAAAATATTCCGTGCCCTGTTCAAGATTTCCCGGCAGGTCGATGACAGCTTCTGAGCCGGCGATTGTGACGGCGGTTGAGGTGACCGGCAGGATGTGAAACACGGAATTGTCAGCAAATCGACGGATGATCAGATCGCCGGATCCAGCCAGGACGTCGCCGTCAAAGGAAAGAATCAGATCCGTTTCTACCTCAACGTCCACGGCGGCGTCGGCGGGGCTCAGTGTCTGCAGAAAGGTCAGCAGACGGCGGTCCTGCAGTACTTCGCAGGCGGCGTGCACGCCGCGGCAGTGGTGAACCCGTTTTCGCGCGGATGTGTCGTTCGGCAGCTGAGCACACCAGTTTCGCAGCCGGTGAAGTTGCCGGGTGAATTTTCGCGGGACCATACTGAAGACAACTTTCGAATCTGCCGTCCGTTCACCGAGGAATTTCCCTGACTGACGGTGAAACGGCTTTCTTGGTGCCGGGATCTGCAAAAACGGACCTCGACCGCAGTTGAATTGTGTGAACCGCCGCGCGAAACTGCGGACCCTGTGACGGTCGCCGTTGCGCTCAACGGTCATTTGTTTCGGAACCCAGACACCGCGTCTGGCCGCTTTTACTCAGAAATCGTGATGTCAGATACCAAGCCGCTTCCGTTTGATGAAACCACGGTACGATCGATTGCCGAAAGGTTTCCGACGCCTTTTTACCTGTATGACGAACGGGGAATTCGCGAAACCTGTCGCGCTCTGAACGCCGCGTTTTCATGGTCCCCCGGGTTCAAAAATTATTTTGCCGTCAAAGCCACCCCGAATCCACACATTCTGGACATTGTTCGATCGGAAGGACTGGGCGCAGACTGCTCAAGCAAGGCGGAACTGCTGCTGAGCGAGCATGTCGGACTGTTCGGCGAAGACGTGATGTTCACGTCGAACAACACGCCGGCGTGGGAATACCAGGCCGCGAAGGACCTGGGAGCCATCCTGAACCTGGATGACATCACCCATATCGACTTTGTCGATCAGAACGTCGGGCTGCCCGATCTGGTGTCGTTTCGCTTCAACCCCGGTCCTGCTCGCACCGGCAATGTGATCATCGGAAATCCGTCGGAAGCCAAATATGGTTTCACGGAGAGCCAGCTGTTTGAAGGCTACCGCATGCTGAAGGAACGCGGCGTGCAGCGATACGGCCTGCATACGATGGTGGCCAGCAACGAACTCGACGGCAGCTTCTTTGTTGAAACCGCACGGATGCTGTTCGATCTGGCGATTCGGATTCAGCAGCAGCTGGATATCCGCATCGAATTTGTGAATCTGGGCGGCGGCATCGGAATACCGTACCGACCGGAACAGCAGCCCGTCGACCTGCACTCAGTCGGCCAGCAGATTCATCAGTTGTACGACCAGATGGTGGTGCCGGCCGGGCTGGATCCGCTGCGTGTCGTGCTTGAAAACGGACGCATGGTGACGGGGCCTCATGGTTATCTGATCACCAGCTGCCTGCATCACAAACAGATTTACCGCAGCTATGTGGGAGTCGATGCGTGCATGGCGAACCTGATGCGGCCGGGAATGTACGGTGCCTATCACCACATTACGGTACTGGGCAAGGAAACGGCTCCGCACAACACCATGGTTGATGTCGTTGGCTCGCTGTGCGAGAACAACGACAAGTTTGCGATCGACCGGCAGCTGCCGGAAATCGAACGCGGCGACCTGCTGGCGATTCACGATGCCGGCGCCCACGGACATGCCATGGGATTCCAGTACAACGGCAAGCTTCGCAGTGCCGAACTGCTGCTGCAGGAAAACGGTGAGGTGAAACAGATTCGTCGCGCAGAAACATACGACGACTACTTCGCGACGCTGGACTTTGCACCCTTTGAAGCGGCCCGGACGGCCGGCTCGCCTAACTGAATAACGAATCCTGACTTCGAAGACGCCGCAGTCCCAGCTTCATTTCTGCGTACACTCAGCAGAGTGCCCCCCGGATTTACCGGCTGTCAATGTAATCGCAAGTAAACCTGCGTTAGTGGCTCTCGTCCGTGCGCACTACTGGCTACACCCAAACCCTCCCGTGTCCACGGGAGGGTCGAAATTGTTTCGCCGTTCAGGCGAAACAATTGAGGGCCCGGGGTGGCTCCCGTCAAGTGCCTTCCCCCCCCTTGCTGCATCGGTTGAACGCCACTTCAAAGGCGACGCCCACAATCCGGGGGCTGGGCGCGTCTGCTGCCAGCCTTCCCGCGAGCAGCCACATTCGCAGAACCAGCAGCACTCTAAATGAGTCGCCGCCGGATTCTCGAAGTTCCCGCGTCTACGGTTCTTCAGACTCTGCGTCTTCGCCTCCACGTCCCGCAGCGATTCGGCGGCCGGCATTGACGTAGACAGCGAAGCGCCGGCACACCAGCCTTCGCTTTGCCCCGTACGGGGCGACAACACGTCGGACAACCTGAGCTTTTCACCGGTGACGCTGCTATTCGTTTTCTGCAGGACGCTGGCGGCTTCGCAGTTTGTCGACCCAGTCGCGGAATTGAACTTCGTGGCCTCGGCTGGTTGGTTCGTAGTACTGCTTCGGCACGCCCAGGTAATCCTGATCGACCCAGCCGTCGGCGCCGTCGTGTGAATACTGGTAGCCTTCACCGTGTCCCAGTCGGGCGGCACCCTTGTAATGGCCGTCCCGCAGATGCATCGGCACCGGCAGCACGGACTGAGTGCGGACGTCGTGCAGCGCGGCGTCGATCGCCTTGTAGGCTGCATTCGATTTGGGAGCACAGGCGAGGTAGGTTGTCGCCTGCGACAGATTGATGCGGCATTCGGGCATGCCGATGGTTTCTGTGGCCTGGAACGCGGCGGTGGCGATTAGCAGTCCCTGTGGATCGGCGTTGCCGACGTCTTCTGACGCTGAGATCACCAGTCGTCGGGCGATAAACCGAGGGTCTTCGCCGGATTCCAGCATGCGTGCCAGCCAGTACAGAGCGGCGTCGGGGTCACTGCCGCGAATGCTTTTGATGAAGGCGCTGGCGACGTCGTAATGATCATCGCCACCCGGATCAAAGCGCAGCACTCGTTTCTGCAGAGACTCCTGGGCAACGGTCCGATCGACGTGACCGGTCGTGCCCGCCACGGACAAAACGGCGATTTCCAGTGCCGTCAGCGAACGTCTGGCGTCTCCGTCCGACAGCGTGGCGATCATTTCCATGGCGTCGTCGTCGACGGTGACATTCTGGTTTCCAAGACCACGTTCCCGGTCCGTCAATGCGGTGTTCAGCAGGTGGATCAGTTCTGTCGTTTCCAGTTCCCGAAATTCAAAGATCTGACTGCGACTGATCAGGGGGGCGACCAGTGAGAAAAATGGATTCGCGGTGGTGGCTCCGATCAGAGAGATCGTTCCGCTTTCCACGTCGGGCAGCAGAATATCCTGCTGGCTGCGGCTGAACCGGTGCAGTTCATCGATGAAGACGACAGTCTGGGTCCCGTCGGCGGACAGAGAATCTTCTGCTTCGGCGATCAGTTCCCGGACGTCCTTGACGCCGGCCATGGTGGCGTTCAGGCGTCGGAAATGTCGCCTGGTGTGTCGGGCAATCAGTTCCGCCAGCGATGTTTTGCCGATTCCCGGCGGGCCATAGAAGATAACGGATCCGAGGCGATCAGCGTCCAGCATGCGCCGGAGCAGTTTGCCTTCTCCCAAAATGTGCTGCTGTCCGGCGAATTCCTGCAGGGTGCGAGGACGCATGCGGGCGGCCAGCGGACGGGCGGCGTCCCGATGTCGTTGTTCCTCAGCGGCAAACAGATTCATGATGCGAATATCTTCCGGGAAACACTGAGTGAGCAGGAACAGAGGTACCGACCGGCAGTGCGTCAGATGGCACCGAATATGCCGATGAACCGGGTTTGAAGGCCATGGATTATGAGCATTCTGATCGCGGTCGTTGAGTCTCAGCCGGAACGTTTGCCGTAAGTTTCAGGTGTTTGTGTGATTCCGGAGGCGATGAATCCGATCAAATTCGCAGGCGGTTCTGGCAATTTAATTGGATACGCTGCCGGTAGAGGTCCACAATAGGCACGCTGCCGGCCAGAACAAGACCCCTGTCCGGCGGCCGATCAATCGGCCTGTGCCACGCGACCAGAGTGTTCCGGTCGGTCCTGCCGGCCGGCCGTGGGGCCGCCTATGATTCCGTCGGTTTCAGAAATTCCCAGGGTCTGGTGCGAAGAATCGGACTCTGCCCCGCCGCAGACCGGGACGTGGTTTCCGCCAGACAGATGGCAGACAGATTATGGTAGCCGTGCTTCAGCCCGTGAACCGAGGAAAGATCATTGCCATTGACCGGGCAGTGGTTCTGGTCGGGCGAAGTTCGGACTGCGACGCGGTGATCGACGGCAGTCAGAAAATCTCACGGCGGCACTGTTGTCTGGTGCAGGTCGACGATTCGTTCTACATCCGTGACCTGGGAAGTATGAACGGAGTGTGGCTGAATGGTGATCGCGTGACGCGCGAGGCGCAGATGTCGGCCGGCGATTCTGTGGCGATCGGCGACGTTGAATTTCTGTTTCACCCCAATGCCCGGATTGAACAGAAAAAGACCGCGCCAGCGCCCGCGGTACCGCCCGTTTCACCTCCTGGCTCAGCCCCGGCTGCTCCGGCTACATCGCCGGTCAGACCTGCCGCTGCCGAATTTGAACTCAGCCCGCCAGCATCGCGCCCCGACTCAGGTTTTCTGGACGACGTCATCCCGCTGGACGAACTGGATGGCGATGACGAACTGCTGGTCGAAACCAACGAAGTCGAGGCAATTGACGCTCCGATTGTGGATTCTGAAGAAGACCCCGACGACCGGGACGACCTGCTGGTGTTTGATAACTAGCGGCCTGTCCGGATACTTCTGTCTGACGGACTTCCAGGTCCGCCGTTGGAGAAAACGTGTGTTGTACGACGGACTTCCAGGTCCGTCGTCAGTGAAAACGTCCGTGTTTCCGTCACGCTCGTCCGGAATACAAAACCTTCCGTTATCCAAACAGGCTCCCCAGTGGACCGACGGGCTGTTCGGCTGAGTCCGCGAATTGCCGCAGACTGGCTTTCTGGCCTCGCGGTGGGTGGGTACAATTTCGTAATCCGATGCCATGCCAGATCGGTTTCTGCCTGTCTCTGTACGTTGTTTCCTTCCGTTTTCTCTTTTTCGGCAGACTGCTATGCGATCATCCAGGGCGCCTCGACGTGGATTTCTGAAAGCGGCTGGCGTGGTGGTGGCGCTGCCGACGCTGGAATCACTGAAGCACAGTTCAGGGGCGGAACCGTCCGGAGAACCCGGGGCGCCGCCGCACCGGATGGTCTGCATCGGCAATGAATTCGGCATGTATCCTGAAGCGTTCTGGCCCACACAGACCGGACGTGATTTTGACCTGCCGCCGCTGCTGCAGCCGCTGGAACCGGTGCGCAGCGACTTCACGCTGTTTTCGCATCTGGATCACGGTCTGAAGGGCGGCCATTTTGCCGTACACACCTTTCTGACCGGTGTGAAGTCGGCAGACGCCCGCAACCTGCCCGATGGCGGCATCAGTCTTGACCAGCGAGCGGCCGAACATGTGGGATCACAGACCCGGTTTACCTCGCTGAATGTCGGCTCAGAAAGCGGACTGCACGGCGGGTGTCAGATGAGCTGGACGCGCACGGGCACTCGGGTACCTCCGATACCGGGACCGCGCGAGCTGTTTCGGGCGTTATTTGTGGAAGACGACGCGGCCGCGCGGCGACAGGCACGGGATCGAATCGCACTACAGGGCTCAATTCTGGATACTGTGCGGGCAGATGCGAAGTCATTACAGCGGCGACTGAACCGCGCTGACGTCCGGAAACTGGACGAATACTTCAGTGCCGTGCGGGATGTGGAAACAAAGCTGGCGCTGGATCGGCAGTGGCAGAGTGTCCCTCGGCCGAAACCACCGATTGAAGAACCTCACAATCAGGGGCTGACAAAAGACCTGCCCTTGATCTACGACCTGCTGGCCCTGGCCCTGCAGACCGATTCCTCGCGCGTGGCGACGCTGGAAATCGGCGGCAGTTTTGCCGCCAGCGATCTGGGAATCCGCAAGGGGTATCATTCGCTGTCTCACCACGGACAGGTGCAGGAAAGCATTGACCTGCTGGTCGAAATTGAAACCTATCAGATGCAGCAGTTTGCGAGGTTCCTTGATCGCCTGAAGTCGATTCGTGAGCCCGGCAGCGACGGCACGCTGCTGGATCGCACCATGGTGCTGCTGGGCAGCGGTATGGGCAATGCCAACTCGCACACCAACAGCGATCTTCCGATCATTCTGGCCGGTGGTGGCTTCCGGCACGGCGAACACAAACAGTATCCGTCAGAAAGCAGACGACGAGTACCGTTGTGCAATCTGTACGTGTCGATGCTGCAGCAGTTTGGTGTTGAGACGGACCGCTTCGGTACCAGTTCCGGATCACTGACCGGTCTGGACGTGAGTTAAGTCATGGTAACGGTGAGTGCCTTGTCACGATCAAATAAGCGCATCGGGCTCTGGTACGTCCTGCTGTTGTCCGTGTGGATGGGGCCAGTTGCGGCCGACGAGCCTGCTCTGCCGCCGCAGTCGGCCTCGGACGATGTGTCTTTTGCGGAAAACGTGCAGCCTTTTCTGGGGCGATATTGCTGCCGCTGTCATGGAGCGGAGCAGCAGAAGGCAGAACGGCGTTTCGATCTGCTGACCGGGGACATCGGCGGCGACAGCGATCTGGTGGATCTGCAGGACATTGTGGATCAGCTGAATCTGGGTGAAATGCCGCCGCCGGACGAACGGCAGCCGTCTGCAGAAGATCGGCGTCGCGTGGTCCGTTTGTTGTCGGATACCATCGCGGAATACCATCGGAAACGCTCGCCGCTGTCCGGTGATACGGTGCTGCGTCGGCTGAATGCTCGCGAATATGCCAACACCGTGCGCGATCTTTTGCAGATCGAAATGGAGATGTTTGATCCGACCGAAGGATTTCCTCGGGACGGACAGACGGAACATCTGGACAACATCGGGTCCACTCTGGTGACCTCAGGCTATCTGCTGCAGCGTTATCTGACGGCGGCAGAACGGGTTGTCGACAAGGCGCTGACGCCGCTGACAAAACCGGAGGTGCAGACATGGACCTTTCGCGACGGATTCAGGCAGCAGCCCGAAATTGATCAGGTCCATCGCAGGACCAATCACTTTGACTGGATCACGCTGTATGAAGTTCGGGGAGCGGATAAGCATGAGGGGGCTTATGCCGCAATCCATGACTTTGTGCAGGGCGTACCGGAAGACGGCATCTATGAGCTTCGGTTTGACGCGGAGGCATTGAATCGGCGTCATCCGTATGACCTCGAATTTCTGGGAACTGATCCTGAGGAACCTCTGCGACTGGGCATCGTGCCGGGCGACCGCACGGTTGGTGAACTCCATCACACCCAGCCCATTGAACCACTGCTGACGGAAATTGACCTCGCTGACGACCGGCAGTGGTACACGGTTCGAATCTGGCTGGACGCCGGAATGACGCCGCGGTTCACGTTTGAGAACGGGTCGATGGACGTCCGCAGCCTCTGGACGCGTGTTCTGAGGAAGTATCCGGACATGTTTCCAAAGCCGAAGAGCCGCGGCATTGTGGAATCGCGGTTTCTGGCAATCAGCGAGGGGAAATTTCCGCAGATCCGCATTCACGAGGTTGAGATCCGCGGACCGATCTACGAGGCCTGGCCGACACCGGCACAGCGGGCGATTCTGGGAGCGGACTGGGATCAGGCGGTCAGCGGTGATCTTTCTGTCGATGCCATGCGGACGCAGCTGACGCACTTTCTGACTCGTGCTTATCGTCGCCCTGCTCTGCCCGATGAAATCGATCGGATCATGGATCTGATCACGGCGCGTCGCGCGGCCGGTCGTACGCTGGTTGAGGCGTACGGTGACGGTCTGAAGGCGGCCTTGTGTTCACCCGCGTTTCTGTATCTGGAAGAACCTGTCGTAGATGGGCAGCGGTTGTCGGCATTTGCTCTGGCGTCCCGTCTGTCTTATTTTCTGTGGGGTTCCATGCCGGATGACGAATTGCTGGCCCTTGCCGCCGGGGACGCCCTGACGCAGCCTGCCGAGCTGGCGGCTCAGGTGGAACGCATGCTGAAGGATGCCCGGTCGGATGCCTTTGTCGACGGATTTCCGGACAGCTGGCTGACCCTGCGTGAGCTGGGTGCGACGCCGCCGGATCGGAGTGCCTTTCCGGAATATTATCAGTATGACCTGAAGTCGGCGATGCGTCAGGAAACGCGTCTGTTCATGCGACATCTGATCGATCAGAACCTGAGTGTGTCTGAGTTTCTGGACAGCGACTTTACGTTTGTCAACAAGGCTCTGGCGCGACATTATGGTCTGCCGCCGGTGACCGGTGATCAGTTTCAGAAGGTTCGTCTGAACGATCGACGTCGCGGTGGACTGCTGGGTCAGGCCAGTGTGCTGACCGTGACTGCCAACGGAATCGACACGTCACCCGTGGTTCGCGGCGTCTGGCTGCTGGACAACATCTTCGGGACGCCGCCCTCACCGCCGCCGCCCGATGTGGAGCCTCTGGAACCGGATGCCCGCGGTGCGACATCCATTCGCGACCAGCTGCAGAAGCATCGTAATGTTCCCAGCTGCAACGACTGTCACCGCAGGATTGATCCTCTGGGGTTTGCGCTGGAGAACTATGATCCGATCGGGCGGTGGCGGGAGACCTATGACCGGCGAGTTCCGATTGATGCATCGGGGGAATTGCCGAGCGGCGAATCCTTTACCGGTATTGAAAGTCTCAAGTCCCTTCTGGTGACGCGTCGGGAACAGTTTGAGCGGGCATTGACTGAGAAACTGTTGATGTATGGGACGGGGCGACAACTGACCCCGGCAGATCGTCCGGACATTGATAACATCCTGACGCAG
The DNA here is from genome assembly GCA_040222735.1 of Fuerstiella sp. Classification (GTDB taxonomy): domain Bacteria; phylum Planctomycetota; class Planctomycetia; order Planctomycetales; family Planctomycetaceae; genus Fuerstiella. The sequence goes on along the minus strand of JAVKCM010000133.1, from coordinate 93,799 downwards.
GTACGTACCGGCGGTGGAGGCCTGCGGGACCTGATTACTCAGGTGGTTCTCAGCGACGGGTTTCTTTCGAAGTAAAAAATGCTGGATCTGGCAAACACCAGGTCTGATCTGCGATCCGGGACGTCTCTGACGTTCAGTGACCGCCATCATTGGCATTTCAGGGAAAACGTTGTCACCATTCGGTGGCCTCTGGCCGCTGTTGACTGCCCCGACCGATCCGCACCTGTTGACGTCCCGAAATGCCTGTCGATTCGTTCCAGCAACATTTTTCAGCATTGAAGAGCAGGGTTGATGCGTCACTTGCCGAGCTACTCAGACGGCAGGAATGGCCCGATGCGCTGCGAGAAGCGGTGGAATACAGCCTGCTGGGAGGTGGCAAGCGGCTTCGTCCGGTGCTGGTACTGATGGGAGCGGAAGTCTGCGGCGGCAGCGTTGATAACGGTCTTGCCGCCGCGTGTGCGATCGAAATGGTTCATACCTATTCGCTGATCCACGACGATCTGCCGTGCATGGACGATGACGATCTGCGGCGCGGGCGGCCCACCAGCCACATCGTGTTTGGTGAAGCGCTGGCCGTTCTGGCCGGAGATGCGCTGCTGACCTTGTCTTTTGAAACGCTGGCAACAGCCTCGGTGTCGGCCGGGATCACCGCCGATTGTCTTCGCGTCCTTGCGACGGCCGCAGGCGGCGGCGGCATGGTCGGAGGACAGATTCTGGATCTGGAGGCTGAACGGGGAGCATTCGAGGGGGCTTCTGAGTCTGCCACGGCCCTCCGATCGACGGCGGGGAAATCCCCCGGTGATCCGGACGAGACCTCCGGCGAAAACCCAGGCCACGGTTCTTTTTCCTTTCGAAAGCCGGTTCCGGGAAGTAGATTTGCACGGAATCTGCGTTCGACCTCAGGCAAATCAGCGGTTTCTCGTGAGACATTGGCGGCAGAATCGTCGATTGCCGCCAGCAGGACCGACTGTATTCACGTAGACCAATTGGTTCGCATCCATAGAATGAAGACAGGAGCGCTGATCACAGCGGCCCTGGAACTGGGGGCGGCGGTCGCTGAGGCAGACCGGGGCTCAAGAAATCGTCTTCGCCAGTTCGGAGACTGCATTGGCCTGGCATTTCAGATTGCGGACGATCTGCTTGATGTTACCGGCAGCAACGAGCGACTGGGGAAGGAAACGGGGCGTGACCATGAGCTTGGAAAACTCACTTATCCGTCGTTGATCGGAGTTGAAGAAAGCCGCAGCCGGGCACAGGCGCTGGTGGAAGAAGCCTGCGTGGCCCTGGACACCTTTGATGAAAAAGCGGACAGTCTGCGACAGCTGGCCCGCTTCATAGTGGAGAGAGATCACTGATGTCATTCGAACTCCTCAGTGAGTTAACATCGCCAGGGCAACTGCGTGATCTGGATGGTCCGCAGCAGCAGCAGCTGGCGGATGAGATACGAGAAGCGCTGCTGACCATTGTCTCTGACCGGTCGGCTCATTTTGCCAGCAATCTGGGCGTGGTCGAACTCTGTATTGCTCTGCACGCGGTGTTTGATTTTTCGCGGGATCGCCTGATCTGGGATACCGGCCATCAGATCTATCCTCATAAGCTGGTGACGGGACGGTTTCCCGAAATCAAATCGATTCGTCGCCGCGGCGGGCTGATGGGCTATCCGAATCCGGCCGAAAGCGACTATGACCTGTTTGTGACCGGTCATGCCGGCTCCAGTGTGTCGACCGTGCTGGGCATGAAGACTGCAGACGACCTGCTGCACCCGGCGGAAAATCGCAAGTCGGTGGCAGTGATCGGCGACGGTGCTCTGCCGTCGGGTATTGTGTTCGAGGCCATGAACAATGCGGCCGGCCTGAACAAGGATCTGCTGGTCGTTCTGAACGACAACAAAATGGGAATCTGCCCCCGCGTCGGCGGCGTTGCCAGCTATCTGGACAAGGCTCGGGTGGCACCTTTCTACAACGGCCTCAAACGCGACGTGTCATGGCTGCTGAACAAGCTGCCTGTGGTGGGCGAACCGGTTGAACACATGCTCGGCAGCTTCAAGGAAGCGCTGAAGACATTCTTTCACGGCGGCATGCTGTTTGAGGAAATGGGTTTCCGTTACATCGGACCTGTGGACGGCCACAACATTCAGGAACTGCGCCGGTACCTTGAAATGGTGCGTGATGTGAAGGGGCCGGTGCTGCTGCACGTCTTCACGGAAAAAGGCTATGGATTCGAACCGGCTCAGAAGGACCCCGTCCGGTTTCACACGCCTGCGCCGTTCTGTCGCGACGAAAACAACGAGATTGTGCCCGTCAATCCGGATCAGAGTGTGGCCTATACCAACGTGATGTCGGCTGCGATTCACGAGGCAATGCAGCAGGATGAAAAAGTCTGTGTGCTGACGGCAGCGATGTGTGCCGGCAACAAGCTGAACAGGATTCGCGACGAGTTTCCCAAACGATTTTTTGACACGGGAATCTGCGAGGGCCATGCGGTGGCCTTTGCCGGAGGGATGGCCAAGAGCGGCATGCGTCCGATCGTGGACATCTACAGCACATTTCTGCAGCGCAGTTTTGACCAGATATTCCAGGAAGTGGCGCTGCAGAACCTTCCCGTGGTCTTCTGCATGGACCGCGCCGGCCTGTGTGGCCCCGACGGTCCGACACACCACGGCGTGTTCGACAATTCCTATATGAGGATCTTTCCCAACATGGTGGTGATGGCTCCCGGGGATGAACAGGACATGCAGCCGATGCTGGAATTCGCCCTGACCCTGGATTCACCGTCGTCAATTCGCTATCCGAAGACCGCGGCCGAAACGGTGGAACGCGACCTCACGCCAATCGAACTGGGGCGGTCGGAAGTACTGTCGTGGGGACAGGACGGGAACCTTCTGGTCTGCGGAGCTCTGCTGCCGCGGGCTGTGGAAGCAGCCGCTCAGCTGCAGTCGGAAGGACTGGATGTTGGTGTCGTCAATGCTCGGTTTGTCAAACCCGTCGACAGTGATGTTGTTGAACGAGCAATTCAGACAGGTTTTGTGATCACCGTCGAGGAAAATGCTCACGGCGGCGGCTTCGGCAGTGCTGTTCTGGAAGCGGCCAACGCCTGCGGTCAGCCGACCGATCGCGTCAGAATTCTGGCACTGCCCGACAAATTCATCGAACACGGCAGCCGTGACGAACTGCTGGCCGATCTCGGACTGGATACGGCTGGTTTCTGCCGTGCCGCGCGAGAAATGGCCGGCCAGAGTTCGGGAGTCACTGAGTCTGCCGGGATCGCCTGAACAACTTCCATCGACGGCGGCTGGCCGTTGCCGTATCCTGTGGACCTGTTGACCCAGTTCACGGAGGAATCAAGGCCATGCCAGTGTTTGCGCGAACAGTAATCCGGACATGTTGGGCAGGACAGACGGCACCATGGCTGGTCCTGCTGGTTCTGCTGCTGCCAGCAGGGCCTCTTTGTGCCGCTGAGGATTCGGGCTCCGACTCGGACGCGACCGACACTGCGACAGATATTTCTGTGGACACCTCAGTGGCCACGAATGTGGAATACACGATCCGGATCGCGGGGGATATCATCACGCCGTCGTCGGACGGTCCCGTGCCGTTGCCCGTGACTTCAGATGGTGAGTTCCGCTTTCGGGATGTGCCCTGCCCGACGGAACTTGGGGGACCGTTTACTCTGCGTGCCGTCAGACTGTTCGAGACCGCTGCCACCAGCACCACGGTGGGAAAAGACCTGGTCACTCGGATCGCGCTGTCGCCGGCGTACCGCACGATCCACATTTACGGATCGGATAAGGGGCTGCAGCAGGTTTCGCCAGGGTACGCCCTGCCCCGTAAACAGCTCGATCTGCTGCAGATGCCGTTTGATGTGCTGCCGGCGACGGCTCTGCTGCCGGGGACGGATGTCAGGTTAAATGACAAATGGAATGTTGATACGTGGGTCCTGCCGATGATGACCGGCATCGAGGCTGTGGTGGAACAGTCAGCCACGTGCACACTGAAGACGCTGACTCAGGAACAGGCGGTGGTATCGTTCAGCGGGAAGGTCAGGGGCGCTGTCCAGGGATCGTCGTCGGATGTCTCGTTTTCCGGTGACCTGACCATTGACCGCCGCCAGCGGACGATCAGTTCACTGAACGTTGTGCAGCAGGAAAAGCGGTCACCGGGGCCCGTCAGTCCGGGACTGGATGTGACGGTGACGGTCCGGTGGCAGCAGCAGCCACTGGACGGCGAGCCGCCGGTGGACGCTTTGGAAGAAACGGCTCCGACAATGCGGCAGCAGCTGTTGTTTCTGCAGACCCCGCTGAAGCTTCAGCTGCAGCACAGTCGGGAGTGGCATCTGTTTCATGAGACACCGGCCGTTCTGATGCTTCGGCAGCTTAGAGACGGGCATCTGATTTCACAGTGCAACATATCGGCCGCGGTGACCGTGCCGCCCGGTCAGCACACGGCGGATCGTGAATTTCTGGCTGACGTGACAGAAGCGGTCCGTGAGCGAAAAGGACGTGTGCTGAGCGAGGAAACGGTCCGGGAAGACCCGCAATGGCGAATTCGCCGGATTCGCGCCATCGGCGAGGCGGACGCCAACGTAATTCTTTGGGACTATTTTCTGTGTTCGGCGGCGACCGGCGAGCAGTATTCCATCGTCTTTTCGCATTCCAGAAACGACGACCAGCTGTTCGGGGACGAGGCAAACAGAATTTTGGCCACCTTGCAGGTGCGGAAACCCCGCGCCGCCCTGCCATTTCGCTGAAAATACCGGATGTGGGTCGAATCAAGCGACTGTTTACAAAAAATCGCCTGATTTGGCATCGAAGCGGCAACCAATCGTTGGCGATCGTGTTCTGCGGCGTCTGGATGTATGCTCTGGTGCCACAGAAACCTTGCGACAAATGCTTATTCTTAACTACGATTCAGTGCTTGTCCGGTCGTGCAGACTGAAGGAACGCAGCGACACGGGGTGAGTGTGACGTTGTTCTAAGGATGGTAACCGGTCATCAGCCTTTCCTGATGCCTGCCATCCGCGCGGGTGCCAGATTCTCTGCCCTGCCTGTTTTTGCTGGATCCTCAGCGCTCTTCGAGGAAGTCAATTATGAAGTCGAAGCTGGTCACCGGCCTGATGGCCTTCGCCCTGCTGTCAATGGGGGCTCTGTTCAGCACTGCTGCCGACACGGCCCGCGTCACGGACGATGACGGAACGACCGCTCGGATGGTCGCGGACATAGTGAGTACGCGGCATATTAATCACCCTGAAATCAACGACGAGATCTCGGGGCATCTGCTGGATCGCTACATCAAGGTGTGGGACCCGCAGAAGCTTTACTTTCTGAGTTCAGACATCGATGCGTTTCGCTCGTCGGCCCGGATGCTGGACGATCAGATCAGAGCCGGCGACGTGGCCTTTGCCAGCGAAGTCTTCGAACGGTTTCTGCGCCGGATGGAAGAACGGGCGCCCATGATCGACAAACTGATCGATGCCGATCAGGACTTCACCGTCAACGAGGAAATGGTGATCGATCCGGATGACGTCGACTGGGCCCGGACAGAAGCCGAACTGGCGGAACGCTGGCGGAAAAGAATCAAGTTCGACCTGTTGATGCTGAAGCTGGATGACACCGAACTCTCAGATGCCCGGACGCGACTGCACCGACGCTACCAGAGAAACCGCTCACTGCTGCAGCAGACGGAAGCACACGAGATTCTGGAACTTTATCTTTCATCCATGACGCACTGTCTGGATCCCCATTCCAGCTACATGTCTCCGCAGACGCTGGAGGATTTCCGGATCAACATGGAATTGAAGCTGGAAGGAATTGGCGCCCGACTCAGATACGACGACGGCTACACCGTGGTCGAGGAAGTGATCAAGGGAGGTGCTGCCGCCGCCAACGGCAAACTGATCAAGGGTGACAAGATCATCGGCGTCGATCCGGACGGGCCGGAAGGCAAGGAAGAAATGATCGATGTCGTGGAAATGAAGCTCTCGAAGGTCGTAGACAATATCCGCGGTCCCAAGGGCACAACGGTCACGCTGCAGGTCAAGAAAGAAGAAGGCGGCATCGAAGACTACACGATGACCCGTCAGACCGTGAAGCTGACGGAACAGGAAGTCAAAGGCAAGATCATCGAAGCCGGCGAATGGATCGATGGTCGGCCGGGTAAGATCGGCGTGCTTAACATTCCATCGTTCTATCGCGACTTCCGCGAAGCTTCTCGCGGGGCGGACTTCAAGAGCACCAGCCGCGACGTGAAGAAGGTTCTGGCGCAGTTTCGTGAACAGGGCGTGGATGCCCTGATCGTGGACCTGCGATGGAACGGCGGCGGTGCACTAAGCGAAGCCATCGAAGTATCCGGACTGTTCATTCCCCGGGGACCTGTTGTGCAGGTCCGCGAACCGAACAACGAAGTGACGCCTTACAACGACGAAGATCCTGACATGTACTGGCGCAAGCCGATGGTTGTTGTCTGCAACCGGCTGTCCGCCTCGGCCTCTGAAATTTTTGCCGGAGCGATCAAGGATTACCGTCGCGGTATTGTTGTGGGTGACACCACGACTCATGGCAAGGGCACCGTGCAGAATGTCATGAACGTCGCCAGCCGGCTGTCGCTGTTCGGCAAGGACCGAGGCGCGCTGAAGCTGACCATCAGCAAGTTCTACAGGGTCAACGGCGACAGTACTCAGAACAAAGGCGTTGTTTCCGACGTGGTGCTGCCTTCTATTCTGAACCATCGCGACATCGGCGAAGATTCGCTGGACAATGCTCTGGCCTTCGACCGAATTCAGCGGGCCAGCTTCCTTCCGTTCAGTTCCTACGGGAACGAATCCGTGACTGAACAGCTTGCGGCGCTGAGCGCCAAACGCGTGGAAGCCGATCGCGACTTCCAGAAGGTGAACTCGAACATCAGCCGTTATCTGGAACGCAAGAATCGCAAGACGATCTCGCTGAACGAAGAAACGCTGCGTCGGGAAGAAGAGGAGCTGAAGCGTGAACGCGAAGAGGAAGAAGAGACGATGAAAAAAGCCAGCGGCAATGACGATGAGAAGGATATCTTTGCCAACGATTTCTATAACAAGGAATTGCTGAACATCACGCTCGACTACTCTCAGCTGCTGAATGGACAGCAGACGGTCAGCAGGTAAGCTGATCGCCGTGTTTCGGGGCCCTGATCCGTTCGGGTTCCTGAACTGCGGGGGACAAGAGCTTCCAGGTTCCCGTCTGATCGGTGACCATGAAGACGGCACAACAGGTACTCAGGCCCGGCCGCATTTAAGCATTGCTTGAATGCTGCCGGGTTTTTTCAATGGCTTTCTGCTCTGGTGACCGGAGCCGTTCAGGCAACCGTCTGAACGCACGCAGGTCCTGGTTCGCTGGCGGGACCGGTGATCGCTGGCCGGCTCAGGGTGGCCGTCCGGCGATTGGTCTGCAACCGGAAAATCGGTTGTCTTCCATCTGGTGTCTGTCGTAAACCCTTGACAATAAGCAGTTTGCGAAATGAGGGTGGCTGATGCGGCAGGGTGCCCTGGTGATTCCGGAACGGGGATTTCGGGATCGAGCGTACCACGTCGCCAGGTATTTCGTTAGAATCGTGGATCCTGCCCCACCTGCCTTCCCCATTTGATTTGAAGAGCTCGCTATGCTTTCCATACCCGGTTACCGGACGTCAGGACGATCGAGTCGTTTGTGTGACGGTATCAGTCGCCGCGACATCCTGAGAGCCGGCACGCTGGCAGTCGGAGGGCTGACGCTGCCGCAGCTGCTGCAGGCCGAACAGGCAGCGGGCGTCGGAAAGTCGTCCAAAGCGGTGATCATGATCTATATGTGCGGTGCCCCCGGGCATCAGGACATGTACGATCTGAAAATGGATGCGCCGGCTGAGATCCGTGGTTCGTTCCGCCCGATTCCGACGAATGTTCCCGGGATCGAAATCTGTGAACATATGCCGCGACTGGCATCGATCATGGACAAGTGTGTGCCATTGCGCAGCGTCTATGGTTCGCCCAGCGGCGCTCACGATTCGTTCATCTGTTACACCGGGCGCAAAGTGCAGAATCAGCCCGCCGGAGGCTGGCCATCGGTTGGTGCTGTGGCATCAAAGGTACTGGGGCCGCTCAATGAAGCGGTGCCTCCTTTTGTGGGGCTGTCTCCGGATGCGGGACACCCGCCCTATGGTTCCCCCGGCCTGCCCGGCTTTCTGGGTGTTGCCCATGCCGCCTTTCGACCTTCCGGTCCGGCTCAGGAGGACATGAAGCTTCAGGGAATTGACACCGCCCGGCTGAACAGTCGGAAGGCTCTGCTGACCAGCGTGGACAGAATCCGGCGGGATATCGACGCCAGCGGAACGCTGGAAGGTATGGACTCAATGACGCAGCAGGCGTTCGACATCCTGACGTCGACGGCGCTGGCAGATGCGCTGGATATTTCTCAGGAGCCTGCGGAAGTCCGGGAGCGTTACGGCAAGGGAGACCCCAAACGGTTTGGTGACGGGGCACCGCGAAACCTGGAACATTTCCTGATGGCACGTCGGCTGGTGGAAGCCGGCTGCCGGGTGGTCACACTGAACTTCGGCCGCTGGGATTTCCACAGCAACAATTTCAACGGCATGAAAGACACACACCTGCCTCAGTTTGATCAGGGGCTGTCAGCGCTGATTGAAGACCTGCATCATCGTGGGATGGCAGACGATGTTGCCGTAGTGGCCTGGGGAGAATTCGGCCGGACGCCGCGAATCAACAAGGACGCCGGCCGGGACCACTGGCCTCAGGTAGGCGGAGGGCTGATCGCCGGTGGCGGGTTCCGGACTGGTCAGGTGATCGGGGCCACGGACCGACTGGGCGCAGAGATTGCCGACCGACCGGTACACTTTTCGGAAGTGATCGCGATGCTGTACCGCCACCTTCAGGTCAATCCGGATGCGGTGAAGCTGACGGATCTGACGGGACGTCCCCAGTATCTGCTTGAAAAGACGACTCCGATGTCGGAACTGCTGTGACCGGTCAACGGCGTCACGATTCAGTTCGTTCCTCGGGCGGCCCTTCAATGACGGTATTGTCCAGTGCCGTGTCCAGCGATTCTTCAATGGTCGTGGCTTCGTCAGCCGGGTCAATGAAAGTTGTCCGGTCCAGGTGGAGGCCGTCGCGGTATTCTCGACGCCACCATTCTTCGGCGGCCCGCCACGTCCAGTGTCCGGCAAGCGGCAGGTTTTCCAGCGCGTCCAGCAGTTCGTCGGGATTCTGAAAGCGGTCGGCCGGTTTCTTCTGCAGACACCTGCGAATAACAGCTTCCAGTTCGTTGCTCACGTTGACTCCGATCTGCGCGAACGTGGGCGGCGTTTCCGTTGCGTGGGCGATCACCAGTTGCAGCGCGTTCTGCAGGTCGAAGGGTGCCCGGCCGGTCAGCATAAAGTAGGCGGTGGCTCCCAGTGAATACAGATCGCCGCGGGTATCCGGGGTCTGCCCCTGAGCCTGTTCGGGACACATGTAGCGCGGTGAGCCCTTAATCTGATTGGTCCCCGACAGTCCCGGATTGGTAACTTCTGTCAATGGTCGAACCAGTCCGAAGTCCAGCAGCTTCACGACGTCAAAACGTTCGCCGGCAAAGGCCAGAAAGATATTGCTGGGTTTGATATCACGATGCACCAGCTCGTGAGCGGCGGCTTCTCTCAGGGCATCGCAGACCTGTCGCAGGATGAACACAACCCGATCTTCGGCCAGCGGTCCCTTTTCATAGACAATCTGCCGCAGGTTTCTGCCATGCAGGTGCTCCATGACGTAGAAAAAGGTTCCATCCGCTGTATGTCCGTAGTCGAACACCTGCACGGTGTTCCAGTGTGTCAGAGTCGCGGTGGCCTGGACTTCTCGTTCGAACCGAGTCAGCATCACCGGGTCCTCGGACATGTCCGCTCGGATCAGCTTGACGGCGCACAGGCGTTTCAGAAGCCGGTGTTCGGCAAGGTACACGTCTCCCATGCCACCGCTGCCGATTTTTTCACGCAGTCGATACTGTCCCAGCTGTTCGGCTTCGATCGCCCGATTCCGCCAGCGATTCATGGTGGCGGTGCCGTAGATGGCGCAGCCGGCTCCGACGGCCAGGGCCAGCAGATTTCCGGAGAAGATCCCCGTGGCGGTGATGTGTTTTTCCCGAAACGCTCGAATGGTCTGCAGCGACGATTCGTTCATGGCAATGACGACGCCGGGAGCGACGGCCATCAGAAACACCATCAGGGCCGCCCGTCGCGGGTTGTTGGGAATGAACATTCCGTAGATCATCATCATGCCGAAGGTGGCGATGATCTGGTCCTTGACCGCTGCGACAAACGAAACCGAAGCCGACGCGACCTCGGCCGTCGTTTCCGGTGACAGCAGCACCAGCCTTCTCAGATCGAAATGCAGCTGAATGCCGAACTGACACGACATGCCCAGAAAGATGGCGGTTTCCACCGTCCGGAGCCAGAACAGTGAGGTGTTGCGAGGGCTGTAGAGCCATGCGACAGCCACGAACAGGCTCAGCAACACAGCTCCGTCGAGCGGCGCGGCGGTGCCGTACAGCAGCAGTGACCGGAGCAGGAAGGCCAGCTTGGCCAGAAACAGGACCAGCGCGGCCGCCCTCACACGGCGGCGCAGCAGCGCCTGTTCAGAAGTCTCAGTGACATTGGAATCGCCCTCCTGAAACCGGATCCGAGCCTGCGTCGCCCGGTAATAGATCAGGTCGGACAGTGATGTGAAGAGACGGGACAACCGACTGCTGGCGGGCTTCATGAAAAGTGGCCTGAATTCCGAAAGTTGACGCAGCGTTCAGGCAAGGATATCGCGAACTACGTTTCCGTAGACATCCGTAAGACGGAAATCCCGGCCGGCGTATCGAAAGGTCAGCTGAGTGTGATCGACGCCGAGCAGATGCAGCATCGTGGCATGCAGGTCATGCACGTGAACACGGTCTTCAACTGCATAATAGCCGAATTCGTCCGTGTTTCCCCACGCCAGACCGCCTTTGATTCCGCCCCCCGCCAGTACTGTGGTGAATCCCTGGGGATTGTGGTCCCGGCCGTTGCTGCCCTGAACGATCGGAGTACGACCGAATTCTCCGCCCCAGACCACCAGTGTGTCTTCCAGCATGCCGCGGGCCTTCAGGTCGGACAGCAGCGCCGCGATCGGCTGGTCGGTGGCCCGGGCATTCTTTTCGTGACCGCTCTTCAGATTTCCATGCTGATCCCAGACGTTTCCCGTTGAAACTTCAACGTAGCGGACACCCGCTTCAACCAGCCGACGGGCCAGCAGGCACTGACGGCCGAAGTTGTCTGTTTCCTTTGTTCCAACGCCGTATGCCTGCTGGATATGGTCCGGTTCCTGCGAAAGATCCAGCACCCGAGGCGCTTCCGCCTGCATGCGAAACGCCAGTTCAAATGATTCGATGGCGCCCTGAATCTGGTCGTCGCGTTTTGCCTTCGCCAGATGATCACGATTCATGGCCTGCAGCAGCTGAAGCTGCGCTTCCTGTTCTGTCTCGGACAGGCGATCATTTCCCAGATGGGCTACCCGGGCGTCACCCAGCCTGCCGGAATTTCCGATGACCGTGGCCTGGTGCGCCGCCGGCAGAAAGGCACAGCCATAGTTTCGGGGACCACCATGCCCGCTGGCCGGGCTGATCGATACGAAGGACGGCAGATTCGCGTTTTCGCTGCCCAGCCCGAAAGAAACCCATGCTCCGACAGACGGCCGAACAAGGTTGTCACTGCCGGTATGCATCATGCTGACCGCCTGACCATGAGACTGGCCGCGACTGTGCATGGAACGAATCACACAGAGATCATCGATATGGCCAGCCATATGTGGCAGCAGTTCAGAGACCCAGCCCCCGCTTTCTCCGTGTCGCGCGAATTTCCAGGGCGATTTCATCAGCCGCGGCACCGCGTCAATATTGCTGGCCGCGTCAAACGGCAGTTCCTCGCCATCGCGTTTCTGCAGTTCGGGCTTGTAGTCGAATGTGTCAACCTGGCTGGGCCCGCCGTGCATGAACAGAAAGATGACACGTCTGGCACGGGCAGCATGGTGGGGCAGCGACGGTGACTGAAGACGGCCGGTTTCAGTTGTCGCCCACGCCGGCAGTCCGGCAAAGCACAGGCCGCCGGTGGCCGCTGTGGTCAGAACGTTCCGTCGCGAAATGCTGCGGTGGTGATACATAACTGCTTCTTTGAGGTTCCGGGGCGGTTGGACCGCGGACGCGCCTGACGACACATCGCGGCGACTAATTCAGCATGCGAAACTCGGTCGACGCCAGTAATACATGTACAAAGCGAGCCAGCCTTGTGACGACCGGTTCCCCCGCATTCTGCTCAGCCATCGCATCTGCCGTCGCAACGGTTGCATCGGCGTCAGGAAAGTTCAGAAAGCGGAGAGCCCGCGATAGTTCCTCGGATGTTGGCTTTCGGGACAGAACTTCAAGATAGGTCCTCTGCACGACCGACGCGACGGTGTCCGACGGCTGCTGACACAATCGGTCGGCCGTCCTTCGCGCACTTTCCATCACAAACGGACTGTTCAGCAGAAACAGGGCCTGCGCAGGGACATTCGTCACAGGCCGTCGTCCCACAACAAGATCCGGATCGGCAAAGTCGAACACGGACAGAATTGAAGGCAGTTCGTTGCGGATAATCGGCATGTACAGACTGCGGCGTGAGGTTTCTTCACGCTGATAATCATCTGCATTGGCGTCGTTTGTCTTCACCAGCGTCCCGAGCCCCTGGACCGGGGACCCGCCCGGAGAAAGATCCAGTCGACCGCTGATGGCAAGAATGGCATCACGCAGCGACTCGGCCGGCAGGCGACGTCGGTGAGCTTTCCAGAGCAGCCTGTTGTCCGGATCTTCCTGCCATGACGATTCAATGTGATGGCTGCTCCGCTGATAGACCTCAGTCAGCACGATCTCGCGAATCAAAGATTTAATGGACCAGCCGAATCCGGCGGCCCCGTGGTCTGTCTGCTGATCCGCCGGCGTGACAAACCGGGAGGCCAGATGATCCAGCAGTTCCGGATGAGAAGGCCGTTCTCCGAGCCGGCCGAAATTATCAACACTGCGGACGATTCCTTCTCCCAGCAGGTGCTGCCAGACGCGGTTGACAATCACCCGTGCCGTCAGCGGATTTTCAGGCGACGCGATCCAGTCCGCCAGCTGCCGGCGTCCGCTGGTCTGCTCGTTGATGACTGGTGTCTGGTCCGGACTGACCACCTGCAGAAAACCTCGTGGCACTCTGGCACCCAGGTTGCGATGTTCTCCGCGAACGCAGATCTGGCAGTCCTGTACCTCTGGCAGGTCCTGAACGGCCAGCGCCTTCGGCAGCGGCTCTGGCGGATCTTTTTTCAACGCGGCCAGTTCTGATTCCAGCTTTTCAATGCTGGTCTTCAGCCGTGTCATCTGTTCCTGTTCCGGCCCGGAACTTTCTTCAGCAAGCTGTCTTATTTCTCCGTTTGAATCCACTTCGACAAACTGAACCGCATCAACGATCACAAAGCCGGTGGTGCCGGCATTGGAAACGAGGACAGAAGCAGCCTTGTCCTGCTGAAAGCGAAACCGCCCCACGGCGGCGAACAGGTCGTCTATTTCCGGCGGTCGGGTCTGATCCAGCAGCACGGTGTCCTCACCCTGGGCATGGCGGATCAGGACCGGCACATTGTCCGCTCGACTGGCATGGTGCGTGTAGCTGAGGCGAACTTCGAAGATTCCGTCGCTTGGCGGCGTCCACAGGAACTCAGCCGACTTTTCGCCCTTGTCTTTCCGGTTATCGTGCACGTAGCCCTGTCCGATAAACCGCGGGGTCAGCTTTGATGCCTTCCAGTCACCGATGAGCCGGGCCTGTGTGTCGTCCACCTGCCCGCGACTGTTCAGCTGATGCTGCTGTTGCAGTTCGGCCAGCTGCTTCTTCTCTGCGGTGATGGCCGACTGCAGAGACTTCTGTTTTGTTTCAAAGGCTTCGATGGCCGCGATTTGTTCTGCCGCGGCAGGCAGCGGTGTCCGAGGCCAGGTGGAAACATATTTCTGCGATTCGCCCTGCAGCGTGCGCGTGCTGCGAAAGATGCCGGCCAGTGCGTAATAGTCACGCGTCGGAATCGGGTCAAACTTGTGGTCATGACAGCGGGCGCACCCGAGTGTCATGCCCAGAAACGCACTGCCGACCGTGTTGATCTGTTCGTCCACGACATCCATGGTCAGCTTGTCTTTGTCACGTTCACTCAGCATCTTCGGGCCAAGCATCAGAAACCCGGTGGCGATCAGCTGGCGACTTCGCTCGCTCTCATCCTGATACGGCAACAGGTCGCCGGCAATCTGCTCTCGGACGAATTCGTGAAACGGCCGATCATGGTTCATGAATTCGACCACGTAATCACGGTACTTCCAGGCGTTGTGAAAAGTGGCATTGAAGTCGCTGCCATTCGAATCAGCGTACCGCGCCACATCCAGCCAATGACGTCCCCAGTGCACGCCGAACTGGGGTGAATCGAGCAGCTGATTTGCAAGATCTGAAACGGCCTCAGACGATTCATCCGCCAGTGCGGTTCGCAGGTCTGACTCGGACGGTGGCAGACCGATCAGATCAAAAAACAGACGACGTACCAGCGTGGTTCGGTTGGCCGGTGGCGTGGCCTGAACGCCACTCTGCTGCAGCTTCGCCCGAATAAATGCATCGATGGATGACGGCGACTCGTCCGTCGCATTGCCGGCTGAAGGCGGAGCATGGTCCTGAAACGGCTGGAAGGCCCAGAACTGCCGACCCTGAGCGATATCGATGGTTGTCCCGGAAGTCGATGTTGTCAGAGGTTCGGTTCTGGGATCCGGCATGCCCATCGCGACCCACTTTTCAAAGTCACGCACGATGTGACTCGGCAGCCTGCCCGACGGCGGCATTTCAGAGCTTTCGTAACGCAGCGCCTGAATCAACGGACTTTCGTCAGGCTGACCGGCGATCACGGCAGGGCCGGAATCGCCGCCCTTCTTCAGTCCGGCGGCAGAATCCAGCTGCAGGCCGCCCCTGACTTCATCAGATTCGGCAGAATGGCATTCGTAGCAATGCCTGACCAGAACCGGACGGATCCGTGCTTCGAAGAATTCCAGTTGCTGAGCCCGGTCGTCGGCGTGGACTGCAGGCAGCCGCAGCATCATCAGAACTGCGGTCAGGACCATCGCTGTGCGACTGAGATTGACCCGTGGTGTAGCGGTTCTGGAATTCATCGAAACGCCTGTCTGGTAACGTTTTGTCACGCAGTATGCCACGGTTGCCGGCCGCAAAAGCGACCGCCCGCCGTGCGCTGACATTTTCTGCTGACGGTCCGGCAAAGTGAAGATTCCCGGTTTCGACTCCTGAGTCACTGATTTCGGCTGACCAATCTGACCAGCAGTCTGTCCGGACACCCGGCGGTAGCGGAAGCCGCCAAGGCATTCCGCCACGTTCTCCGGTGTCTGCCGAAGCTCTTCGCGAGTTTCGCGACGGGGGCCGCACAGCCGCCTGGCTGTTGAGTGCCGTTCTGATGTACGGAACCCAAATCAGCCGGACCCGGGCAGACTGTTGTCAGTTCAGATCGCGGATCCGAATATCCTTGTATTCCGCAAACATCGGCTTGCCGGCGTGCAGTTGCAGTGCCAGAACACCTTCCGTCAGAGCTCGGTCAGGACTGTCGGTAAAGTCCATGATCAGTCTGCCGTTCATGAAATGCTGAATGTGATGACCTTTGGCGATGATCACGACGTCGTTCCAGTCGTCCAGCTTGAACAGTTCCTCAAACTGCTCAGCAGTGATCAGCGGTTCTTCGGACGTCTGCAGCTTGTCTCCCTGCCACGTTCCCTTCTGGCCGACCAGAATAATTCGGCCCCGGCCGCCGGTGGCACCGCCTTCGTCGTAGATAAAGCCGGACACGTTCGGCAATTTGTTTTCATTCCGGATTTCGTGCTGGTAACCCCGGACCACCCACTTGTTTCGAGCCTTGTCGCCCGTGATGTGTTTTGAACGGTACTGGATGCCCGAGTTATTGCTGGCTGAACAGCGGAATGACAGCCGCAGTTCAAAGTCCCTGGTCCTGCCGTCCTGCCAGATCAGAAAGGTGTTGCCGTTGGCTTTGACGTCTTCCGTCGTTTCTCCATGAATCACACCGTCGCGAACACTCCATAGTCGCGTGTCGCCATCCCACCCGGTCAGATCCTTACCGTTGAAGATACTGGTCATCTGTTTTTCGGGAGGAGCCTTGATGTCTTCGGCGAACACGGCCGAGCAGACAAGCACTGACAGAGAAAACGTCGTCACGCAGCGAAACATGTGAAAATACCTTGAGGTCGGGCACAGACGGAAGGAAACCAGAAGCCCCGGCAGTCGTCCCACCCCTGAGGGGGCTGACTGTCCACGGCTGACGGATCCTCTGCATAATACCAAGATTGCCGTTCAATGGTACAATGTAGTCAGCCGATTCCCGGGCTGGATCGGGGCTTTGCGGGCTCTGCAGATGCCGCTGCATCCAACAAAAAAGGACCTGTCCGGCCATGGGGCGGGACAGGTCCTGTCGATTCTGAAGCGTTGGAGCGGGTGATTCCGTCGCTATTTAGCTTCCATTGGGTTTGTCATCATCGTCCACGGCAATGGGGATGACGATCGCGGCTGCGGTCAGAACGCCCAGGGCGATTTTCTGCTTCGGCGTGAGATTGCGAACCCAGTTGGTCAGTCGGTTGTTGGTGAACGCGTTGCCGCGAACTGCCGTGTCGCCTGACTGCTTTACGAAGGCGACGTTCTGCAGTGATCGAGGAGGTGCCGTACCTTTTGTCCAGACTCGAACAGCATAGGTCTCGTCTCCGGCTTCCATCACGCAGGTACCGCTGCTCAGGCTGGTCACGAAGAACCGTCCGTCAGCGTCTGTGGTGACCTGCTGAGCAACTTTCTGCAGGTTAGCCTGCGAGCGCACCAGAATTGGCGTGTTCGCAACCGGCTGCCCTGTCTGAGTCAGCAGGTGACCTTCAAGGCTGTCGGCGGCGTTCAGTTCGACGTTCCGAAGTTCCAGCTTTTCTTCGGATGCTGCGCGTGTGTTATCTGCTCCGTACGTTATTGCCGGAGATGTGACCAGTGTTAGCGCAATCATCCATGTGACTTGTGTCCGCATGGTGAGTCCTTTCCTCGATTCATTGGATCTGTGTAGCAACCCCTGGAGTATCTGTTCGACACCTCGCCCGCGGGAGTTCAGTCACGCTGAATTCCGGTGGCCGTTTTCGCACGATCCGTCCGGTCGCGTACTCTGGGCAAACAATGGCGAGTGTGCGTGACTCGAAATCGGGACCTGCCGCAACTACTGGCGGGTGGTGTTTCCGGAAACCCACGCCCCGGGGATGCGGCCGCCCTGTGAGAGGTCGTCCGAAAGTTCTACTGAGGTCAGCACGTTTGCCATGAAGGTGCGGGCGTGCCGGTGTCCCGACCGGAACAGGTAGATGATCAGAAACGGTGGCCACAGCACGTGGACAATCTGCAGGGTCTGAAACACCTGCCACCGGACAGCGGGATTCGGGTGTTTCAGAACCAGCCACGGAATCAGAATACCCACGGTCATCAACACCGGAAATCCGAGTCCCAGGATCAGTGCCAAAGCTGTCCGGCGCAGTACTTTCACAAGTCGCTCGAATCCAAGTCGGTAAGAGACCAGCACCTGATTCGCACCGGTCCGTTCCAGCGTAAAGACGGCTTCGCTGAAATACATGCCGGTGGGCTGATTGCAGACCAAAGGGCCGGTTTTTCGGAATTCAAGGCGTTCGGGAGTGCGTTCGACCATTTCAAACAATGTCGCAAACATACCCGGCACATTCAGGTTCAGCAGCGTGCGGGCCAGCGTTTTCGAAACGTCTTCCGCGTGACCGCGAACGGTCTTCTGCCCGGTCAGATCGCAGGGACTGCCCGCGTTGATTTCCAGGTCCGACAGCGGTGTCCATGGCTCAGCGTCGCGGCGGCGATGTCGGCCCAGGTTGAGTGCCATGTGCAGCGACAACAGCCAGACACAGACGCCGACACTCATGATGACCACAAACGTGATTTCAGCCAGTTGAGGTTCCATCGCAGTGATCCCGCTTTTCCGGAGGAGCCGTGTTTTGTTCAGCTTCGACCAACGAGGTTCTCGGCCCAGAGGTTCAGTGAATCCGGCAGACTCAGCATGATATCGGCCGATCCCGCGGTGTGCCGCCTCGCCCACGCTTTCTGATGGCTTCGGCGGTGAGAATCAGCAGAAACGGCAGGTATTCCAGCCACACCACAACGTGGTCGAAGAATTCCGGGCCGGAATAGTCTGTGCCCACAACCGTGGTCCGGCCGAATTCGTACTTCAGCCAGAACCGGAGGTAGTAAATGCTGACACAGCCCGACAGCAGCAGCCAGCTCCGCAGACGAGCAAACGGCAGCAGTGGCATGGCCCATGTCCAGTACCAGGGGTTCAGCGTTGGCAGCAGCAGAAAGAACCAGGCCACCGACAGAAAGGCCAGGTTGGGTAGTCTTCGCACCGGGCAGCGCCATGCCAGGACCATCAGTGACAACGTAATGGTGACATGGATGACGGCCATGACCGCACGAGAAATCATGAAGGCGGCGGTGTATTCAGAGACGCCGGTCCGCTGCATCACAGGTGACCGCAGCGTTTCGCGAAGTTTCATCGGAATCACTGAGTACCATGCGCGTGATTGCGGTACGAGATTTTCCATGAGTCCGGAAAAAATCAGATCATTCATTCTCCATGAACTCATGAATGCCGTCAGTCCGTCTCCCGATTCCTGATTGCTGGTCGAGGCTGTCTCCGGGAGGGGGGGCGACGTGACAGACGGTGGGCTCCGGCGGGACAACTGAGTCGGATCGGGTGGTTCAGAATGCAGCATCGGCCGCAGCGACGTGAACGTCACGGCTGAAAACAGCAATGCTGCCGCCAGCGACGACTTCAGCGGAAAGCGTCCAATCACGCTGCCGGCGATCACCGGCAGAAAAACAACCGGATAAAGTTTGGCAGCAACGCTTAGTCCAAGCGTTGCTGCGGCCAGCAGCAGCGGGACGATGTTCTGACTTTGAACAGCTTTCAGCCACCAGACGATTGCCCAGGTGCTGAGGCCGACCGCGATGGCATCCAGGTGTCCGCTGTTGGCGAATTCCTTCAAGACCAGCGGAGACCACGCATACACGATCAGCCAGGCGGCGGGTCTGCGGAACACGCGCAACAGCCTGAGCATTCCCTGCATGGCCAGAGCGTCGAACAGGACAATCACCGCGCGAGTGATCAGCAGTCGTGTGCGGCTGGTGGCCGATTGCGGTGTGAGGACGGCTGCCGCGGCAAAGACGGCCTGACTGACGGGCGGGTAGATCGTGGTCAGATGCCTGAAGTGAACACGCGACAGTGTTTCCCGAATACCGTCGGCCGAATCCCGTCGTTCGACAAGTCGTCGCAGATCTTCGTTCGCCGGCGTGCCCTCGAATTCAAGCACCTGCTGCGGGCTGAATCGATATGGACTGACGCCTTGCGAGACCACCAGTCCGTCCCACATATAGCGATAGATGTCAATTTCCTGAACCGGATGAGACGGCAGCAGAATCAGGCGGAAGCCAAGCCCCGCCAGCAAAATCCAGCGACCGGCCGATTCACTCAGACGCCGTCTGATGGCCGTTCGCAGTGCCACCAGGTGCACAGCAAAGGCGGCGGTCATCAACGCCAGAAAAGTGCAGACAGGCCGCGTTTCAACTGGTGACCCCCACGCAAAACGAAGCGACAGCAGCGATATACTCGCATAGATGACGGCCAGGATGACGGCACTGGCCGCGACGCCTGCCGGTATCGCCGATGCCACTGCCCGCGGCTGGTCTGCCGGTGACGATCCGGGCTCACTCATGGCTGCCGATCGGCTCTGCAGACCGGCGGTGGAAAAGACCGTATCTGGCGATCAGATACAGAATCTTATAGCCGGCTTTGAACGTTCCGGACACCGTTCCGCTGATCTTGCTGACGCCCACCCGGCGACGATACGACACCGGAACTTCAACGGTTCTGACTTTCTGCCGGGCCGCCTTGATCTGCATTTCCACAGTCCAGCCGAAGTTGCGGTCCTCCATCTTCAGTTGTTTCAGTGTTGCGTAGCGGATGGCTCGGAACGGGCCCAGATCTGTGTACCGAGCACCAAACAGCAGGCGCATCAGAAAACAGGCCAGCAGGTTGCCGTAGCGACTCTGCGGCGGCATCGCGCCGACCTCCAGATTGCCCGCCAGACGCGATCCGATCACAAAGTCGGCTTCATTGCGACGGATGGGGGCGATTACCGCGGGCAGTTCTTCCGGGTGGTCGCTGTAATCCGCGTCAATGAAAACCACGATTTCGGGACAGATCTGTTCGGCCGCGCTTAATCTTTCCACTTCGTGCAGGCCGCGCAGGCAGGCCGAACCATAGCCCCGAACCGGTTCATGCACCACATGGGCTCCCAGCCCGGCCGCCAGCGTCGCCGTCTGATCTTGAGACCCGTTGTCGACAACAATCACTCGGCCGACCTCACCGAGATCCGTCAGTACCAGTGGCAGCGATGCTTCTTCGTTCAGGGCCGGAATGATGACAACCACATCCGACAGTTCTTGAGGGATTGTGCTGGTCATAAGCGCCTGAATGGGCAGATTCTGAAGAAAGTGACAAACGATTCGGCAGCCTGATCCGGCCAGCTGCCACCAGCTATGTTCTCAGAAGCAACCGCCCCTGTGAAGGGGCCAGCGCGACCGCCCCCACAACCCGATCGCCGTCGTGGCCAGAGACGTACTTTGAACATTCGCGTCCGAAAACCTGTCCCGCACTGACGTACTTCGGACATTCCTGTCCGAAGACCTGTGCAGCGGGCGACAGCTGAATCAGCCTACCGTACCGCAGGTTCCGCATAAAGTTCCCGCACACCGTTTGGCAGATGGTAGATCTGCTTCACTTCTTCGTCCGACAGTGCTCGGTTGAAGACCGCCAGGTCGTCCATGTGTCCGACATAAGCGGCTCCCAGAACCAGCAACACCTGAGACGGGTCCCAGCCGAATCTCAGATCCCAGTCGTCGATGCTGCCCTGCAGATTGCCGTTCAGATACAGGCGACCGGATGGTGAATTGGATTTGTTGTTGATGTGCTGCAGCGTGAACACCACGTGAGTCCATTCGTCGCGCGAAAACGGAGCGTTCTCAACCTGCACCATAGGGCGCTTGTCAAAGGGAATGTCGGCCCAGGAAATATTCGTTGGATTCCAGATGTCAAACAGCGGACGAATGGCATAGCGAAAATACCTTGGCATTTCATCTTTGGACCATTCCAGAAAGATAAATCCCTTTTTGCTGTCGTCTCCCACAATCTGCACCGGGTCGCAGTACCCTGGTTCCAGGTCTTCGTCCGGATTCAGTCGCAGCCAGACAGACACAGTGGTGTTCCAGTCGCGGTCGTTGTAGCCGATGACGCCTGCGTCTCTGAATGCCGGCCGGAATCCATTTTTCCGTTTGAAATGCAGAGCTCCCTGATACCGCCCTGCTCCGTCCGACACTTCCACATCGTCGGTTGCTGCGGCATGGACAAGTTGCTTTCCCTGGCGGACGTAGCAGGTGCGGTCGCCATTCGCGAAGTCGGCATCCAGACCGTGGTCGAAGGACGCATGCAGCGTCAGAGAATCCGCCAGTCCGGAATTCTTCTCGTCTACGGCAGCCAGAATTCGCTCAGCTTCGGCTGCCTTAATATTCCGGACAAAGATGTTTCGCCACCGGATTTCTCCGCCGTGTGTCTGCAGCATAATGGGTCCGCGCGCCGGCAGAGGCTGCTTTCGGTCCCAGAAGTTTTCCATGACCGCACCGTCGACCACCAGCCGGTCGTTGAGCCACACCCACGTACGAGAGCCGATCTGTCGAATGCGAAAACGGTTCCATTCACCAAAGGGACGGTCGGCAAAGACCAGCGGATCGCGGCCTGCCGCACCCGGCGTATTGTTGAACAGACCTCCGGATCCAAGGTGTGGTTTGCGGGTGGGGCGTTTGGGATCAAACTGCTGATGCCAGTCCCAGATCTGCACCTGCGGCGTGCCGCGCAGATAAATGCCGCTGTCAGCTTTGGCCACCGTTTTGTATTCGATCAGGAATTCGATATCTCCGAATTCTTCGGTGGTGGTGGCATACGGACCATGGCCGTCGTTGACCAGTTCGTTCTGTTCAATTCGCCAGTGATCGGCAAATTCCTTCCGCTGCTGCTGCAGACTGGCCTGCTTTTTTTCGCCGCTTAGTTTCACCACGCTGTGCGGGTTCAGACCATACCAGCCGCTCAGATCTGTCCCGTTGAAGATCGCTCGAAAGCCTTCCGGTGGCTGTGGCGCATCGGCAGCCGACGACGTGTGACAGAACAACGGCCACATCATGGTGGTGATCAGAAAGGCGGATGGAAGAAGGTGCATGTTCATCGGTGGGTTCCAGCAAGTGGCAGGTAATGGTTTGATCGACAAGAGAATGAAGAACGAAAAAAACGAAACGTGATCCGTTCCGAAAGGTCTGCAGGGACGGGAATTACCGCCGGCCGTCCTTGTCTGCCGCGTTCACTTCACTAAGGTGCCATCCCTGTCGTATTGTCGGCAGTCGGCGCCGGAATCTGTTTCCAGGCTTCCCAACCACCGACCGGAGCAATTCATGAGCGGGATGATTCGGATTCATACAACAACGGCCACTGAAGACGAAGCGAAACGGCTGGCCGAAGTTCTGCTGACGCGAAGACTGGTGGCCTGTGTGCAGATCCATGGTCCCGTCGTCAGTTCGTACTGGTGGGAATCGAAGCTGCAGGAAAGCGTGGAATGGACCTGCACCATCAAGACCCTGGCGGCCGCCTGGGATCGGGTCGAAGCCGCGATCCGTGACGTGCATTCCTATGACGAGCCGCAGATTGTGGCGACCGAGGTGGTGTATGTTTCGGCCGGATACCGCAAATGGGTCGAAGACTCAGTAGACCTGAACAGCCCGGAGCCATGACCGGTCGGCACTGTATCCGGCTGGCACTGTATCCGGCCGGTACAGCACCGACCGGGGCGGCCTTTCAGGAGAAGCCTTTTCGTGATTGACTGTTCGACGTTATTTATTGAAATCGCAGTGAATACACGTCTGCGTTCTTCAGAGTAAACCGCAGCTGAACCGGTTTCTGACCGAGTTCAGGTTTCTGTTCCCACACCACTTCCTGATCGATGGCGTCACCGGTCAGAGGCTTTGACCGGCCAACAACATTGCCCTGGCTGTTCAGCACGTCGACGGTGATTGTGCCGCCCGAGCGGACCAGATAGTTCAGCAGCAGACGATTCTTAGTTCCGGTCAGCAGTTTCGTGATAACCTGACCGCCGTCCGCTCCGCCACGCAGGGCGACGAAACCGTCCACGCGGTAGACAAAACGTCGCAGCCGGCCGGGTGTGCGTTCATAATAGTTTTCGGTTCCGTACACAGAGATTTCGTCCGGTCGGCCGGGCAGCTGGAACATGCCCCATGTCATGTAGTTGCTGCGATTGTGATTGCGGTCCTCAGGAGCTGTTCGTGGAATCACCGGATCTGCGTAGCGATGAAAGGTCTGTCCGTCGCGGCTGGTCATCAGAATCGGTTCCACCTGCTGACTCTTTGGCTCGTAGCGAGTGGGGAATCCGATAAACAGATGCGGCGCCCGAAAGTATTTCTGAATGGCATTTGTGTACAGATGTTCGGCCGGCGTTCCTTCGGTGTATTTCAGATCGGCTTCATTTTCCCAGTGCAGAAAGTCCTTCGACGTCGCGGTACGGATGGCCCGCACCCCGTTGCCGAAGTATCGCCAGTAAGCTCGATATTCCTGACGATCCGGGTCCCAGAAGGCAAGGTTCTGGGAATCAAATGCACCATTGGTGATGACCGGCTTCTCGCGGGTCTGTTTCCAGTGAATGCAGTCGGCTGATTCGAACGGCACCAGTCCGCCGCCAAAACTTCCGACACCACCAAACGCCTTGTAGCGAGACTTTGGCGGGGCTGCCGGATTGGTGTCCAGAAAGGCGGTAAAGTTATGCGTTCCCGGGCCCAGCCAGATGATGTTGTTGTGCTTTGACCCGTTCCATTCAAACAGGCCGAGATCCGGTTTGGTCCAGTGAATTCCATCTTTGCTTTCCGCGTAGCACGTGACTTCCTTGTGGCTGGCTTTCATCTTTTCATCGTGCTGCCAGCCGCGGTAGACCATGCGGTACAGATCGCCGTCCTGAAACAGACTGTAGTAGCCGCTGGTGTTGCCTTCCCATGGCTCGCCGGTTTCGAAGACCACTTCCTGAGGTTCAGGTTCGATCAGCTGACGGGCGACATCACCCGTGATGCTGTCGATCAGGTGATCATCCGTGAATAATTCCAGCTTCCCGCCGATGTCCACGGGATCGGCGGCCGGGGTTTGAGTGTGAATACAGGTCAGGACCAGGCCGGTGACGGCGGCGTGGAACACAGAAAAACGATGGCCGGACAACATGGATGGATCTCGCTTTCGTTTCGTGAAGAGCGGTGAGGAGGGAAGGCCTGGCAGGGATCTGTCTGGGTGGGCGGGAACAATCCGGTCTGACGGATGACTCGATGGTCAGATGCCGGAAACGTGCTGAACGCGGTGGTCGGGTGGCTGTCGGGCGGCCGGGGATTCACAACAGAACGCTGTCAGAATAATTCGTACAGCGGTTCTCCTTCTTCCAGCAACGGATACGGTCGTCCCTGAGTATCCCGGTCACGCAGATCGGTGACGCCCATGGCGTGATACACCGTGTGAGCCACGTGAGCGGGGGTGACCGGTTTGTCAGCAGGAAATTCGCCCAGACGATCGCTGGAACCGTAGATGCGTCCGCCCTGAATGCCGCCGCCAGCGACCACGTTGGTCTGGATATGAGTCCAGTGGTCGCGCCCGGCGCCGGACTGCCCGCCCGATCGAGGGTCTCCGATTTTCGGTTTGCGACCCATTTCGCTGGTGACCAGCAGCGTGGTCTGATCCAGCAGATTCCGCTGTGCCAGATCTTCGACCAGCGCCGAGAAGCAGCGATCGAATTCGGGCAGCAGATCGTCCTTCAGGCAGCCGAAGTTGTTGCCGTGTGTATCCCAGCTGCCGGCACTTCTGCATTTTTTTGCCAGTGGGGTGTTCACTCCGTGGCCCAGCCAGAAGACGGTAATGAACGGAACCTCTGCCTCCACCAGGCGGCGGGCCAGCAGCAGACTCATGCCGTTGACCGTTTCACCGTACCGCTGCCGCAGCGCGGGTGGTTCAGCGGCGACATCGAAAGCGGACGTCGTGTTGGCGGACGACAGCAGCGAGAACGCTCGTTCCTGCTGCTGCGTAAAGGTTGACGCCTTCTGATCCGTATCGAACCGGCGTCGGGCCTGATCCAGAGCCGTCAGCAGTTGTGAACGATCTGACAGACGCCCGGCGTCGGTGCCGGCCTGCAGTTCGAGGGCCGGTGCCGAGAACCTGAGTGGTTCGTCCCGGCTGCCCTGCAGATAAAGCGGGTCAAACTGCAGTCCCAGTCGTGCCGAAAACTGCCCTGGCCGCGTGTAAGGCCTGCGGCTGGGCATATGCGGCAGTGAGATTGCATTCGGCAGCGACGCATGTCGGGGACGCCGGGCCGCTACCACGGATCCCATATACGGCCAGTCGTCGGAATACGGGCGACGATTATTGCCCTGACTCAGAAAGGTCTGATCAGGGACATGTCCGGTCAGGTTGTAATAATAACCCGCATGATGGTCGTTGGTGTTCACTGAGGCTCGGACGGAGCGGATCAGAGACAGGTGATGAGCCTGCTTTGCCACCAGCGGCAGATGCTCACTGATCTGCAGATCCGGGGCCGAGGTCCCGATCGGCTGAAACGGACCTCGGTATTCCAGCGGCGCTTCCGGCTTCATATCCCACATGTCAATGTGGGACGATCCACCGCACAGAAAAAACAGAATCGTGGACCGCGCTTTTCCACCCGTGACGGCCGAGCTGTCAGCCCGGGATGTCGACACGGCCTGCATGCCGGCCGCCGAAGCGACCAGCATGGTCCGTCTGTTGATGGGAAAGTTCGATGGTTGTGGCTGCGGCATGTCAGCTGCCTTTTCTGAGGATAGAGGCGGGCGTGAACGTGCTCAGTTCTGCGTCAGTTCATCCGTGGGGGCTTTGCCGAGCGGCCAGAGTTCAAACCGGCGAACAAACATTTCGGCCTGCTCAGTCTGCAGCAGCAGCCGACCGAAATCGGGTTTGGCGTCGTAGGCTTCATTCACGACGATACCGTTGACCCTGTACTGCAGTCGGCCTCCGTCTGCGATGACTTCCATCCGTGTCCATTCGCCGAATTCGCTTTCCACATCGTCGCGACCGCGAAACCCGACCTTGTCGGCCCAGTCCACATCACGACCGAACCAGTTGATGCGGCCGGAGGAAATGGTGATCGGTTCGCCGCCCTTTTTCCAGACCTTTTCGCCATCCCGGTCCTTCGTGATATCCGCGGTCAATGAGGTCGGAAGAACCTGACCGGTTTCCGGGTCCGTGCCGGACAGCACCAGGATATCGCCGACGCCGCCTTCAATAATCTGGGCTTCGATCGACGCCATCCATGTATTGCTGTAGCCGCCGTCCGGCCCCCAGCAGTGCAGCAGCAGCCCGGAATCACGGGCACGATCTATCCGGTTGCCCCAGGTTTTCTCACCCCACTTGAATTCCAGGATCAGATGGTAGTCACGGTAGGATTCGTTGGTGATCAGTCCGCCGTAGCCGTTGCCGGAAATGTGAATCATACCGTCGGCCACGGTAAACACCTTGTCCGGATCAGCATACTGCCTGTCCCGGATCCACGTGTAAAAACCTTCCAGATTTCGTCCGTTGAACAGTTTGATGGGACCGTCCTGCGGGCTGATGGCGATCTCACGTGATGGGGGTTCTGCCGGCTTGCCGGGAAGTTCACGAATGGACAGATTGCGAAAGGCCACGGGATCGTTGTGCCCGGCAAATCCGAAATGCCCGCTCTTGTTCTTCACGCCCGGCGGAACTTCGCCGTCCTTGGATTCCGTCACCTCACTCAGATCGGCATCCAGAATGGTGGTGCCGTTCAGTTCGACCTTCACCCGTGAACCCCGGACTGTGACCTGCTGAAAGTTCCATTCGCCGACGGGCCGCAGATATCCGCGATGAGCCGGTACCAGTCCGTATACAGAACCGTGATACTGTCGCGCATCAAGATTTGCGTATTTCGGGTGCTCAGAATCCAGCACCTGCAGTTCCAGCCCCGTCAGGTGCGGCGAGCCTTCACCAGGATAGCGAATGGACAGCCCGTTGTTGCCGCCCGGCGGAAGCTTGAACTCCAGCCGCGCGACAAAGTCGGCATATTCCCGTTCTGTATAGACGTCGCCGCCCTTGCCCTGTCGGCACCGAATCGTGCCGTCCACCAGTTCGTAGTTCTGCAGATCTCCCGTCCAGCCGCCGAAATCCTTTCCGTTAAAGATGCTCTGAAAATGCTCCGCCTCCTGTGCGGCCAGAATCTTATTGGCCTCTTCGGCATCGATTTCGCGAATGTACAGATCCTTGAAATACAGAGTGTTTCCATGGTTCTGCAGTTCAATCTGACCGCGGGGAAAGATGGGCAGTTCGCGCTGCCAGTAGTTTTCAAGAACGACGTTGTCGACCACCAGCTGATCATTCAGCCTGATGGTTACGCGTTCGCCCACCATGCGAATGAAAAACGTATTCCATTCGCCGACCGGGTTGTCCGCCTTCACCAGCGGGAAACGCGAGTGCTTTCTGTTATTCCAGAGCGAGCCGGAACCTTTTTCCGCTCCATGCCGGAAATACGGTTCGTGCTCCGTATCCCAGATCTGAACCTGCGGTGTGCCGCGCAGATAAAGACCGCTGTCACCGCCTTCCAGGATCTTCCAGTCCACATACAGCTCGAAGTCGCCGTAATCCTTTGCCGTACACAGGCTCTGACCTTTGCCGTCGAACACCAGCTGGCCGTCCACCACCTTCCAGTGTGCCCGCATGCTTTCATCCGCTTCCTGCTGCTTTGCAGCCAGCTCTTCGGCAGACATGGCGGCCCGGGTGACCGGTGTGCCGACCAGCCCTTTCCAGCCAGTCAGGTCCTTTCCATTAAACAGCGGCGTGAAGCCGGCGGGAGCGTCGGCGCTGGCTGACAGCGGCAGGAAGACGCACAGAACAAGTGCCGGCAGAGCGTGCCGGGCTGCGGACAAGGGTAATGTTCGCCGATTGGTTACGGACATCAGGTGTTCTCCGGGATGACTTCGGTCGCGAGACCGTTTCTCTGTTGCTAAAGGATTAAACAGCGAGGCAGACAGTTTGTCCTTCCGGACACACTGTGTTTTTCAGCGGGCGGGGATTTCCGGACGCGGTTGACCATGACCGGTGTGGTCAGCACGGTCCGGTCAGTATGGTCCGGTCAGTATGGTGTGGTCAGTATGGTGTGGGCTGGAATCGTGGGTCAGCAGAGTATGGGCTGGTCAGTAACGTGTCGGCGATCGCCTGATCCGCACGACCGTCGTCGACGGTTGCGGGGACGGTGGTCTGCGTTCAGATCATTTCACGAGGAACTTCTCCGCCGGGGACAAGGTGTACAGGCCGGCCGGACAGATCCTTGACGTAGTCTGTCGGCTTCAATCCGAGACTGTAGTAAACGATGGCGCAGAAATCTTCAACGCCGACAGTGCGGGATGTCGGGTATTCAGCCTTGTCCGTCGTGCTGCCGATGACCTGTCCATGACGAAAGCCGCCGCCGGCAAACAGAATACTCTGAGCTCCCGGCCAGTGATCCCGCCCGGCGTTGCCGTTGATTTTGGGCGTGCGACCGAATTCACCGGCCGTGACCACCAGCACATCATCCAGCATGCCTCGATCGTGCAGGTCCTGAATCAGCACTCCGACCGCCCGGTCATGTCGAGGCAGTTTGTCATCCAGACGGCCCTTGATGTTTCCATGGTCGTCCCAGTACCCGGTATTCAGCGACACAAACCGGACACCTGCTTCCACCAGACGCCGCGCCAGCAGCGCCTGTTCACCCCAGCTGTTGCCGTAACGCTGTCGGATCTTCGGGTCTTCCCGGTCCAGGTTAAAGGCTTCCCGAGCCCGGCCGGACAGCAGGATTTCCATGGCCTGCTGATCGATGTTGTCCAGGTTGTCGAACAGGCCCTGCTGATCCACATCCCGACGAAGCCGGTCAAACTGCTTCTGCAGCGATGCACGGTTCATCACGCGATCGGTGGAAAGCCCGTCCACCAGAGAAAAGCTGCGAGCATCCGCCGTCGGCAGCCGTCCGGCTTCATTGCCATAGCTGTCTTCGCCGATCCGCATTGGATTGTGAGCGACCCCCAGCCATGCCGCTCCGTGAAAACCGAAGCCGCCATCGTTGATGTTGATCGTGGCGGGAACGCCCGAGCGGCGTGGTCCCAGCAGATGCGACGCGACCGCTCCCATCGACGGCTGACGCGGAGCACGGTCCGAACCGTTGGCTCCCAGACGTCCCGTCAGCATCCAGTGAGCGGCCGCCCAGTGGTCGCCGTTGCCGTGCGAAAAGCTGCGAATCACGGTGCATTTGTCCATGATCTTCGCGTGCTCGGGCATCAGGTTACAGACGTCCAGCCCCGGCAGCGTGCTGCTGATCGGTGAATACGGCCCGCGGTATTCCGCCGGTGCCTGAGGTTTCATGTCAAAGGTGTCCAGCTGCGAGGGGCCACCGTGCTGCCAGATCATGATGACCGACCGAGGTGACCGGCGGGGAGCGGCCGAGTCAGCCGCCTGGGCAGACTCATTCTGCAGCAGTTGCGGCAGCGACAGCCCCAGCGCACCAAGTGAACCGACTTCGATGAATCGACGTCGACTCAGGCCGTCGCAGAACTTCTTCCGGGTCGGGCTTTGAATGCGAAACATAGGTCAGAAAATCCTGATGTAATGTTGTGGTCCGGAAACCGTGTGAATGTTGATTGATGGTCCGGTGGAAGCACCGTCCAAAGTTGAGGCAGCCTGAGTCACAGGACCTCACGGATGGGTTCTCCTTCGTCCAGCAGGTACTGCGGACGGCCCTGCGGATCGTTGATCGTCACGGCGCGGGCATCGATGCCCAGATTTCGATACAGCGTGGCGAACACATCCTTGTAGTGCACCGGTCTCGATACCGCCGTCCCGGCGATGCGATCCGTTTCTCCGATCACCTGACCTGTTTTCATTCCGCCGCCCGCCAGCAGACACGGTCCCACACGCGGCCAGTGGTCACGGCCGCCGGACTTGTTGTTGATGCGCGGCGTCCGTCCGAATTCACCCCACGCCACAATCGACACGTCGTCCAGCATCCCGCGTTCACGCAGATCCTGGACCAGTGCCTGCAGACCGTGGTCCACAATCGGAACCAGATGCCGCATCCGGTCAAAATTGGATGAATGAGTATCAAAGTCACTGATGGAAACACTGACGCAGCGGACACCCGCCTCGACCAGACGCCGGGCCAGCAGAAACTTGCGGACGCTGTCCGGTCCTTCGCTGGTCGTGGACTGCACGCCTCGACCGGACGACGGTGCGGTATAACGTGCCAGCACCGCAGGATCCTCCTGAGTCAGATCAAGGGCGTCGGCCAGAGCGCCCGAGGTCAGAATGCCCACGGCCTGCTGCTGGAAGCGATCCATGGCATCCATCATTCCGGAGGCATCCACGCGGCGACGAATCCGATCCAGGCCGGTCAGCAACTCGCGACGGTTGTCCAGTCGATCCTGAGACAGCGCGGGATTCAGCGTCAGACTGACGGTCTGTTCTTCGCCCAGTCGCCGCAGTTCGTTCTTCATTCCCGCTTCCAGTTCCCGCTGGAACATCTGCGACAGATCCGGACGGAAAGGGGCGAACGATGGACCCAGAAATCCGGGGCGGGCAGAGTTTCGAACCAGCGGCCGACCCTGCATCAGATCCACAAACGACGGCGCCACGTCCTCGGCAGATCCGTACAGTTTTGAAACCACACAGCCGACTGCCGGACGGCCACCAAAGGCCTGCAGATCCTTGTGGTTGAACCCGGACTGACACT
Source organism: Fuerstiella sp. (assembly GCA_040222735.1). Classification (GTDB taxonomy): domain Bacteria; phylum Planctomycetota; class Planctomycetia; order Planctomycetales; family Planctomycetaceae; genus Fuerstiella. The sequence continues at coordinate 62,757 of JAVKCM010000133.1, read as the reverse complement.
GAAACGCATCGTGCCGACCGGCGGAACCCACCAGCGTCCGGATAAAGGTAAAGTCCTGAGAGGCGGCAGCGACCTTCGGCATCAGTTCACTGATCCGGACGCCGGTCAGCGAAGTTGATATCGGAGCAAACTCGCCCCGGATTTCACGAGGAGCATGAGGTTTTGGATCGATGGTGTCCAGTTGCGGCGGACCACCGTCCAGATGGATGTTGATCACGGCCCTGTGCGAGGAACGGATGCCGCTGGCGGCTTCGGCCCGCAACAGATCCGTCAGGCCCCAGCTGCCGAATCCGAAGGCGCCAGCCACCAGAAACGGGCGTCGCGAAATGCCGCGGCAGTTGCGGAAGGTTCGACCGGTGACTGTCAGCATGACGGGTCGCCTCGGAAGGAACTTATATGATGGCAGGCGGCAAAGTGCCGAATTCACGGGGAGGGTGACCGACGAAACCGCCTTCGAATCAAAGGCGTTTCCGGAAGTCATTGACCGTCTGGTCTGCTTTCCATTGTGATCGACAACGGCCGTGATGGCCAACCATCGATTCCGTCACCGGCGGATTTTGCCGAAGTCCGGTTGAGAATCTGCCGTCGCGGTCCGTTTTGATCACTTTGTATTAAGGGAATTACAGCAGCCGAACCGCGAAACGTCTAGACTGCGGCTCCCTCCCGGCGATCAGATCGCCGACATTCCTTCCTTCGTCGCCAGAGTCCCCGCGGTCCATGAGAGCCCTTATTTCGCACATTCTTCCGGTTGTGTGTCTGCTGAGTCTGTTCGGCTGCGGGACGACACAGCAGCGAACCGGGACCGAGCAGCTGCTGCTGTCGGATTCCGTCGACCGCGCCGTGGACCAGCTCGACTTTGCTCCGCTGTCCGGCCGCAAGGTCTTTCTGGATACAAGCTATATCAATCAGGTCAAGGGGCTGCTGTTTGTCAATTCGGACTATATTGTCAGTGCTCTGAGGCACAAACTGACCACGTCCGGCTGCCTTGTTCAGGACAGCAAGGAGAAAGCCGATTATGTTCTGGAAGCCCGTGTCGGGGCGCTGGGCACGGATTCTCTGGAAGTGACCTATGGGATGCCGGCGAGCAATGCGCTGACGCAGGCCGCCAGTCTGGTGTCTGGTGCCCCGGTCGCGCCGACCATTCCGGAACTCAGCGTCGGCAAACGCAACGCCGCGATGTCCACGTCCAAGGTGGTGGTATACGCCTATCACCGGGAAACGGGCACGGCCGTCTGGCAGTCGGGATCAGCGATCTCCAAGAGCGACGCACGCGATACATGGATTCTGGGAGCCGGCCCGCTGCAGCGCGGATCGATCTACCAGGGAACCAAGTTTGCCGGATTCCGGCTGCGAACACCTGATCTGTTTCGCCGCAACCGGCCCGCCGAACCTGCCAGCCCGGTCACGATTGCAGACGCCCACCAGTTTGTGCATCCCGCCGTGCTGGAACAGCAGCTGGCCGATGCCAGAGCCGCCGAAGAACAGAAAGTCGTGCCGGTCGCCCATGAGGCCGAGAAGAAACCTGAGAAGTAGGCCAGGTGATTTCCTCAAGCCGATTAAAACGGGCCGGACAGCCGTTCCGCCGCGAAGTTATTCCGCCTGCCTGTTGGCGGCCCAGACCATCCCGTTGATGATCACGTCCAGAAATACCTTGTCTTCGAACGTTTCATTGGCATGACCGTAGGTGGTGCCGAAGACGCGCGCCTTGCCGTATTCATGAGCCCAGATGACCGGATGCAGGTCACCCGTTTTTTCGCTCACCGAGGTGGCCAGGACGGTGGTCCGGGGCCACACCTTTTCGATCACATACAACTCGTCGCTCGGTGTCGTCCATTCCTTCGGAAAGTCCTTCATGGCCGGATGGTCCGGGCTGGCATTCCTGACCGGGTAGTGGCTCTTGTGTTCGTGCCGACGGCTGGTAACGCCCAGCATCTCTCGCCAGTCATCAATCTTCGCATCTCGATAAGTATGCATAGCGCAGTGAATGACCACCGCGTTGGTGCCTTCATGATGAGGACGCGTGATGCTGCGGATGTAGTCTTCGTTGGTGGTTTTGGCAAAGCATTCGTTGTGGATGACCACGTCGAATCCCTGAGCCCAGTCCCTGTTGTCGTAGAAGTCAATTTCAGCCGCCGTGCCCGTGCCGCCTTCGTTGACTACGGTCCAGTCGACCTGCACGCCGCGTGCTTTGGCCGCTTTCTGAATGGCCTTCGTCTGAAACGGATAATCGTGACAGCAGCCGCCGGTGATGATCAGGACCTTCAGCGGCCCGGCGTCTGCCCGCACGGAAGCGGAATACGAAACCAGCGTCAGCAGAACGCCACACATCAGCAACAGAGATTTCTGCATTATCGGTAAGCCTGTCAGTAAACGTGAAGGGACACGAAGGCCTCAGAATACCTCAGAGTCACGCGAATTCCAGTGCGGGCTTCCCCGTGGCTGTCGTCCGTCCGAACTCGGAAAAGGGGTCGGGTTTCTTTTTCGTCTGCGGGCAAGGTGAGGCCAATCTGTTTGCCCCGAAAAAGAAACCCGACCCCTTTTCCCTCGCCATTCTTCTCAGGTTGCTGGCGGTGAAGACAGCATGTGGGCCGTTGCGATATTGGTGGCCGCGACGGCTTTACTTATGGGTTTTGGCACGGCCGACACCCGGGTGTCTGGATGCCTTGAGCTCGGCCGTGCCCCCGACCGTTGTAGCGTTCTGCAACACGATTCTCATATTGAGAATCAATTGCAGAATGATCGAGGTGGCCCGTCCTGTGGAGACAAAGTCAGACAATTTCGGACGTGCGCCTTCAGGAATAAAATTTGCATCGCCAATCGGTGTTCACCGGGGTCATTTCCATGCCGGGCTTCCTAAGCGTCCTTCCTCGCATTTCCCGAGGTGTGTTCCAGCCAGTACCGAATTCCAGACATCACCAGCGGAGGTAATTGACCATGTGCCGAAGATTTGTTTTACGGCTTGCCAGCTTACGAATGGTTCCTCTGCTTCGAAATCGCAGCACCGACTGGACGGGTTTCACCAGATCTGCGGCGTGCCTGTTTGCGGTGCTGACGATGCTTCACCCGCTGGCGGCCGGCCTCATCACGGGATCGCAGAACGTTTCGGGGAATCGTTCCACTCCGGCGTATACACACAATGGAACGACCTATGGGCCCTTCGGCTGGAATTACAGCTACACACGCAGCTTCGACGGCACCGTGGTGAAGAAGCATCTGGAAATCAATTTCATGTTTGATGATGCGCTGAATTACACCGACGCCCAGAAAGCCGCCTACCGTGCCGCGGCCGAGGCGAATATCGAAGGTATCTGGAACAACAAGTTCAACGTCAAAGACAACAACACCAACAAGACCTACGCCGCCGTGGTCGATGTCACGACAACGGGCCCCTACAACCAGACTGTGGAAGTGAAAGCCACAAAGGCCCTGGCCGACCCACCGTACAACATGACGAACTGGTATGTCGATCAGGACACCGCAGCGTTTCAGGCGCACGAGTTCGGTCATATGCTGGGCCTGTTTGACGAATACATCGGCGGAGCCGTCAACCAGTACCCGAACCCGCTGCTGTCCAACGATGGTCTGATGGGGCTGGGAGCACTAAACGCCAGTCCCAAAATGTACGCTCGTTATTATCAGCAGTTTGCCGACTACGTGAAGGAACTGAACCCGAGCGGCAGCTTCTCGATGGTACCAGTGCCAGAGCCTTCCAGCGTGATTCTGCTGGCGTTGGGTTTTGGTGGGCTTGTTGTGCTGCGCCGCCGTCGTGCGGCAGACAACGTGACGGTCGCGTGAAAACCATGTCGTTGCTTCCAACACCTGGTCGGCGTACCTGCTGGCTCTGTTTGCAGTTATGTTTTTTCGCCCTGTTGAAGCCTGTGGGGCTGGCAGGATGTGCGGACCAGGATCCCATGCCGATCTCCGAACCGGGAACGACGCCTCAATCACGGATTCCGCTGGTCACCCTGAAAGACATTCACCCTTTTCATGGTGGTCAGAGTCTGTATCTTTGGGAAGACGGTTTATTCGTCTGCCAGGTTGTTAAATACGACCGCGACCGGCAGATGTTTATCGAACGGCGGTTTCAGAAGACGATCACGCAGAAAGCGATGAAAGGTCTGTCAGATTTGCTCGACAAACACAATTTCTTCGACATCGTCACCGAACAGCGGGCCGGCATCCCCGAGGAAACTCGGCCGGCCATCACGGTCACGATGACATCCGGAAAAACGAAGACTGTGGCCAAGTGGGCGAATGAGAAACACCCTGACTTCGACGCAATCTATGTGGCTCTCCGGAAACTGATCACAGACGCCGAAAAGGCAGATCCGGTGTTTGACGGGCCTTATGACCCAAAGTGGAAGCCGCCTCGCATGAATGACGAATAGGCAGAACCCGGAAAAGGGGTCGGGTTTCTTTTTCGTCTGCGGGCAAGTTGAGGCCAATCTGTTTGCCCCGAAAAAGAAACCCGACCCCTTTTACTTCACAGATGCGCCAGTCCGAGATCCCGATAGATGGCTTCGTTGATGGCGCGGTTGCGTCGCTGGTGCTGCCCTTCTCCGCAGAATCCGTTGGCGGCCCATGCCACGACCAGCCCGTGTTCCGGGTCACAGAAGCCCATAGCACACTGGGCGCCACCATGGCCAAACGTACGCGGCGAACAGAACTGACCAAAGCCATAGGGAACGGTTGTCGTCCCATGATGGTTGGAATCAATGATCAGACCCAGCCCGAAGTCGACCGCGTGCTGAAACGTTTCATCGAACTGGTCCATCCGGTGACGCGTGGTCATTGCTTCGACGGTGTCGGGGTGCAGCAGCTGATCACCGCGTTCCGTTTTTCCGTTGCGCAGCAGCATTTCGTAGAACCGTGCGAGCTCACTGACCGGTCCGCGAAGATTGCCTCCGGGTGACGGAGCGATCAGCCAGGGGTCGGTTGCCAGGTCGCTGCTCACCAGGGCGCCTCGATCCCGCTGAACCAGATCTGTCAGGCGATGGCCATGTTCATCAATGGTGGACGGAGACAGCCCGCACCATGTTTCCTGCAGACCAAGCGGCTGCAGAATGTCGTCCGTCAGGATCTGTGAAAAGCCGCGTCCGTCCGCGTCTGCTCGCTGCAGAATTTCGCCCAGCAGAAACCATGTTGCCTGCGGCTGGTACGCGGCGGATCCGGTCAGGTCAGACACGCTGTAGACGGCCTGCAGAATATCTTCCCACGGCTGGTGCGGCCATCCGGTTTCAATCGACGGCAGACCGGATGTATGCGTCAGAATCTGTTTCAGGGTGACGCGGCCGACAATTGAATTCTGAATCTCGGTCAGCCAGGTGCCGATCGGCTGGTCCAGGTCGACGCGTCCCTGCTGCCAGAATCGGCACATGGCGGCGGCCGTCAGTGGCTTTCCTGCGGAACGCCACAGCATGATGTCGTGCGCGGTCATCGGGCGATCCGGCGTTGACATGCCGACACCGGCATTCAGCACAGACCGACCGTCAACGGAAACGCAGACCTGCACGCCCGTATGCAGTCGGCGTTCAACGCCCTGGTAAATGGCGGCGGACAGACTGGGGAAATCGTTGAGCATTACTGGCTTCTGCGGAAAGTCATGGCGAGGTGACCACCACCCGGCGGCGATCCCTCACGGCATGGTTCCGGCGGCTGACGTCCGCTCCCGGGGCATTCAGGCGGCGGCTTGACCACGGTGTCGATCTGACACTGTCTGCTACACCGGCAGGCCGCGTTCTTCACGAATTCGTTTCACTTCGGCCAGCACGTCATTGACGATGTCCGTGTTTTTTGAGATCGCCACAAACTGTGTGAAATTGGTCAGCAGATTGATGATGACGGTGCTCATTGCCGTGAAGAAGTGAATATCCGCTCCCGTTACTCCCGGAATTCCATCCAGTGAAATCGGCGTGGCCGGGTCTGCCGCGGCCCCCAGCGCACCGGTGGCAATCAGCAACAGGATGCAGAACGTCATCCCCGGAAGTGTTCGGTATTTGATTTTCTGATTCAGTGCATGGAATGACGGGCTCAGAGAATACGCGTGGCTGGTTTCCTCGATCCAGCGACCCGTTCCCATGAAATACGTCAGGCTGATGGCGTGCACCAGAATGGCGAAGGTCAGGACACCCATGCCGATCAGCATGTGGGTACTGATCTGCGACTGAACTTCGGGATTCAGGCTGCTTGAATTACCGATACTTAGTCCCAGCACCACGGCGACCAGCATCAGCACCGTCGCCAGCACGGTCAGCGTCAGAAAAATGCGTTTCACGGGTCTATCGTCTGGTCAGCGGAATTCCGTCAGACGCCTCAGAATGTCAGCAATGCGGGTCCGGAAGCGTACCCGGGCCGAATGGTCTGTCCGGTAGCCATCATAAGACCGACGAAGCCAGGAAACAAAAAACAAGCCGCGGTTCCTTTCCCCGGGAAAAGAACCGCGACTGTATGAGAGTGACCGGTTTTCGGCCGTCAGACAGGTTGTGTGGCGGGTGCCGGCTTCTGCTTACGGAATCAGCGTCATGGAGGTCACGTTGTGGACTGTCTGAGGCAGCTTCTGGCCGTTGACGGTCATGGTCATCTGCAGCTTCAGATCCAGCTGCGTCTGATTGACCCGGCCTCGGGAAATATCAAAATTGACTCGGCCGCGTCCTTCCGAACCATCCAGCGTCATGCTGGTCTGAGCACCTTCTCGCGGCGTGATTCGGACAGTCGGGACAAAGTCAATGATGGCATTGCCCTCGGTGTCCTTCTGCACGAATTTCATGGCCGAGGTGATGGTCATGGTGCCGAACGGCATCTGCACAGTCTGTTCGCTGGTCCATTGACTGCCGGGGCCGACCGGCTGAGCCGGCAGCATCACCGCGGACTGCTTCATCATGTCCTTCAGCATCTTGTCGGTCAGGGCACCCTGCTGGCCGGCGGCCGACTGTCGGACGGCTTCGGCAAGCTTTTCCGGGACGATCACGTCTTCGATCTGCCCGGTCTGCTTCATGATGACCTTGAACTGCTGTCCGACAATGTTGCCGAAGACATCGCTTAACGCCTTCAGAACCGGGTTGTCCTGCGTCGTCTGGCTGGCCGTATCGAATTCAATGGTGCCCGCCGGTCCGCCCGCCATCTGCAGCCGAACGCGATCAAAGACCTGATTCAGGATGGTATCACCGTTGGCCGCTGCACTCAGCACATGCCACGACATATCAATCGTCTGCTGGAAGGATGAATTTACTTCCTCGTCACCGAACTTCGTCGTTGATTTCATGTTCTGAACGACGCTGTAGCGAAGGGTTTCATTCGGGCGCAGGTTCCAGCGAAGCTGTTCCTGAGCCCCCGCCGGCCGGGGCGTAAAAACCATGAACAGGACAGGCAGGGCGAACACTCGTAGCGACATAGGGGCACTCCATGCGGCAACAAAAACGTCTCGGTCAGGGCCGCGGACAGATTTCTGTGGAACCTTTCCACAGGACAATACCGGCGCGGAAGCGGTGTACGCCCCAAGCGCCGCGGAAAGTCTACATCAGATCGCCGGAATGCCTCAAAGCCAGTTTTTGCTCAAACGCGTTATTCTGACGCCTGACGCACGCCCACCGTCAGTAACAGGTTTGCCCAGAGCGCCTGATCTCCCGTTTGTATCGTCAATACGTGATCGCGCGAGGCGACAGCGTCGTAGAAGTCCCAGCGTTCAATCGGCTTCAGCTGAATGGCTGAGCCGGCGTCGGCCAGAATCTTTCGGTATTCCGTCCATGCCGGCGGGTCGGTGTCCAGTTTGTAAGGATCGTCGTCCGGCATGCCCATGGTGTTCACGGCTTCGATCGGCACGGCACTCAACAGCACCTTCAGCACCTGTGAAACCGTCACCAGTCCGGGAGCCAGATTCAGACTCACCAATTGTGCGCCGGGACCGATCGCCGAGCTGGCCGGATAGTTGCCGTCCGCAATCAGAATTTTCGAACTGTGCCCGGCGCGAGCGATGATGGCAGAGATTTCCGGATGAATAAGTTCTGATTTCAGCATCAGTGGGTCCTGCGAAGGTAACAGAGAAAAAGAGGGGACTGATTTCTCCGGCCGGGTCAGTTCTGTGGTTTGCAGAGGCCTGCTCGGTACGCGGAGGCCAGCAATATTAGATGCTCACCGACAGTGTGCTCACCGGCAGCGAGTTTGCCCCCGGGGCTTTGTGCTGCCGTGTGCTTCGCGCAGACGGCGGCAACGAGGAACAGCCGGCCGTGACCGTGTTTCAGGAACGAAACACGGCCTTGAAGGTTTCAATGGTCTGACGAGCAGCTTCCTCAGATTCCGGAATGGGAAAGGCTTCGGCCGATGCATACCCGTCATAACCGATGTCGGCAAGCGCCTGAGCGATCGGTGCATAGTCCATATGGCCTCGGCCGGCCGCCTGGCGATTCGAATCCACAAAGTGCACGTGCCCGATGTGCCGACCTCCGTCGCGCAGTCCATCGGCGATGCTGGTTTCCTCGATATTCATGTGGAACAGATCCGCCAGCAGCAGCACGTTGTCGGTGCTGAGCGGTGTCAGCAGATCAACGCCTTCCTTCATGGTCGTGGCCAGATTTGTTTCGTACCGGTTCAGCGGTTCATAGATCAGCGGGACACCCTGAGCGGCGGCGTGTGCTCCCAGTTCCTCCAGACTGTCGCGGAGATAGCCAAGCGCCGTGTCCCTGTCGGTGGTGGCGTCCCAGCGCCCCTGCATCGACCCGATGATGGCGGGAGCGCTGAAGGGAGCACCGGCGTCGATGATCCCTTTGATGAAGTCTCGTGCCTGAGCGCGACGACCGGCTTCTGAATCGCACAGGTGCAGGCCATGAATCACCATCCCGGCGCCGGTGCCCACTGCGGCCAGGCTCAGACCGTGCTTTTCCAGCAGTTCGTCCAGTGGCTGAGCATTGATGGCATCGGCCGACGGGGCAAACAGCTCGACCGCATCAAATCCCAGAGCCGCCGCCCGCGCACAACCTGCGGCCACGTCGTCGTGAAAAACGAAGGGACCTTTTCGAGCCTGTTCGACGATACTGATGGTAACGGCAGATCTGATCATAGGGACGGAGACTTTCCATGGGTTGAAGCGAAATGGTTGGCCATGATGCCCCGCATCACATCGATCGGTGCGCAAAAGCCAGGACAGGCTGACTGCTGACAGAAACTTGCAACTTGACGAACGATGAATATTCTTGCAGCCAATGTCCGACAATTGAAGCAACCGCTCCGGGCCTGCTGCTGGCGGGGCAGCGGACAGGAATGTCCGCTGTACGGACATGTTGGTCGTCGGGTGGCGGCCCGCTGATGTTGATCATCAGGTGATGGCGGATTTAATGCTGACACTTCGCCAGCAGACCGTCACATGCCGCGGCATCACCTTCACAAACTATCGCATGGCCTACACCGTCGACCAGCCATCGCGAGCACGACCGTTCCGGGCGTCATCGAGTCAGGATCCACCTGCAGCTCAGTGATTCAGCACGTTGGTCTGAAATGTGTAAAGGTGGTGCGGTGCGGCCGGGTGCGGTGGTCCGGTTCCGTTATTCCGGAAGCCGGATATCAACGCTGGCGCTATGTGCCGTCAGCCCCTCTTTGTCAGCGATCAGGCGTACAGCGTCGGCATCGCCCTGCAGTGCGGCCTGGTCGTACTGAATAATAGAGCTGCGTTTCAGGAAATCCGTGGCAGCAAGGCCGTTGGCGAATCGCGCGGTGCCGCCGGTGGGCAGCACATGAGACGGTCCGGCGATGTAATCGCCGAGGGCGACGGGAGTAAAGTGTCCCATGAAAATTGCTCCGGCGTTCTGAATCTGCGGCAGCATCGATTCGGCGTCGTCCATCGAAATATGCAGGTGCTCAGGAGCCAGCAGATCCGTCAGTTCTGCCGCCTCTTCCTGGCTGCGGGCCAGAATCAGAGCGCCATAGTCTTCCAGACACTTCCGAGCCAGGTCACCTCGCGGCAACTGAGTCAGCTGCTGCTGCAGCGCTGTCCGGACCTGTTCAATCAATGGTTCGTGCCATGTGATCAGCACGCCGGAACCAGGGCTGTGTTCGGCCTGCGAAATCAGATCGGCGGCCACGAATCCCGGATGAGCCGTTTTGTCGGCAAGGACAATCACTTCACTGGGGCCGGCGATACTGTCGATATCGACGTCGCCGAATACATGCTGCTTGGCCAGCGCGACGAACAGGTTTCCGGGGCCGACTATCTTATCCACACGACGGATGCCTTCCACGCCATAAGCCAGGGCGGCGACCGCCTGAGCACCGCCGACGCGATAGACTTCTGTGATGCCGATTTCATGGCACGTGGCCAGCATGTCGTTGTTGTAGCCGCCGAAGTCGGTCGGAGGCACCACGATCGCGATCTCTGGTACGCCGGCTGTCTGAGCCGGCACGGCTGTCATCAGGACCGTGGACGGATACGCGGCCGCTCCGCCGGGAACGCAGATGCCGACGCGTTTCATGGGCAGATGACGCTGCCGCAGTTCAACATGGCCATTGTTCAGCGGGCGACTGATGTGAGCGTCCTGAGGCAGAACGGCCGACTGAAACTCGGCGATGTTGTCCCGGATGCGGCGGACGGCTTCCAGAAACCGGGGAGAGACAGCCTGGGAGGCGGCCGCAAGTTCTTCCGGGCGGACTCGCATTGTGTCCAGGTCCAGCTGTCGACCGTCCAGACGCTGAGTATAATCCAGCACCGCTGGCAGACCTTTGGTGCGTACATCTTCGCAGATGCGATGCACGACCTCGCGTGGAGACAGCGGTTCGCCAAACAGTTCGATGGTCCGTTGGCGGCCAGCGGCCGATACCACGTCGCCACGCGGACTCAGTTTGTCTCGTAATTCACGAAACAATTCCTGTGCTCCGCCCTGGCGGCAGTCGATGGTGGTGACCTGAAGAGGAGATAAGCTGGGCATGGTGCTGAGACAGACACAGGGAGCGGAGACTTGTGTGGACGAATTCTTCTGCCGATGCGCCCTGCCGGCCTGTGGCGGACGGACGACTGAGAAGGACGATCAGCACCGGGAAGGGCTGATCCTGCTGAGATTGAACCGCCAACGACACGGAAGTACAGTCCCGGGCGGCGGAAATTCTGCGGGATTCGATGGTTTCCCGCCATCGGACTCGGTGGTGTCTCACGGCTGAGTATTTCTGTTGAATCGACGCACGGATGATCCCGGAAAGACCTCTTGGTGCCGTTGTGGAACCCTGAACCAGCGAGTCGGAGCACGACATGATTGATCTGCGAAGCGATACCGTCACTCGACCGACGCCAGCCATGAAACAGGCGATGATGGAGGCGGAAGTCGGGGATGACATGACGAGTGAAGATCCCACGGTGAACCGGCTGGAGGCCATGGTTGCAGACCTGCTGGGCAAGGAAGCGGCTGTTTTCGCGTGCTCGGGGACGCAGAGCAATCAGATGGCCGTACGGGCTCACTGCGTGCCTGGCGATGAACTGCTGATCAATGCGACGGGACACATCGGAATCTTTGAAGCCGGCGGTCCTGCTGCTCTGAGCGGCGTCACAGTCCGCCAGCTGACGGCGCCGAAGGGGATGTTGGGCGTGTCCGATCTGGAAGGACAGCCGCGGGTGGACGACCAGCATTACTGCCGGACCCGGCTGGTTTGTCTGGAAAACACAACCAACATCGCCGGGGGCTACGTCTATCCGCTGGAACAGATGCAGCAGGTTTCTGAATGGGCTCGGTCAGCCGGACTGAAAATGCATCTGGATGGCGCCAGATTCTTTAATGCGTGCGTCGCCGGAGGGTACTCGGCACAGGCCATGGCTGACTGTTTCGACACGATTTCGATCTGCTTCAGCAAGGGGCTGGGCTGCCCCATGGGATCGATTCTGGCCGGGTCGGCGGACGAAATGCGGCGGGCGCGGCGAGCCCGTAAAATGTTCGGCGGAGCGCTTCGCCAGGCCGGAATTGTTGCGGCTGCCGCTGTTTATGCACTCGAAAACCACGTAGACCGGTTGCAGGAAGATCACGATAATGCCCGGCGACTGGCGGAAGGCCTGGCCGGGCTTGACGGAATTCAGGCCTCACCGGACCAGACAGAATCCAATCTGGTCTTCTTCAGCATCGATGCAGAGCTGGGAACCGCCGTGCAGTTGAATTCGGCATTAAGAGAACGAGGCGTCACGATCGGACCGATGGGTGGTCAGCGGATGCGAGCCGCGACTCATCTGGACGTTTCTGCACATGACATTGACACTGTGGTGGATGCTGTCCGGGACTGCATCGCGAAGGGATTTGCGGAACAACAGCTGGTGGGAGCCGGGCCGTACGCCAGGTAACGCACCGGCTCATGGAAGGGATGATCATGAGCGTGCCGGATGTTCAGGAAGCGGATCACAAGTGTCCCGGCACCAGCGGCCGGAGCAAGCCCGGCGTCGCGAAGCTGCTGTTGCATCTTCTGTTGCTGCTGTGGGCCACCACGGCTGTCCGCGTGCAGGCCGGGGACAGTGAAGCAGACAAAGTTGCCGTGGCGGTATCAGCGGGGCCGACGCAGGAAACACCGCTGTCTCCCGCAGCGGTGCAGTTTATTCGAGGCATGGCGCTGCTCCTGCTGCCGGATACCTACACGGATGACGACGACTGGGGAACCGAAACTCGAATCCAGTCTGGTCTCAATGTGCGGATGGACGGGTTAAAGGTCCAGACGTCGCGTCGCTGGAAACAGGTCCGCCACGGGACGTGGCGCCGCGTTGACGCCAGTCTGATAAGTCCGGAAGACCATTTTCAGCTGCAGGTTTCGCTGCTTCCCAGACAGGATCGAGGAGTCCCTCGCTATCACGTTCATGCGTCCATGCGGCTGCGGGCAACCGTGCGTCAACAGCGATGGAATCTGGGCATTAAGCTGTACAGCATCAGTGCCGACGTGCTGGCCGACGTCACCTTCGACGCCGATCTGCATTTCCGCAGCGAGGTGACTCGGTCAGAGGAAGGTGGCAAACTGCGGGTTCTGCCGCATATAGAGCGAGCTGACGTCCGGCTGCAGGGGTTCAGTCTGCGTCGGATCAGTCATTTGAAGGGAGGTCCGGTGCGGGAATTCGGTCACACGATGGACTGGATGATTGAACGAGCAGTCCGGAAAAAAGGCGATAAACTGGCTGATAAGGTGAACATCAAGGTCGCAAAGAAGCCGGAACGGTTTGAGATACCGGCTGGCGTGCTCGCGATTTTCGGAGAATCTCCGAACCCCCCTGATCCGGAGGTCTCCGCAACCTTTGGCCAGTCGGGCGGTTAGGACGCGGGAGGTGCTCTGGGGCGCGGGGCCGGGCGAAAACACCCGCATTCAAGTAGACGCTGCTCAGGGGGCAACGTACCATTCGAACCTGCCGGCACCGCTGTCGTCCTCGCTGACGATTGTGACAGGACGTCGGCCCTGGCGGAGTCTGGTGATCGACGATAACGTACGATGCCGCCTCTTTCGGATGCTGCCCACGTTGACTGATGGACAGCCCGAAGCTGAACGCGACGTTGCTGCGATTCTTTTTCAGTCAGGTACGCTTCATGTCTTCGACAACACCGAATCGCCTCAGATCTACGGAACCGTTGTCAGAAGACGTTCAGGCGACAGATGATATCGGCCTGCCACCGGCCGAGTCAGCAGAAGCGTCGGCGGATCGGTCGCAGAACGCGGACAGCCTCTCATCGGCAGAGGCCCGGTTGCTGCAGAACGAAAAACTAACGGCGATCCGAGCGGCCATCGATGCCGGTCACTATGATTCAGACGAATTGCTGGCGAAAGCCATGAATCGCATGCGCGCAGCGATTGAAAAAGAAACCGATCCGCAATAATGCCCGGGAACGCCGAAAGATTCCGGTCAAACAGGTACGGTGGATGACAGTCTGACCGGCCCGAAGGTGGTCGGATCCGCCTCAGACGGGTGAGGCCGTGAAAATGCCTCTGAGAATCACGGCTTCTTACAAGCTGCCGGTAGGGAAAATCCAGAGTTTTCCGCTATACTACAGGTTTCCTGGCCGCAGAATTCTTTGCCCTGAATGAGGTATGTTGTGAGCGAACTTGCTCCGAAAGAAGTTGCTGTTTCCCCGGTGGAGAAGTTTCGCGAATACCTCGCGACTCGGGGAAAGCGGCTCACGCAGGAACGCGACATCATCGTGCGTGAAATCTTTGCCGGTCACGAACATTTCGATCGTGACGACATTGTGGCACGGCTGGACAAGCCACGCGACGGACGGCGAGTAAGTCGAGCCACTGTTTATCGCACCGTGACTCAGCTTGAAGAAGCCGGTCTGATTCGCAAGGTGGCAAGAACCAACGACCGCGAAGTCTACGAACACGACTACGGATATCCTCAGCACGATCACTTTATCTGCAGTAAGTGCAACAGGCTGATTGAATTCCGAAATGAGGAAGTTTCAGAGCTGCTTGAAAAGGTGGCGCTGGAAATGGGATTCCGAATGACCGGGCACCGTCTGGAAGCACATGGAATCTGTGCGGACTGTGCGAAGCCCCCGTCACGGCGACATCGGAAACTGGACATGATCTGAGGTCAGTGCTGAAGTTGGCAGACGACATCAGCAGTTGAAGTCAGCGATGACGCAGTGATTCGACCGGCAGCGTGCGAAACAGTCGCAGCATTACCAGCAGCGCCGACAATGCGGCGAACGAAAAACCGACCAGTCCGGCCACCGATGGCCAGTGACTGAAGATGTCCCGCAGGGTCAGGTAGTCGGCCCACAGCCAGCGCCAGGTGCACATCACCAAAACCGTTGAACAGGCCAGGTACGGGCCGTAGGCGACGAAGCTGCGTCCGCTGACCAGTCGCACCAGTACACCGACCACGACGCCGGTAATGGGTGCGATCGCCACGACGCACAGAATCGGCTGCCAGCCCAGAAAGGCACCGGCCATGCCCATCAATGTGGCGTCTCCCAGGCCCATGGCCGGGTACCCCAGAATTCGATGCGACAGCCACCGAATCAGCCAGATCGTTGAGGCTCCGCACGCCATACCTGCCAGGCTCCACGCAAGTCCATGCAGATGGTGATGATTTTTCATCCAGTCCGGCAGGTAAGGTCCCTGAATTCCGGGGATTGCTTCGTCCCAGTTGACCCAGATGTGGATCAGCTGCAACTCACCGCTCCACGTCGCGACAACGACGGCCAGCGGGATTCCCAGAAGGATCAGTTCATCAGGAATCACATAGTCCAGCAGATCGGTCAGCACGGAGACCCACAACAGAAAAATCAGGGTCAGGTGAAACGGCAGACGCGACATCAGCAGCGAAGAATCCGGGCGAACTTCGTGCACGGTCTGGCATTGCTGTTCAAGCAGTAACCATGAAAACAGAGCAAACAGGCCGCCCAGACCCAGCATTGAGGCGATATGCCATTTGATGACGCCCCCTGCCCGGCACGGACATCGGACCCGCAGCGGCGTCAGCCATCGCTGAAAAGCAGAGACGGCGGTTCCACAGGACGGGCAATTCATCAGCTGCCCCGAGTTGGTGTCGGCCAGCATGACGGCTGCCCAGCCGGCTGCGAGACGTCCCAGCAGGCAGCCGGTCAGGGTAATCATGACGAAATGCATAACGACGACAGGGCAAAGCAGTGAGACCAGCCCCTATTCAACAGGCGGATCACGGAAAGGGTAAACATTATCGTGACGTACGACCTTGTCCGAATTCATGCCAGAGATATTTGTGAAGCAAAATCATGAATGCGCAATTGTCAGGCAAGTTGCTCAGAAATCGGGCTTCCAGGGATCTGAATCGGTCAGAAAACGTGGAATCTGCTTCGGCACGTTAGTTGCCACGTGGAGTTGCCACGAGTGAGGTCTATGTGTCCCGTCTGTGTCCGGTCCGGTGTGGCAGGGACGGCCGGGGAGGTCCGTGTTTCATGTGAAAGCAAAAGATTAATGAAAAAGCTAGAGGCGATCGTCCGTCATTACAAACTTGAGGACGTGAAGACCGCACTGACCAGCATCGGCGTGCAGGGAATGACGGTTTCGGAAGTTCGCGGGTTTGGTCGTCAACGGGGCCATAAAGAGACCTATCGCGGGGCAGAGTACACGGTTGACTTCATGCCGAAGGTCAAAATGGAAGTTGTGGTGCCGGAAGACCAGATGGAAGCCGCTATCAACTCAATCTGTGAATCGGCCCGCACCGGTCAGGTCGGCGACGGCAAGATTTTCGTGACCTCGCTGGAACAGGTTGTCCGTATTCGGACCGGCGAAAGCGGAAACGAAGCGATCTGATTGAACGGCTGCTGGCCGAGCTGGCAGTCGTGGATCGGACCTGCCGTATCGCATTCCGAGAGCCGTCTTCCCGGGGGCGTGGCGATTCAGGCGTTCGACGATATCGAAACGCCTGTGGCCCCCCCCGCGGAAACGATGGATTATCGTCAGTTGGCACTGGCGCTCTGGGCAGCAGGCCGACTCTGAGTTAACCTTCAGCAGGCTGGAGCGTTGCGGCAGCCTGCCGTCTTCCTGACTGCGCCGAAATTCGCGGCCATGGCATCATGGCGCTACCGCGTGTCGCCCGGATCCGGACAGATCCGGCTGCTCTGTGGGTGGTCACAGGTGGTAGACCGCCGTGGTTCCAGACTGTGTGTGGGGGCATTGGGGCGAAAGCGGGCGATCGCCCGCAGCTTTGACCTTACCGGCGCGCATCAGCGGCGATGCAGAAATCGATCTTAACTCAGGTGATACAAGAATATTGTGACGATTGAATCCTTAGCGGACGTGGACTGTTCCGACATCCAGGCCAGGCGAAAATTCCTGAAGGATGCACGGTCGGCGGTGGCGAGTCGGCACGCCGCCGGGGATCCGGGGATTGACATCTGTCACTGGTTTTCTGATCAGATGGACGAGCTGCTGAAGCGGATGGTGGCCGTGCAGCTGAAGGCCTTTCGTATTCCGGAGACGGTCCGGTTTGCGGTGATCTGCGTCGGTGGAAACGGCCGCCGTCGTCCGGCCCCGTATTCGGACGTCGACCTGTTGCTGGTGGCGAGTGCCCGTCATATTGCTCAGATTGAACCCGTTCTTCAGGCATTCGTCCGTGACTGCTGGGATACCGGATTTCAGCTGGGACACAGTATCCGCACCCCCGAAGATGTGGTTCGGTTCGCGAGGGAAGAGCTGCAGTTCTCAACCTCGCTGGTGGATATGCGTTTTCTGATGGGAGACCGCGAGGTCTTCGATTCTCTGGACGAACTGATTCAGCGCAAAGTCTTTCGTGATCCGGTGGCTCAGTTCGTGGACGCCTGCGTGGCCTCACGGCGGAAGGAATGGCTGGCTCGGGGAGATTCCGTCAATCAGCTGGAGCCGGATGTCAAACGGTCGCCCGGAGGGCTCCGGGACCTGCATCTGCTGCGGTGGGTCTCTTTTGCTTTGTTCGGGGATTCGCATCCGTCCACGTTGCTGGAACACAGCACCATCCGAACTCAGGAACTGGCCGTGCTGAGTCAGGCCGACGAATTTCTGACCTCGCTGCGGCTTGATCTGCACTGCCGAGCCGGGCTGAAGCAGGACGTGTTGACGCGAGAACTGCAGCTGGAAATCGTCCGTGACCGGGGCGAGTCCCATTTTGATCATCGGCGGGCCGTCGAAGGCTTCATGCAGGAATATTTTCGGCAGACCTCCCGAGTGGCAGAGATCGCTCGCCGCGTGACGGAAACCGAACACCGACCGAGTCTGTTGTCCCGACTGAAAAGCGTTATTCTGTCGCCCCGGACGCCGGCCGGACTTTCGATCCAGGACGGCATTCTGTCCGCGTCCGAAGACTACGTCGGTTCTCTGCGACAGCAGCCGGAACAGGTGATGGAGGTGTTTGAGGTTGCTGCCGAGCAGCATGTACAGCTGTCCGCAGATCTCAGACGCATGACAGGAAAGCTGTCAAGCCGGCTGCCTGCCGAACCCAGTCGCCGTTCCTGCAGCCGTTTTCGAGCGATCCTGCGCACCGGACACGGGTTGCCGCTGACGCTGCGGGCGATGTATGAAACCAAAGTGCTGGACTGGCTGATCCCCGAAGTGGCAGAAATCCGCTGTCTGATGCAGTTCAATCAGTATCACAGCTACACGGTGGATGAGCACACACTGAAGACAATTGATGAAGTGGTGTCATTTGCCGATGACGATTCCCCGGTCGGCACGGCCTACAACAGCGTTCGCCACAAGGCCACGCTGCACACGGCCCTGATTCTGCACGACATCGGCAAGGCCCGGGACGGCGACCACAGTATCATCGGCGAGGAGATCGCCGAGAACGTGGCCGTGCGGCTGCAGACTCCGGAGAATAAGAAACGCATGATCATGTTTCTGGTCCGCCAGCATCTGGTCATGCCCGACCTGGCCTTCCGCCGCGACATCACCGACCAGAGCCTCCTGGTGGATTTTGCCCGTCTTGTCGGTGCCCCGGAACTGCTGCGGATGCTCTACGTACTGTGCGTCGCCGATATCAAGGCCGTCGGTCCGGACGTCTGGACCGACTGGAAGGGGGACCTGCTGGCCGACCTGTACAATCGTACGATGCTGATTCTGAGCGGTCGTCCGATCAATCATCTTGAACGGGAACGTCTGCAGCTGGTGCGGGAACATGTACGTTCGTCGATTGTGCCGGCCCGCAACAGTGATTCTGAGGAACCTTTTCCGGAATGGATTGACCGACAGCTGGATGCGCTGCCTCCGTTTTATCTGATGGTCGAATCACCGGACCGCATTGCCCGCGATCTGGACGTGATTCAGCAGTTGCGACCGGATGAAGTCCGGATTGAAGGCGCCTACGATGCCGAAACAGATACGGTGACGTACCGGATCTTTGCCGGCCGTAATTATGAAACGGGCAGCTTTCACAAGGTCGCCGGCGTGCTGAGCGGAATGCGGATGGACATTCATACCGCCCAGACCTGCACCACTGCCGGGGCCACGCTGATCGGATCCTTTCGTGTCAGTGACAACGATTTTGTCGGCCCGGTCGCAACCCATCGAATCCAGGAAGTGTCTGAGGCACTGATCAACGTGCTGTCCGGCAAAACCACGGTAGATCATATTTTCCGCCGCAGCGGTCTGTTCAGAATGAAACAGAAGGACCGGGTCATCGCGCCCGTCGCGCCGCATGTGTCTGTCGACAACGACAGTTCCGAATCGAACACCGTGATAGATGTGTTTGCGACGGACAATCCAGGTCTGCTGTACACCCTGGCGCTGACGCTGCATCAGCATGAACTCGTCGTGAAACTCACCCGCATCGCAACCAGTGTCGACCAGGTCGTGGACGTGTTCTATGTCGTCGATCAGAACGGCAGAAAGCTTGAGTCTCAGGAACGCATTGAAAAACTGAAGACGGCACTGATGCAGGAACTGGTCGAACTGCAGGGCATCTGGGAAGGCAAATAAGCCGCCCCGCCGCGTCATCATGCGAATCATTCAAATGAGGTCCCTGAATGAAACTGACCAGAAACGCCGTGCTGTTTATTCTGATTTCGGCCGGCACTCAGACAATTCCCGCCCTGGCACAGCAGGACGGTGCCACCGAATCAGCCTTTCAGACCGATACCGAAGTTCCGTATCGCACCGGAGATGAGCTGACGGAATACATGCAGGAACGCTGTCGCCTGGACGTGTACTATCCGGTGCGGGAAAAGGATTTTCCAACGGTTGTCTGGTTTCACGGAGGCGGTCTGTCGGCTGGAAAAAAGTCGATTCCCGAGGGCCTGAAGAATAAGGGCCTTGCGGTGGTGGCGGTGAATTATCGACTGAGCCCGCGAGTGCAGGCGCCCGCATATATTGAAGACGCGGCCGCTGCGGTGGCATGGACGTTTCAGAACATCCATCGCTATGGCGGATCAGACAAACGAATCTTCGTCAGTGGCCATTCGGCCGGCGGTTACCTGACCAGTATGGTTGGGCTGGACAAACGCTGGCTGGCCGCCCACGACATTGACGCGAACCAGATTGCCGGTCTGATCCCCTACAGCGGACACACCATTACTCACTTTACCGTGCGGGATGAACGGGGTATCGGTGGCAAACAGCCTGTGGTGGATGATCTGGCGCCGCTGTATCACGTTCGCCGGGATGCTCCGCCGCTGCTGCTGATCACCGGCGACCGCGACATGGAAATACTCGGGCGCTATGAAGAAACGGCCTACCTGTGGCGGATGATGCAGGAAGTCGGGCACCCTGACACCGAGTTGTTCGAACTGGAAGGGTTCAACCACGGTCAAATGGCCGAACCCGCTCACCCGCTGCTGCTGAAGTTCGTCAAAGCCAGAACCAAATAGACACCGGTCAGCCGATACGATCCTCGGCCCGCACCATCGCCGGCTGAAAAAGGGACAGGCACAATCTGAGCCTCACCAAACGTGACTGGGGCTTCCAGCCGCAGTTGATGCCGGGGTTCGCGTCCCCACGGCCAAAAAGGCACGGCCCAAAAGGGACAGGCACAATCCAGTTCGGCCGACCCCCGCCTGGTCCGCTGGGTGTCTGCACGGACGCGTACGGCCCAAAAGGGACAGGCACAATCCACTTCGCTCGATCGCCTGCCTGGTCCGCTGGGTGTCTGCACGGACGTACAGTGTGGCCGGACGAAACGCAGTGTGACGTCAGCTGGTGGGCAGTCGTTGTGCCAGTCCCCATTCGGCCCCCAATCGCGGCGAAACTCCAGCCGCAGCCGAGACCCGTATGTGCTGCGGCTGGAAGCCCCAGCTACGGTAACAACCAGAGCCGGCCATTGGTCATCCTTTCGTGAGCCGCGACGCGTCAGCGGCCGGGCTCCGGGCGCGATGATTCCACGGATTTCAACGTCACACCGGGGTGGGCAGTCTTGGGGCAGTCTTATGCCTGTCCCCATTTGGCCGTCACCCAACGCCCGGCGTCAGCATACCGGACAAAAACGGGACAGGCACAATCCAGTTGTTTCAATGGCGGGATGTAAACAACGTTTCCCCAGACCATGCAAGGTTTTCTGTGCGATGGGGCCAAAAAGGGACAGGCACAATCCACTTCGCTGCCGCTCGGCAAAAGTAGGTGCCGCCTGCCGGGCGGCACTTCGCGGCCCCGCCGCGACAGTGGTACCTTCAGCCTCGCCGCCATCTAAGACCACGCCACCCAACGCCCGGCGGCAGCATCACGGACCAAAAAGGGACACGGCCCAAAAAGGGCTTGGCCAAAAAGGGACAGGCACAATCCACTTGGGTCGATCGCCCGCCTGGTCCGCTGGGTGTCTGCACGGACGTACAGTGTGGCCGAACGAAGCGTAGTGTGACGTCCGCTGGTGGGCAGTCTTGTGCCTGTCCCCATTTGGCCGTCATCCTTCCGTGAGCCGCGACGCGTGAGCGGCCGGGCCCCGGGTGGGACGATTCCATGGATTTTAACGTTACACCGGGAAGCCACCCGGTGAACGGCCCGGTGCCTTACGGCACTCGGCTCACTCTTGAGTTCTCTGATGGCAGTCTTGTGCCTGTCCCCATTTGGCCATCCATCCTTCCGTGAGCCGCGACGCGTGAGCGGCCGGGCCCCGGATTGGATGATTCCATGGATTTCAACGTCACATCGGGAAGCCACCCGGTGAACGGCCCGGTGCCTTACGGCACTCGGCTCACTCTTGAGTTCTCTGATGGCGGTCTTGTGCCTGTCCCCATTTGGCCATCCCAAAAAAGGGACAGGCACAATCCAGTTCGGCCGACCGCCTGCCTGGTCCGCTGGGTGTCTGCACGGACGTACAGCGTGGCCGAACGAAGGGTGGGCAGTCTTGTGCCTGTCCCCATTCGGCCCCAGGGTTCGCGTCCCGACCGGGATCCGGTGGCGCTGCGGCTGGAAGCCCCGGTTACGGGGACGCCACCTGGGCCGATGTGTGCTGGTGCCGTGCCAGCGTGAGCCGTTTTTTGTAAGCTTCGTGTCGTGCCGCACAGCGGCCTCAGAGATCCGGCTCCGCGCCTGCCTGTTTTTTGCCTCCCCCCCCGCCCTTCCGCAGATTGCTCATGAAAATTTCGAACATCGAAGCCATTCCGGTCCGCATCCCGCTCAAGCCCGAACGCCGTATGGTGTCCGCTCTGGGACGACATAATGTTTCGGACTTTGTGCTGGTGCGGCTGGAAACAGACGACGGACTGGTGGGCGCTGGTGAGGCCACCGTGACGCCGCGCTGGAGCGGTGAGACGGTCTGGGGGGCGGCGGCCATCATTCAGCATTTGTTCAGCAAATTGGTTGAGGGCTGCGACCCGCGGGACGTGCACGAAATCAACGCTCGGATGGACGCCGTGGCCGTCGACAACTGGTTTGCCAAGTCGGCCGTCGAAATGGCGTGTTGGGACGTCACCGGAAAGGCGGCCGGCAGGCCGGTCTATGATCTGCTGGGCGGTGCGGTGCGACCCCTGACAATTCGCAATCGCTTCTCACTGGGCGCCTACGCGCCTGATGTGGCCGCCGAACGTGCTCGTCAGCTGGTAGACGCCGGTTTTCAGACAATCAAGGTGAAGGTGGGAACGGGCGATGAACAGGATGTCAGTCGCGTTAAAGCGGTCAGAGAGGCGATCGGGCCTGACTGCGAACTGACCATTGATGCCAACGGTGGCTGGTCGGACGCTTCGGCCCGCAACTGCCTGAGCCAGCTGCAGGACTGTCAGATCGCGCTGGTTGAACAGCCGCTGCCCCGGGGAGACTACACAAATCTGAATAAGCTGCGAACGGATCTTGGTATCCGAATTCTGGCGGATGAAAGCTGTTTTGACGCCGTTCAGCTGCAGGAACTGATCCAGCAGAACTGCTGTGACGCAGTCACCCTGTACCCGGGCAAACAAGGGGGCATCCAAAAAGCTCGGCAGATGGCGCTGACGGCGGAACAGCACCAGATCCCCTGCACGATCGGTTCCAATCTGGAATGGGATGTGGGTGCTGCCGCCATGATGCATTTCGTGGTTTCGACGTCGAACGTGCAGATTGAATCAATTCCCGGTGACTGCCTGGGACCGACGTATCATGAATTTTCGATTGTGCGGAACCCGCTGCAGATTCAGGGCGCGTTTACCACGCTGTCGGAAGGCCCCGGTCTGGGAGTCGATGTCAACTGGGATCTTGTCCAGCAACACCGTCTGTTCTGAACGCCGCCGTGTGCCGCGCAGGAAACGCTGCGTACCATGAAGTTTTTTCATCGCGTGCCGTTCAGACAGCGGACGTTCTTTGCCTCGCGAGCACCTCCGGGCGGATCCCGACTCGGAGCCGTCTTCAGAGTGATCGATCAAAGTCATTCTTCAGGGACATTCGTCAGAAAACAGACAGGAGCAGATTTCCGGTGAGTAGAATTCTGTGACAACCGTCTCGGTGATCATACCGACGCTGAACGAACAGTCCTGCATCGAAGCCGCCATCGGCAGCGCCCGGGATGCCGGGGCTGCTCAGATTATTGTCGTCGACGGCGGCAGTACGGATCAGACCGTGGCCGCTGCTGAGCGACTGGCGACCGTGATGACGGTGCCACGGGCGGGGCGAGCCGTGCAGCAGAATGCCGGAGCGGCGGTGGCCGTGAGTGACGTGCTGCTGTTTCTGCATGCCGACTGCCGGCTGGACCCGGAAGCGATTGCGGAACTCAGTGAAAAACTGTCGTCTGCTCCGCAGATCGTCGGCGGCTGTTTTCGCCAGTCCATTGAGGCGGCAGGTCTTCGCTATCGCCTGATCGAAGCCGGAAACGCGTGGCGGGTCCGGTTGCTGAAGTGGGCTTATGGCGACCAGGCCATTTTTGTCCGGGCTGATGTCTTTCGACAGCTGGGTGGCTTTCCAGACCTGCCCTTCATGGAAGATCTGTACTTCATGAAGCAGTTGAAGCACCAGGGCCGTATTCTGAGCCTGCAAAGCCCGCTGTCGGTTTCCCCGCGCCGCTGGCAGCGGAATGGAGTGCTGACGCAGACCCTGCGCAACTGGGCGCTTATCGCGGCCGCTCACCTGGGAGCCCGGCCGGACCGACTGGTCCGGTTCTATCCGAACGAACGATGATGTTCCGGAGCCGAGCTGCGGATCAGGGCTCCTGAATTCAGTCCCCGGGCAACGGTGACGTTGATCCGTGACGCATGTCCAAGCGCACTGATTCTGCTGACGAATTCGGCGGCATGATCGTCTGAATCGGCTGGAACGCAGACGGAAGGGCCCCACGACGACTGTACGGCGCCGCAGCCGTTCTTCTGGTCCAGTTCCTGAATCAGGTGCTGCATCAGCCTGCTGGAAAAGATGCCGCCCTGGGCGGCCGCGTAATACTGTCCGACCAGACCTCCGTAGTCGGCCAGAGCCTTGCGAAACACCGGGAAGTTCTGGTCACGCACGGCCGGAATAATCTGCTGCTGAATCAGTTGGTCCAGTTGCTGCAGAGTCTGGGCATCCAGATAACGCCGTCTGGTAAAGAATTGTTCTTCGGTATCTCCTGACAGTCCCGTTGATTCTGTCGGCGTCAGAATCAGCATCCGCCAGGCTTCCGGAAACCGCAGTCTTTCCAGCGGCTGATCCTGTCCGTTCGCCGATTTGCCGTGATCGATCAGGAAACCGCCATGATCAAATCCGAAGGTGCCGATTGCCGACCGTCGACGGCGTCCCATTGCCGTCGCGAATTCACTGATGCTGCGCGGGCGCGGATGTCCGCTCAACAACAGCAGCGCCGTGCCGGCGGCCAGCGTCAGCTGTGTCCCTGAGCCGAGGCCGGTGTGGAAAGCTGTTTCGCTGGTGGCTGCAAAGCGGACCGGCGGCAGTTCTGAGAACGTGCTGCGAAATTTTGACAGCAGGACGGTCAGTCGTTCCCGGACGGCCGCTGAGGTCATGAATTCGTCTGTACCCGACGCGGCCAGGCTGACTTCCAGGCGCCATGCCGGGGCGTCGACCATCAGCCCCACGCCGCCGTAGTGCCAGCCGGAATCCGGAGCTCCGCACAGCAGGCCGAAGTGAAGTCGGGAGCCTGTCGCAACCGTGACGCCTGTCATGCCGACGCCACCCCGGACCAATGTTCGAGCATGTATTCCTGCAGCATCCGGAAGGCGGCCGTTTCTTCGGTACCGCCAGTTTTTTCCACAGATGACTTCAGATAGCCCAGCTGAGTCGCAATTTCAGACCTTGGCAGCAGATGCACGCGGGTCGCCAGAATGGCTGCTTCGATCACAGCATGACGAGCCCGATTGAATCCGAAAAACGGTCGTTGGACTTCTGAGTGCACAATTTTTGCCCGCATCACCGATCGGTCGCTGCTGCAGTCGATGTCGGTGATTTCAAATTCCAGCCAGCGACAGCAGTCGGACAGGACAGCACCGGCAATCTTTCGAGCCGGAAATGTGTCCGGCACTTCCGTCAGACGTCGAATGGCTGCCGCAGCGATGATCTGCACTCTGTCAACCACATGAAACACGCCCACACGTGTCGTGGTGAGGTTGTCGAAGGTCGTCGATCCTGCAAACGGTCGCAGCGTCAGAGATTCGAAATCTCCGTGTACGATCGGACCCATGGGAGCGACATTGGTCACGCCGTCGGTGCTGGTGCTGGTGAGAAGTCCTTCCACAATCATGCCGACAGTTTAGCAGACGCTGCGCCGGATCGCACTCACCGATTGATGCCCACG
Organism: Fuerstiella sp.; assembly: GCA_040222735.1. Taxonomy (GTDB): domain Bacteria; phylum Planctomycetota; class Planctomycetia; order Planctomycetales; family Planctomycetaceae; genus Fuerstiella. Next base: position 37,196 of record JAVKCM010000133.1, on the reverse strand, counting down.
TAAAAGCTGAAGATCCGCTCGTCGTCCGACTTTCGGGACTTGACGGGAAAACCGAAGTCGAAAGCCAGCGGCACCGGGCCCATGGCCGGCACAACAACCCGCAGGCCAAGACCCACGGTGACGCGATAATTGTCCAGCGAGACATCGGTTTCCACCGTTCCCACGTCACTGAATACCACCAGATTGATCATGTCGTCGGCCGTGACCGGGATTCGGTATTCTGCCGTGCCCAGCACCTGCCAGTTGCCCCCGACAGAAATATCGTCTGCTCCGCGAGGCGTGATTCCGCGAAACGCAAAACCTCGAAACGACTGAAAGCCACCGGCGTAGTAGCGTTCAAAGACCGGCGTGTCGTCGCCGCTCCAGCCGACGTTTCCGGCGAGCGTCAGCACGTGCCGACCGCTGCCGTCAGCGCGGTTGTGCAGGGTGTAGTACTGCCGAAACTCACCTTCAAAACGCGGGTAGTTGAAATCTCCGAAGGCCTGTTCGTAGGCCAGATCAGCAAAATGTCCTTCGCCCGGCAGCAGTGATGAATCGCGAGTGTCGTGTGAAACAGAGGCTCGATAGGTGGACAGAAAATTGCCGCCTCGGACCGCTTCCAGTTCCGGCACCGACTGAGAACTGCCGCTGACGCGACGAGGGTTATCGATTTCGACATCTTCCAGCCGGATCGATCCGCTGATCGACCATTCCGGAGTCAATTGCTGTCCGATGGTGACACGTCCGCCGGTCCGCGTTTCATCCCAGTCCGGGTAAAAGCGATTGAAGTAAAAACCGCTCACACCAAGGCTGTAGTCACTGTACAGAAAATAGGGATCCGTCCAGCTCAGAACATAGCGGCTGACCTGATCGCCCGGAGCGGCCTCCAGTCGAAACTGCTGGCCGCCGCCACGCCAGGCCCGCCCATCGATGATGTCGGCAAATGTCCGAGGTGGTCGAAACAGATCGAAGTTGCGCTCATCCCAGACAAATGATCCTACGATCCCGGCGTCACTGTTGACTCCGGCTCCGAACATCAGACGTCCGGTACGCCCTTCGGCGGCAGATACATTGATGTCGACCCAGCCCGGCGGCAGTGCCTGAAACTGGTTGTTGTAAGGGCTGCCTTCCAGCACGGCATCGCCCCGGCCGGGCTGAGGCGGCTGATAATAAGGGCTGCCGGGACTCTGGCCTCGAATCACAACATCATCGTCGGTGGATTCCGGAAACGATGATACCAGCAGCGTTCGGGGCGGCTGGTGAAACAACTGAGCCGGCCGACATGCCGCATAGTTCAGCACCGATGGCCCGCTGTTCACGGGAATCATGGATACCTGACGAGCCGTGTTCCGTGCTGGTGCCTGTGTTCGTGTCGACGTCTGTGTTCGTGCTGGTGTCGGTACCGGTGCCGGTGCCGGATTCTGACGCGGGGCAGCTTCCCGACCGGACGTCGAACCGGTGTCGACCGGAAAGGAGTGACCGTGAGTCACAAAGGGCTGACTGTTGCCGGAAGCATCCAGCAGTTGTGTCCATTTCTGAGTATAACCGGCGCCGTTCTGGCCGCGGATCGTACGCGACGATGACGCTGTCATGATCTGCCCCGGGTCGACCGGAACAACTTCCATCTGAACGTTTTCCAGAATACCGCTGCCGACCGTTCTGGATCGACCGCGCGAAATCAGTGACGGATCAGCCAGGTCGCCGGGTTCAATCTGCAGCTGATTGATCGGCACCACTTCCTTTGTGTGCGGGTGTTCGCCCTGCAGGTGCACGTTGATATTGCGCACAAACCGAGGCCGATCTTCGTCGATCTCAAAGACGATATCGACAATGCCCGGTTCTTCCGTGAACTGAGGCACCGGTACGACGGAAGCGAAATAGTGGCCACGTTCGCCGTACTGATCCAGCATCGTGCGGACGTCCCTGCCCAGCGGCAGCGAATTAAAGTACTGCCCCTGGCGGAGCTGCGGATCCGATCTGAGTTTTTCTGTCGGGATCACGTGATTGCCGGCCACCCGGATGTCACGGACCTTATAGGGGATGCCTTCGTTCACCGTGTACAGAATCTGCACTCCGGATCGGTCGCGGGTAAACAGCGGTTTGGCCTCAACCTGAATATCAAAGAAGCCGAGCCCGCGATAGTACTGCTTCAGCGACGTCACGTCCTGCTCGATGCTTTCCGGCTTGTACAGGCCGCCCAGCAGGCCGAACCACGCTTCTTTCGTCTGCAGCTTCGTTTTCAGACGTGCGGCTGACGGTGACAGTCCGTAAGCGCCGTCCTGCGACTGCCGTTCCAGGAACGACGTCAGCTGCGGCCGGATAATTTTGCCATTCTTGTCCACAAACTGAAACGTTCGATCCTGTACCCGGACCTTCGGGCCTTCGTTGATCCGAAAGATGACTTCCCGATCGGCCGCGTCGCCTCCTTTTTCCAGCGTGACCTTCACAAAGAAGAAACCAAGTTCCTTGTATTCCTGCTCGATTCGATGCACGGCCTCGCGATTGGCGACGTGGTCGAACGGGCTGCCGACCTTCAATCCGGTCCAGGACGCCAGCTGTTTTTCCTTGACCTTTTTCAGGCCTATGAAGCGGACACGCCGCACGATCGGGCGTTCGTGCACCCGGAAAATCAGTACCTGTCCTTCTGATCCCGGTTCAAATCGCTCTGTCACGCTGTAAAACCAGCGAGTATTCATCAGCGTTCGTTTGTCTTCGCGCAGCTGACGATTGGTAAGCGGACGTCCGGGCTGAGTCTTGATCTTCTGCAGGATGACGGACGACGGAATGGTCTCATTGCCTTCAATCAGTACGTCGACAACTGCGTTCGGCAGTTCTTCGGCACCGACCGGAATCGCGCACATCGTGGTCAGCAGCAGAACGCTCGCGCAAAAGCAGAGCAGCGCGAGGCTGGACCGTTCCGAGACGTGTGGTGTTGCGGAAGTCATACGGCTTCTCGAATGGATTCTCGGATCTGGTTTCGATCAGGCATGGTTGCTGTAAAGACGGATGCACGCATCGAAGGAACCGAGCGGAGACGATGAGAGAGAATTCGCGGAATCGTGAGAGGCAGCGTGAATCTGCAGGCAGAACGCCAATGTGAGTGGCGTAGCAATAACGGATCTGCAGGATTGCCTCAATACGAGTCTGCACGGGCCGGAGTTTCAGCCAGTTCGCTCAGAAATCCGGGGCGGAACCGATGCCGAAAGCGGCAGAATCGGCCGAATTCACCAGCGCAGCCCGGCAGTCCAGGCGGGTCCGCCGGAGGCCGTTGGGACTCGTCGATCGGCGGTCTGTTTCCGGTTCCACCGGCCTCCGGACGTGATGCGGGGCCCTTCAGGAGTCGGTTTCGGACTGTTCTGCTTCAAATCGCCGACACAGCGGCTGCAGTCTGTGCCCCAGAGTCCTGCGAATCCAGTCCTTTCGAATAAGCTGTTGTTCTTCGTTGGTCAGCTGCCAGTCACCCGAACCGGCCCGCAGCTGGCTGACCAGCTGATGCAGGATGATCGCCACAGAGACGGACACGTTGAAGCTTTCCGTGAATCCGTACATCGGAATACAGATTAGTTCGTCTGCCATCGACACCGCGGTGTCGCTGATGCCTGATTTTTCCGCTCCGAAGATGACGGCCGTTCTGGACGTTGTGTTGATCCTGTCCAGCGGTGTACTCTGCTGTCGCGGAGAAGTTGCCAGCAGCCGGTACCCCTGATCACGAAGATTCTGCAGACAGGCGACCGTCACTTCCGGGTCTGATGCGTCTGCGGAACCGGCCGGTGACGGATTCTGAGCTGACGGCACATAGCGGTGGGTGGTCAGCCATTTACTGGCACCCATGGCAATATCGCCATTCGGCCGGAAGCAGTTGCCGGCCTCGATGACGTGGACATCCTGAATGCCGAAACAGTCACAGGTGCGGAGGCAGGCACTGGCGTTGTGCGCGTGATAGATGTTTTCCAGCACCACAGTGATCTGTCGCGTCCTTTGTGACAGCACTTCATCAAATCGGCGCAGGCGGTCAGCCGTGATAAACTGCTGCAGAAATTCGGAAAGGAGATCAGACATCGGCATGGCAAAGCTGGACTGTTCAGGCGGCCTGAACCGTGGGAATTTATCGGATCCCGGACAACGCGTAAACAGAGGTCATGGCCGCCGTGGATCCGGTGCTTCACCGTCCGACGGTGAACGGTTGCGGCCGGTGATCCGGGTGATCGCCCAGGCCGCTGATTCCCGAACCAGTTCTGAATCGTCGTTCTGCAAAGCTGTCAGGACCGGCACAAGGTCCGGCCCGCCCGTGTTACCGGCCGCGATCGACGCGTTGCGGACAATGACGGCGCGCCCGGTCCGCTGCAGCGGTGTACCCGCAAACAATTTCTGAAAATCGGATTCGGTCAGCTGCAGAATGTCGGCCAGACTCAGCGTCTGCAGTTCCTCACGCGGCCGGAACTCGGGGATCGATTCTGCCGGGGCAAAGCGGTTCCAGGGACACACTTCCTGGCAGATATCGCAGCCGAAGATCCAGTTGTCCATGCCTGACCTGAGCGTATCCGAAATCGACTTGTCGCGGTGTTCGATGGTCAGGTAGCTGATGCACCGGTTGGAATCGAGGACCCGCGGTTCCGGAAACGCGTTTGTCGGACAGGCATCCAGACAACGCGTGCAGCTGCCGCAGTAGTCGTGTTCTACCGGATCATCCGGCGACAGCGATGCCGTGGTCAGCAGCGCTCCCAGAAAAAACCAGCTGCCGATTTCACGACTGATCAGCATCGTGTTCTTGCCGAACCAGCCGATCCCGGCCAGACGTGCGAAGTCACGTTCCAGCAACGGCGCCGTGTCGACCACACCGCGTGTTCTTTCGTTCGGCAGCTGTTCGCGAATCACCACCGCCAGCTGCTTCAGACGCCGCCGCAGCACGTCATGATAATCAACCGGTCCCGCCGCGTAGCGGGCCACACGAACAGACGCCGGGGACCGGGGTTCAGGTACGGGTGCCGCTGCCGTTGACGATGCGCCGGTCGGTGACACCTGCGGAACGCCGCTCGGAGAGAAAGACGCATTGTGATAATTCATACCTGCCACGACGACGCTGCGGGTGCCGGGCAGAACGCCGTTCGGGTGCTGGTACGCGTCCTGGCGGCGACGAATCCATTCCATATCGGCGTCGTATCCGCGGGAAATCCATTCCAGCAGCGGATGAAATCCCGGCGGACTGACGGCGCGGGCGATTCGGATCACGTCAAATCCCAGATCACGACCAGCGGCCTTGAGTCTGTCAGTCACCTGTGGCGATTCGGACATGACGGCGCGATGCTTCAGCTGTGGGAATGCAGTTGCGCCAGCTGCTGCGTGGCGACCTCAGTGATTCGCTCAGGATTCCAGCGATCCAGAAAAGTGTACCGCGGATGCTTCGATTCCTTCCATGGATTATTGTGCCGGGTGTTGTAGCAGCAGATGAACGCCCACCGCGGATTGTCACTGCGGTTCTGGTCGGATCGGTGCAGCGTATTGCCATGAAAGATCACAGCGGAACCCGGGGACAGTTCCACATGCACCAGTTCCAGTCGTTCCAGCGCGGCGGCGATTCGTTCTTCATCGGCCCCCGTCTGATCGCCTCGTCGCAGGTGGTCGACGCGTCCCATTCGATGAGAACCTTTGATGACCTGCAGACATCCGTTTTCTTGTGTGGCCTGATCCACGGCAATCATACAGCTGGCCATGTCCGGAAACAGACAGCCATTGTTGTACCAGTAGCCGTAGTCCTGATGCCACGTCCACGCTCCGCCGACCCGCGGTTCCTTCAGAATCATCTTGTGATGATAATGGTAGACCTCATCGTCCAGCAGATATTCCACCGCTTCCACCAGCGGCTGTGCCCGGACGATGGCACCGTAAACCGTGTGTTCTGAAAGATCATTGCGGACCACCAGATCAACCGATCCGCCTTCTCCATCCGCCCGCGATGTGCGTGTCGCGGCGATTTCCCTGTCGGCCCGTGCGACCTTTCGCAACAGATCTGACTCAGCGGCCGTCAGCAGGTCGGGCACAATCACAAACCCATCCTGGTGAAACTGCGTCTTCTGTTCGGCGTTCAGCAGTGGACATTGCATGGTCAATACCTGAGCTGAGAAGGATCTGAGGCAGTCGGGCCAGCGGTCCGACACGGTGTCTCGGAAACATTCGATCAATCACGGGCTGGTTGGTCGCCCCTCACAATCCGGGAGCGACGCAGGACAATTCCTGATCGGACACTTCTTAACGGCACTACGTCATGTTCGGTTTCGTATTCTGAAGAATTCGGTGTTTCCGGCAACAGACGTACTCTCGGGTCTGAAGCCACCATCGGCATTCTCGTTTGCTGCGGCTGGAGGCCCCGGCTACGAAGAACAGGACTTTGCTCAGGCAATCCCACCCGATCACCGGGAACGGAATCACGTACGCAGAGCGGCGCACGCTTCCTGCACATCGATCGTGCCTTCGTAAATGGCCCGTCCCACAATCGCGCCGATCAGCGACGGTACATCGGCGGCGATCTGTTGCAGGGCCAGAATGTCCTGCATGGTTGTCACACCGCCCGACGCGATGACGGGAAGTCCCATTTCGGCCAGTGTCCGCAGGTCTGACAGGGTGGCCGGATCAACTCCCTGCATCATCCCATCGTTGGCGATATTTGTATAGATCACAGCCGACAGCGGCACATCGACAAACTGCCGGGCCAGCTCCATCACGGAAACCTTTGAGACTTCCAGCCAGCCTTCCGTCGCCACCATCGAATCCTTCGCATCCAGCCCGAGGGCCAGTTTGTCTGGAAACTGCTGACAGGCGGCGGCAAACCACTGCGGTTCCTTCAGGGCTTTGGTGCCGATGATCACCCGAGACAGGCCAAGTTCATCCAGAGCCAGACGGATGCTGTCTTCGTTCCGAATGCCGCCACCCATCTGGCAGGGAATTCCGGTTTCCGCCACGATTCGACGCACGACGTCGTGGTTGACCGGCTGGCCCTGTTTGGCGCCGTCCAGATCCACCAGATGCAGCCATTCGGCCCCCTGTTGTTTCCAGCGCAGTGCCATTTCTACGGGATCGTCACCGAACACCGTTTCTTCATTGTAGTCGCCCTGCTTCAGGCGGACGCATTTTCCGCCGCGGATATCGATGGCCGGGTAAAGCTGCATGATTCTGAAGTTGCTTTCTGTACAGTCAGATCCGGTGACGGAGATCACGACTCAGGATCAGCCGGAACAACAGGTTGCCGACAGTTCTTCCTGCCACGTGCCGGTCGCTGGTCAACGATTCTGGGGGTCACTTCACAGCGTCACTGAAGTGCCAGGGCTACAGGTTGACAAAATTGGTCAGCAGCTGCAGTCCGGCGGTCTGACTTTTCTCTGGGTGAAACTGCGTCGCGAAGACATTTTCGCGTCGTACCATGGAGACAAATGGTCCGCCGTAATCAGTGCGGGCAGCGACCCATGAATGATCGGACGGATCGACATAATAACTGTGCACGAAATAGAACCACGCGCTGTCAGGAATATCCTTCAGCAGCGGGTTGCCAGGGGTGCGTTCTGACAGCTGGTTCCAGCCCATGTGGGGAATCTTCAGTTCCGGAGGCAGGTCAAACCGCCTGACTTTTCCCGGAACGATGCTGAGTCCTTCGTACTCACCGTCTTCGTATGACATTTCCAGCAGCAGCTGCAGTCCCAGACAGATCCCCAGAAAAGGTTTTCCGCTGCCGGTCGCCTGTCGGATGACATCGACCAGATGATGGTCATGCAGCGCCTGAATGGCATCACGGAAGGCGCCGACACCGGGCAGAATAATCTTGTCAGCAGAGGCGATGACCGAGGGAGAAGAGGTGATCTGCGCGCTGGAACCGACGCGTTCGATGGCTTTCTGAACGCTGCGCAGGTTGCCCATCCCGTAGTCAATAATGGTAATCTTCGACATGGCCTGATGATAAAAGGCGAGTGGATGAAATGTGTGGCCCGGGCGACGGAATTCTCAGCAAATCCGGGGCATTCCCGCGACGGGGACCGCCGTCCGAGAACATCGCAGCATCAATCGGACGGTTGGTGGTGCCGATCAGTCGGCCGGCAGCCGCGCTGGCTTACAGTGAAAAGTTGAAGACATTGTCACCGTCGGCGGACACCGTCTTCGTCTGATCCTGCGGTGGCAGATTGTACGAAACGCCTGCCGAAGTCATGATGGACACCTGATGGTTGCCCACAATTGCACCTTCATTTTTCATATCGTACATCAGCACATATTCGCCAGCCGAATTCGTGTAGCCCGACGATGGATTCCGCTGGCCGGAATAGGCTTTCGATGTTTCCTGTTCCGGATTGTTGGGGTCTGCGATCGGCGCAAACTGGACTTCCACATCGGGCAGCGGTGCACCGTTGATGGTGACGACACCACTAACGTACTCAAGGTCCGGCAAAGGTTCGGCCAGCATCCAGGAAATCAGAAAATAAAGACCGACCAGCAGGGCTGCGATCCCGGCTCCGCCCTTTTTGGCAAAGTCCAGCAACGCTGCCCGTTGCTCTGCCTCGCGACGTTCTTCACGGGTCATCGGAGGCGGTTCACCCGCCTTGCCGCGTTTCTGATCGTAGGTTCGGGTGAGTGCATCCGTGGCGCTGCCGGACGTGAGACCCTGGGCTGCCGCGGCCGCTTCTGCAAGGCTGCCTTTTTTCTTGTCTCCGCCCTTCTTCTTTTTGCGGCTGGCTTCGTGCTCCCGCATCAATTCTGCGATGGACGGTCTGGCAGCTTCCGGTTCTGACGGTACCGCGGGGATAGCCGGTCCCGATCCGGTCAGCGCCTGCATCGGGTCGAATTCCTTCGTCGATGTCAGATCCGGCAGCGGCGTGACCTCACGCGGCATGTCGATCGGGTCTTCCACGTCGACAAACGGCGGACTCGCCTTCTCCGCGGAAAGAGCAGTGGCGGTCTGAGTGGGCTTTTTGGTTTTGGCAGCCGCCAGTTGAGCGACTTTCAGAGGTCGTTTTACTGTCGGGATGGTGAAGCCGGTCTTGCACTTCGGGCATTTTCCCTGCGTGCCGGCAAGCTCATCCCGTACCTTCAGAATCGAATCACATCCTTCACATCTGTAACGAATGGTCATGTTCCGAACCTGTGGAAGAGCACTCACGAGCAGCGTGTACAGATGATACATGGAAACGATCGCTCGGTTCCACTGTCAATTTGCCCGACAAAGAAACGAAAGGATCTCGGGGCGACGGCCCGCGCCGCGTTTCGTTTCAGTAGATCGGAAGGCCGCCGCTGAAGGCTGCCGTCGTGGTGGACTTTCGGACGCGTTCCGCCAAATCTCGGTTCGTGCCCCTGGTGAGCACCAGCTTCGCTAAGGCAGTCTGCTGAAAGATGGCCCGGCAGCCATTATCTGCCAGCGGTCTTTCCGCCTGATGCAGCGTCCTGGCAGTCTGTCCGGATACTCCTGTACGACGGACTTCCAAGTCCGTCATTGGCGAAAACGTCCGTATTTTCAACGTGCCTGGCCGCCGGCGTACAAAAGTTTTCCGTTATCCGGACAGGCTCCTAGAACCCGGCTCCGGCCGGAATTCCCTCTGACATGCTGCCCAGTCGCTGCCACACATCCAGCCCGATGGATTCGCTGATACTTCGAGCAGAACCATCCGCCATTGCCACCTGAATGGTGTTGTTGTCGTGCGGGGAACCCGCTGCCTCAAACCATTCCTTGCGGTTCGGCGGTCGGAACGTGGAGAACATGGTGGCCGGTCCGCCCCAGGCCCAGCCGTCACTTGGAATCCGACGTCCGTCGGCGAAGGCATTGCGGTATTCCGGTGTGGTTCCTTCAAATCGTTCTGCTTCGGCGACCATGATTGTCTGAGTGGTGCCGTCCGTGATGGCCGACAGATTGATGGAACTGTTGGGGGCGAAGATGCCGGCACGATGATTCAGCTGGTAGACCTGCCACTGCGTGAGCGAGGTGGTGCCCGGCTGACTCAGCGACTGCAGTTCCACCGGCGACAGATAATAGGTGGTCGGCCCGTCGGCAAGGGTCAGATCGAACAGAATGCCCGAGCCGGCGCATCCGGCGTAATCATTGCCGCCTTTGGTCTGAATCGGATCCACTTTACGAGCGTAGCTGAAACGGCCGGTTTCCATGGTGCCTCGTCGCGAGGGACAGTAAAAGGCCTTGATGTCGGTGCTGCCGGGAGCTGTCGCGGCTTGCGCGGCCTGCGTGTTCAGGATACCAATGGAATTCCGCCAGAACTGCACGTTCGTATTGCCCCAGACATTGAAACCCGCGTTCCACAGATTGTAAGTGGTCGACTGTTCCAGCTGCGGCAGAATGTGGAACATCCAGCTTTCCCCGTGCGGCGGAATTCCGGTGAACGTCTGGATTCTGGGTTCATCCGGATCCACGACGCTCCATGTGCCGTTCACGCCGGTCACGTTTACCGTGCGTCGATTCCAGGCGGTGATCATCCCCGGCGGGAAGGTCATGTGACTGTCGTGGTAGTTGTGCAGCGCCAGGCCGATCTGCTTCAGATTGTTCAGGCATTCCGTGCGTCGAGCCGCTTCCCTCGCTTTCTGAATGGCCGGCAGAATCAGGGCGATCAGGATGGCGATGATCGCGATCACAACAAGCAGCTCAATCAGCGTAAAGCCTCTGGAGCGAACGGATGCTTGACGCATGACGAGAATCCTTTTCAAAGGAACAGAAATAAGTGCACATGAAACTGTGACGATCCGGACGGGCCTGACCGGCTATCCCGCGCACCGGGATGTTCAGTTCTGGCCACAAGGAATCGTCATTTTCGCCGGGGCCAGTATAAGAGACGCGTATACAAACGTCACACGATTTTTCAGCAGCGAGTCCCGAAGTGCTCCGGATTGTGCGATTTTCTGCCCATTTGGTCCATCCTGAAGGTAATAGTCGGCCATTATGAGCCCGGCCCTGTGACTAACCGGCACGGTCCACCTCACGTCGGGCGAGACGCCGGAGCACGTCCGCTCCCCGTTTCAGGACCTCATCAGGTGCGGCAAACGAGAGCCGGAAATGCGTATCCGTCGGACTGAAGACACAGCCGGGAATGATCAGCAGGTTGTTCCGGATGGCCTCGGTCACGAACTCCGTACCGGTACCCCACGGTGTCTTCAGAAACAGGTAAAACGCGCCCTGACCCCCGTGGATTTCAAAGTCATCCTGCAACTCTGAAACGATCAGGTCCCGCTTGCGGCCGTATTCTGCAAAGTTTTCTGACAGGTCCAGGTTCCACGCCGTTACACCAGCCCACTGCACGGGATGCGGCGCACACACAAAGGTGAACTGCTGCAGCTTCATCATCTGCTGAATGATGGCACCGGGCCCGTGCACATATCCGAGACGCAGCCCGGTCATCGAATGAGACTTGCTGAACCCGTCGATCACAATCGTCTGGTCGTTCCATGCCGAGGGGCTGTGAAACTCACCGTCGTAGCAGAACGACCGGTAGATTTCATCACTGATCAGAGCGATGTCGTGCTTTGCCGCTATCTGCGCCAGTGCCCTGACTTCTTCTTTGGTAGCAACGGCACCGGTCGGATTGGCCGGGCTGTTGAACAGAATCACTTTGGTGCGATCCGTAATCGCCGCCTCGACCGCTTCCGGCCGGACGCGAAAATCCGGATAGGTCGACACCTGAACCGTGCGGCCTCCTGCCAGCGTAGCCAGATGCTTGTACATCACAAACCATGGGTCGAAGACAATCACCTCATCGTCGGGATTCACCAGCGTGCACAGCGCCAGCATCAGCGCTCCACTGGTGCCCGAGGTCACAAAGACCTGACGATCGACGTGATGATAACGCGCGTCCACGTCGTCCTGCAGCAGCTTCAGCAGCGGTGCAATACCCTGCGTCTGACTGTAGGCATTGCGCCCGGCCTGCACCGCGTCACACAACGCATCCTTGATCGGCTGAGGTGTGTCGAAATGAGGCTGCCCGATGCTGAGATTGATCGGGTCCTTCATCGTGGCCGCAAGGTCAAACACCTTACGAATTCCGGAGGCATCAATACGATGCATCCGGTCGGCAATCCACTGGTCACTCATTCTGATTGACTGTTCTGGCTGACAGATAAAATTCAGGGAATCCGGCAGAACCTGACTGCCTCGCCCTGACGGCAGCATAGCGAAGACGGCCGTGTTTCACACCATCGCCCCCGCAGACGCGGGCTCCGATACCGCGTTTCCCACCCGCTCAACCGTAGATCAGACATTCCTGTCCGATCCGCACCGGTCTGTTGAACTGATCAACAATCGCTGGAACAGGAAGCCAGTTGTCGATCCGACATTCCTGTCCGATCCGCACCGGTCTGTCAGGTATAGACCGGTCGGCGGACAGGAATGTCCGCCGTACGATCGAGGTTCGGCGGGCAAAGTTCGGGGGCCGCCGGGCAGCGCTCAGGGGCCGCCGGGAAGGGATCAGGAGCCCGGCGACCACCGGTCCGGGCTGAGATCGGTCAATCATCGGAGCAGGCGGTTTTCTCCGCAGCGCCGCGGCACCGGGCGATCCGCTGCTCTGCGTTACCGTGGCTGAATATCCTTCAGATGCTGCAGCAGCTGAGCGGCCGTCGCCCGTGTCCTCAGAGTGCCCGGCACAATGGCTCGGACACGTCCCGTGCTGTCGATGACATAGTTGTCAAACGTCATCTTTTTCGGGCTGTAGGCTTCTGTCTCAGCCTTGTCCAGATCGACGGTCAGCGTGTACGTGGTATTGGTGCGGTCTTTGATCTTCTTCAGCCCTGCGGGGCCTTCCCGTTCTTCCCGATAGACGAAAATCAATTCGGCGTTCAGGGCCTTGAAGTCCTCAGCATGCTGCTGCAGCTCGACCAGCTGCCTTAAACAATGAGGTCACCAGTTGGCCCGGCTGAACATCAGGACCACGTGCTTCTGACCGCTTTTCAGTTGTTCCGACAGCCGCAGCGGCTGTCCGTCGATACCAGTCACGGTGAAGTCGGGGGCGGACTGGCCGACTTTAATCGTCTGCGGTTCGTCGGCCGGTACATACGAGGTGGCCAGTGTCGCGACGGCGACAAAGCCCAGGACACGCCATGTCAACATAAGTGCTCTCCTGCTGAAGGAATGGTCACATTCGGGTCAGGGGCGTTGCACGTAATTGAAATGTTGTCCGGCTGCTTTCCGGCCTGTTGATCGATCCGTCCCCGAGCCTGCTCTGCATCGTCGTCGATTCCTGGCAGGCGTCAATGGGACTTTCCGCAAGCTGACTCACCGGAGTTCAGGCGGCTTTCCGCTTTCGTTGTTTCGGACTGGCTTTCAGCCGGTATTCGACCGAATTCCCCTGCTTGCCGCAGGCTTCAATGTAGTCCATCCTGCGAAAACAATAAGCGGCCTTCTGAGCCAGCCAGCGGGGCATCGTGCCTGAGGAGGCCAGATCGGCGGTGGTGAAGACCTCGGGAACGTCCAGGTCCAGCTGGTTCCACAGGTCAGCTGGTGAGTTCAGTGAGTAACTTTCAGTCACCGTAATCAGTGTTCGGTCCTGAACACTGTGTTTGCGTCGCCAGGTGCGATTTTTGGGCGGGACACGGATTTCTTCCTGTTCTGTCAGCAGGACATCCAGCTGCAGATTCGGGTGCGGAAAGGCGCTGGTGAAATGAACCAGTTCCAGAAAAATCCAGGGCAGTGTCTGCCGTGTCGGACTGAAGCGACTGCTGACAACGCGGCCGTTGCGGCGTTCTTTCTTCAGTAGTTTCTTGCGAGCGGCCAGCGGTTTTACCACCACGACTTTGTGCTGCTGTGTCAGCTGACGAATCTTGTCGCGAATCGCCATCAGCGAGGCACACTGAACTTCGATCAGGCGGTCAGCCTCGTCAATGGCGTCAATCCGATAGCCATCCAGGTCGACTTCGTGCCGACTTTCATCAGCGACATAATGCCGTTTCAGCTGCTGGTGAAGTGAGGTGGCCATAAAGCAGCTTCCCTGCTGCGGACAGACAAAACGGCGAACAGAAACGATGGCACGATCTGACAGGCAGGTTTGGCCACGCTGGTATGTTAAAGCAGATCCCGGGTGCGTCGCTACCTCGTATTTCGCGGGCGTCGCAGACTCTTCAGTCTGTGCGCCGATGCGGGACGGCGGTCAGGCTGCCGGCCGTCGACGAAAACTGGCTGCGATCCAGGTGACACTAAGAACACCGGCCGCGACCAGACAGACCAGCAGGGCGGCAATCTGCAGCGGTTCCGGCAGGACCAGCCCGCCGGCCATCCCCAGTACGATCAGCAGTACCAGCACACGTCGCAGCAGTCGGCCTGCGGACTCCCCTTTCAACAGCAGAAGACAGACAACCACGCAGACGGCCGTCCACAGAATTCCTGCGGCGTATTCAATGGATTCCGCATCCCGGACCTTCAGTGTCAGCGCGGCATTGCCACCGGTACGAACAAAATCGTGACGGATTCCGTCTTCCGGAATGGAAAACTGCAGGGACAGCAGCCCCTGACCGTCAATCTGGCGTCCGCTGATCGGCGGAGCGGCCACCATTCCGAACGGGGCGGATAGCTGATCACCAGCCTGCAGTCCATCCTGGCCATCAGTCGGCTGCTGAATCTGCGCGGCGAAGTCGTTTGCCTGAGCTTCGCCGCGCTGTGCACGACGCGGTTCAGGAGCCGTTTCCCGCTCCATTTTTTTCCCGGCCACGCCGGATTTCCGCATCAGCTGTTCACTCTGTTGTTTCAGATTCTGTTCCCGGCGTTCCAGTAACTGTGAGCGGTTGCTGACTGAGCCCGGTTTCTCTGCCGCTTCCTTTATCTCACTCAGTTTGCTGAGATCCTTCACGTCCCGGAATTTATCCTGCTGGCCCTGCTGTTCGGCCGGCAGTGCAAACTTGAACTCGCCTGAGGAACGAGGGGCTTCCAGAACGCCGGCGGGTGAATTGCTGATGATCAGGTCCAGGTTGTTGCCGAAATTAAAACGGTTCTGGTCCGATTCCTTGTTCCACAGATAGGAATTGATTCCCAGCGCTTCCCGTGTCACACCGGATGTTGCCGTCTCACCGCCTGAGCCGGCCCGGCTCAGGACCCGTGTCTCAGATTCCAGATTCTCACCCAGCAGCAGTTCCAGTTCCTGCAGAGCCTCGATTCTCTGTTCTTCCGCGACGGTCGTATTGCCACGCTGATCCTGCAGAGCGAACAACTGTACCTGCAGGTCATCGTAGAGCCCCTGCACCGGCGCTGCCGTTTTGGATGATCTGACGGAATTCACGATGGACTTCGCATTGTCGACAAAGGACAGCAGCGTGGCGTCTTCAAAGTCGCCCTCACCGGCCGAGATCACGTTTGTATCTCGCGGGTTGTCCAGCATCGATGCCTGCCACGTTTCCGGCACATAAACGCTCCACGTGTTCCGCGAAACCATGATGCCGTAATCGGGGCGATCGCGGTACTCGGGGAACGTCGGGATCGGAATCTCGACACGACGCGCGTTCAGATCCCGCGGCAGTGTCTGCAGGACTCCCGCCAGAGCAAACTGAACCTCAAACGGCGTTGAGATTTCACCGGACTGCGGGACCGGTATCAGATGCAGCGTCCGGTCGTTTTCACTGCGTGATACAACCCGTGTCGGCCGGCCTTTCACAAGGCAGTACAGAAACCGACTGTTGCCGGGAAGCTCTACGGGAAGAAACTGACGTGATTCGTTCCGCACCTGCAGCACATGTCGCGAACGCCACGTACCATCTTCCGAGATAATTGTGGTATGAGCGGCCAGTGCCACGACGGCCGGAGCCACCTTCTGGCGTTCCGGGAATTTCAGCGCCCACGGAGAATTCGGCCGGTCAGACCGCAGTCGCCGGATGGCAACGGACTGCTGCAGAAACCCCCGCGGAATCCTGGTTCTGATCTCATCCGGCGCGACATCCGGACCGTCCGTGTCCCGGTTCACGGCCTCAAGCAGACCGGCTGACTGATTCACGATCACCCAGAAGTGTGACTGGCTGGCGATACTGGCGCTGGATGCCGCTGAAACGGTGAACGCCGTTGTCGGGGCGGTGATCTGCCGGGATTCCGGCAACGGAAGAGTTCCGGTGCCCATGATAAAGAAACGCTCGCTGGCCGGCTGCTGCAGCTGAACGGTGAACTGCACGCGACCATCTTCGGCCGGTGCGATCTGCAGCTGTCGCAGGCCGGGTATCTGAAAATCAAAGACATCGCTGAGCTGTTCCGGCAGCGTGAAGGACAGGCTGCGCGTGGCCGCACGGGAAATCTGCCAGTTCAGCCCCAGCGTCAGATCGACCGAGGTATCGGTGATGTTGGTGACGAAGACCGATTCTGCAATCAGTGACGCCGGCGCCTGCCGCAGCGACAACGTTACCGGCTGCGCCGAGATCGCACTGCTCAGAAACGAAATGTCGGGAGCATCCGGCTGCAGCTGCAGGATCCGCGGGTCAATCGGAACTTCACCGCCGGCCTTCTTCCAGCCGGGTGTCTCGGACGAGGCGATTTCTGAGGCTTCATCCAGCCAGATACTTAAATGCGTCGTGGTCTCGTCAGCGTGCAGCACTTCCGGGACCGTCATGAAGGCCTGACCGACCGCGTCGGCCCGTCCGGTCTGTCCCTGAATGACTGCGTTGACGACGCCGACACGCGCGGCGTTCAGCTGAAGGTTCAGTATTCTGTAGGTGCTGTTCTCTTCCGGAGCGTCCGAAAAATACCAGTCGGCCAGGTCATTGGCGCTGACATCGAGCGCCAGAAAATCGAGGGGCACCTTCAGTTCCAGTCGCCGGCGAGGTGAACCGGATATCTCGGCGGTGACCAGGGTTGTCCAGAGCTGTCGCTGGGGATCCAGCTGGACTCCGTTCAACATGCTCACCTTCAGTCGATCGCCGGTTCGAAAGACGCGGACAGCGATCTCTGCCGGATGGCGGGTGTAACGCCACGCAAGCACGCGACGAGCATCGTCTGCGATTCCCGCGGGCAGAGCGGCTTCAGCCGCATTCATCTGTGTCACACCCGACAGCGAATGCACACGGATTTCCAGTTCGCGACCAGCGATCACCGTCACATGGCCCGAATCACGCGAGGCTCCGCGAACGGCAGGAACCGGCACGTCAATTGTTTCGCTGCTGGTCGAAAACACCTGCCGCCGAAACAGCGTCAGCTGCACACTGGTGGTGGTTTCCACCGGCTGTCGGAACAGCAGCTTCAGCACGCTTCCGCCGTCTTCCTGACTCCAGCCCGCCACTTCGGTTCCTTCGACGGCCTGCACGGCGTAGTCGCCTGGAATAGTGATTTCCACTTCCGCCAGTTTGCCCTGACGGCAGTTGATCACGATTGAAGAACGGACAGTCAGCCCGGCATCATCTATCTGCAGCGCTGAGTTCACTGTGGTGTGCCAGGTCGTGTCCGACACCTGCTGGCTGGTGGACGGACGCCAGTCGATGCGGAGACGGTGGGCCTCAGCGATCGGAACCGTGAGCAATTCTCTGTCGCGGCGAAAGATGTTGCTGCGATTGTTGATCATCGCTTCCAGGTTTTCTTCCGGCAGCTGAAACCGAAGAGTTCCCGCCGGAACCGGCAACAGCGGCAGCGTGACCTGGCCGACGCTGCTGTTCACTGTGGACGGCACTTCAAAAATGATGTCCAGCAGGTGCAGGCCGTCGGACGGAATCCGGACGCGGTACCCCGGTCTGCCGGCAGTGCCCGGTGGCTGCGGCTTTCCCTGTTGCAGCGCCGCCTGATTCGGCACCTGCTGAATCTGAACCTGTGCTTCTGAGACAGACGTTTGATGTGTGTTGCCAAGCAGAACAGCCTCGGTGCCATTCAGGGTGGCCGACCGCACAGCGACCTCTTCAATTGGCAGAGCGACGTCGACCGGCTGATCGCTGAAACTTCGAATCACATAACGCACGCTGAACTGCTGCGACCATTTTGAATCATCGATCTGCTTCAGCTCAGTGCTGCGGTAAAAGGCCGCGACAACACGACCGTCGTCCGGTTTTCCCGGGGTGGCGAATTCTTCCGGATAGGCGGCTCGATACAGTTTCAGAAACTGATCCCGCGGCAGAAAGACGCGTTCGGCCAGCAGCTCGGGCCGGCCCGGCGTATAGGGCACCACGACATCCGGCTGTACCGTGTCGGAAGCCTCGACACTGTCGCCGTCAGCCTGCGGTTCGGCCACAACGGGACCTGTCGCCCATGACAGCAGGCTGCCGACCAGCAGCGTCATGGCAGCCCTGCGGGGCTTGAAGAAGCCGCAGCAGCCGTTCCGACAACAGCTTTGCCAGCAGGCGACCACTCCGCGAACCAGTCCGAACACAATCCAGAGTCCGATGCCGGCGATGACGCCCATGGCCACACCGTCGGCAAGGCTCTGCCACTGATTCGGCAGCAGCGGCACGGACGCAACAGCAGCTGTCAGCAGCACCACGGCGAGACCCAGTTTGAAGGCCAGTCCGGCGCGATTGATCCAGAGACAGATCAGCAGCACCACGGCCATGGAGGCGACCCGCAGTGCCTGCAGCTGACTGCGTTTCTGCACGACGATCTGAAGTTCGCCGGCAGACGGTGTCGCACCGATCGAACGAAATTTCATGGAACGAAAATCGGCAGGCTCAGCAATGTCGGCTCGTACTGACAGACGGGCCGTCCCGACCGCCTTTCGTTGTCCGGCCGCGCGGGTGTCAAAGCTGAAGAGTTCGTCGGCCTGTTCTGCATCGCGTTCCTGGTCCTGAATCTGTTCCTGCATCACGCCCCCGTCGGACGGTTGCACGAACCTGCGGCCGGCCGTTCCCTCGGCCTGAGCCGCTGGCGGCGCAGGCGTTGCCGTCTGTGCCGCAGGTTCCGAGGTGGGTTCCTGCGGAATGCTGAGGTCGTCAAACGCAATGGCGGGGCCGCCGAAGCCGCCACCGCCCATGCCACCGCCATACGCGCCGGCCTCGGGAACCGCTCCGTTCACGGAAAGGTCACGACGAAACCGATTCGTCGGGCCACGTTCACCGCCGCCGAAGCCGGACTGAGGGATATTTCCGGATTCGCCCATGCTCTCGGCTGAGTCATTTGCGGAGCCGGTGCTTCGGCCACCATAGCCTCCGCCTGCGCCACTGAATTCTTCGCCTTCGTACATGACGCTGTCTTCCATGTAATCCGCGACGCTGGCGGCGGAATCGACTCGGGCGTACTGCCGGGCCGGCAGCAGCAGCAGCGGCACGACCACCAGCAGCAGACAGCAGGCCGCCAGCGATTTCCAGCGTCGGCGGATCACCAGGACCGTGATGACAAACAGTATCAACAGCAGGATGGTAACCGGAGTCAGTCGTCGACCGGCTTCCGGCAGCGTTGGCAGATGCATCAGCTCGGCGGCCTGCTGCAGCCAGCCCGGCTGATCCACACCACTCAGCGGATGAAAACCGCCGTCGTGGTCCAGCAGCAGCGAAGAGGCCGGATAACGTACGTCCCACGTCTGTTCCAGTATTTCAATGGCTGCAGCGGAACCGTCGTCACCGTCAATGGCCAGCTGCACCGATTCCTGCGTCGCCCGGCCCAGCGATGACGATGGCTGATCGGCCGATTCAAACAGGATTTCCAGCACGTGTTCGGTCTGTCCGCTGTCGACCGGCAGCGCGACAAGATAGTCAGTTTCGTCACGTCGAACTTCGACGGCTTCGCCGTTCAGGATCGTGGACCACAGAAACGATCGCTCGGCATCCGGCAACGCGAACCGAAGCGTCTGCACGCCGACACAGCGCAGCTCCATGCGCGATGAACGCTGCACCGCTCCGGTTTCGCTTAGCAGACTGATGTTTGCGATTCGTTCACAGACGGCCGAGGGCACGCTTTCTGTATCAAAACGGGTTTCCTGAATCTGCAGCGAATAATCGGGCTGCACGTAGCGGAAGACCAGCGCGGTGCGTCGTCCCGAAGTTTCCGGCGGCGGCTGAACAAGTGCCGCATCGGCCGGCTTCAGGCCGGAATCGGCCAGCGCGACTTCGTCCGGCGCCAGCTGCTGTTCCGGATAGGCTTCAAACGCGATCAGGCCATGCTGGCGGACGGCGTTCGTCACTTTCACAAAGGGCGCGGTGAGGCGGGTTTCATCCGTTCGCGGCTGCTGCACCAGAGTCCTGAGTGTCAACGAACCGGCAAACCGGCGATCAAACGTCAGGTGAAAGGCCCGCTGCCCGTTTTCCGGCGTTCCCGGTCTCTGTTCGGTGATCGTGACCGCAGCCGGCACCTGCTGATCAGCAACGCCGGGCACCTGAGTAATTGAAACCACAGAGAACCGGACGTCGGCCCCCAGTTCCTCAGGCAGAATCAGCGTCAGTGACCGGGTCGTACCATTGATGATATCAGCCGTCACCACAGCTTCCGTTGTTTTCTGACGCAGATCCATCCACGACCTCAGCACGGATCTGGCGGACAGACGTACCGGCCGGCGAGCGATCGACAGACGCGCAGACCAGGTGGTGTTCTGGATCTGGAACAGCAGCATTCCGTCTTCGTCGCCGATCGGGGCCAGTCCCTGAATATCCACCGGAGCCACGGTCAGGTCCCGAGCCGTTGAAATCTGGTAGGTGCCTCCGACCACCAGTGAGTCTGAGGCGGTCAGCACCGGCAGGTCCAGCATCTGTGCCGTGGTCGGATCGTCAATGGTGCGGCTCAGCTGCACCTTTAGGCTGAACAGGCCGCCCGCCGGTATCGACGCGGCAGGTTCCACAATGATCTGATCCGGCTGGCTGCCGGACCGCCATTGCAGCGTATTGTTTTCGCCGTCTGTGATGTCACCGATCCGCCAACCCTGCGGCAGCTGCAGAACAAGTTCGAACAAAGGTGCATTCAGTGTTTCCACGGTGATGCTGCCAGAAAATTCCGCCGTTGTATCCGCCAGCGTCAGCGTTGAATTGACCTCGGCAAATAATTCGCGATCCCGCGGCCGGACACCAACGGACAGCTGAAACCGCTGCAGCCAGAAGTCGAAGACTTCGCCCCGCGGCTGCCCTGATGATTCCTCGCTGGTGCCCAGATGCCGGATGCCATCGCCAGCCTGGGCCAGCAGACGCAGCTGGTCTTCATGAGCCACATACAATCGTCCGGAATGAGCCGTGACGTTCACCAGTTCCAGCGTCGGGATGGGCGAGTTCGCATCAGCCTGCAGTGGAGCCACTGCCGACAGGTTGATCAGTCGGTCATCACGGAACGGCTGCCGATAATTGAGCAACACACGCGTGAAGCCGGCTTCCGTCGGGTCATCTTCCAGCTTCCATGATTCCAGCCCCGTAGATTCCACCGCGGTGACCTCCAGCGCCGCAGGCACCCGGGCGACCACCTGATTGATGGTATTTCCGAAGACGGATACCCGGGTTGCGGAATCCCACCTCAGATTGTCACTGCTGAGCCGGATTTTTCCGTCTGTTCGAGCGAACACCAGCGTCTGCATGTCGGTTTCCTGCCGCCGTGCCGTCCACTTCAGACGCAGCTGCGGACTGGTTCCGACCGGTACCACGTATTCCGTCGGCTCCGCCACGGGAGCCGGTCGCTGCAGTTCCAGATCGTTGACTTCCAGATGCCGATCGGCGGGACAGGCCACGCGGACCAGACACGTGGCGTTTTCAATTGTGCGGAACGCGGCGACTCGATCACTGCCCACCGTTCCCAGTGGTGTCGAAAGGGTCAACTGCAGAGTAAACCGACCCGGCGAGCGGTGCATCAGCACGATCTGTTCCGTGTCTGACGCCGGGCGACCAATGACGGCCGGTGTGTCGTCGATGCTGGCTTCTTCCACCAGCAGGTTTCCCGTTGGGATGTTCAGAGTGACCCAATGATCTGCAAACTGTTCGATGTCCAGCGACAGTTTCACCAGCGCATGACTATCCGCCTGCTCTATCTGATAAACAGCTTCGCGGACCACTATCGCTGCCGGAATACCGGAGTGCTCGGCAAGCGCCTGCTGAGCCTTCTTCAGCAGTTGTTGAAATTCTGCCCTGGGCAGCATGACTCCCTGAGGAGAACGTTCAAAGACGGCGTCCAGCTGATCGGCCGGCACATAGCGTTCACGACCGGCGGCCGGACCGGCCGGGTCCTGTGGCCTGGCAACAGGACATCGCAGAAGCATCAGCGGCAGCACAAGCAGCGGGATGAACGTCCGTAGAATTGAATGGGAAATGCGATCCATCACTTTCCTCCCATCAGTTCGTTCATCCATTGGCTGACCGCCGGCGACGGGCTGATAGTAGCGGGCGGTGCCCCGGTACTGCCTGCCGACGAGGCTGGTCCGGATGGACTCGAACCTGATGAATTCGAGCCGGATGGACCAGCCGCCGACGGGTTCCCGGAGGATGGGTTCGGGTTGGTTGGATCTGGCGCTGAGGAACCTGGTCCGGCATCGGGTGGCGGAGATTGCGGTTTCGTGGGTGCGTCGGGGGGAGTCGCATGGCCGGCTTCCTGTGGATGATGACCGAAAAACAGGCCGGTGAGCCAGATACCGGCCACACCCACCAGACCGAGCGAACCGGCTGACAGAAACTGCATGGTTTCTGATGCGTCCTTCAGCGACCAGAGGGCCGCGACAAGGCTGACAACAATGGTCAGCGTGAGCCGATTTTCCCAGGTGGTACGACGCAGAATGAATCCGACAAACAGCAGCGCTCCGCTGATCACGGCCACCAGAAACGGCCTGTTCCACCAGACGATATTGATCTGCGGCTGTCGTCCCAGGGCCCGGTAAACAGTGACGTTGCCCTGACGTGAAAACTCACCGGTGCCGCTGCCGCCACCGACCCAGTCATCCAGCCTTTCGGCTTCGTGCGCGGCGGTGGGTGAAATCAGTGGATTCCAGAAACTCCACGTCTGGCGTCCGGTAATGGTCCAGTGAATCGGTTCGCCGACAAACGAAATATCACGGGGACTCCACACAGCCACGCGAACTTCCTGGACGACGGTGCTTCCGCCGCCGTCTCCGATCAGCGGCAGTCGCAGAATCTGTTTTCCGCCCTGGCGGTCGTAGGGAAAGGTGTCTTCCTCGGTGATCGGACAGCGGAACTGAAACGACAGCAGAAACGGTTCGTCCGAGGTACCTTCGCGACTGACGTTGATGTAGTAGGCATCCCAGCCTTCAGCCACCTCGACATCGTCGGCCGATTCAAAGGTGGTGCGGCTTTGGTTCAGCAGTGGTGCCTGCAGGTCGGCTCCGGCAGGCAGATCGATGCGCAGCCTCTGTCGTTCGCTGCTGGCGATCCGGAAGCGGCAGCGATAACCGGCCAGCGGCTGTTCATCTGTCACAATTTCGACCGCCGCCCGCGAGACCACAGTTTCCACGACTTCATGGATTTCGTGCTTTCGAATATTGATGGTGGCCGAAGCCGGCTGCGAGAAGTAGCGAAACGCGAGGTAGCCGTCCTGAGTCACCAGCTCCAGTTCGCGCACGTCAATCTGCTCCATCGTCTCACCCTCGCCCGTCGCCGTGATCGACAGCGATTCATGTCGCAGCAGCCTGATCTCGCCACGTGTCTGAGTCAGCGTGACTTTGCGTCGGCCGGCCTGGTCGTCGGCAAACGGAGGCAGTACCCGCACCGGTTCCAGCAGCAGCGTCTGTTCTTCCGTTGTATCATCCAGTTCCTGCAGCGGCAGATCCCAGTCAGCCGCCAGCTGGACGGTGCCGATGATTTCATCCTGCAGCACCAGCGTCCACGTGACCCAGCCATCCTGAGCTTCCGTTGCCTTGTTGCGCTGCTGAATGGTGTGCTGCGAGACAAGTGACCGGAACCTCACGTCATCGGCGATGGCCTGTGGCACGGAAACCCGAAAGGTGTCGATGCCGGCGTTGCGGATGTCAAACTGCAGCACCGAGCTGACCTTGACGACATCCGGTTCCACCGCGGCGGTCGTCGCCACGCTTACTGCCAGCTGGGCCGGTCGAGGAGACGTGCGAACCGCCAGCGTGAACGGCCGCTGTGTATACTTCCACGCCGACACCCGGGCGGCCCGACCGATCATTGGCGTTTCTGATGCCTCGGCGGGAAATACGCCCGTCAGCTTTTCGTCCACTGTCGCGACGTTCAGAAACTGTGGCGCGAACAACGCAATGCGGCCGTCCTCTCGCTCAACGTCCAGCGGAGTGATGGTCGGGATCTCTGTTTCCAGATTCTCAGCAGCCGCGTCAAAGCTGCGATGAGCCGTGATGTCCACGTTGATTTTGCCGAGACGCTTCTGCGTCAGTGACAGCGTCAGACGGCCACTGTTTTTGTCGGTGTTGAATTCGCTCATCCCGTCCGCTCGGACCGTGTCGATCGTAAGATCTTCCGGATAAGACAGCTGCAGCTGAAACACGCCAGCTCTTTCCACCATGTACGTCAGCCGCGTGATCA
Source organism: Fuerstiella sp. (assembly GCA_040222735.1). GTDB lineage: Bacteria > Planctomycetota > Planctomycetia > Planctomycetales > Planctomycetaceae > Fuerstiella. Next base: position 12,896 of record JAVKCM010000133.1, on the reverse strand, counting down.
GACGCAGTTCATCATCATCAAACATGATGCGTGTGCCCTGTTCCACCAGCAGACGCGGTTCGACAGGTTTGACCTGCAGGATCAGGGTGCCCGTGGTGCCGCTGAATTCCCACGCCTGCTGCGGCGAAGGTGCGGCACCCTTGCCCGGACTTTCAGCATCGATACGCTTGACGCCGGACTGCGACGTGACGACCGTGGTGAGCGACGAATCTGATGTGACGCTCAGACGTCCCGATTCTCGAATAACATTCTCTGCATGAATCCCCTGAAGCTGACCGCCTTCAGATTTTCCGATCAGCTGCAGCGTGTCACCCTCCGGTGTGCGTTCTGTCTGAATGTCGGCCACAAAACGATCGGTCACCGGTGTCAGCAGTTCGATCCGGATCTGCTGATGCGACTCACCCACGCTCTCTGCCTTCCAGCTGCGAATACGACCGTTGGAAGACACAACATCGATGATCCGGGCCTGCAGAGGCACCAGAACCGTCACCTCCGTCAGTTCGCCCCGAAGAACTTCCCACGTCAGTGAGGCAGTCGACTGAATCAGTCCCTGCTCGATGCGAACCTGAGTGCGATTGGTGACGCTGGCCAGCAGGTCCATCACCGGTCTGGAACCGGCTTCCGGATTCCATCGAACCTCAAACCGCTCGGTCGCTCCCAGACTGGCTCTGACCACCGTCTGCCCGTCATCCGCTTTCTCGGTCGGCAGCAGGACCTGCAAAGGAGAGATTTCGATCGACTGATCGGGCTCCGGAATCGTCAGCGTCAGCTCGCTGATGCCCACGGCCGGACAGTCGATGGCAAAGGAACGGTTCTCCGGAGACGTCTTGACGGTGGCCAGCAGCTCCAGCGTCACCGTCTGAACGCCGGGACCCTGCAGCAGCAATTCATATTTTCCCTGCGAAAGACCACGCAGGATTACCTGCTGGTCATCTTCTGCTGTCATGCTGCCGACCGCCGCGTTGCCAAAATTCAGCGGCAGTCGAGCCCAGCCTTTTTCTTTCAGGACCGAGATCTTCAACTGTGCCGTCAGTCGTACCACGTCCTTTTCGACGCGGCCATTAAACTGTGACTCGGTGATGACGGCTTCAGGAGAGGCGGTGTCGCCCGGCGCCCGATGCAGAAAAGCTTTCATCAGCTCCAGGTATTCGGCGTAGGGAATCACGGCCGACGCCTGCTGATTGTCAAAAACCTTCTGCAATTCGCGGAAGGGGACGTAAATCATCCGATCCCAGTTGTCCACCGCCGATTCCTCGGCGGTAGCCGCTGGTGAGGCTGCGTCTTCGTCCTGAGCCCATGCCGGGGCCGCAACAGCCGCAAAACAAAAAGAAATACAGAGAAATAGGCGGGATGCTGAAGGCATGCCGTCGGTCCCTTTGAGTCAGGAGTGGAATCGCGTTCAAAATGCTCGGATCGTCTATTCTGAGCACTTCGCCCAGGCGTGTTCGATCCCCTAATCCTACCATTTGCGCCGAATTTACATATCAACCCCACAGATTTCTGGTGATGCGGCCGCCTGTCCCCGGCGTACAATCAGACGAACGAACGGCGACCAGCCTACAGTTGGAGTGTGGTTTAGCGAAAATCGTTCCATGCATCATGGAAAACTGTCCGTCGCTGCACTACATCTACGACCCGCTGTTTCTGAATGTCCGGGTCTGTTGTCCTTTCGCAACGTGTTGCTTTAAGGCTGAATCAATGAACCGGACGTCGCTGGCACAGGTCGCGCGTCGTTGCACAGTTCGGGCGCGCTACGGGCCGGTGGCGTGAATCATGGCGAATCGGCTGTTCGGCGGAAGACTCTTGAATGAACACGATGAGACAGATCAAAGAACATCCAACGGCCGTCAGCGACAAAGCCGCGGAGCTGGTGGCGCACATCAGCACATATGGTTCTGTGGCTGTGGCATTTTCGGGCGGAGTTGACAGTGGAGTGGTCGCTCAGGCGGCCCTGCTGGCACTGGGACCGAAGGCGGTGGCGATTACAGCGGTGAGCCCCAGTCTGGCGGACGCTGAGTTGCGTACCGCCCGTGACGAAGCGGCCCTGATCGGAATTCGTCACGTTGAGATCGACACTCAGGAATTTGCACGGCCGGAATACCGGGCGAATGCGGGCGACCGCTGTTTTTACTGCAAAGACACGCTGTACACGCTGGCCGCTTCAAAGCTGGCGGAACTGGGAGTGCAGACGATCGTCAATGGTGCCAACACCGATGATCTGGGAGAACATCGCCCCGGTATGCAGGCCGCCACACAACACGACGTGCGGAGTCCTTTGATTGAAGTCGGCATCAACAAGGATCAGGTTCGTGAACTGGCACGTTTCTGGAATCTGACCATCGCTGAAAAGCCCGCGTCTCCCTGCCTCAGCAGCCGTGTGGCCTATGGGGTTGAAGTCACGGAAGAACGCGTGCAGCGGGTCGAACGTGCGGAAGCATTATTGCGAGCGCTGACAGCATCCGCAGAACTGCGCGTTCGCTGCGAAGCCGGTGACCTGGCTCGCATTGAAGTCCCCGTCAGCCTGCTGCCCCGAATTGTGGAGCCGCAGGTGCGAAGCGAAATCACGAAGCAACTGCGAGAGTTTGGTTTTCGTCGGGTGACGCTCGATCTTGAAGGTTTCCGTTCCGGCAGCCTTAATGATGCCCTGCCTGTGGTATCGCTGCAGGTCCACAGCCACTGACACGGCCGGTGAGACCGCCGAGGCCCGCGAGGTTGCTTTCGGAACGGATGTGGCAGCAGGACTTGCACTCGGGAGACCGCCGGGACCGCCGAGGTCAGCCAGACCGGCGCGACCGGCGAAAACTGCCGAAGAAAACTCGCCCTCAAACAGCCACCGCCACACGCCCCTTCGTCAAAACCCGCGGAATCCGTACTTTTGCCGACTTACCGGCGAGCGGTCGGCCCGCGGTGGTCGACGTCCCAATAAGGCTCAGTCAAAGTCAAAGCTGAGGAGGAATCTGAGTGCTTTCACTGTTTACGATACTGCGGACCGGTCCGCTGCGGGCAGGACTGAATCCCGGGGAAGTTGCCCTGACCTTCGACGATGGTCCGAATCTGGAAGGCAATGTGACGCCCGATCTGCTGAGCGTGCTGCGGCAGAATTCGGTGAAAGCCGGTTTCTGTGTGGTCGGGCAGCAGGTTCGTCGGCATCCGGATGTCGTTCGAAGAATGTACCGAGCCGGTCATCTGCTGATCAATCATACAGAGCATCATGACCACCCTGTCCGCCAGAATCTGGCCACGCTGACGGCGGAAGTTGATTCCTGCGATCGAGCCATCGGAGCGGCTCTGGGACGGTCTGACTATCATTCCGCCTACTTTCGAGCACCGTTTGGAATCGTGACAATTGCCGTCCGCCGCCTGATACGTCTACGAGGCATGCAGCCGGTGCTGTTATCGCACTACGGCTGGGACACTCGCGTTGGTCCCCATAACTACGGTCCGGTCGTGGATCGGATCATTGAAAACGCCAGGCGTTACCGTGGTGGCATGTATGTCTTTCATGACGGCAGCCTGTGTCCGCCGAAGATCAGCGAAAAAGACTGGAGTCGATCGGTCGAAAACCGCAGCTGGGTTCCGGAGGCGGTGGCACGTGTCATCACCGAACTGAAGGCAGAAGGACTGCGGTTTGTGATCCCGGGCCGGAACCCGGTGACTGAGGACTCATGCGGGCCGTCCCCTCAAAGTCGGGCCGCCTGACCACGGACGGTGTGGTTTCCAGCGCCGGCCGGAGGCATCGGTAACGGGCGACGGTCAACAGACGTTTAAAATCTGAACAGCCCGCTCAGCTGCAGGTTTCCGAAATTTCCAGCGCGAACCGTGCGCAACGCAGACTAAGGACCGAGGGAAAATAAGTGGCGTAAGCTTCCAGCTTGCGATGCAGAAAAACGCAGGCTGGAAGCTTACGCCACGTTTCGACACGACAGGAATTTTCCGTTTGATCCTAACCGGCTTCCAGATGCTGGTCCAGCTGATTCAGGCGGTTGTAGAGCGTCTTCAGGGCGATGCCCAGTTCTTTGGCAGCCGCTGGCTTATCGCCGTCGTGCTTGTCCAGCACGTGCAGAATCATCTGATCTTCCATCTCGCGCAGTGTCACGGGTTCGTCACCCAGCAGAGGACTGCTTTTTTCCTGTGACGAAGATCGAGCACTGGTCAGATTGCGTGGCAGATCTTCCGGCTGGATACAGTGACCGTCGGAAAGAATGACGGCGTGTTCCATCACATTGGCCAGCTGCCGCACGTTGCCGGACCAGTCCAGTGTCTTGAGTAACTCTACGGTTTCCGGGGCGAGGATGGATTCGGGGACCAGGTCTCTTTTCAGGTGGCGCGCGATCAGATGCCGAGCCAGTTCCGGGATGTCCTCGCGACGCTCACGCAGCGGAGGCAGATGGATTTCGAAGGTATTGACTCGAAATACCAGGTCTTCGCGAAACGTACCGTCGACGACCATTTCCTGCAGATCGCGATTAGTGGCGCACACAATGCGGACGTCGACCTTGAAAGGTTCGTTTTCTCCCACACGTCGCACCTCGCCCGATTCCAGAAACCGCAGCAGCTTGACCTGCATAGACTTGTCAAGTTCGCCCAGTTCGTCCAGAAACAGGGTCCCGCCGTTGGCGACTTCAAACAGGCCGGTGCGGGCCGTGTCGGCTCCGGTGAAGGCGCCTTTGCGGTGGCCGAAGAATTCACTTTCGACCAGGTTTTCCGGAATAGCGCCGCAGTTGACCGCGACAAAAGGAGCACTGGCCCGGTCGCTTTGTTCGTGAATTCGTCGTGCGACCATTTCCTTGCCGGTTCCGGTTTCTCCCAGAATCAACACGGCGGAATCGGTGGGGGCGATCTTTTCGATCAGTTTCCGAACCCGCTCCATCACCGCAGAATCACCGATCAGATCAGAGCGGCCTTCCACCTGCTGCAGGCGGGATTCCAGAGCCATGTTCTTGTTCTGAAGCGCTTTCTTGTCGCCGATCCGCTGCAGCACGGCCGAGATTTCGAACAGGGAAACCGGCTTGGGCAGAAAGTCATAAGCGCCCATGCGAATGGCGCGGATGGCATCGTCCATGCTGCCGTGACCGGTGCTGATGACATAGTCAGTATCCGGAGCATTGTCTCGCAGGTGATCGATCACATCCCAGCCGCTGCCGCCCGGCATTCGCAGATCGACGATGGCGGCGTCGAACGTGTTCTTTGTGATGGCGTCAATCGCTTCACTCGGTGTCCGGCATACCGTGGCGACATGGCCCATCCGAGGAAGTTCTGATTCGAGCAGTCCTGAGATGGATTCGTCATCATCAACAAACAGGACTCGAAGTTTGTGTTTTGCCTGACCCACTTGCCAGCTCCATGGCGAGTACCGCACCGGGGTCCTTCCCGAGCGATGTGACTGAGAGACCGTGAATTCGAAAACCCGATATTTCTGTCGGGCGGCGGCTCAAAACCCGCGGATTTCTGCGAGATCAGAACCTGCACCTGCAGTTTTCGCAGGCTGAGAGAGTTTCGAAGAGAAGCGAGTGATAACACAAGACGCGCGCTTCGGCAATGCGGGTTTGACCAGCCGACAATGCGGTCGCCGCACGGAATTTCAGGAAAATTCCGGGGCGACCACGTGTGACGGCCTCGTCTGGCGGCCTTTCTGTCGGACCGCCGTCAGAAGACGATTCGGGCGACTATTCTTCGTCCGCCCGCAGTTTGGCCAGCACGCTGAAGTCCTCCAGCGTGGTGGTGTCCTGAGTAGACTCCCGACCTGCCGCAATGTCTCGCAGCAGACGTCGCATGATCTTGCCGCTGCGTGTCTTGGGCAGCGACGTCGCAAACCGAATCTGGTCCGGCGTCGCCAGTGCTCCGATCTGTTCGCGGACGTGCTTCGTCAGCTCTGCTTTCAGTTCGTCCGTGCCGTCATCCGTTTTCAGGGTCACAAAGCACGAAATGCCTTCTCCCTTGATTTCATGAGGAAACCCGACCACGGCGGCTTCTGCCACCTTGTTGTGGGCAACCAGGGCACTTTCGACTTCCATGGTACTCAGGCGGTGACCGGACACGTTGATCACGTCGTCCACCCGGCCCATCACCCAGATGTAACCGTCCTGATCCCGACGGGCACCGTCACCGGCAAAATAACATCCCTCGATCTTGGAAAAATACACATCGATGAATCGATCATGATCCCCGTACAGCGTTCTGAGCATGTGCGGCCACGGCTGCGTCATCACCAGCAGACCGCCCTGGTTCGGCCCCAGGCTTTCGCCCTGTTCCGAAACGATGTCGGGCACGACGCCGGGCAGCGGTCGGGCGCAGCTGCCCGGTTTGGTTGCCGTCACGCCGGGCAGCGGACTGATCATGATGCCCCCGGTTTCTGTCTGCCACCACGTGTCAACAATCGGGCAGCGTTCCTGTCCGATAACCTTGTGATACCACATCCACGCTTCCGGATTGATCGGCTCGCCGACGGTTCCCAGCAGCCTCAGGCTGGACAGATCGTACTTTTCCGGCCACTGATTGCCCCATTTGATGAAGGCGCGGATCGCGGTTGGCGCGGTGTAGAAGATGCTGACCTGGTATTTTTCCACGATCTCCCAGAAACGCCCTTCGTCCGGCCAGTTCGGGGCCCCTTCGTACATCACGACGCTGGCGCCGTTGGCCAGAGGACCGTAGCAGATGTAACTGTGGCCGGTGACCCAGCCAATATCCGCCGTGCACCAGTATGTGTCCTCTTCCTTCAGGTCGAAGACCCATTTTGTTGTCAACATCGTGCCCAGCAGGTAGCCGGCCGAAGTGTGCATCACTCCCTTGGGCTTGCCGGTGCTGCCGGACGTGTACAGAACGAACAGTGGATGTTCGCTGTCCAGTTCAACCGGATCGCAGTCTGCGGACGCATCCTGCATCAGGTCGTCCCACCAGAAATCCCGGTCCGGAACCATGTCGACGTCGCCGCCCGTGCGACGGACGACGACCACTTTTTCCACTGAGGGAGATTTTTCCAGACTGGCGTCGACCGCTGCCTTCAGAGGAATTTCCTTGCCCCGCCGCCAGCCCCCGTCGGCCGTGATCACCAGCCGGGCCTCAGCGTCGTTGTTCCGGTCCGCGACGGCGTCGGCACTGAATCCGCCGAAGATGATTGAGTGAATCGCTCCAATTCGCGAACAGGCCAGCATTGCAATGGCCAGTTCCGGAATCATGGGCATATAAATGGTCACACGGTCGCCGGTTTCCACGCCCAGATTTTTCAGGACATTGGCGAATTTGCAGACTTCGCGATGAAGATCCTGGTATCGCAGTACCCGCGTGTCGCCCGGTTCACCTTCCCAGATGATGGCGGCTTTGTTGCGGCGCTCCGTCTCCAGATGTCGGTCGATGCAGTTGTAACTGACGTTGATTTTGCCGCCTTCGAACCACTTCGTGTTCGGCATGGCGCCTTCCATCACGGTGTCCCAGCGGCGAAACCAGCTGAGATTTTCAGCCATGTCACCCCAGAAGCCGGCCGGGTCGTCTTTGGCCCGCTGCCATAATTCGTTGTACTGCTCTTCGCTGCTGATATTTGCCTGAGCGGTAAACGTCGCCGGCGGCGGAAAGCTGCGCGTTTCTGTCAGGATGCTTTCAATATTGGTGTTGTCGGGCATGAACTCGCTGTGCTCCTGTAAGCTTGATGTCGCAGATGATCCAGAATCGGACGATCCGTACGACCTCGTGATACAATAGGCTATAATTTGTTGCTTTTACGTCGCACAGATCGCCACGGCGGCTGCGCGGAACCGGCGGTCTGAATCACGCCGCTTAGCAGGTCCCGCCACCGGGACCTCTGACACTTCGCAAAAGAAACGCCTCTGAAAGGCGTACTTATTAGCCAGGACGGATTTGAATGTCCAACCAGACGCCGTCAGTCTGATCGGCCAATCGTGAGGCCCGCGACCGCCCATGCAGGCGACGGTGGCCCCGTGCCGCTCGGCAAATGCCACGAATTTCAGGCTCAGAACAGCTTCAACTGCCGCGGGTCGGGGTCGGGACGCTGGAATTGACTGCAATCCAGGGGCGGCAGCCTGCCACCTAAACCGTGCTTTCTGACGAAGATCTGGAAAAGATTTCGGATCTGGTCGGCGATTTCACCGCTGCCCTTCATCCGCTCTCCCCATGCGGAATTGCTGAGTTGACCGCTGCGGGTGTTCCGGATTCGCCCTTCAATTCTCGCCCTCTGATCCGGCTGCGTTCGTTCCAGCCACTCCATAAAGACGGGCTCCACCGTCAGAGGAAGTCTCAGCAGGATGTAGTTCGCGACGTCTGCCCCGGCCTCCCCGGCCGCTTTCAGGATCGCTGGGATTTCGGAATCGTTCAGGCCGGGAATGATGGGTGCCACCATCACGCCGACAGGCACGCTGGCCTCGGCCAGCATCTTCACCGCCCGCAATCTGGCTGATGGAATGCTGGTCCGCGGCTCCATGACCCTCGCCAGTTCCGGGTCGAGGCTGGTCACGGACAGAAAGACATGGACGAGATTCAGCCTGGCCAGTTGCTCTAAAAGATCGAGATCACGCACGACCAGAGCATTCTTTGTCACAATGCTGACTGGCTGCCGGCACTCAAGGGCCACTTCCAGGCATTGGCGTGTGAGCCGAAATTCACGCTCGGCAGGCTGGTAGCAGTCAGTCACGCCGGAGAATGTAATCGGCTCAGACTGCCATGACTTCCTGGCCAGGAATTCCCGGAACAACGCCGGAGCCTCCCGCTTGACCACGATCTTCGTTTCAAAGTCCAGCCCCGCGTTGTAGCCGAGATACTCATGCGTGTTTCTGGCATAGCAATAGGGACACGCATGGCCGCAGCCACGATACGGATTCAGGCTGTAGGTGAAGGGGATATCCGGCGAGTTGTTTTCTGAAATGACCGACCTTGAGGCGTCGTAAACATATTCAATGCGTCGGTTTTCTCGTTCTGTTCGGTATTCCTCGTCCCATTCAAGGTGTTCGAAATCGGTCTCGCGGTAAACCGTTTCAAACCGATTCGGTGGGTCCAGATTCGAGCCGTGTCGCATTTTGTTCGCCTTCAGAATGTCCGATTGATCGGCCGTCACTTCTTCATCAGCAGCAACAGCATCACGACAGGCGAGGTTGTTTTAATGCTGTGCTTCAGATTGGCGGACATGTGAATCCAGGTTCCCGGCCGAGCCTGGATCATGTCGTCGGCCAGCGTGACGGTCGCCTCGCCCTGAATGAAGTGCAGGATTGCAGGCATTGAGGCCGTATGCTCCGACAGTTCCTCGCCAGTGCCGAAACCGAAGATCACCGCTTTCAGGTCATCGCCGTTGAATAACGTGCGGGTCAGAATTCCGTCGTCGGGTGGTTCGACTTCTCTGGCCAGATCGACAACGTGAGTGTATTCGCTGGTCACAGTAGAACTCCCGGTGTGGATTGTATTGTGTGAAACAGGTTGCAGGGCCACCTGTGTGGCGAACCCACGTCCGTCGATGTCAGGACTCGTGTCGCAGGCAATTTCAACTCGATGTTTCGATGGCGATCTTCCATCGGATTCCGACTTGCAGATTCCGGCGGTTATCCAGGCGGCCTGCGCAGCTTTTGCCGAACCCGACTGTGGCCGATCGACGACCTGGCAGGAAGGGATGTTTTTGACGATTATTCCGAAAAATTGAAAAAGTTCTCGTGGTATGGTTATAGCTGTCGTGTCGGTTGTGTCGAAACACCATTCAAGGAATGAGTCCGCATTTCAGCGGCCCGCCCTGGATTGCTGCTGTCTTACGATAAGGAAAAGGAAAAACCACAATGCGAACGCACACACTCTTACACAAAGTCACGAGTCTGGCCGTGTGCTTTGGAGTTCTTCTGTCTGGTCCGGTCATGGCCGGCGGCAGCGGAATCATCAAGGATGTGGAACTGTCTCAGGAAGGTGTTCTGTACGGACAGATCTACTCTTCTCAGGGACAGGTTGTTCCCAACGCCGTTGTCCAGCTCCGCTACCAGGGAGCCGCCGTGGCCGCCGCCCGCAGCAACACGCAGGGACAATTCGCCATTTCCGGCGTTCGCGGAGGTGCTCATGAAGTTGTCGTCGGGCCGCTCAGAAGTCCGGTTCGGTTGTGGGCTGTAGGTGCCGCACCGAAAAGTGCCACCAAAGGTATTGTCGTCGCCATCGACGAAACCGTCGTTCGCGGTCAGGATGTCTACTGTGAGCCCGGTGATGCCTGTGCACCAACGTCGGGATTCGGCATGCTGGATGTGATCACGCTGGCCACCGTCGGTGCCGCCGTCGGAGCTCTGGTTGTTGCGATTGACAACAACAATAAGCTGGACGATCTCGAAGCCGCTCTTCCGGCCAGCCCGTAATTCGAGACATACAGAATCGCATCAACGCGATTTTGACAGCAGCAGATCAGCAAGGTCGTCACCGCCTCACCGGGCCGTGACGGCCTTTTTGGGGTTTGCACGTGCCTGCGGGATCCGTTCCGGAAGGTCGGATTCACTGTGGTCCGAAAAAGACGCAGCACGGTGGCATCGCGGCGGCGGCTTCTACAAAGCACCTTCGCCGGTCAGCACAACACGAACGGTTCGCAGCAGAATCTTGAGATCATTGCGCAGGCAGCAGTTCTGCAGATACAGCAGATCATAGCCGACTTTGCGTCGGAAGCCCTCGATTTCGTTGTCGTAGCCGTTCACCACCTGAGCCATTCCCGTGAGACCGGGCTTGAGTCCCAGTCGATCAAGGTAGCCCGGAATATCGCTCGACAGCGTTTCCATGAACTGCGGGCGTTCCGGACGTGGGCCCACCAGGGACATGTCGCCGCGCAGCACGTTCCAGAGCTGGGGAAGTTCGTCGATTCGTGTCCGCCGCAGAAGTCGTCCCACCGATGTGACTCTGGGATCGTCCTGATGCGCAAACTGAGCTCCATGTGCCTCTGCATCCGTTCTCATTGTGCGGAACTTGTACATTGTGAACAGACGACCATAGCTGTTGGTTTCCCGCCGATCCCGACCGGCTTCCCGGCGGTCTTCGATGGCGTGCGGAAGCGGGCCCTCGCCCTGCCGCCGATCACGTTTGGCCTTCTTCCGCAGATTCAGACCGACTCGGGTCTGCGAATAGATGACAGGGCCGGGTGACGTGATCTTAACCAGGACGGCAGCGCACAGCATGACAGGACTGGCGGCCAGCAGCAGAACAGATCCTCCCACCAGATCCACGATCCGCTTGCAGATTCGGGTGGCGAGCGGCAGGCAGGTCAGGTTCTGTCGAGGACGCGTCAGACGAAGTCTGGTCAGCCAGCCGGTACGTGGCAGTTCGTCGGCATAGGCGTTCACCAGATCGGCCAGGTCGGCGGGAGGGCCGACTGAACGAACAGGTGGTTCGGGAAGCAGTAAGTTTGCGCTCATGTTTCCGATGAGGAAAATAGGCGTGCGGGGGGAATAACGGAGACGCCATGGCCTCCCCGGGACTTCCCTAGCCTAGGCTGCGGTCGGTACTGCAGCGGCCAACTCTTCGTAAAAACCCGGATGATGTCCTGAAATACCTTCGTATTGCTGCCGCTAAATCCAGGTTGTTGACATTCGGCAACGTCCGGGGCTGATTCAGAATCCCTGCGATCGGCATCTTCGTCGGAATCAGTGGCCGCAGTCAGGTATCCTCGATCTGCACGGCACGCCACAGATCCCCGTTTTGGGGTGGTTCTCCCGTTTTGGGGCGGTCCCCAGTTGAGGGGCGGTTCCTCGTTGAGGGCTGGTTCGTCGTTGAGGGCTGGTTCGTCGTTGAGGGGCGGTTCGTTGTTGTGGGGCGGTTCGTTGTTGAGGGGCGGTGCGTTGTTGTGGGGCGGTTCGTCGTTGTGGGGCGGTTCGTTGTTGAGGGGTGGTTCGTTGTTGTGGGGTGGTTCGTCGTTGAGGGGTGGTTCGTCGTTGAGGGGTGGTTCGTCGTTGAGGGGTGGTTCGTCGTTGAGGGGCGGTTCGTCGTTGAGGGGCGGTTCGTTGTTGTGGGGCGGTTCGTTGTTGTGGGGCGGTCTCCCGACCCCCCCACCGCCCCGACGGTGGCACCCAAAGGGGACAGGCACAATACCGTTTGGGACCACGCCAAAAAGGGACAGGCACAATACCGTTTGGCCGACCGCCTGCCTGGTCAGCGGGGTGTCTGTACGGACGTGCAGTGTGGCCGGACGGAGCGCGGTGTGACGGCAGCGGCCTGAATCGACGTTTCGGGCTCTGTTCGTGGCATCGAGCCGCGCAACGCTTCGAAAGTGCCTGTCCCCTTCTTGGCTCTCGTCGTTGTGGGGCGGTGCGTTGTTGTGGGGCGGTCTCCCGACCGCCTCACCGCCCCGACCGCAGGTCTCCATGACCCGGCAGGCCAAACAGGGTCAGGCACAATCGTGTTCGTGCGGGCCTGATCCGGCGTTGGCTGGCCGTGGTGTGCCGGCGCGTAGGCGGTGGAGGTGCTTTGCGGGAAGGCGGTTGGGTGTGTTTCGCGTGCTGGGGTGTTTTTGGCGGCAGGCTTCGCTTGTCACACCCTGCGACTTTCCGTCGTAGGGCGGTCTCCAGTTTGTCTTACAGCGTCGCCATGACCTGCCGCGCTGCGGTCAGCGTCTGTTCCACCAGCGCCGGCGTATGAGCAGCCGATACGAACAGCGCTTCGAACTGACTGCACGGCAGATAGATTCCTCGATCCAGCATGCCATGGAACCACCTGGAGAATCTGTCGGTGTCGGAGGCCGTGGCGGATTCGAAATCTGTGACCGGATTGTCGTTGAAGAACATGGTCAGCATGCTTCCGACGCGATTGATCTGAACCGGAACGCCGGCTTCGGCTCCGGACTGCAGCAGGCCGTCGGCCAGCTGCTGCGACAGAGATTCCAGCAGATCATAAGGATTATCGCGTTCCAGCCTCTGCAGCGTCGCCAGCCCGGCGGCCATCGCCACCGG